>JAGFJO010000104.1 GCA_024102635.1 Deltaproteobacteria bacterium
CGGGATCGCTTGCATCGGCTATTGCAGCTTGGGCATGGACGATAGTCATAGGCCGAAGAAAAGCGAATCGTTACCAGGAGAACCTAACCATTAGTTGAAGTGCTGTGTGGCAGGTTTAGATGCTAGTTAGCCACGCATTGTCCATCAGAGGCACCACTTGGGCCGGAGCAGTCTCCGCTGCTGGCGCCATCCCCTGATTTGCATTGGTGTCCGTGACGACCTGCTTCATCTCTTACCGCACGGCTCTCGGCCTTCGATAGATCTTGGCCGCACAGGTTATCTAGTAGTGCTGATCTAGGACTCATAACTCCGTGTTCCTTGCATTGTTCAACACTTCCATCTGAGTAATCTCGGCAACACTGGCGGGTTGCTGCAACCATTGCTTCTGCGGCTCTCGCACGCGCCTGATCGATGCACTGCTGGGTGGCGGGATCAAGCTTCCCGTTAGGTGCAGCCGTAATTGTCGGCCCGGTAGTTATTTCAGGCGCCATTGGGCTGAGCGAGCTTTGCGCGTCTTCATCTGATATACCTAAACACTCATTAATGTCCTTTCGCAGCTGTTCCATGATCTTGGCATTATGTCCATTAATGCATTTTTCCGTATATTTTTCGGAAACTTCTTGAAACGATTCCTGCCTCTCGCTCGATGGGATCTTAAGCACAGTGACAAAAATATTGCCCAGCGTTTTATATTTAGAGAATACGCCTGCAACTCTCGCAATATCTTCAGACTTTGCGGTACCAGCCAGGCTCTGCTTGAAGTCTTGAAAGCTTAGATCAGCCAGTACAGGACGCATATCCCTAAGTTCCTCGGCAGTTATCCCTAGTTTTTCGGCAACCGGAGGTAGCTCCTTTACTCCAAGGTCCAGTATGCTGAGCAGTATGCACTTAGAATAGTAAAACTCACTACACTCTCGGCTTACCCCGCGGTCCGCCATCGCCGAGCAAAATTGTTCCTTGCTGATTTCGATACGTTTCTCCATCAGATCTGCGCTTTGGTCAATTAGCGCATAGTATGAATCCGTAAGCTTTTCAAACTTGAGATCCGTTTGTCCGGAATCAAGAAGTTTTGAGGATCTAAGCAGTACGTAGATCCTGGCCGCCATCGCCGCTTGAGACTTGCTTCTTTGGTACATTACAGCCAGCTGGTCGAGCTGCTGATCCAATGAAAAATGATCTAAATTCGCGATCTGATTGTTTGTTAGATCAATAAAGTGCCTCATGTGCTTATAGAACTCATCGAAGGTTTCCCTGGCTAGCTCATGCAGGTCGCCTTGTATTGCCGAACCGTTTGAGATAGCAAGCGTTAGTCTCTCTTCCAACTGAGCCATTCTTCCTGTAACCAAACTAAGACGCCTGTTAGTGGCTTCAAGGTCAGCCTCCAGCCGCTGAAATGATTCTGAGACTGACTGCTGCCGGGATAAAGCTGCGCTGCTGAGGCGCAGCGTTTCGGCGCTCCTTAGCCTAGCTTCTGTTATGATTTGCTGTGCTTCGTGGTTCCGGTGGCCTAATCCCTCAACGAGATGGTGGTTCGCTAAATTGTCGATTATGTGCTGATCGGCTTGGGTGCGAACTAGTACTGCATCGCGCCATGCGCGACCGGTGCTACTAGAGTCTGTCTGAACTTCATTGCCGCTTGATTGGGCGCTATCCATAGTTTTAAAACCGCCGACTACTCCGGCGGAAGCTAATACTATTGCGGCAACTTTTTCCCTTAGAATCATTTTATCTCCACTTTGATAGTAATAATTGATTCGTCTTTCCTTTACAGAAGACGGCTATCTGATTGGCGGTTTCTCGCGCGCTGCTTTCTCTTCTGCTCTCTCTCATGGTTAACGTACTCCTCCTTATGGCTACGAACGATGTCGTTCATTTCGCTCATAATGGATGTTTTATCCCTAATCTCACTGAGCTCATCCTTGATCTCATCAAGCTCAGTTGAAAGCTTTTTCACCTTCTTGCCAAGCGAAGTGTTTTGCTTCTCCAGTTTCGAGATAGTTGCTTCGTGACTTATTACGATTTTTTCAAGGCGTGCAATCTTCGACTGCTCCGAGGCGTGCGAATTTTCAAGCTCTCTAATCTCAGCTGAGAGCTTCGCCGAGGCTATATTCAGCGATAGTGCGCGCGTCTGAGAGTTAGTGTTGTCACACACGTGCTCCGCTACTGCTTTTTCAATATCAGCAATTTCATTGCTGATGGCCTTTAGTTTGGTTAATACAGACGCAAAGTCTTTTTTGTCCTGATCTATAATCGCTTTAATCTCGGCATCCAACTCCGCAACGGTCCTTACAACGGGAGTCGGTTCCTCCATTGGCCGGGGAGGAAGGCGCATATCATTCCATCCGATAGAAAGCGCGCTTGATAGGCCAGCCGCTCCAATTACAATGCCTACTTTTACCTCTTTCATATTCTCTCCGCTTAAACCTACCTGTGTCGGCCTGGATCAGTTGGTTCACGACTAGGCCGCTTTTCAGGTTTGGTGACTGTTTTCACTCCGAGACGAAACGTTGAGCGTATACCCTCTCTAAATTCGTCGAGTGAAAGCTTGCCTGATTGAATCTCTTCTACCAGCTTATCGAGCTTCTTATGATCCATGTCTTTAGCGGTGTAATTTCGATCACTTGTAGAAACAGAATGCATCTCCGCGTAGGTTTCCAAAAGTTCCTGTCTGATTTGCGCATGCTCTCGCTTTGCCTCCGGTAGCAGTTCGCTTTTGATTTCGTCCAAGGATGCTTCTAGCGACTCAATCGAGGCGGATCTAGCGCGGTTCTTCTTCTGCTCCTTTGCGAGAGTTTCGGTTAGCTTCTTTTCGAGGGCTTCAAGTTTCTGGCGCTGCGCCTCAATTCCGGCAAGTTGGTCAGCGCATGCTTCCAATTTTTCGCTATTGAGCTCAAAGAGTTGCTCGGCTTGATTTAGAGATAATCGAATTAGTTGAGAATTATGTTCGACGGTAGCTAAGTCATATCTTAGAAATTCATGGCGAGTTTGTTCCATTGTGAGAATAAATTCGCGGCGTTGTTTGAAGAACTGAACACTTGAATCAAGGATGTCTCGAGTGCTCTCTAGATAGGCAGCAATACGTGCCACCTCAATCTCAGTGTCTGACTCGGGAAACCTTTCATTAGCGGTTATTGCGCCTGAATCTTGAATTGTATTCGACACGGTCCACGGGAGCAGGGCTGCTGCTGAGAAAACTGAGGCTCCATATACTACTACGTCACGTACCTTCATGGTTTGTCTCCTAAGTGTAACTTCAACCCGCCCCGTTTCTAATCTGATACGGAGTAGCGAGGATGTAATGCGTACGTACAAAATTTGGGGCCTTTAAAATCCTTTCTCAAAACCCCATTTTGCTTCTCGGGAGATTTCGCCCAAGAAAGAGGGACAGTATCCTCTGATACGCTTCCTACTTCGTAGTAGGTGGAGCGGAGTCCTGCGAGAGTCCGTGGCGTAGGGCTGTCTGCTCCATTTGAAGTACGAATTGGGTTTGAAGTTCAACCCGCTTGCGATTCAAGTGGAGCTTCAGATCCGTGTGTTCCAGTTGGATCTGAAGGAAAGCGCTATGCCCACGCTCAAGCAGCAACGCTTCTCTGGTTTCGTCCAGCTCAATGCGTTTGCTGTTGTAACTAGCGACAAGCGCCTTATGCAACTCGTCGGGACCCTTCACCTCGGCAGGAGGATTGGATTCCTCCTGTTTAGCAGTATCTGCGGAGAGCTCTACTTTCTCCTCCTCGCCGTTCGGCTTTTCCGATTCCGAAGGTAAAGGCTCCTTTACTGTACCAAGGTTCAGATCTCGTCGTTGAGTCAACAAATCCCTGAGTTCCATCTCCAGTTTTTCAATTGTCAGCTCGGCGCCGGCGATCTTGTCATTTGACGCATTCAGTTGACTCTCAAGGGATTTCTTGGAGGTTTGAAGCTCCATTCCTTCAGCTCGCAAGGAATCCAGTTGAGAGTCTGAATCGCTGCGATCCTTTGCGCTCAGGAGCATCGGAGGGTCCTGCTTTACGGCAGGCGCTGTAACAGCAATTTCCGGTGCGCGAATGGTCGAGTCTTCTTCAGACACGAGCTGCGTGAGATCCAACGATTCTTGCAGTTCGTCACCTTGTTCGCGTAACTGCGAGAGGGTGCCCGAAGAAAAAACTACCAGCGCTAAGACGACGAGCGAAAAGACCGCTAGAGTGGATTTAAGGTACCTATTCATCTCATTTCTCCTTCGCTTTCGTGGGGGAGGGGTTCCAGTAAGTTCTTTGGGATTTCAATGTCTTTGCTTTTGGCAAGGTCAAGAAGTTCTCGGTAGGCGGAACTAAGCCGATCCACCTTTTTTTTCTGCGCAATTGCGGTTTCGCCGGCGTGTTGAACTCCGATACGCGCTCGACCGATGTCTTGAGCTGCGTCGGCGAGTAGAGATGCATATTGATCGCGAATATCTCTTACCGCATCCGAAGTGTCCGTTCGCCACTGCTTTCGATATTCCTCAACCACCCGGAGGGAATGTAGGCGGTCAGAGAGTTGGCACCATTCGAGATAGCACCTTGTCCCTTGAACTGAAGCAACTACAAAGAGTGCCAGAACCAAAAGATCCGTTACCCTTCGAAGCGTAATGCATTTGAAAACCAGTTTTGTGAATTGCACATCCTGCTCCTTTGCTATTGAGAGAGTGATTCCACAAGGGATAAAACCGTGACGTGTCGGCCCTCAAGAAGTACTGGGCATCTCCTTGAGGGCGGCACGGCATTCACATCCTTTTCCAGTATCAAATTGTTAAAGATCGTAAGGGCTTATAGAAAGACAGTAATAATCCAACGCCCTTAATATTTTCGGAAAACGGTAACTACCATTCTTAACTATCAATCTCCAAGGGCCGGGTCAAGTGATTTCTACGAATTTTTTGAAGATGGTAATGATTGGATAGTTGAGCTCATCAGAATCAAGGAGGCGTTCACGAACGTAGTTGAATAACCATCGAACGAATCACCCCTCCCAAAACCCACCTTCCCGCATACTCAAAAAACCGTTCTTTCCGAAGATCACATGGTCCAGCAGCTTAATGCCGAGGATCTTAGAGGCGCTCATAAGCTCCCTCGTTACCAGCTTATCTGCCGAGCTGGGGGTAAGGCTTCCGGAAGGGTGATTATGGGCGATTATGATTGCAGCGGCTCTATCTACTATCGGCTCGCAGAAAACTTCTCTGGGGTGTACGGGTGAGGAGTTAAGGAGGCCGACGGTTACTACCCTTGTTGCTATGACCTCATGTGCTCCGTTTAGCGAGAGAGCGATAAAGTGCTCCTGCTTTCTATCCGCGTAATGGCGCACTAAGTTGTAGACATCCTCGGGACCTGAGATCTTCGTGCCCTCAGGTCTGATTCTTCTCCGCGCGAACTCAAGCGCTGCGCAGATAAGGGTGGCTTTTGCGTCTCCTATGCCGCGTATCTCGGA
The DNA here is from genome assembly GCA_024102635.1 of Deltaproteobacteria bacterium. GTDB lineage: Bacteria > Bdellovibrionota_C > UBA2361 > UBA2361 > JAGFJO01 > JAGFJO01. Next base: position 5,437 of record JAGFJO010000104.1, read on the forward strand.
GAGCGACCTTGCAGTAAGAGAGCCGTTCATTTTGTCGACAACATCCAAAACCTTCTTTGAGAGCTCCCTTACTCCGGCGATTTTGCTGCCGCTACCAAGGATTATGGCCAAAAGCTCCTCGTCCATAAGGACTTGAGCTCCGCTTGAGAGGAGCTTTTCGCGGGGGCGTTCCCCCTTTGGAAGAGATGTCATTGATTTCACCTCCTTCTAATCGGAGAACTACAGAAAAAGTTGCTTGCAAAAGTTTAGGCTCTGGATCTTTTGGCTCTTACTTTGAGCAGCAATCCAAGGCTGAAGAAGGCTCCGGCTATGCAGAGCCACTGTGCGGGTGTGAGGCCATAATGGCGGGCATCAAGTTCCCTGAGGAAATCAAGGAAGAAGCGCCCCGTGCAGTAAATTAAAATTGCTACTCCAGAAAGCACGCCGGGTGCGGCCTTCCTTTTGGATAGTGCGATATTCAGCGGAAGAAGCACAAACGATAGCAGCAAAAATTCATAGAGGCCCAAGTTGTGGCGGATCTCAGGAGGGCCCCAGAGTCTGGGGTAGGGCTGTCCGAGAAAGAAATCAGTTTGGGTGCCGACATGGTCAAAGATTATCGCGCATCCAAGCCGCCCTATACAAAATCCGGCCACTATTGCGCGAACGAAGCAGTCCCCTAGCGTGAGACGGAGTGAGCCTCTGATTTTGTGAAACCAGCTTGCTGCAAAAAAGCCTGCGAAAGCGAAAAGAAAGAACCCGGATGAGGCTGTGAATTCGTAAGGAGGGAGAAAGATCTCGGCAAAACTGACCGGGGTTCCTGAGGCAGAGTAGCCCAAAACTGCCATAAGGCGGGCACCAATGAGCGCAGGCAGCAGGGCCCAAAACGAGAGGAAAAAAAGATGTTTAAGTGGCAACTTGGCCTCTTGAAGGGCAAAATAAAGGACAGCCTGCCCTACGACAATTCCAACAATTACGGCACTATAGAAGATATCCAGGGAGCCCTGCCAAATATGATTAATTAAATGTTACCTCTGTGGGATTTAATCCCATATCCATTGATGTTCGCTTCGCACGGAACCAGCATACAACACGGTTGGTCTGTGGAGAAAGGTTTAGCTCTGGTTAAGGAGAGGTTATGTGTTCAATTCAAAAAATTTTAGAAAGTACAAAGCCGGTAGTAGCAGCTGTTGTATCGGCATTCATTCCGCTAACTGTCTTTGCGGCTCCACAAGTTCCCACCCCTTTCCCAACTGCAACTCCGGCGGTTGTTTGCACTTTAGGATTACCATCTTTGCCGGGCCTAGATGTGGCCGAGGATGCCGTGAATTGTGGAGCGGCAGTCATAAATGGAGTTAATGAGATTAGAAAGTGGAACAATGATTGTGAGCGTGAGCAGGCGGTGAAGGACTGCAAGGCAAGAAATGAATGTAAGAGCCTGCCGCCATGCTCCAGCAGGACCTATCCCCCAAGATTGCCTGATGGAAGCTGGAATCCCCACTGTAAGGAAGGATGCGAGAAAAACTGTGAAGAAGACCCATATTGGACGGAGATGTGCGATGCTCAGCGCGCCTGCGCAGGATGTCTACTGAGCGGAGCTCAGAGTGACAATCTCAATTCCTCAAACTACAGCGCGGATACGTTTGCAACCAACAGCAGCCAATCTTCTTGTCCGTTATCCTCCGGAACAGGGTGCGCGGATCTGGAAAAATGTGTCCGTTGCAAACTATTCCCTAATACTACTCCAGGGTGTAACGGAACTCCTACGCCCGCGCCCGCAGCCGAATAATCTCGAACATACAAAAACCCTTCGCCGCTCTCCTTCGGGAGGGCGGCATTCTTTAGGAGTAATATGAATAGGAGAAAGCTACTAGTACTCTTCGCTTTAATCGGGCTTTCAGGATTAGCTTTGACAATGGCCGATTCAGAGAAGTCTATAGGTGATGAGCGTGCCCGCCTCTTTGCCCAGCTTGAAATATCTTCTTTGTCCCCGGATCAGGAGGCAGCGGACGCCACCATTCCGGTCGAGCACAAAAGCGAAGAGCAGGAACTGCGCGGGTATTCTAACTCTTCAGAATTGCAATCAACTAAGTCACTATTTCACGAGAGAGATCTTTTTCAGGTAATTAAGCATATAGATCTTATCGTTGCAAAGAGCGAGCCGCAGCAGAAATTATACAAGGGGGTGCCGGTTGGGCTCACACTTACCGTAATAGAGGAAGGTGATAGTCTAGGCAGCTTGGGATTCAGGCCGGGCGATACAATAGTTTCTTTTAACAGGCGTCCTGTGACTTCATTCGACGATCTAATGTCGGTGTTGCAAAAGCAGCTTTTGCTTAGGAACGAGATTGAGGTAATTCGCAGGAGAGAGCTTAAAACAATCATGATTGAGGCTACCTTATAGCAGTGTCACCCCTATTCGTGTGCCGGTGCCGGTCAATATCTGTCCTTAATATCGCGGCGGCGTTGCCGCTCCGCTGGGTGTAGTTCGCGGGGTCGCCCTTGCGGTTCCGACAGGACTCGCCGCTGTGGCCGGGGCCGATGTTATCGAAGGGGCCGGGGTTGGTGCATTAGTTTGGGTGATAGGAGCGGCCGTAAAAGAAACTGGAACGGTGGTCGGATTCGGAGAAGGGGTGGGAGCTGCGACTTTGAAAGGTTCCCTTGCGCAAACTCCACCCTCTGTTCCGGTAAAGAAGTACATACCAAGCTGAGTCATGGCTCCGCACTCTCCGGGGCGAGGGGTGGCAGAGATATCGCGCATCTCTACGGGATAGGGATTTTCAGGGTCCTCGTCGATAGTCGAGAGGAGACGGATAGCAGCATTATTGAAAAGAGAGCTTTCAAGGAACTCGGCACTCACTGTGCATGCTTGCGGATCGTCGGGGCTTTCGTTTTCTACCGAAACATAGCTCCAATCTTGAACAGTTGAAGGATCCACGCATGAAGTATTCCAGGTATCGGGATCAAAACGGGGGATCTCCCTTGATGTTCCTTCAAACTGAGCAGCCCATTCACACGATGTTGTCTCGCCTGATTTGCCGTTAAGGAATGGAGCGTCGAGTCCTTGCTCTTTGCACCTCGTTTCGCACTCTTTGCAGTCGGCCATTGTGTTGTTCCGGAATTCCTCGCGCTGGGTTTGATTCTGTATGGTATCGCCCTGAAGGTAACCGTTAATAAGAGCGCCGTAACATCGATAATGGCAGTCGGCTTTCTTCTCGCGAAGCTGATCGGCTTCAGGATCTTTGTCATCTAAACAAGAGGGATATGTGCCGTCGCATGCTTGCAATATACATCTATCTGAGTTCCCTTCAGTGCCGCGGCACATCTCAACCCACTTATCGTAGGGGATAGGATCATCTGCAAGAGCAGGATCAAGAACGTATCTTTTTCCATCGCCCATCGTAACGCAAAGCGAGGTGTGAAAACCCCACATGACTTTCTTTTTCGGGCATAACCGGCCTAAAAGAAAAAGCTGCTCTACTTTCTGGGCCGCAGCGTCGCCACAAACTTTTTTAATTTCGGCATGGAGCGTAAGTGCCCGGGAGCAGCAACCGTCATAGATAAAGTAGATCTCGAGATGCGTCTGAATATAATCATCGATTACTTTCTTTATGCACTTATGTTCGCCGCGCGTAATAGGAGGAGCGGCGATGGCCGAATTCACGGTTATAGCCAGGAGCGCAAATAGGGTGAGAAGAGAGGAAGCAAAACCTTTCATATCGGCCCTCTAAAGTAGGGGAAAGACACTATATATAACGATACACCGGGTGGGATTCTTAAGCCCTTTTCCTCCCGCCGGGCACCATGAAAGCTTTGAATATCAACCGCTTATCCACTGAATATTTTAAAAGATTAGGCTCCGATTATCTTAAAAGGCGCACCTTCGATATAATTACCCAGCAGTATGGATCCAACAATTCAGCAAGGGGCCAGGCCCTCCGAACAGCCCGAACTCTTAACCGCTAAGCAGCTGGTAAGGGCCTTAAGCTACGCGACTACACTTCATCCAAACGCACGCGAATGGATGGAGCATTGTCTGGCGCGGGTGTTAAAGCTGGATGACCTCGGGCTGGATCTTTTTGAGGCAAAGCACAGGCTGCTCGAGCGTTATGAGAGACTGCCTGAGGCTCTCCTGCAATCGGCTCGGCATCAAGTCACCTACCAAGATATATATGACAATGTGATCGGCCAATGGAGTAGCGCGGTCTCCTATATGACTATTTACTCCCGCTTGGAAGAGAGAGGGGAACTCAGTCTGGAAAGGGTTGAGCGGCTTCTTGACCTTGGCTCAGGGTACTGGATAGCTTCTGCAGCATTTGAAGTCGGCCTTCCAAACTTAAGGCGCGCAATAGGGGTCGAGTGGAATGGCTCAAAGGTCATGGCGTATGACTCTAACACTCAACCCCTCTTGGGAGTTTCAAAATCCAAATTTAAGGCGGTAGCCGGGGATTTTTTCAAATTGAAGGAAACTGACTCGAACTTAAGCGAGAGCGTTCGCAGAGAGGGCCCGTTTGATCTTGCCATTATGCAAAACTACTTCCCGGAAGGGGGCGCGCTTTCCCCGGCAAAGAGCTACCCGGCGCTTTTCAGATCGTTAGCGGAACTCTTAACCCCGCAGGGAAAGCTTGTCTTGATGGTTGATAAGCGGGACTACCACAACTCACAAATTCTTGCCGAACTTCGTCCGATGCTTGCAAGCGGTTTTCGGCACTACGATGACACTCGCATCACTCCTAGCGGCCATTTCGGGATGATCTCGCCCATGGACGTTGACCTCTTTGTGGGCGACAAAAAGTCCCTTGCCGCTTCAATGAAGTAGCCTCATCCTACTCGCTTGGTTCGGCCCAAGGCGCCAGGTCATAAGGCATCGTGCAATTCGCAACAGTGGCATCCGGGAAACGGAAATATTTCAGGTGCTTAGAATAGCAAAGACGCCACCAATGATATTTTTTATTTTTGCTCCTATTTTTCCCATTTATTTTTCTGATGGGAGGAAACTTTTCCTCCCAGTCGGCGATAAGGAGATGTCACTTACTTAGGGGTAAAATCATGCAGAGCAATATTCTAAACGCAATCGTTCCGGACAAGAGCCGTACGGCGGCTGAACTTCAGCAGCTTAGCAAAGTAATTTCTCTCTCTAACTCTCTTGAATCACTTATTTTTAACGCAATACACAACCATTACTCACTGCAAATTTGCTCGGTGCCTCTCGAAAATGACAATGTCAGTCTATGTATTGAGGTCCTAAACGACCGCGTTCTGGAGAAGAAAGGGCGGGTGGCAACAATATTCATCCCGCTCTCGCAGCTATCGAAAAAGCAGAGAAGCTATAGCTTGGCCGGCAAGTACTCACAGCTTGCCGATATGCCGAACTACTATCCACTTCCTGATTGGTATGAGAAACGTAATAAGAAACTCCGAATTCGCGAGTTCGGAGAACATGGCGAGCTGATCTGCGGGGCAGTCGGCATGACAGAATTAATTCTGACTTACGCTTTAAACGATTTCGGTATTGTAGAGATAAAAAAGGACATGATTGAGGATGTTTGGAACAAACCATATGACTGCGCAAGACTGACGCTTAGTTACTTAGGGGACGAGGATATCGCCGGATGGAGCGAGAAGATTTACGTCTTGATGAAAAGGCTTGCACGGCTTCTCAAGCAGGATACGGCAGGGCTTTGCGGCTAAAAGCCTGGTAGCACAATTGTTTTGATTAGCAATTATCAAAGTTGTATTTAATAGGGGGCTATAACTGTATAAAGTGGAACCCCATGGGCAGAGTTTTAGCGGTAGTTCTAGCGCTCATTCCATCTTCTTTGGTGTATGCCGATTGTCCTCCGCACGTAGACCACTACGGTGCAGTTTACTACTTTGAGCGGCCCAACAACCGAATAGATAAAAAGCCTGGAGATCCTGAAAAGTTAGTTGACCTTGAAGGCGACCAACTCGGCCATATGGTCGCGGCAGCAGGAGATGTCAACGGAGATGGATTTCCCGACTACATGGCTTCGGTTACTCAGGACATATCTAGCAGCAGCTTCGGTCGTCCGGCGCTGAAAATATTTTCAGGAAAGAACAACTCGGTCATTGATACGATTATAGGCCAAGAGATCTTATCGCCACTTGATAGCTTTGCTCAACGTTTCGCCTCGCTCGGTGATATAGATGGCGACCGTAAAGCGGAGATAGTGGTAACCTCGCAGCATGATGACTTTCGCTCGGCTTACTACGGGGAAGTTCTTGTTTATTCGTTAAGCCCACTTATCTTACGATACCGGTTAGTTTCTCCTGAGAATCGCAAGGATAGGTTCAGCGAATCGCTCGCTGTAATGGACGATCTTAACGGAGATGGCATCGCTGAGATCGTTATTGGCGCTCCAGATGCGCATTCGGGCTCCAGTGAATATAACGGCAGGGTTTATATTGTATCAGGTAGTAACGGTGCATTGCTCGGTACATTAGAGGTTCCGCCGGAGCTTGATGAATTTGGATTTACTCTTTACAGTTTTTTCGGTGAGAACATTTTTGCACCGGGGGACATAACGGGCGACGGGGTCCCTGACCTCATTGTGAGCGCAATAGGAGATGTTGATACCATCTTCGTATATTCGGGCGCACTAATTAGAAGCGGCGCTGCGGATGCGCGCGTTGCCGGTTTTGAGGTTGAGGCTCGCCACACCGATTTCGGAGAGGCTGCGATAGGACTTCGCGACTCCAAAAATCCCGCCGTTCGTAAATTCGCCATCTCGCGGCCAAGGAGCTTCGAATCAATTTCGGGTGAGGTATATATAGTATCTTTGGTGCAGGCCTCGCCGCCATTATACGCAGTTGAGAAGACGTTGATCAGCACAATTCCCGGTAAAAACGGATTTGGTAAAAGCTTGGCGAATGTGGGTGACATCGACGGGGATGGGCATGATGATCTAATGGCCGGTGCTTGGCTCGGCTCAATCCCCGGAGCAACACTCGGGGTACAGTCTGGATATGTGCAGATCTTTTCCGGCCGTGACTATAAGCTGCTTTTCACTTTAACAGGCGGCACAACCGGTGCTCATTACGGCGCGAGCGTCGCTTACGTGGGGGACGCAAACCAAGATTCATTTCCTGATCTTATTATCGGAGCGCCGCTCGATAAGACAAGTATTCCGCCTAATGCCCTGCCTCCTTATCCGGTGAGTGAATCTTTTAATCCGGAGCCGGGGATGGTCTCCTTGGTATCGGTTTCGATGGATACCGATAGCAACGGAATGTTAGACGTCTGTGAGACGGCAGATCAAAATAACTCCGAGAATAACGGCGGAATAACAGGTGGCGGTGCCGGGAAACAGGGGTACTTAGAGCTTATTAACGAAGCATTGAGTCTGGTAAAGAAAGTGAAGGGGCCCGCGAAAAACAAAAGGAGCCGCGTTGCCCGCGCGCGAGCTATAGCGATAATTTATGAGCTTGAAAAGATAGCCATGGACAGAGGAGTGGTGGTTGCGACCGATGCGAAGAAAGTAAACAGCTATCTTTCAAAGCTCAAAAAGAATTTGGCTGTCTTAGGCAATAAGAGGTCCTCGAAAAAATCCCGGTCGGACGCGGGACGGAAGTTTGGCAGCTTTCTCAAGAAGTTGAGAATCAATACTTAATTGCCCAATGGCTTTATGAAGTTCATCGACGGGTCACCCAGCTGGGCGGAAATTGCCAGCAATTCCCCTTGCTTTTAATCCAGAACAAGGTTCTATTAAAGACCCCCTAGCTCTTTCTTATTATCGCTTTGGTATTCGTTTATGCATCTTCGGCAGCAAAGTGAAGGGTCTGCCCTTTACTCCGCTGTCGAGGGTAGGAGTTTACCCTGTCGATCCACTGTGGATCGCAGCGTTGGATAAAAGGTTTTGAATGAAAGGTCATCAGATGAATCCAAGAATCGCAATCTTGCACGGTGGCGGTCCCGCGCCCGGAAGCGCAGGTGTGTTTGAAGGAGTCGTCACACAGGCATCAAGACTTGGCTTTGAGGTGCTCGGCATTCCCGAGGGATTTAGTCACCTGAGATCCGGTAATGCAGAGGCCATCAAGCCACTTACTCTCTCGGATGTCCGGGATGCAAGTTCGGCTGGGGGGACATTCCTTCCTACTAGCCGCGCTCGCCTGCACCGGCCCGAGGAGTATGAAACTGCGCTCAAGCTCTTGGATGAGCTTGGCGTTGTGGGTCTTGTGGCAGTTGGAGGCGAGGACACCGGTTCTTCCGCGGCGGTGCTTAGCACGGCTGCCGATGAGCGTGGCTCTCCCCTTAAAGTGGTGCATGTTGCCAAGACGATTGATGGCGACATCCACCATCCGGAAGGACTTCCGACCTTCGGCATCGACACTGCAGCGAGTGAGGCGGCAAAAGATCTCGAGGCGCTTCACGCTGAAGGACTCTCGAATCCTGACAGGATGTTTCTTGTCGGGATCATGGGACGAAGCTCCGGAGAACTTGCCCGCCGTGCGGCGTCGAAGGCGCAGCATGATGGGAGAGGTCCGGATGTCACAATCGTTCCCGAGCTCTTTAGGGACAAAGTCCCTCTGGAGGTGGTGAGGAACGTTGTGGCTGGTGCGCACATCAAAGCGCGCGCAAGGGGCAGGCGCTCATTTGTGGCGCTTATCTCTGAGGGAGTGCTTGAGATGTGCACCGACGAGTCGGTCAAGCATCTTATCGCTGATGTGCCGCAGGATGAACATGGGCACATTCAGCACTCGAAGATCCAGTTCGCTTACCATCTTGCTCGCCTTTTGGAGGAGTTTCATGGAGCAGACCGGATCGGCCTCTTGGCAGGCGGGAAAGCTATTCCTGCGACTGCCATCGACATCGGATACGGACGCCTTAGGTGCGGCCGTCCGACTCCGTATGATCGTGAGTATGTTCTTACGGTCGGCAGTGCGGCTGTCAGCATGTTGCATGCCGGCAAGGGAGGCGGAACGATCTTCTATCGTGGGAACGGAGAGGTGCATTTCTATCCGTTCGCAAAGAGCATCGACCCGTCAAGTAAGCGGATGCGAACGAGGCCGATGAGCCTTTCGGAGTACAAGGAACTTCTGGGCGAGAACACTCCGTTCCTGACCGAGAGAGACCTTGAAGATGAGAGCCTTATTGGGCAGACCGCACTGACGCAGTATGCGTTTGGTGTCAGGTTCGCCGCAGCGGTGAGCGCCCTCAAGCATCTCGAAAAGGCATGAGGTTTTGCTGTTACAATAACGGAGTAGAAACACCCCTGTCGTGGCAGCGTAAGGATTTAGTCTTAGGACTCCTGCCACGACAACAATTTTTTCGTTATATAGGCTGATCTCAGGCCTGCAATTTTTTTCTGATTAAAGGCGCAAAATGCAGAGCTTCGCCCACAGCGGTCTCAAAAGCGGGCAGCGCCCAGTTGTCCTGCTCTACAAAGAATACTTTTTCCTTGAATGGCTTTCTAAGAGTATCGGGAACCCCTTCGGCGATAAGCCCGGTTGCCGCAAGCGGCAGCGGATGGCCCCATCTTGCAATTCGAATATCAACCACACTGCCCTTCTTAAGCTTAAGAAGAGGAAGTATCTGATCAAAAATTTGCGTTTCGAATTCAGCTCTGAACCTTTCATAAGAGCCGGGAATATAGAGCTCGGCCCTAACTCCATCGTAGGGGAAACCGCGGTAGAGAGTGAGAACCGTGTCCTTGCTGGTAGGCGAAGCAAAGTTGCCGAGAATTACATCGGTTACCTTTTGTTCCCTTACTGATCCGACAAGGTCCTGGTTGTTAATCTTCCCGTCGCCAAGGAGGTAGAGATCATAGAACTCCTTGTCGAGGCTGCCGTTAATTAAAACATTGGCTACAAGGTAGCTTCTATACCGGAGCCGCCTGATGGCTGTCATCCGGTCATCCTCAATTCCATTCAGGACTCTTCCGGCTATAAACTTAGGTATCGCAAGAACAGCGGCTTTAGCATGAATGGATCGGATCTCTTCTTTTTCATCCCGGTAGGTAACAAGTACGCCATCATCTGTTACCGTTACGTCAAAAACGAGGGAGTTCACCCGCAAGTTGGCGGTTGTAGTTTCTTCAGCGATCTTGGTTAGAAGCCTTTCTGCCACAGCTGCGTTTCCTCCCGGCAAAGCTAGAATCTCGCCGAACTCGGCGCAGTAGAAATTTAGGCCGCTCGCCGCGCTAATCTCGGAGAGTGTTCCGCCAAAAGAGGACCAACAGTACTGCTCCATTGCAGCTTCGATTAGTGGATCGAGCGCGCCTCCTGCCACCTTCTCTAAATGAGTGCGGAAGGAAATTGAGTCGAGCTTGTTTATGTAGCTTCGCTGTTCGTTCTCGATTACCGGTATCTCCGGGAACGGCTCGCCTTCTCCATCCCAGATTGATTGGAAATAGGAGCTAAGTTTTTTAAATTGGGCAGCGCCGCTATCTTGCGCCGCGCCGGACCAGAAGTGCTCCTTTACTGCACCGTTAAGCTCGAACGGCTCTCCGTCTCCCTTCTCCCGCCACTTTGAGCCTAGGTGGAGCTCTTGGAGAAGCTTCTCTATATCACTCCCCTCATCAGGCTTAACAAGATAGGCGGCGCCTATCGCATAGTCGATTCCACGCCATGACTGGCCTTTTGAATTTCCTCCGAAGTTAGGCGCCTGCTCAAGAACAATCGGCTTGAAATCCCTTAGAAGATAGGCGGTGGTAAGTCCTGAGATTCCTCCGCCAATTACGACAAGCGGCACTCGTTCCTGAGGAGCAGGAATCCTGTTGTTGTAGGAGGAAAGAAAGCTCGCCTTATTCCAGAGAACCGCATGCGCGCGTTCAGGCTCCGAGTCTGCAAAGAATTTAGCGGGCGCCTTGTCTCCCAAGAAGCGATCAATGGGGCTTATATCCGGTATTCTCGGCAATGTGCGTGCCGAAGCGGATCTCACTCCCAAGCGGCTCTCTAGATAGAGAACCAGGCCTCCGGCACCGGCAACCCTGATAAAGTTGCGTCTAGACAGTTTGTTTTTAATTTCTATGTTCATATCATCTGCAGCTATTACGTTCAAATTCCTATCAAGTATCTACTATTAATCGGCTGCCATTAGGAATGGATATTTTTACTAAATGCTTTTCGGTCCCGCCCTTGCGGAGATAGGAGCCGCCGTTTACGCTGCTTATATTATCGATTCAAAGGAGAGAGTGATGAACTGGGAGGCTGATAGCATAAGAAATATCGCAACAGGGATGCTGGCTGAATTGGACCGGGAACTTGGAACCACAAGGCGGTTTTTGGAACGGACACCTGGCGATAAGCTGGGCTGGCGGCCGCACGAGAAATCAAAAACAGCGGGCCAACTTGCCTTTCATATCGCTACGCTCCTAAAGGGGGTGCTCACCTTAGCGCTGAGCGATGAGTCAGAGCTTCCTAATTTTAGAGAGGAACACCAGCCGGCGGATGTGCAGGAAATTTTGAGTGCGTTCAATGAGTCCGAGCAGTTCGTTCTTAAGAATCTGGCACAGATTGATGACGCCCGGATGCATCAAACTTTGAAGATTACAAGGGACGGGTCTGTTCTAATGGAGCTTCCGCGGGTGGCGTTTCTGCGCATGGTTCTTCTTAACCACCTTTATCATCACCGTGGACAATATGGCGTGTACCTAAGGCTTATGGGAGCCAAAGTGCCTTCAAGTTATGGGCCGAGCGGTGACGAGTCGCCACTCGGTTAGAAGAATGCTTTGCGCCAAGAAGCTGCCTTATCCGGGCAGCTTGAAATGAATCGATTGTGAAGTCTGGTCTTGCGCTTGGCTTGTTGCTACAAGGTCCATCATTACGGTCGTCCCTGTTGTTGACACTCCTTGACGGGTCAGGCAGGCACCTATATCGAGCGTGAATGTTAGCGTGTTGCTGGCGCTTGCTGTAACATCTGCAGCTGTATCCACCATCGCCTGAGCGCCGTTTACGGCTGACAGGGTCTGCAGTGTGCTGGATAAGTTAGAATAGTCAGAAAGCTCGCAGGTGAGAACGCTCGTGGAGCCCTGCGGGGATAGGTATACTCCGTAATTAAGCCCTCCCATATCGATATAGCCCGGTGTTTCAGCACCGTCGATTGCGCTGCGCTGCGGCTTCCAGAAAGTAAGAGTAACTTGCTGAGCGCCAAGCACTATCGGATTTCCGCTGGTGCCTGAGCCGAGGCTTGCGTCCACGGGATATGAAATGGTTACGGGATTTGAGCCGCCGCTGCTGTACTCTTTAAGTGCAGGAGCCGTCGAGAACACAAATGGAAGCACGGCGGGGAGAATTTGGTTGCCATTGGATGTATTTATCCGGAAGAAGATTGTATCGCCCGTTCCAATCTGCGAGCGCGTTGCCTGCGGTTTGATGTTTATCTCCGGCATGCGGCCTTCGGTCACGAAAAGGTTTGGGAAGCCGTCTCCTTCCGGGTCGTAATCACTCCAGACGGACCCGTTCGTTATCGGCGGATTATCCATCTGGATAATAGCTGTGCCCGAGGAAGAGCAGTAGCTTAAGGAGCCACAATCCACGTTAACACTTGAAACTGTAGCACCGTTGCTGTTGTTCTGTAGAAGCATAAGAAGGAACAGATTACTCTGAATCAGTGAATCAACCTGGCTGTCCGTCGGTGAACCCACATTGATGTTTAGAGAATTTGAGAGTTCAAGACGGAGAGTGCTTGCGATCTCGGCGTTGAAATCTGTTTGTGCGTGTTGAACTTCATCAACGATGTCGAGCTCTAAGTCTCCATCGTCGTCGATATCGAGTAGATCAGGTATCCCGTCGCTATCCAGATCTTCTCCAAGCTCGTCATCTTCGGCGCGCACGCCTACTTTTTTTGCTCTTTTAGCTAGGGCATCTGCGCCTACTGGATTGAGCACTAGTCCGAATTTTCCAGCTCCCAAGGGGCCCGTCGAAGAATCAAATGAAACCTTTTTACGCGCGTAGTACTTGCGCGTCTTTCCGTTGTACTTAGTTGTGGCAAAGCCGTTGCCTAAAGTAACTTTTCCGATGTTGCCCTTCTCTCCAGAGAGATTTGCATAGAACTTACTCCCCTTTGCAGCACCGATTGGGCCGACATACTTGCCGGAGGTGCTTACAAGATGAAGCGTGGCATTCTTTTTTGCATTGACTGAAAATGAACCGTTCGCTTTCACTGCTGCCACTGTGGAACTTGCGTTCTTGTTAACGGCGACCACTTTGTAGTTTTGGGGAGAATCGCCTGTTACCTTGCCTTTCACTCTGGCTGCCTGAGCTGGAGTTGCGACGATGGCAATGGTAGCAAGTGAGATGAAGGTAGTTTTTAGGGTGGAGTACATGGTTATCCTCTCAAATTCTCAGGTGCTTTTCTGGAGATTAATAACGACAATCAGCCCACCAAACTTAAGGCGCAGGTGGCTCCAAAACGGTATTGAGAGCGGCTAAAACGCGCGTCAGATTAAACGCCGTTGCATTTTGGAGATATTCGCGATATTGCAGAGTCTACGGAGGGATCGCAAGATTATGGGAACGTTAAGCACTTCCACCTCTCACCAACTGACTAATGCAATGCCGCTTTCAAGGGCGGCCTTTTTAGCGGCAGAGTTGCTTCAAGGACTCATCCCGGATCACACCTTGAGCTTCGCCGATGCCTCAAAGCGGTGAGATTTTACAATTAATGCTATCGGCTATGTTTATTCGAGTAGGGCAAAGAGCAATAAACTTAATTCAGCTTGGCGGGCAAAACTGCTTGAGAGTAACTAGGAGAAAAGGATGGCGGCAGTTTTAAGTGTTTTTGTAGACAGAAATTTGGATGAGTCGGCCAGAGTGACTGCTGCTCACGTTGAGAGAGAGGCTGCGATAGTTACAAAGGGATTTTGCAAGGCCACAAGCGATCCAAAAGCCGGCTGCCGCATATCGAAAGTGACCGAGTATATTTTAAATGAATTCGTGAAATAGTATGAAAACAACCGATAAAGTATTGCTGGCCAGTCTCTTAATCGTGCCGAATCTGATCTTCATAGTGATTATCGCCGTTCTGGTCTTTTCGAAAAGCTAATAGCTTGGTGCGTTAAGAGAAAAGCAGCGACACCTCGCTGCCTGCAGCTGGTTCAAAAGCTGCGTCCGGATTGTAACCCATCCGAGCAAAGACTTGCCGGTAGATGTCCACCATATTTATCTTCATTGGAAGCCATCCGTCGTCTGTTAGGTCAGTTGTTGTCATGGCGCCGATTAAGCCGCTATTACCGAATCCGTTTACCGGCCCGCCAAGTACAAAGATCGGCAGCGCTCCGCCGTGGTCTGTGCCCTGCGAATCATTTTCCTGATTGGTGCGTCCGAACTCTGAGATCACAAGGATAATAAGATTGGACCAGATGTTTTTGGCCTTCATGTTAGATATGAAAGTTGTTAGGGCCGCATTGAACTCCGGTAGCAATCGATCAAACGAATCGGTCTGCTCGGAGTGAGTATCGAACCCGCCGCGCTTTATGTAAGCCACCTCGGTGCCAAGGCTTGAATTACTGAAAAGAATGTCGGCGTCTCTTAGACTGCGCCCTAGCTGGGTATTAGGGTAAGCGGTAGGAAAGGTGGTGTTCTCGCGTGCCTGATATAGCAGTTCAGAGGAATCAACTGCTACATTCACGGAGCTCACTACCTCTGCCTGCTTTGGCTTAGCCGGATCTATTTGCCAGAGGTCCGAGACCTGCCGGGCCGTAGCGACGCGATCCAAAGTCTCTGCGTAGTTCTGAGTGTAATCGTACCCGTAGCGAAAGTTACTGATACCGTAAACCTGAATGCCGCGGTAGCTTGCCCCTTCAAAGGCGGGATCTATTCCGTTAAGTGAGAGCGCCTGCAGACTGCTCCATCCGTTTACCTCACCCATGCGGCTGATCATTCCGGAGGCTTGAACCGACTCTCTATCGAGGATTCCGCGGGCGAAGGCTACCTCGGCGTCTTTATGCGAGCGGCTCATGTTGAGGTACCCAACGTTGAGCACCGAAACCAGCTTTCCCTCATCGAGCAGAGATTTGAAAGCGGAAAGACTAGGATGGAATCCGAATGCACCGTTTATATCGAGCAGCTGCGCGGGGTCTGTCTTTAATGTGGGGCGCATGCCGGCAAAGGTGGTGTAAAGAGCGCCGCTGCTGGGCTGGCAGATCTGAAGGCCGTCCCAACCGCCGGCCATGTTTATTAGCAAAAGTTTGGTTCCATTGCCGGTTGCAGCATGCGCCGGCCTATTGGCGAGCCCAGGGATGGCGCCCATCGCGAGGGCCCCGCACGAACAGGCTGCAGCATGTCTTAAAAATTTCCTACGTGCCAATGATACATTTCTCATAGCTCCTCTATTTAAGCTGGTAACTAGGGCTAGTCATCAGAATGGAGTAAACGCCTAGTCCTTTTCTCCTCTGAAGAATTGCGTTTGTGTTGTTGTAGTTTTGGTTTATGAAGCTGCCGTTCCACTGCCTTTCCCGATTCATATACGCTTCAAGGGCTTGGAAAACTGGCTCCGGCACTGAATCGATTCCGAGAGCAGCTGCAATATGCTCGATAACTTGGCGGGTGTTAGCTTCACCTGCGGGAAGAATCTGCTGCGGCAGCCAATCGGGTTCCGGAAGCTGCTGGGCGTCGGTGTCTCTTATCAGATTTGTGACAAAGTTGGCGCGCTCGAGCGCCAGAGCAGCGCTGGTCCAGGCGTTCGGGCTGAACCAGAATACAGAGGGAGAGTCGTTTACCTGCATCGCCATATAGAGAAGATGCCAATCAGTGCTTTCAACATTGTAAGCATTCTCAAGCCCGAGAACTTTGACCGATTCCACCGCGAACTCGATGGAGTTTTTAGGTAAAGTATCTTTGTAGAAAGGATGGTAGAAGGCCTTAGACTTTAAAAGTACGTTCATTGCCGGCCTGAGCTTATAGTTATTCTCAGCGATTGTCCGCCCGAAGCTCTCGATAAGTTCCCTGGGCGGATTCGGAGTGAGATATTCTTGAAGAAGCTCTTTGGCATAGTAGTTCTTAACCTGAGGATGGTTGGCAAAGATTCCGCGCACAAGGTCTTCATCGTTTTCACCCGTGAACTGATACGGAGTACCGGCAAACATTATGTGCGGTCCATCGGCATGCCGTGCTGCGGAGTATCTGGTTTCAAGGAGCAGGTCCCACCAATCCCTCTGAACCCACCAGCCGGTGAGCATGCGAGCGGCTACTGCGATATCTCCGCTTCCATCCGGCTTTGTTTCAGTATAGTTGGGATTGCCGTCAAGATCTTCCGTGCCCAATGTGAAAAGCTCCATCAGCTCCCGCGCATAGTTCTCATTTGGAGCGCCTTTGATATTAAGCTCGTTGTTAAGGTAAACCAGCATAAACGGGTCGCGCGTGATCTCGACACCGAGCTCCGTGAGGTTGGTATCTAGGTACGAGTAATTGCGAAGCCTCTGGTAGTAATCCCAGAACATCTTCCTAAAGACTCCGTCATCCACAGCCTCTCCGCTCACGGTCCAAACGCCCAGAAGAAAGAGCGCCAGCCGCTCCGCATAGGGATTGTTAGTGTGAGTCCAGAGCTCGAATAAGGCCTGACGTTGACCGTACTGAGTGTGGCTGTCATCTTCGCCAATCGAGCCGTCCACCATGTCGTTGACCTTTTCCATGAGCCCACTATCTTCGCTGCGGGTGGACATATAGGTGTCAACTAAAGTGTCAATGGTTCCTCCGACAGCGGTACTTGCGAGCCACTGTTCACGCGCACTATAGCCGAAGCCCGCTTTTTCATGGAGATACCGCACATCCTCGGCCTCTACGGCACGGTCCAGCTTTTCAAGCGAGACTGCATCGGAACTTGGCGGCGGGGTAGGAGTCGGCGTAAAAACAGGCGGGCCCTGCTCACACACAATGTTCTCGGCCTTCATCCTCTTTTTTAAATTGGAAGCCTTCTTCTTAAGCGAGCGTGCTTTTTTGCCGTAGGCCTTGCGCGCCTTCTTTTGGAGTTTGTTAACTGAGACTGAGAGGGGAAGAAACCGGGTGTCTGAAACAGCTCGGCCTGAGACCCTTTTGTTCTTCACCGTGGCGCAGGTGATCGTTCCGAAATTAGGATCGCTGACGGTGTACACAGAGGAGGGGTCCACGGGCACCCAATCTACTGCGCGGGCGAGCGGCAGATTGCTCAAGTAAAGTATTGATAGCAGCAATAGCGAGAGTGCACGCCTACCTGATGGCGCGTAAGAATTAAACCCCAAGACTAACCCCTTAAACCTCATTTAAGACTATACGATGTAGAAGCAATTAATGGGCCGCCCGGGAGCTGCTAGTCTTTAATGGATCTAATGGAACCTACTTATCGCAAAGGTCGCATGGTGTTCATTTCTATGCTCGGCTAACACCCTAAAATTACTGTTCATTATAAAAGTAGCCAGAAGTTGGACATTGGAGTACACACCGACGTGAAATATATTACATAGTGGAATCCCGCAGCTTAATGAACCGTTGAAGCTCATAGTTCCAAGGGGGAGTAAAGGTTACTTTTCAGTCAACGGCAGCTCTATTTTGTGCCATAACCTAGATTGATTCGATTAAATCTGGTCAGTAAATGTTAAGACTCGGAAAGAAAACCCCAGCATATCAGCCGCCGCCAGCTGAAGTGGCAGAGGCCGAGATAGCCGCTCCAAGGGCGGAGGAATTTAAAGTTGAGGGAGATCTGACTGATCGTGAGAAGTACTCGACGGTTGTTGAGCCCCTTTTGAGGTTAGCAAGTGAGAGGCCAATTATCGTAGATGCTACTGAGGCTACTACTCTCGGATACGACTTTAGCCGTACTCTTATTGCCGCGAATAGGGCACAGGAGCAAACGTTTGGTTATGGCAACTGCTTGAAACTGGTGGTTAAAGATCAGCAGATTCTGCAAACACTTTTGATGACGGGACTCGACAAACTCTTCCGTATCTATTCGACCTTAGAGGACGCGCATACGGACACCGGCCGCATTACAGCGCAACAGGCCAATTCAACAAAATAGCCAGCAAAGCAAAAATATTCAACCGATTGGTTGACAATTGGCCTTCGCCTGCTGTAATATTCAACTATATGGTTAAATATTCCGCGCCGCAGCTCGATGGGCTTTTTTCTGCGCTCTCCGATTCTACAAGACGAGCCATGCTACTTCAGCTTGCAAGTGGGGAATGTACAGTTTCGCAACTAGCCGAGCCTCACAATCAAACATTTGCCGGAATTTCAAAGCATCTTAAGGTCCTTGAGGAAGCGGGTCTTGTTGAAAAGGTAAAGCGGGGGAGAGAGATCTCGTGCAACGCAAACCTTCAGCCGCTCTCAGAGATCTCTGCGCTGTTAGAAGAGCTTGGAGCGCACTGGCGCGGCAGACTAGAGGCTCTAGAGGCATTTTTGGGCCATCCATCTTTAAAGGGAGAAACAGAATATGAGCGTAAACGGAAAAAACCCAAGCGTAGTAGTAAGAAAGGTAGTGTCAGCAGAAAGAGAAAGAGTGTTTGACGCCTGGACTAAGCCGGAGCTTATGCAGCAGTGGCTCTTCCCGGAAGCCGGATGCGCACGTACATCAAATGATCTCCGCGTTGGGGGAACGTATTCGCATGAGATGATCTTTAAGAAGGGCCATGAAAGTTCATGTAAAGGTGTGGATGAGGACGGCGACCGCACGAGTTATCCGCATCACGGAGAGTATTTAGAATTGAAGCGTCCAGAACGGATAGTTTTTACGTGGAACTCTCCCGCGGTAACAAATACTAGAGTTACGGTTGACCTAAAAAGCGTCGATGGCGGAACCGAAGTTGTTATCACACATGAGCTTTTGGACAGCGAGGATCAGCGCAAAAGCCACACGGAAGGGTGGCGCGGATGCCTCGACAACTTGGCGGCTTTCTTGGGCTGAATACTCCTGTTAACCGGACTGTGCGTTTTGAAATGTTGGACTTTAGACTGCGTCCCGGATAATCTTTCCGCGATGAGCGCCTCAGGTGGCGGCGCATAATTCAGGGGTATTTATGGGCACAGTTCGCGTTAATCAGCAGCAGAAGCGGATAGAGATTCAAGCCTTTGAGGTCGGAAACGAGGTCGTTTTCAATTATTTTGAGTCCCTTCCCGCTTCAGAAAGAGAGAGCAAACTTATCAAGGCCCTCTATATCGGGGTTTTGGCTCTAATGGAGGACAGGCTTTCGGCATTTCTTTCGAAGACAGCCAACGAGCTCGGCACCGAGCTTGAAAGCCTTAAGATGATCTTCGATATGAAACGCGAGCTCTTTTATAAATCTGCTGTCAAAGGCACATTGGCAGAAGATGATATCGCCGAGTTCCTTCAAGAGTACCTCTCCTCCCGAAAAATTGAAGATAGAGTTTCCGTTACTGGGAATAAGGCCGGTGCCCTCCCTCGTAACAAAACGGGTGACATAGTATGCGACGTGAACGGGAGCGACGATATAAAGATCTGCATTGAATGCAAGTTTGACAAGAGTATCAAGCTCGGAGATATCGAGTCCAAAGACATCTTCACCAAAAAGATGGAGAGCGCCTGGAGTCAGCTTATTGAGGCCCAGGCCAATCGCGAGAGCAGGGTAGGAATTATAGTCTTTGATGCCTCGATAGTAGACGGCTCTATCCAGAAGTATTGTGAACATGTGGGATACATTCCAGGTATAGGATTTATAGCGATCATCGATTCACAGAAGGGCGACTACACAAACCTTGCTATTGCATACATGTTGGCGCGCGATCTCGCCCTTAAATGTAAAACCCCTGAGCTGGACAAAGATCTATTGGCCGCAATCATTACCCGCATAATTAAGGACACTCGGGAAATAATAGGGATAAAGAGTCTCGTTGAGGCCAACATGGAGAATTGCAAGGAGATACTGAAGCAGCTGGAAAAAGGTTTGCTTTTGATGGAGTTTAATAAGCAGTTCCTAGCTAAGTTTTTGAAAGAGGGGACGCTTACTAAAAAGGAACTTTTGGAATTCTATATGGGAGAGGGCTTACGCGATCAATTTCAGGCGGTTGCTAAAGAGATTGAAGCTCTCTCCTCGGGTAGTTTCTAGTTCGCATTTTGTGCATTATGTCGTCCCGCTTAAGGGTTTTGTGCAGGAGTACGTACTGTCCGCGCATAAAATTGATAGTAAAAACAAATCATTAAAACTGAAAGAATACTAGTTTTAGAGAAGATCAATTTAACTCCAGAATATGACACGAGATCCCGATAAATTCGATATGGGCTAATCCGTATTGGATTAGAAACAAGGATGTAAGTTGTGTCGGCTGTAACGATAGGAAGTAATATATTATCGCTCAATGCGCAGCGTAGGCTCGCGGAGGGTGAGTCCAGCCTCTCTCGAATACTCGAGCGGCTGGCGAGCGGTTCGCGGATTAACCGCGCCTCGGATGATGCAGCCGGACTATCCATCTCTTCCAGCTTGGAAACCGACCGCCGAGTCTTTACGCAAGCAGTTAGAAATATAAACGACGCTATCAGCGCCGTCAGCATCGCTGACGGTGCCGTCCAGCAGCTTACGGATATCTTAGTAAGGCAGCGCGAACTTGCCACCCAAGCAGCCAATGGAACCTTTAGCCTAACTCAGCGCCAGGCTCTGCATAACGAAGCGCAGGCTTTAGTTGACGAGTACAACAGGATAGTTGAAAGCACTACATTTAACGGTAGATATCTTTTAAGTAGGGATGAGCGGGCGACTACAGTGCAGGTCGGTTATGGTACTGACGGCACTATAGCGTTTCATACCGGAGCAGGATTAGAGAAGGCGCTCGGAACGGGAGACTATACGGCACAAGGAACTTATTCGGCGCCGGACAGCTCATCTCGAATTGCGTTCGGGGATTTTACCGGTGACGGAATTCTGGATTTAGTGACTCTCGGTGGGGACGGAGAGGTGCGAGTAGGTAATGGAGACGGTACTTTTCAGGCAGAGACTAATATTGGTGCAATAGAATCACAGATATTCGCAATGGTCGACATCAACGGCGATGGCAAGGATGACTTGGTTACATTCAGCAATGCGGTCAGAGTCCGGTTCAGTAATGGCGACGGGTCCTTTAGTGACCCTGTAGTATCCTCAAAAGCTTACGGTACGACTAGCCGATTTGAATTTGCTGATTTCAATAGTGATGGCTTCCTTGATATCTTGGCGGGCTCCGGGACCAATGCCGAAGTAATGTTCGGAACCGGCAGCGGTAGCTTTACGCAAGGAGTTTCCTTTGCTGCCGCAGGGATCACTTCAAGCGGTGATATCGACGGAGATGGCAATGCAGATCTGATAAGCTCAAATGCGACTGGGGTATATGTCCGGTATGGAAGCGGTTCAGGAAGCTTTTCTTCAGCAGTAACACTCGTATCAGGGGCGAATTTTAACACAGTCGGTGTTGGAGATTACAACCAAGATGGGCGCGATGATATCGCAGTATGGCAGGGTGGAAGCGTACATACGTATACGAATGAAGGAGGGAGCAATTTTTCGCTCTCTCAATCATTCGCTATTGGAGTACCGCTCGGGATACACATTGAGGATGCCAATAATGACGGGAAAGCAGATCTGATAATTGATGCCGGGAATACCCACATACGGTTCGGGGATGGCGAGGGCAATTTCACACCTACGGCAAACACAGTAGCCGGAGGAGGAAATGGAGTTTTGGCTGACCTTAACAACGACGGAGTCTCCGATATAGGATTCGCATCGTTCTCAGATTTCGAGGTCTACATTTATATGGCTGAAACGATACAGGTTACCGGCCTATCTGACCTCAACCTAAATACGCGGGCGCATGCCCTTGCCTCAATTGAGATTATAGATAAGGCCTTAAATCGGGTGGCAGCTGAACGGGGGAACTTAGGTTCAAGTGAGAGCCGATTCTTAGCCGCTCGTAACACGCTGGAAGCCATGATAACTAATGTTGCAGCGGCGAGAAGCAGAATCAACGATATTGATGTGGCCGCCGAATCAGCGCAGCTTGTACGGACTCAGATTTTGCAGCAGGTCTCAAGTGCGGTTCTGAGACAAGCCAACCTCCAGCCGGATCTTGTACTTCAGCTCCTCGCGCCCTAGTAGCCCCTCCCATGCTCAAGTAATTTGAGCAATAATCACTTATATGAAAAGAACCATGCGAGCTGCTTACTTTATGTTCTCCAACTTTAGCCATTTTGGAGACCTCTGGCCATACTATCAGCATTTTGGCGGGTTGGTGCATACTACCTCAAAGAGCTTGGCGCAGTTTTTAAAGGAGAAATACCCATCAGTTGCAGTTACCTTGGACCTGGCCGAGCTTAGAAGGTTCGCACCGGACGTGATGCTCTATGCCTCGATGCAGATTGTAGAAGGGCCCTGGAAACATGTGCAGGTGTTCCACGGCGCTTCGGACAAGCCGTTTTATTTCGAACACAGATACGAGATGGAGAGATACGACCTCTGCCTATGTTATGGGCAAAGAGAGATCGATAAGTTTAATAAGGCCGGTTTCCGCATTAATGCGGTCCCGGCCGGATGCGCTAGGCTTGATATGCCCACAGCGCCGCTCCCTCCGCTTTTTAAGAATCAGAGGCCGGTGATTCTTTATGCTTCCAGCTTCGGGCGGCATTCCAGCGTAGAGCGCTTTATGGCAGCCGTCTACGAGTTAAGCGATAAAAAATTTAACGTATTGGTAAAACCTCATCCTGCCAGCGCGGCTGAGGGAGGCGCAGCATACGATCTAATAAAGAGATTTGCCGACCGGCAGGGTGAGTCATTCAAGATGGTGCAGAGCGACAACATAGTCCCGCTTATTAAAGTGTGCGACCTGATGCTCGGCGATATAGGAGGCTCAGCCTATGAAGCGGCATACTTTGATAAGCCGGTTTTGGCTTTAAATCCCGACCCGGCCAAGTACGCACTGAACGAGGAGATACTATCTGAAACGTATCTTTGGAATTTCATCGATGTAGTAAACGAAGCTGAGGAGCTAGCCGGCTTTGTTCAGGATACAATCGAGCAAGATCCAAGGGGGACCTCTAGACGTGAGATCGCAGCATACTCCTACTACAAGCATCCAGAGCTGAACGCATTGCAGGTTGGGATTAAGGCTATTGAGTCGATTCTTTGAGCATAAGACGCGGCGCAATCTCTTTAATTGCGACGTCGTAATCTTCTGGAGTGTCTATCTCCATCACCGGAAGATCAGAGGAGTCTGCCGCAAACATCTCCCCCTGTTCGAGGTAGCGGTCGAAGCTTGCCTCATAGAAGGCGTTAGAGTATGAGCTGTCCGCCGAAAGCTCATTTAAGCGATCGATGAAAAGCGGCAGCTTATCCTTAAAAAAAGTAACCCCTACCGCTTCGCCCTGAGCTTTCTCAGGAGAGATCTCTTTTCCTATCTTTGTAACCTTCTCGCCCGAAATTGTAACCTTCATCTCTTCAAGTCCGCACGATTTTCCCTGATATGCTATGCCGGACCTACCGAGTCCCAAGATTCTTTCGATCAGGCGGTAATCGAAAATGAGATCGCAGTTTACTATCATAAATGGAGAAGAGAGGTGCTCACCGGCAAGACTTAGGGAGTATAGATTGTTCTTAGTTTCGTATTCAGGATTACTGATGAATTGGACAGCGCACTTCAAAGGATAGTTAGAGAGGCAACTATAAATCTCGCCCTCCTTGTAACCGGTTATAATCGCGGTCTCTGATACTCCAGCCGCCCAAAGAGACTCAAGCTGGTGTACTATAAGAGGCTTCCCTGCGATGGGGAGAAGGGCTTTCGGCGTACTTGTCACCGGCCTCATCCTCCTGCTCATTCCGGCAGCCATAATGATTGCTATTGGCTGTTTGTTCATACTCAAGACCTAACGAAGCGGTAATACTGCCTTCACATCCAATATAACTGAGGTGATGTAAAATTTCACCTTAGCCTCGCCCATAATTTTCCTTCAGTTTGTGAGGGCAGTTCTGTGCGTCCATAAATTTGTCCTCATATTTCATTAATCGTTGAATTATTAATTGGAGTGATCTAAGAACTGACACTGCCGCTCATAGGAGGCCACCTTATGGAACAACAATTAAACCCCGACAAACTAAATGAACTACTTTTTAAAGTTGTAGGAGATCTTGGAGCCGCTTTCAGTACCTCGCTAGTGATAATAGGAGACAAACTTGGGCTCTACAGCGCGCTAGCAAAGAGCCCGAGCACTCCAGCCGAGCTGGCAAAAGCGGCTGGTGTTAATGCGCGCTATGCCGAAGAGTGGCTAAATCAGCAGGCCGCTTCGGGATATGTGAGCTATGACAAAGATAAGAAGAAGTATTACATGACACCAGAACAGGCGGCGGCGTTCGCGGATTCATCAAGTCCCGCTTATATGCCGGGAGCATTTGAGGTAGCGGCAGCAACGGTACATGCCGAGCCAAAAATAGCCGAGAAGTTCCGCAGCGGAGAGGGACTCCCTTGGAAGGAGCATCATAACTGTCTTTTTAATGGAACAGAAAAATTCTTTCGCGCCAACTATGTCGGAAATCTGGTCGGTGGATGGTTGCCTGCCTTAGAAGGTGTTACGGAGAAGTTAACACGCGGGGCGCGTGTGGCGGATATCGGCTGCGGTCATGGAGCTTCAACAATATTGATGGCGGAAGCTTTTCCAGAGTCGGATTTTACGGGATTTGATTATCACGAGCAGTCCATTACAACAGCTAATAATAGAGCCCGCGAAAGGGGACTTTCCGAGCGCCTTGCCTTTGAGGTGGCGGATGCTACCTCATTTCCTGGCGGGGACTATGACCTAATAGCTCACTTTGATTGTTTCCATGATCTTGGAGATCCTTTCGGCGCTGCGAAGCGGGTAAAGGAGACGCTCGCTAAGGACGGCACATGGATGATTGTTGAACCGTTTGCAAACGATAACGCGGAAGATAACCACAACCCGGTGGGCCGGGTCTTCTACGGGGCATCTACTTCTATCTGCGTTCCCTGTTCATTGGCGCTGAACGGTCCCGCGCTCGGGGCGCAGGCCGGAGAACAGAAGCTTTCTCAGGTAATTAGGGAGGCCGGGTTTACCAGGATCCGCAGAGCTGCTGAGACCCCATTCAACATAGTCCTCGAGGTTAAACACTAAGTTGTAGTGTGTGCGAACACACGGACGTGCTTTCCGCTCGGTGGAAGTGAGGAAGCTCTTACCCCCTCACCCAATATAATAGGGGTGCCGGTAAGTGCCTCTAAGTCGCGCCTATAAATACCGCATTGAAGTCTTTCATGACAGAAGCCATCTGCGGCGTTCACCGTCATACAGCGCATGAATTAATTTATTAACTACTTTTAAAAACGCCGCAAGAATGGAATCGGTTTACACGAGGGATGTGCCCTATGTTGTGAAAATCGGGTTAATGGGCAACTATAGCGGCCATGCCATACGTAAACCTAAAGTTAATAAAGGGAGTCACCCGCGAGCAAAAAAAAGAGCTGGTCCATGAGATAACTCTTTTACTGCAAAGGGTGCTGAACAAGAAACCTGAGCACACTCACATTGTTATTGATGAGGTAGAGCCCGATGACTGGGGTTTTTCGGGGATGCTCACTAGTGACTGGATGCAAGAGCGAAAGGGATAAGGAGAGGAGATGGCTACTATTTTTGATCGTTTGCAATGCGGAGATCTGCTGCTTCCAAGCCGCATAGTCATGGCGCCTCTTACCAGGATGCGGAGCAGGCAACCAGGGAACATTCCTTGGGAGCTTAATGCCGAGTACTACGGGCAGCGAGCTTCGGCGGGACTCATTGTATCCGAAGCAACTCAGATATCTCAGCAGGGGCAGGGGTATCCCGGCACCCCCGGAATTCATTCCGATGAGCAGGTGAAAGGATGGAAGCTTGTTACCGAGCGGGTGCACTCGGATGGGGGAAGAATTTTTCTTCAGCTCTGGCACGTGGGGAGAATCTCGCACCGCTCTCATCAGCCTCACGGAGGGCTTCCCGTGGCACCCTCGGCAGTTAAGCCTTCGGGCGGGGGGTATTCAGCAGACTGGAAGGAGGTTGAATTCGAAACCCCGCGGGCGCTTGAGACAGAGGAGATTTCGGGCATCGTAGCTGACTATAAGCGTGGGGCAGAGAATGCCAAAAAAGCTGGCTTCGATGGGGTGGAGCTGCACGGCGCGAACGGATATCTGCTTGATCAGTTTCTTCAAGACGGCACCAATAAAAGGACGGATAGATATGGAGGCTCGATTGAAAATCGAGCCCGGCTTTTGCTGGAGGCAACCGATGCTGCAATAGAGGTGTGGGGCAAAGGGCGCGTTGGCGTACGACTCTCTCCCTACGGCACTTTTAATGACATGTCCGATAGCGATCCGGTAGCGCTTTTTTCATACGTCATAAAGGAGCTTAGCTCACGAGGTATAGCCTACGTTCATCTTATCGAGCCTCGCGCTACAAAGGCTGGAGAGTTGGATGAAAATATCGATGCGCCGGATGCGGCTGAGATATTTAGAAGCGCTTTTAAGGGCGTGATTATCTCTGCGGGAGGGTACACTCCTGAAACTGCCAAGGAAGCCGTTGCCGCGGGAAAAGTAGACGCGGTCGCTTTCGGCCGGCACTTTATAGCTAATCCCGATCTTCCCGAGAGGATAAGAAGGGGAGCCGAGCTCAATCACTATGATAGAAGCACTTTCTACGGCGGGGCAGAGAAGGGATACACCGATTATTCCTATCTATCGCTCTGATAGTCTTTCTGTTGGCGAGAAGATTGCGAGAGAAGGTAAGCGTAGACGCCCTTTACTACTTCGGCCATCCGCTCGTAATCCAGTCTGTCGGCTGTATCATCACTTCCATGGTAGGCATGATTTCTAAGAAAAGCGGTGTCGGTGATCATAACCGCATCAAATCCGGCGTTCCAGAAGCTTAGGTGATCAGAAAAATCGATCCCAGGAATAAACCGTGGAGCATTTATCGACTCTGCCGGAAGAATGGTACTCTCCCTGAATGCGCGCTTTATGGAAGCGGTTTCCGAGCGAAGATTAAAGCGATCGACGATGGCGATGAAGTTTCCCGTTGTAGGATAAATAAAGCTTAGAAGAGGTGCAGGGAAGAGCTGTGAATGCGGCTTATCGCTAAAGTACCCGATCATCTCAAGCGAGATCATAAGCCGCACCGGCACAGAAGAGTCTTTAAGCGACTTGGCAAATACGGCACTTCCCATCGATGGCGAGCGAAAAAAGGGAGGCTCTTCTAATGTAAATGCCGCAAGAGTTACGGGCACCCCGACCGCCTTCTCGGAGATAAGCCGCGCCAGCTCAATAACTCCCGCTACTCCGCTAGCATTATCATCAGCGCCGGGGGTGCCCTCATGGGAGTCGTAATGAGCACCTATGACTATGCGGGGCTCTACCTGACTTCCGAAGTGGACAGCGATATTCCTGTATTTGCGTTTCTCTGCTTCAAACTCTTGGACATCTACCGTTGCGCCTGTTTCTTCAAGATTTTTCTTAATATAGTCAGCCGTACGGTCAAGATTTTCGATATCGAGCCAGCTTCTAGGATGAAACTGATTAGAGAGAGCCTCTACATGCGCACGCAGCCGTTTAGGATTGGGAGCGATGTGAACAGGCTGCGAGCTCACGGTCAAAATCAGCGGGCGTTTAAGGAGGAGAAGAAAGAGCGAGATAAATAATGTAGCGAGAATCGCAAGGCCCATTATAAGCCGCAGCCCAATCTTAATCATCCGGTAAATCTCTTCCACCTTTAAGAACAACTTATCTACTTTTAGCACAGTAGAAAGATGGGGAGACAGACTGAATTGCCTATGTAGTTTGTACGCTAGCGCAAGGTTGATGACTAAGCGTTGGCCACTTCCTTTTCATGGTACGACAAGCAAGATTCCCGGTTCAAACTAACGGTGAATGTACTCCCCTTGCCGATACCCGCGCTGTAGGCCGAAATGGTTCCGCCGTGACGCTCCACGATCGCTTTAACGATTGAAAGCCCTAGTCCTAGTCCGCCTTTTGCTGCGTCTTGCGAGCTTGATTGCCAATGTCGATCGAAAACGTGAGGTAAAGAGTCCTTTGATAGCCCTCTCCCCGCATCTTTAACAGAGATGGAGACCCCGTTATCTAGTTTAGATGACACCCGAATAACGCCGCCATACGAGCTAAACTTCACAGCGTTTGTGAATAGATTCCAGAATACCTGAGTAAGACGATTCGAATCCACTAGTAGCTGTTCTGTTTCTGCCTCGATTTCGATAATACGGCGAATGTTTTTGCGTTCGGCCTCCGTTGCTACCGGGTGCCAGGCAGATTCAATTATCTCGGATAGGTTAGCCGGCTGAGGCTGCAGCAAGAATTTACCGCTTGCAAGCCTTGACCAGTCAAGAAGATCGTTAGTAAGCATTACGAGTTGCCGGCAAGAGTCCTCTATGCTCTGGACCGCGACACCGCACCGTTCCGGATCCTTCCTATGAATTCGTAGAATTGCTATCGCCATCTGAATCACAGCAACAGGATTACGCACCTCATGCGATACAAGAGAGAGGACCTGGTCCTTTGTGGAGTCCCTCCACTCCGCGGCAAGCCGCGCTGTCCGCTCTTCTTCAGCTTGCTTTCGGCTAGTAATATCGATATCGAAGCCGATCATTCGCAAAGGCTTGCCGCTTCGATCCCGTTCTATCACTTTGCCTCGATCGAGATTCCAACGCCATTCTCCTGATTTTGTTCTTAGCCGGTTCTCTACCTCGTACATTGGTTCAAGCCCTTGGAAGTGTCTCTCCAGTACCTCAAAGGTTTTTGCTATGTCATCCGGATGAACCAGGCGCTTCCACGATTCGACGGTGTTCGGAAGGTCGCCGGGGCTGTATCCCAGCGATGCAATCCAGCCCGGACTAAAGTAGGCCTTGCCTGTTCGTATGTTCCAGTCCCAATAGCCTTCTCCAGCAGCTTCAACAGCAGTTTCGAACCTTTCCTTTTCCAATCTTAGGCCCGAAACTACCCGGCTCATTGCGATGGATATCAAGGTAAAAATGAATAGAATTATGAGGTCTTCAACAGCGTGTATTCCAAAGGTGTACTCCGGCTCAAGGAAGAGAAAGTCAATTGATATTATTGAAAGCACAGTGGCAACGATGCCGCCCCACATGCCGACAAACCATGCACTTCCAAATGTAGCCAAAAGAAATAGCAAAACAATTGTACGCTCAAAATATTGCTTAAATGCAAGCGCCATGGTGAAAGCAGCGAGCGTCAGCAGGGTAGGAACAATAATTATTTTGATAAGCTGCTTCATCGGTGTGGCCACCTGCCAGTAACTTAAATGACCATTTCTTTAGATAGCCACGATCCTAAATTAGTACATCCCCAGAAACAGCGTGCAAGCGTGATGAAGATCAATCCATATTGAATTTCCTAGCAACGCTCACTTAATAGGACATGCGTCATGTTCAGTTATTTGCTGCGGTGATATGACTGCATCTCGCCTTTCTCTAGTTCCCAAACCCAGCCAGGTGAAAATGAGTTTTTATGATATGCGTGAATTACGTTGAGGATCCGGATTACTTTCTAATAATTTTAAGGGGTGATTTCGACCTGCAAGGGATAACTGCATTACTCCCTGAATTATTGGAGAGGGCTTTGCGCTCCCGTTCCTGTAGAGTTCTGGTAGATGCTTATAAACTATCTGCTCCTCGGGAGGAAGCGGACCGGTTTCGGCTTGGCGAAAAGATTGCTGAGGCTGTGAGGGGTCGTTTCAAAGTCGCAGTGCTTTCACGATTTGAGCACATCAATAAATTTATGGAAGATACAGCGGTTAATAGAGGCGCTACTATATTCGTAACAAATGATAAGGATGAGGCGCTCGAGTGGCTTTTAGGGGGCCATGTACCAAGTGAATTGCGTTACCGGAGATAACAGCAATCCTTATTCATTGGCCTGCGATTTCTTGCCGCCGAAAATTTTATACAGCACCGGAAGAACGAAAAGCGTTAATATGGTCGACGTAAGAAGGCCTCCAATAACAACAGTTGCAAGTGGGCGTTGAACTTCAGAGCCGGTGCCTGTAGAGATCGCCATCGGCAGGAATCCGAATGAGGCGACAAGGGCAGTCATAAGAACAGGCCGAAGACGGGTGACCGATCCTTGCAGTACCGCTTTGTCGGCATCAACTCCATCGTTGATCAACCGCTTGATAAAGGTAACCATAACTAAGCCGTTTAGCACAGCCACTCCGGAAAGTGCGATAAATCCGATTGCAGCGGAGATTGAGAACGGAATTCCCCTTATCCAAAGCGCCAGGACTCCTCCGCTAAGCGCCAGTGGCACTCCGGTAAAGACGAGCAGCGATTCACGCAATGTACCGAATGTCATATAGAGAAGCGTTAAAATGAGCCCGAGCGCCAGCGGAATCACCAACTTGAGCCGTTCCCTTGCCGAAATCAAGTGTTCAAACTGACCTCCCCAGGCGCTCCAGTATCCGGGAGGGATAGGTACTGATTGCTCGATCTTCCGCCGCGCGTCGTCGACAAATTCTCCCAGCGAGCGGCCGCGCACGTTAGCGGTCACCACTATCCTGCGTTTCCCGTTTTCGCGGCTTATCTGGTTTGGCCCCTCTGTTAATTCAACCCTTGCTACTTCGCTAAGGGGAATAAAGTACCTGCCGTTTTCGCTGAAAGTTGACGTGCGTTGAAGCTGAGCGTGCTTCGATGTAGATAGATCCTCCCTCGGAGCTGGAACTTGGAGGGGAAGCTGCTTCAACGATTCGATATCTTCTCTCAGCACCTCAGGGAGCCTCACGACGATGGGGAATCGCCTGTCGCCCTCGAATACTACGCCGGCAGGTTTCCCTCTCACGGCGATCGCTACACTATCTTGAAGGCGGGTTGTAGTGATACCGTAACGGGCCAGTTTCTGCTTATCAGGAATAATATTAAGAAACGGCAGCCCGGTAATCTGCTCCACTTTGACATCTGCTGATCCAGGCACTTTTTCCAGCACCTCAGCCATAGAAGATGCTAGCTCAAGTAGCGTATCGAGGTTATCGCCATAGACCTTGACTGCTACATCGCTTCGCACTCCGGCGATAAGTTCATTGAACCGCATCTCTATTGGCTGAGTAAACTCATAGTTGTTGCCCGGTACCGACTGAGCCAGCGTCTCTAGCTCCTCTACTACATCTTCTTTTGCTTTTCCTGGATTGCGCCACTGTGTGCGAGGTTTAAGCATAACGAACCCATCCGCCACGCTCGGAGGCATTGGGTCATTTGCTATCTCCGCCGTACCTATCTTACTGAAAGTTGTATGCACTTCAGGAAGCTGCTTTATTTTCTCCTCGAGAATATGCTGCATCTCAATGGCCTGTGAGAGGCTTGTGCCCGGAATTCTAAGCGCATGCATCGCAATATCTCCCTCGTCGAGACTCGGCACGAACTCCGAGCCAAGGGCGGTAGCTAGAGCAGCGGTGGCGATCACAACTGACACTGCTCCTGCCACCACTCGTTTGGGAAAGATCAGCGCCTTTGAGAGAAGTTTTTGATAGCTCTCTATGAGACGGC
>JAGFJO010000108.1 GCA_024102635.1 Deltaproteobacteria bacterium
TGCTGGTATGCCTGCGCCGCAAATCCTTGCTGGCGCATCTGCTTTCCAACAGCGGCCTGGCCTAGCGAGGCATTGTTGGCCTGAACGCGCTGGGCATAGTCGCCGGTGTAACCGCTTTGAGCTGCGCCGCTTACTTTGTCGCTAAATCCAGAGATCGCGCCGCCTACCAAGCTCGATGCTCCCGCTTTTGCTCCAAGCACTATCTGGCCGGTAACTGCCGGCACCGAAAAGTAGAGCGCCGCCATGATGTAAATGTAATAGCTGTTAGAGAGGTCAAGGTCCATGTTGGCGGCCAGCGAAAGAGCCCTATCAAACATTTGGAAGGTTTGATCAACACCATTTAGTCCGCCCACTGCTGCCGGATCGTATGACACCGTCGGTATCTGGCACCCCGCGCCGGGGCAATCTACTTTTACCCGTGCCCAGGTAGCTATATCCTTGACTTTCCCGTTGAGGAAGAGCGCATTTTCGTTGTTTCCGATCATCGCCCATACGCTTCTTTCAAGCACCTTCACTACAGCGAAGCCGATGTCCCAAAATTTCGCCCATACTAAAAATGAGAACCATGTAAGTATGACTTTATGATATCCCGGTATTATCACCATTAGAGCGGCAAACGGGTAGGCGAGCGCCAGCACGTAAAGGAGGATGCCTTGGATATAAGGCATCATCAGCGCCCAGGCATATACTTCACCGTACTTGGTCTTGCTGTTAATGGTCCTTGCAAACTGATTTACATAGTCCTTCGTTTCTCGCGACGAGGCGTAGCGTCTATCAATAGGTTGAGGAGCGATAGACATCTCATTTCGCACCATATGGACGAAGATAAGATCGATGAGGAAGTTTTTTCTCTCCTCCTTGTCATCGCTTATGCCCCATCCATAAAGAAGGTTGTGAATCACCGAATCCGGCTTATCGTCGAACTCTCCCGGCTGGTTATTTACAAGCTGGTAGTAGGTATGTCCTGACTCATATCTGAAAGCGTGAATCAGCACCCAAAGGTAATCTTCGCAGGTGATGC
The DNA here is from genome assembly GCA_024102635.1 of Deltaproteobacteria bacterium. Classification (GTDB taxonomy): domain Bacteria; phylum Bdellovibrionota_C; class UBA2361; order UBA2361; family JAGFJO01; genus JAGFJO01. The sequence goes on from JAGFJO010000108.1 coordinate 1,022, forward strand.
CGCCTATACCGCTATTGTCACTAAGATACTTATTAACATTGTCCTTCAAAAATGTGGCGGAATGAGCGAACGATTTCGGATTTCCGTCAATAGCACCGTTGACGATCAGATTGCGGAATCCCTCCGGGATAGGAATCGCCTTTCTCCGCAGGTTATCTCTTAGATTCTTAATGGCGTTGCCGCCGGCTCCCTTTTTAAGGATGCTGTCCGGGACGTTTTTACCTTCGCCAGTGGTGGCAGTAATCCAGGCAGCCTCATCTACTTGAGCGGAGAATGCGTCTCCGCATTCACTGGCAAGAAAAGTTACGAAGGCATCACGTGCATCGCCATTTCTAAGTTTGGCGTCCGTTATGTCTTCTAATGTGCTCCATTTTAAATCTGATAAAATTGACCAGTTCAGCTTATCGCCATCGGGGGCAGCGTTAACATTTCCTCCTCCTGCGCCTCCCGGCATCTCAAACACGCCGGTAAGCCTCACAAACTGCTGAGCCACGTCGCTTGCGAGCATATCGGCCCAAACAAACGGCATGGCGACTACCGCCGGTGCACTGGGTGGCTTATCTTTACTAACCGCTATACCGTAATCACGAACATAGGAGTTTCCGGCAAGCCCTGCCTCGGCAAGCCGCCATACTTCAGCCTGCTCCTCTGCAGTAACGGTTGGCTTGGAGGTCATCCAGCGCACACCATGGGCATTCACGGGATTATTTGTAAGCCAGTAAAAAACAGCAGGCCCTATAAAAAACCAGAGGTAATTTCTCGGCGGCGAGCCGAGTACATAGGAGACGATCGCTCCCAGCCCGGCCAGCAAGTATATGAATGTCGCAAAATAGCTGAGGCCGCTGAAATTGAGGTATTCCAGGATGTTTGCCTGAACGTAGTATCCTTGTGTGGAAAAGGCGGCCGCTAATGCGGTAAAAGCGCTTGCGGGGCAGGTGCTTTCATCCGTGCACGAGTCGGCATTAAATAAAGCGCCAAGTAACTGTACAATCCACATAAAACCTTACTTTAAAAGCACCAAACTATTATAACTAGCTCGGGTTTGCGCGAGCCGTGCCTTGCTGAGCCTTATCCTCTGCTATTGCATCACCAAGTTTTCCGGCGCCCTTGCCTGAGTCGATCGCGGTTACGTTCTGCATCTCAGGCCTGAATTTGTCATTTATCGAATCCATAATGCTTACATAGTCCGCCATGTAGTTATCAGACCCGATCGCACTATAGATAAGCTGGCTGCCATATAGCTTCACATATCCGTTAAACCCTCCATGTGAGGCCATGTTATTAAGCACGGAGTTTACGTGCATAGCTGTAGAGTAGATCTGAGCCAGAGCAATCTTGGAGGCAAGAAATGCCACAGCTCTGTGCCCTGTTTTAATTTTTTTGTGATTATCAAAGAGCGTGGCAGGATCGGACTCGCCACTAGGATTCAGCTTACCGCACTGCTTGCTCTCAATCTCTGGAAAATCAGCGGCAAAACGCTGCCAAAGCATGGCCAACATGGCGCAATCAAATTGGTAGCCGTGGGTGGATACTGCGACGAACTCATTTATATCCCCAACCTGGCCTCCCTTGGTGCAGTACAGATTACTAGGCTCAAATGGCTGCGCTCCTGGAGGAGTATACTTGCACTGCTTCTCGACCATAGTCATAATCTTCTTAAAGATCTCCGTGAATCTATTAAAATAGAGCTTCTCGAAAGGGATGGTCGGTGAAATCTTCTTGTATTTTATCTCACGCGAGCTAGACCTATTTCCAGCTTCCTGTTTATCCACTGTAAATTCATAGTCCCCGAAGAGCTCCTGAAAGTTCTTCTTGACGCCATTTAATTCACCCGCTGAAATTTTAAGGTCGTCAATGTTGCTTTCATTGAAGACATAGTCAGTTAAGGTAATGATCTCCCTATCTGCGCTGCCAGATCCTGCAAGCCACGATTTGTGCGCTGTATCATTCCAAAAGCTAAACCCTATGCCTGTTCCATCTCCGCTCGTGGACGATCCGATCTTGTCGAAGTTTGCGCCGCCCCATACTTCATGCACATTCTTAAGCCGATCCGCCATACAGCGGCTCTGCGCCTCTATCCAGCTGATCGCATCCTTTTTAGCGTCAGCATCGGCGACCCTATCTCTATACCGGATTGAATCGGCTACACACTCATTGTACATTCGCAGCACTATTTCTTTGGTGTCGGGCTGAGAATCTAGACTATCCATAAAGGTCATCTCAGCTAGATAACGGGACTGTATTGAGTTGAGGCCAAACATGGCCGAGTTTTGCACTCCAGATGCGACCGCAGGCTCAACAAGCATCATAGTCGTATTATAAAGAACGACAGGGCTGGCCATAATGCTGCTTAGCTGCTGCGCATGCATCTTTGAGTACATGGTGTCGGAAAACCCGGACATCGGCCCGTAGATGTTAACCCCATGACGTCGTTTATCTGGTTGCAATCTGGGGAGCAGATCCTCAAGTTCAATAGCACCACCACAGCCCTTTCCGTCACAAAGTTGCATTGAACGGTAACCCTCGGGGCTCGCTTCATATCGTCTTGAGTTAGGGTCGGGCGAGTAGGCATTACTTAGCGGGCTTTTGTATACTTGCTCCCGCATTTTCCAATCCATCTTTTCGAACACATTGGTCGGCTGCGCTATTGCAACCATTGGCAGCAAACACAGTGCCGCAGCAAAGAGTATCGTTAAACTACCGCCTTTCATTATTTTCCTCCCTGCATGTATCTTACCAGCTCCTCAAGATACCAAGTCTTCCTCTGACCTGTTTCTATCACTGCCTTACCGGTGTTCTTCGCTACTGCCATGATTGCCGGGATGCTTTTTATCCCAGCTTGCTTTGCGAACACTCCTCCATTGGCTATCGGAAAAGTCGCTCCGGTGCGGGTTCTAAATCCCGCTACGCTACTAAGGTCTTCAAGCTCCAGAGTAAGGCCGCGCACTTTAACTTTGGAGTTACCGGGCAATTGCTCGTAGTAAGCCTGTACCTCCTTGCCAAGAAGCTGGCTCTTCTGATCGAGCGCACGGATAAAAACGTATAGTTCGACCTCTCCTTTCGGGTCGATAGGCACGCGGCCCGCAAAACTCTGCCTTGCCTCGGCGCGCTTCATGAGAATTTCCGGGCTTTCATGCTGCACTTTCGGCTTAGCCTTTAGTTCCTCTTCAGGAAACATCTGTTCGAAATTCAGTTCACTATTCGGACGCTCCTGGACTGGCGATCGCTTAGATTCCTCGGCAGTAAAAGCTTTGTTCAAGACCGCTCTTACCCTCGGATCCATATTGTTAAGATTTACCAATGCGCTTTTCTTCGTCTGCGGATCCCCCTCGTTTATAACATCCTCATAAACCGCCTCAAGCGCCGCATACTGCTGGCTATCAACCCAAGCGCCTTCACCCAGCATGCCCTCCTTCTGCATCGCTTTGCCCTGTATGAACATGGCGCGGTTACTTACCTCTTGTAGGTTTCTAAGATGCCTGACGTACTGCCGCGCATAGGCGAAGGCGAGCTTCTCGTCATCGGCCTGGAGCGCTGCCATCATTCCCTTAAACGGAGTCGGGGCATTATCCTGTGCAACTATTGGAGCGTCTTTTTCGGGATCGCCATATTTTGCGACGATACCTTCACTCGAGAGAGGGTGCTCTTGCGGCGGCTGGGCGGTCTGTACTTGCGGTGAAGGCTGCGGTACTTGAATCTCCGCGGCTGTAGAGGCTTCGACTGGCTCTTCCTTTTTCTCTTTTAAGATCTGAATCTTTGCAGGATCGCTTAATGTGACTCCCCTCTCAAAAACGGTAAGAGCACTGTTGCGGGGATAAAAGCCGTTGGTGTTCTGCGCATCAGCAGGCGAGTGCGCTGCGAGGCTTATCGCAAGTGCCGTGATCACACTGAGATAGGCGGGAAATTGTCCCTTTGGAAAATGCACCTCTTTAAACCTCAAATAACGGAGCCTAAAACCGGAGACCCTGCTTCAATGCGGGCTTAACCCCCCTGTATGAAGTGTCTCTATTTAAAGTTATGGCCTGTGGTGGTAGTCGTGTTACTTGGTGCGTAATCTTTTAAGGGTGAGAAGTCGAAGCCCTCCCGGGGAGAGACTTCACAAAGGAGTCTTGCTTTTGGTATTAGGCTTCAGCACAAAAAGCCATTGCGTGCCACAAGTCCAAATAAGCAAATAAAATCAATAATATATCTTATTTTATCGCTTCCCGTTCGATGAACGCTTCTTAAATTTACAGTAAAAGCAAAGCATTAGCATCCAATTCTATTTTGTCTGTTATTTCAACTACTTGAATCGACTGATTTAGAACGTCATGCTTTATCATTGATCAGTTCTTCACCTCCCGCTTTTCACCAGCTGCTGCCAGTAGATCCTTCCGTCCATGCGATTTTTCTCCATCCTTTCGAAGTACATCGCTCCGTTCTCCACAAGTCCTACTCCGGACGGCTCAGCAAGACGCCGAATGGCCGAAATTTTCTGTTTAATTACTGAAAGCCGGATTTGCATTTCAGTGACACCGATCATGGCTCAATAGTGACCTCATAACTGAACATGTCTTGTCAGATTGTAAAAACTAATAAGAATGCGTCATGAAATCGGATTCGCACGATACCACAGTAAAAAAGATCGATTCCTCGCACTCACCGCACGGAGAACTTGGACAAACTTATCTTGCTTCTGGAAAGGTGGTATCAATGCGACTTTGGAGTGGTCTCTCCCCTGCCTCAAAGCGTCCACTCAAAAGCCGGCGGGAATACGAGACAGTGGGTTATGTCATTAGTGGACGAGCGAAGCTGCACCTTGAGGAGCAAATAATTGAGTTAAAAGAGGGTGACTCCTGGCTTGTGCCGAAAAACGCCGAACACTCCTATGAAATTCTAGAAGATTTTTCCGCTATCGAGGCCACCTCGCCTCCGGCGCATCTACACGACCGCGATAGCGCGGAGGAAACGATACACTAATAAAGAGAATTTATGGTCAAGGCGAGAGTCCTTACTTCGGCCCTTTTGTTGTTAATTCTCATAGCATGCGAAACGGCGGCTCCTAGAGCGAGAATGGACCCAGCATCTCTCGCGGCTCAAGACAAGAGCGCTTCGGAAGAGCGAACAGTGGGAGAGAGAAACCGCGATAATGAGATAAGTGCAGCAGTCAAAACCCAGTTGCTCGCAGAACGCGAGGTATCCGGCCTGGATATAGAAGTTGATACATACAAAGGAGTGGTCACCCTTCGTGGTCTTATCGATTCTGAAAGGGAGGGAGAACGGGCGGTGGAGGTTGCCCGCTCGGTAAGCGGTGTGAGCGATGTCCACTCTCGGCTGGCTGTTGAATAGAGCGGCTTCCGGAAAAATTCTGCCGCAATGGGCCAGTTTCAACAGTAGGTTACATTCAAAGGATTATCCTTAATAACATATGTAGCGGCGATGCTGCGCGCCGAGCCTTACGCTAAAGGCAGGTCCTTTGAGGTATTTACGTGGGTTTTATTAGGGGTTCTCTCTTACAGCTCAAAAGAGCGGCGCTCTTTCTTTTAGCGCTCCTGCTAATCGGGCCTCTCTCCGCCCATGCCCAGCACCGTTCTCCTGAGCTTGAGAAGTTAATGCCGCGCTATGATAAGCCTCCGCCGGAGGTGCTCCGTCTGATTGAGGCTGTGCGCTCGGGCAGATTTAAGCCCCCGCCGATTGTCCGTAAATACACAAAACATAGCGAAAAGGCGTCGGCCGAAACGGGACAGAACGCCACCATGCTCGCCCACATTCAGGGCTCTGAAGGGGCGCCCATCAAGAAACCTTTGAGCAGCGATAAAGGTAAACAGGATATCGGCTCGGCGTATTCTAATATTCCGAAGCCTCAGAAGCCCACAAAAGCGCCAAATCTTCCGCGCTGCTCTGAGAACCGATCGATAGTAGCGGCAAAGATCACTGATGAGCCGCCCAAGGATCTGCTTGACGACTTACTTGTTCTCTCGGCTGCCGCTCCTGAAGTTCCAGGAAACGCTTTCGGCGCAGCAACTAAAGTAGCGCGGTACAACGCGGGCAGCAGCGATCCTCTCAGCCTTAAGCTGTTTCAGATGGGGCTTAAATGCCTGCCATTCCGAGCACGCAGCTACAAGCAACGGTCGGTTCAGGACATGGGTAAAAATGCGCTTTTAAACTTTGATGAATCTCCGGAGAAAGGAAAGTTGGATGCGAGAATCAGCGCCAGTATTGATAAGTGGCTGAGGGAGTAGACATGAAACAGTTAGGAGCTTTTATTTTAGCACTTTTCATTTTATTTCCTTCAGCTGCGTTAGGCGAGACTGTACAAGAGTACTCCAAGTCAAAGGCTAAGAACCGCATTGAAGAAACTATGGGAGAAAACTTCGATAGCGCAGCCTTCAAACTCAAAGAGGCAGAGGTTAAGCCTGTTCTTAGTATGCTGCCCGGGGTACTCGACGGCGGGGGCTCTGCACCGAGACGTCACGGATACCGCGGGGTGCCTAAAGCAGAGGTGGATCAACGTTACGAAGACGATCTGAAAGAGATAACCGATGACCACAACTGGGATCAGTGCCAGGATGAAAGTCATAAACACACCGTAGATGACCTAAGCTCTTGGCCCGGCTTCACCGTCGAGATTAAAGGCAATGAAATTCATCTTTACTGGTACTACCGCGGAAGCGGAGACATTTTGGGGCAGTGCCTATGGTATATAGGCTCTGCATATGGCTACGACATCTTCTTCAAATACGACATCATTCAATACTTCTATCCCGTTGCTAAGATTAATGTAAGCGAACAGCCATTCATGAGCTACTATTTGGATAAAGATCAGGTCAAAACGGACCGGGATGAGGTGGTTAAAGCTAATGGCGATGCCGACGAAGTAGCCGATAAAACTGAGAATGAACTTGAGTACTTTTTTGATCAGACCAAAAAAGATCTTGGCGCTCACGGTGTAACCCTTAATCTCGATCCAAAGGCAAATCCTGATTACAGCGCTAATCTTCAAGAAGCAATAAACAACACCAAAGCAGATGTGAAGAAACTCTCTGATGAAGCGCGCACCTCCAACCCAGGTGACTATTATATGGAAGCAAGGTACCTTCATGAATGGGAAGACCAGGTGCTGGCCCACACACTATTTATTCCTCACGCGCTTAAGACCTCTGACGCCGCCACTGATGTATTTGGGGGGTGGGTTTATAGCCGGCTCATGACGGAGAGCCAGTGGGACTCAAACCGGTGGGGATTTTTTATAGAGCCGTTAGGAAGTACCAAATGCATTTCGCATAACATTGCAAAGGGGAAAACCCCTGAAGACATCTTCCCTCATGTAGTCAGCAAGGAAGAGCACTTCGATCTTCCGATTATGTTACCTATATTCCCCTTTCCTGACTTTCAAATCGGTGAAGAGATCTGCTTAGATAAAGTGGGCGAAGTATTCCCATATACTTATAACGCGCGCGTTAATCCAATCGACAAGGCTTTTCAAGCCGCCCAGAAGATCGTGAATCTGACCGATGCAACTTTAGGCACAGCACGGGAATATACATTTGCAGCTATCGGATCTGAGTTTCATACTTACTGGCGAGCATTCGATAAATGGTATGTGATTCGGGATGAGGGAATCCCTGGCCTGAAGGCTCATGCCAAGCAGTGCACCCCTATTCCGGAGATGTCTCAGGAGAACATTGCGTGGCCTGCTTATCTGAACCGAAAGCCTCAAGAGGGATCGGAAGTAACTTTCGAGCTATGGGGGCTGTTTAAAGGGTGCTACGGCATGTCTGTTTTCACTGCTCCATTTTCACCGATTGGGTATAAGGGACTAGATGATGATTTTTGGATGATCGGCAAAAACCGGTTGGAAGAACCGGGAACGGGGACCACGAGCAAAAAGATCCCAAGAGGACTGAGGGTACATTAGCTCATGAAAAGGAATCTGTTCTCCGGCGCTTTAGCCGCGGTATTGCTGATTTCGAACTCAAGCCCACTTTCTGCAGAAAGGCAGGAGAGCAATTTCTACCAGAACGACTATGCACGCTCTGTCTTTAGTGACGGCATGGGACCTCCGGTTGCTTCGAAGCGTCACGGACGAACGGACAAACAAGCTGCGCCGCAAACCGGCTTGCCCTCGGACAATAGCAACACCACTGCCCCGGCGCCACAAAGTGGCTCGGGTAGCGCTGTCTCGCTCGCCGTAAAATGCCCATCTTCTGAAGTAAAGGCACTCAAGGTGCAGTCGCTTGAAGTGCTGTATGATTTCAGGGTTACCGATCTATCCAAGATCATGCCGGTAACAGAAGGAATCCCGATAGAGGTGTTTTCAATCATCGCAGACGAGACAACTGCTGATCAGCAACGGATCTCAAATGATAGAATTACAGCTTTCCTTAAAGGCGCACAGTTTAGAAGGGACTATTGGCCGAAAGAGGCCCAAGGCATTTCAAAATCTCCGGCATTTATTATTCATACCGACAAAGGGAAGATTTTGCTGGAGGGGGTAACCGACGTCGATCAGTTCATATCTGAGGACGCAACTATAGACTGCCAGCCCCAGTAGACATTGCCGTTGATTTTGAAAAAGTCAATTCGCCCTGATGCTCTGTATAAAACAAACCCAGACAACGTGCGGATAAGCGAGCTTATATAGAGCACGTAATGATTCAACTGAAATTGCGAGCTGGCGAGCGATTTCTCATCATTCGTCGCGAGCGCGGTGACGCGAGACACTATAGATTTAACTGCAAGAACAGATCAGATTCCTATCGCCATATACTCCGTCAATGCGCGAAACCGAGGGCCAGAACTTATGAGCCCGGGTACGTTCGGTCGGATAGGCTGCCACTGTGCGGGAATAAGGTCTATTCCACTCGTCCGCGCACACCTCCCCGGCAGTATGGGGCGCATTTTTAAGCGGATTTGAACTCTTGTCCCACTCTCCTTTCTCAATTGCTTTGATCTCATGCCAGATAGCTATAAGCGCGTCGCAGAAATCGTCCAGTTCCTACTTTGATTCGCTTTCAGTGGGTTCGACCATCAAAGTACCTGCTACCGGGAAGGAGACTGTTGGGGCGTGAAATCCGTAATCCATAAGACGCTTGACCACATCCTCCACCTCAACGCCGCTCTCCTTTTTCAGCCCGCGCAGATCTAGTATGCACTCGTGGGCCACATAGCCCTGCCCTCCGCGATATAGTACCGGATAGAACTTAGAAAGCCGGGCAGCGATGTAGTTGGCGTTTAGAATTGCGATCGAGCTTGCGCGTTTTAAGCCTTCGGTCCCCATCATGCAGCAGTACATCCAAGAGATAACAAGTATGCTAGCGCTGCCCCATGGGGCTGCCGAAACCGGCCCGATCGCTTCCTCTCCTCCAACCTCCGCCAGGGGATGCGATGGCATATAGGGAAGCAGATGTTTGGCGGCAGCGATAGGCCCCATTCCTGGTCCGCCGCCCCCGTGCGGTATGCAGAAAGTCTTGTGAAGATTTATATGGCAAACGTCCGCGCCAAGCTCGCCGGGCTTTACAAGTCCGACCAGGGCATTGAGATTAGCCCCATCCATATAAACCTGGCCGCCGGCCTGATGGATAAGCGAACAGATCTCTTTTATCGATTCTTCAAAGACCCCATGCGTCGAGGGATAGGTAACCATCAGTGCCGCCACCTGAGGGCCATGCTCGGCCAGCTTAGCCCGCAGATCGCTCAGATCGACATTTCCCTCTGCATCACACTCAACCGGCACTACCCGCATTCCGACCATTACCGCGCTTGCCGGATTGGTGCCGTGAGCAGATTTAGGAATTAGGCAGATACTACGATGCTTCTCGCCCTTGCCGTCGAGATACGCTCTAATGGCAAGCAGCCCGGCATACTCCCCTTGCGACCCGGCATTGGGCTGAAGTGAAACACAGTCAAATCCGGTAAGATCAGCAAGGGCCTGTTCAAGGCCGGCGAAGATCTTAGCGTATCCTTTGCACTGCTCAGCCGGGACAAAAGGATGCAGCGCATTAATTGAAGGCCAGCTTACCGGAAACATTTCGCTTGTAGCATTTAACTTCATTGTGCATGAACCCAGGGGAATCATGCTGGTAGTAAGCGAGAGATCGCGGCTTTCAAGCCTCCGCACGTAGCGAAGAAATTCGGTTTCGGAGCGATAACGTGAAAACACCTCGTGCGTAAGGTATTCCGAAGCGCGCCGCAGCTGCGGCGGCATAGAATCTGCGCGGATCTCGGATAAGCGGGGGGGGGAAGAAGTCTTACCTAATCCTTCGCTAAAGATCTGCAAAAGCTCCTCTACCTCTTTATCCGTAGATAATTCATCAAGTGAGAGAGCAATTACGTTCTCTGACACTACTCTTAGATTGTACTCTTTAGCAGCGGCCGCTTCCGCTGTTCGTTTAACCGCCCCCTTTTCCATTTCAACAGCGATCGTGTCGAAGTAGTGCTCGAAGAGCACTTTGGTGCCGAGCGCTTTAAGACCCCCTGCAAGTTTTCCTGCGAGCGAATGAACTCGCTCTGCAATGCTCTTTATTCCCGAAGCGCCGTGGTATACGGCGTACATCCCGGCCATGACGGCAAGCAGAACCTGGGCAGTACAAATATTGCTAGTGGCCTTTTCACGGCGAATATGCTGCTCGCGAGTCTGGAGAGCGAGTCTTAGAGCCGGCCTTCCCTCTCTGTCTTTAGAGATTCCAACAATGCGGCCCGGTATTGATCTTTTATACTCATCTTTTGTAGCAAAATAGGCCGCATGCGGGCCGCCGAAACCGATCGGCACTCCGAATCTTTGAGTACTGCCGACGGCGATGTCGGCTCCCATCTCACCTGGAGACTTCAAAATAGCGAGCGCAAGAATATCCGCAGCGACAGTTACTATCGCCTTATTACTATGGGCATCAGCGATTACTTCGCTGAGGTCAGAAACGTCACCTAGCGTGCCGGGATACTGAAGCAGAATACCGAAAACATCGGAGTCATACTTGAACTGTGTTGGCGCAGCGACGTCGACATCGATCCCTAGGACAGAAGCTCTAGTCCTGATGACTGCGATCGTCTGAGGATGGCAGCTGTTTGAAACAAGATAACGGGGAGTCTTAGAGCTATTTCCGCTTACAGCAAGACTCATCGTCATCGCTTCCGCTGCCGCCGTGGCTTCGTCCAACAGCGACGCATTACTTACCGGCAGGCCGGTAAGGTCGCATACCATGGTCTGAAAATTAAGCAGTGCCTCGAGCCTGCCTTGCGATATCTCCGGCTGATAGGGAGTGTACTGAGTATACCACCCCGGATTCTCCAGAATATTGCGCTGTATCACGGGCGGTGTAATGGTACCGTGATAACCCATTCCTAAAAGAGATCGGAACACTTTATTCTCTGCTGCCAG
>JAGFJO010000009.1 GCA_024102635.1 Deltaproteobacteria bacterium
CGAAGGCAGTGCGGCTCACTTTTTCATTGAGTACTACGCCGCCTACAGTGAGCCCCGCAAGCAGGTACCAAATCGCCACCATGGCCGCCACGTTGATCTGCTGAGAGGAGTGTCCTAATCCCCAGAAGATTAACCGATAGACCTGCGGGTCAAGCGAAATAAGATCAAGTGACCAAAGATAGGCAGGGATATAAATAAGCGCTCCGTGAACAAGCGTGATGATCGCTATAATGTTCGCCGTAAGCGCTCCGAATGTTACCAGCGGCACAGAACCGGTATATGTTTTTTCTTTCTTCGCGTAGTAAAGCGACGCATGAAAAAGAAACGTCACTATCAATGCACCAACCGCGAACAGTATGATGCCTAGGTAGTACCACGATGAAGCACGGAGAGGCGGATAAGAGGTGAAAAGAACGTCGGCTTTACCCTGAAAAACCATTGTATTCACCATCGCCGCACCCGCAACCATGAGCGCGAACGCCAGCCAGCCTAATTTGGGTGCGGGCAGGCGGGCGTTCAGCAGAATGGGGCCCGCAAAATAGAGAACCGCCATCTCAAAAAAGATGATAAAAAATATCAGCATGTTTAGGCCATGCAACGTCAGAAAGCGGTAATACATCGGCGCAGAGAGATAATGCACCGCTTGCCACCTTGTGAGCACCAGCCCCAGCGCCGCGCTTGCACCTATGAGGAAACATACAACGGCAACGACAGCGTTCACCTTTATTAGCTTCTCTGCTGACGGATCTATCTTAATCCCGGTTACGGAGCAGGTGCGAAATCGCTTTACCAAGGACTCTATCTTGCTGTTCATCCCTCTACTCCTCTACGATAACTTTTCCGATCATTAAGTGATGCCCGATGCCGCAAAACTCGTTGCAGATGATGCGAAAGTCTCCCGCCTGATTGGGCACTATCTTAAGCGCGTAGTCGTACCCGGGGATTACCTGAATATTGACGTTTATCGGGAAGAGACTGAAGCCGTGATTGACGTCGGTAGCCGAAAGGTGGAGCGTATACTCGGTGTCCTTTTTTAGTTTGAGGACAGGTGTCCACTGCCACATCCGTGCAATAAGATAGATATCTGCACCTGGAGGCGGCGCAACTACCGGGAATCCCTTCTCCTCGCCCACTTTAAATTCCTCGATGAACCGCTCAGCGCGCGCGTTGAACTCAATGGGATCCACTTTCGCCCTGATTCCCGAAGGATTCTGGCCGCCCTTGAGATGCCATAGCGGCATCATCGCAAAGAGCACCATGCACCATGCGAATGAAAGTTTGATCCAGCGGCGCTCCTGAGCGCCAGCCGGCACCCACCACATTCCCTGAGGGCTGACTATCCCTGAATGCATCTCTCGGCTCATACTCTTGGCCTCCTTGATTCGTTATGGAAGGGTCGCCGTAGGCAACGTATAGATCTCAATCATCCCCCAGATGGTGTAGAAAACGAACATAACTACCATTCCCGCAACCAATAGAAGCATCTGATTGTCATAAAGCTTCTGCCATTTCGGGACGGGGGAATCCTCTTTTTTCTCATCAGGGTTGGCGGTCATCTATTCCTCCATCAGAAAGTAAAGGAAGCGCCAAATCTCATTTGCCGTGAAGCGACTGCACAAAAGCATACAGGTCTCCCACATCTGCCTCGCTTAATCCGGCCTGCGGCGGCATCATCGGGCTGAGTCCCACAGCCGCCCCGCCCTTTTTCAGCAGCTCGGCAAACTTCACCTGGTCAACCGCAAACTTCATCTCTCCTTTTGCAAGGTCAGCCGGCTTTTGGTCGGCCGGCATTGCGGCGGCAACCGGCCCATCGCCCGCGCCGCTTGCTCCGTGGCATGTCGCGCACAGCGTGGCGAATCGCGCCTTGCCCTTTTCAATATCTGCTGCATTCGTCCATGCGGGAAAAGCAAGCAGCACTCCTGCGACTGCTGTGTATTTTAATACGCCCCTCATAAATATTCTCCCTGAAAACCCAGCCGAAGCCGTCTAATTTAATTATAGATATATATATCCGTAATTGTCCAGCACTACAATAAGGCTAATAAAAAATTCTTAAGTTGACTGCTAATCGTAAACAAGATTGCAAATAATGGATATTGAGGTATATTATTGAAGTATCACTTAAGGCTTTAATTCAGGGAGTCTGGGGAATAAACGAGATGCTGAAAGTATTAGCTCCAGCCGCATTTTTGGCTTTAACTCTTCAAGTTTGTGCACCCGCTGAATCTCAAGCACAGACGCCCGAGCCCTCTCCCTCGAATTTTAAAGTAGACGCCTCGCTGCGCAGCCGCTACGAGCTGGTTGATTGGTTCGGTCCGTACACAGCTGATCGCCGTTACGGCTTTGGGCATACTAAAGCGCAGGCGGGAATTTCTTACAACGCCGCTCCTTTTCGGTTTTATCTTCAGGGACAGCATTTTCAATTGTACGATCTGCCGTCCAGCGCCGCTGGGCCCGGAGCCGCCTACTTTGTCAGCCACAATTCAGAGAGCGAACCGGGCTCAGCGGCTTTTCGTCAGGGGTACGCCGAGTACAAGAACCAAGGATATGAACTGTACGCGGGACGCTTCCTCTACTCGAATGGTATGGAAGTAGCTCCTATGAACACAGCTCTAGCCACTTTGCGCGCCAAACGGATCGCGCAGCGGGTGATAGGACCATTTGACTTTACCGCCGGCAGAAGCTTTGACGGCGCTCGAGCAGCAGCAGGAGGAGTTTCCGGCACGCTCCATACCTTTTTTGTAATGCCGACAGAGGGAGGTTTCGACAGCGACCTCAATCAGACAATAGACGAAATTAAGCTGGCAGGCTTATCCTGGACGGCGACGTTCAGCTAAGAGGCCGACACCCTGCAAGACTTACAGCTTTTCACCTATTTTTATAGCGACGGTCGCAGCGTCGTTAAAACCGACAACAGGGAAGCCGCTACCCGCACGGCCGATACAGCCGATATTGAGCTCATTACGCTGGGAGCTCACTACATTACCCTACTGAGACGGGGAGAGTATCCGATAGACGCACTTTTGTGGGGCGCAGGCCAGTTCGGAGATTGGGGGGAGCAGGACCATGCCGCGCTGGCATTTACGGCAGAAATAGGCGCTTCCATGGCAGAAGCCGCGCTTCGGCCCGGGTTGCGGATCGGATTCACTTACGGTTCGGGTGACTCCGATCCTAACGACGGCGACCATGGCACTTTTTTCCAGATGCTGCCTACCGCGCGTGCATATGCAGCTACCCCGTTCTACAACATGCAGAACACGTCAGACCTATTTGTGCAACTCTCGGCGCAACCGGCAAAAGGCGTGACCTTAAGAACCGAACTTCATCAGCTCTGGCTCTCTGATTCATCGGATCTGTTCTACTCGGGAGCAGGGGCCAATGAGCGTAGGGATCGCTTCGGTTATACCGGTACTCCGTCAGGCGGCTCTAATGACATCGGAACACTTCTTGATCTGGAGGTAAGCTGGATTGCAACCCGGTACTTAACCCTTACCGCTTATTACGGCCATCTTTTTGGAGACAACGTGGTCGCTGCTGCGGCCCAGGGAGGCGACGATGATATCGACTATTTTTTCTTAGAAGTGCTCCTCCTATTTTCTTGACTTACTCGAAGGTTGTTGGAACTCAGTTAGTAACCGCTCATCCCTTAAAAAATATATAGACTTGAACGGACGACACTACTATCGCAGTATACACTCGGAAGCAATTCATTGTCTCAATTTAGCGAGTGAGAGAGCTCGTACTTTGGGCCCCGTCAAGCACGCATAATATGGGAGAGAAGATATTAAGTCGGTTCCTCAGTTTAGCGGTATTCGCCGCTCTATTATTGTATCTAGTTCTTGTCTTATATAGACACCCGAGCTTATTGGGGGCTTTCTTTTATTTGTCACTCTCTATTACGGTCGGTTTCGCGCTCCTCTCCTGGGTCTACCGGCTTCTTAACCCCCAATTCATCATCGATTACTTGTGCTGGTCCTGCATTCTCGGCCTAAGCGTAGTTCCACTACTTATTCTTTTTGGGGGCCACGTGGGGTTACCCATCAACACCTGGAGCGCACTGTCAATTGCTGCTTTCGTTATTTCGGTATCGATTATATGGAGGCGCTCTGAAATTCGAGTCCTGCTGGCGAACTGCCTCTTCTCGCCGATTCTTCCACCACGCCAGTGGTGGATTTATGGCGGGACGGCAATAGTCTTTACTTATGGCTATCTCGTAACACTGAGCTTTTATTATCCGGACTGGGATCATTTCACATTCTGGCTGCTTGATGCCAAGATTATCTTTACCACTGAGCAGCTTGCGTATAAATCAGAGGTCCAGAATTTATTCACTCGCTCATCTTTTTACCCTCTCCACGCAGCGCTCGTCTATTTCTTCTCAGGTGAGCAGGTTGAGCAATATGCAAGCGTTATCACGGTTACTTATGCACTTCTAGCAACCTATCTAATTATTACATCGATAAGTACATTGAGGTTTATCGCGCAGTATTGCGCTTGCTTATTACTCCTTATTTTAACGCTCCATTTTGCAATCACTGCTGCACTTTTCAACTTCTATGGCGAGGTAGTAAGTAGCTTCTACCTACTTCTTTTTATATATATTCTGTTCCTTCGACCACAGAATGAAGGCGAGTTCCGCCTGCGCTTTGTGCTTTTAATTGGTGTAGCTTTGATCTTTTTTCTGATTAAGGACGAGCACGCTTATTATCTCTATATATTAGGAACTCTCTGGGTACTTTACGACGGTTATATTAACAGCACAGATCGACGGAACTACACTAAAAAACCTTGTCTCGCTTGTGCCTTATCGACATTACTCGTATTAATGTTCTTGGCTACCAAAGTTTATTACAACAGGTATATAAATCCCATTCCGTACTCTGTATATGTTGCTGACAGCGTAACTGATCTTATCCGTGGTCTGATTCTAAAAGACTTCTCCGTGTTATTTGCCCCCAGCCTGCTGATTATGCTTTCAATCTCGAGCAAACATTTTGCATCAAAAAAATGGTTACAGTTTGCAGTATATGCTGGATTAATCTTAACATCTATTTTCATACTTACATCGCTCTTAAGAACTCTACACTTTTCTTCATACTCCCTCTCTTACACTCTTAATCTTTTTTACTACCTGTATGATAACTTACAAGGTATTAGCCAATTTGCGGGAATGTCATTTATTTTGGCTTGCCTTGCAATGGCCTTCAATCGAAAGCCCCTGGGCAAAATAGAGTTGCTACTTATCGCAATCCCTCTCTTAACCTCATTGCCGATTATTAATTTCATAGTTTCACAATCTAGCTTGCAATCAAACAGTCTTCTGCGCTACGTAACAATTGCTTTTTATTTGATGCCCGTCTTGGTAGCGTTGTCTTTGGAACGCCTTCAATATTTTAAAGGTTTGTCTATAGCAGTTGCTATCATGTTGTCGTTCGGCTTCTATTTTGTTGCCCATGAGTACTTTAAAGGACTAAGCACCTACTACGGGGTGGGCATCTCGACTATTCACGACGGTCGATATGAATCGTTCAAATGGCAGCAGGGATTTTCGAAAATATCAAAAAGAATACAGAAGGTAATCAAAGAAAAAAAGCTTATAGTATGCAGCATGAGAGATATAAGTGGAGTATGTACTAATGGTGACATTCCAGGAATTTACTACCGGTACTACCTTTCTCAAAACTCTGTCGGAGGCCAGTTTTTCGGGGAACGACTTGAAAGTTTGATTAGTCGAACAGCTGCGGACTACATTTTCATTCCAAATATGAGCACCGAAATCGCCCTTTCATTGAAAGTCCACTATGCTCCAGATGGCGTTCTTTATAGGGTCGACAAGTCCCGCAATCATCTTTTTCGAGAGCCCATTATTATAAGGCAAAACAAGCTAAAAAAGCCCTCTTAATTCGTTCCAATATCAGGATTACAGCTTGAGAAGTATTGAGAACTACGCCTGTCCAGCCCCCTTATTTAGTACCAGTCTGAATTGAAGATTCTCCTCCCTGTGACCTTCCCCCGATTTTAGGACAACTCCCAACTAGAAAATTTCGTCTTCAGTAGCCCCGTGTTTTTCTCATGACTCATTTCCCAGGGAGATCGTCCTCCGAGAGAAGCCTGGGGTCTGAAAGAGTTGTAGTCATCCTTCCATATCCCGATAACCTTCTCCACCTGAGTCAGAGTGAAAAAGATATTTGCGTTCAAACATTCATCTCTGAATCGTCCGTTGAAGCTCTCTATATATAGCAGTTCTCCACAGGTTTTCCAGGACGAATGAAGTCTAGTCGTACGTCGTTGAGATACGCCCAGGTTTCAAGTTCCTTGGAAGTGAATTCACTTCCGTTATCGACCGTAATCATCGCCGGCTTCCTTCCTCTAGCAGCAAGCTCTTGTAAAACCTTAACCACATCTCCTCCCCGCAGGGAGAAGCCCGCTCGAAGAGCAAGGTTCTCCCAATTGTAGAGGTCGACTAAAGTAAGCACTCGAAATCGACGTCCGCCGACAAGACTATCGGTGACAAAGTCCATGCTCCATCGCTTGTCACACTCAGTGACTTCCGGCGGCTTGACCCTGATATGAGCAGCATGCTTCTTGCGCCGTTTAGTGCGTACCTGCAAGCCTTCCTGAAGGTACAGGCGATAAATCCTCTTTCGATTCACCTTCCATCCCTCACGCCTCAGGATCATATGAAGTCGAAGGTAGCCGTATCGCGGGCGTGATGCCGCTAACTCCTTTAAACGCGCTCTCAAAGCCATCTGCGGATCCCTCCTTGCGCGGTAGTAATGAACACTGCGGCTCATCTGGACAAGCCTGCACGACTGCCGATAGCTCACCGTAAACTGCTTGCGGAGATATTCTACCAGCTCCCGCTTGCGTGCAGGCTTTAGTCTTTTTTTGAGAGAATGTCCTGAAGCATGATCTTATCAAGCGAAAGATCAGCTACAAGCCTTTTAAGCTTCGTGTTCTCCTCCTCAAGAAGACGAAGCCTCCTGACTTCAGGTGTGCTCAGGCCAGCGTACTTCTTCTTCCAGTTGTACACCGTCGCTTCGCTCACCCCGAGCTTGCGACAAACTTCTTCCACTCGAGCTCCATTCTCCAGCTCCTTTACCACCAATGCCACCTGTGCATCGGTGAACTTTCTTCGCGACATCATTGCCTCCTTTGCAGGGGGCTACTTTAACAAATTTTTCTAATAAAAAGCGGTCCAGTTTTCGGGATGAACCTCACGCCGACGGCAGTGTTGGACACGCAACACAACCTATGTTATTCATGAACCGCTCCATAAACGTAACTGCGTCAGCATCACCTGCATTGGCAATACAAATTACTTCTGTGAAAAATCTCCGCAGACTTCTTATCGTTATAGCGGTATTAACTTACCTGCAAACATCACGACATTCACAGGAGTCGCTCGTAGCCGAGCAAACCTCTGTCTCTTTCTCATGTTTAGACGACGATGTAGAGAATATACGCCAAAGTAGGAGCATTACCACTTCATACGTTAAGTGCAAAAGTCAACTTCAACAGCTCTTAGGTACGTCATTCTCAGACCTTGATGATGATGCGTTACGAGCAGTTTACGCCAGCTTAGCTGCTAACCGCCTTGCAAACTTTGGCGACAGTTCCGTTTTGACTTTCAATGAACTTATTGCAGCGAATGAACTTGATTGTGACAACTACGCTGTTTTGGCGGGTCACTTAATTGGTGCTGAAGATCCTGCTCTTCGCATGATAGGCTTTCATGGTGGTGCAGTAGGCAATCATGCCCAGCTGATATATGAACGGGACAATATTTCAGTTTTACTAGATCCCTCTATAGGCTTAGTCGCTAGGGTTGATTTTGATTCCTTGCTCAGTGGTGCCAAAGTGGAAAGTGGAGCACTCAAGAGTTTTTATATTGCGGGCAGGGCTGAAAGGCATTATCGGCTAGATTTTTTTGAAGATCGCACGAGGACTGCAGTACTGAATGGTGAATACAAACCTTCAGACTTGCTATACTATTTTGAAACGGTAGCCGATTATGTTCCCAAAAGCAGGGACATCAAACGGTTACCTACGCCCGGAGCGATGAAAATGAGAAGAAGGAAATAAGGTGTAGTTCTCTTACTGGCCCCTATTATTTCCCCGGAATCGGCGCTTTACCCTTCGGAGTAACACCGTATACTTCACCCGAGGGCGCGGGCAGTGGGGAACTCTCCGGGGCCATCAACTGCAATGCCTTCGCCTGCGCTCGCCTGCTGAAATCAATCGACTCTCCTAGCACTCTAAGAGCTTCTTGATCGGCATGGAAGCCTAACGAGTTTTCGCTGCTGATAAAGTCAAGCCTCCACATTGCTTGTCTCTGCAGCTCGACGACCGGCTGTAACGAGCTATCATCGAGGCCGGCAGCTTGTGCGCCGCGGACCGCATCCAGCATCTCTGTCATTGCAGCGGCAGCCAGCTCTATCATATCGGAAGTGCGCTTTTGTATGGTGCGGACTCTCTCCTCTAACTCCGACTCAGGCACATTATGACATGTTTGACACGATCGGTTTATATTGAGCAGCGGGCTTCTTACCCAGTGGCTGCTTACCTTCATGGCTCCCTGGCGCTCATAAGGCATATGACAATCCGCGCAGGCTACTCCGCTGCGTGCATGTATTCCCTGACTCCAAAGCTCGAACTCGGGGTGCTGCGCTTTGAATAATGGAGCACCGGTTTCTCCATGCTTATAGTCATGAAACTCAGAACCATCTGGGAATCTGTGTTCATTCCAATACTCATATATCTCATCGGCCTTAACACCCTTGCCCCAAGGGAAAAGGAGTGTCTCCTTTGATGCGCAATAGTATTCAACGTGACACTGCGCGCATACAAAGGTACGCATCTCCTGGCGGGAGGCATCAACGTTGGGGTCGTAAGGATTAGTTCGTGAGCCGCTGCGCCAGCGATCTATACTCGGGATATGCGGCACTTGTGCGCCGCTCTCGGCAAGCGCCGCTATACCTTTCATAAAACCGGGACGCGTCACCCGTATAGCGAGCGATTGCGGATCATGACAATCAATACAACTTACAGGATGCGCTTCACCTCCCTGCTGAGAATGTGCCTCAACATTCCCGGTGTCCGACCCGCTCTTTGGCGTTCCTCCAGGAAAAAGCGGCTTGCGTTCATGAGGCGTGCCATCAGGTGTCTTAAGCAGCTCGGCGTGCCCTGCGTTATAATCCATCGTGCTCATTATTCTAAATCCCTCCATCACCGCTTCCCACTGGAAGCCATCTGCCAGTTCGGCAGCACCGGCCGGACGCCCCATAGATTCAAGGCCCACCCGGCGATATGTCGGGATAATTGATGCGTGGCAGTGAAGG
Organism: Deltaproteobacteria bacterium; assembly: GCA_024102635.1. GTDB lineage: Bacteria > Bdellovibrionota_C > UBA2361 > UBA2361 > JAGFJO01 > JAGFJO01. The sequence continues at coordinate 9,342 of JAGFJO010000009.1, forward strand.
CAGGCGCCGCTCTGAGTGCGCTTTGTCACCCGTTCTGTGACCTCTT
>JAGFJO010000011.1 GCA_024102635.1 Deltaproteobacteria bacterium
GGCGATGAGCTTAGCCACTCTTTGTGGGCAGCGATCTTTTCGCAAAGCTCAGCTACCCCATCCCCTTTTGTCGCCACAGTACGGAGCACTTTGGGCTTCCAGGCGCCCTCCTGGCTCTCCTCTAAACTCAAAAGGGTAAGAATATCGCGCTCCAGATTGTCAGCGCCAAGATGATCTGATTTATTGATGACAAAGAGATCTGCAATCTCAAGAATGCCGGCCTTAAAAGCCTGCACCTCATCTCCCATCCCGGGCACAAGCACTACAAGGCAGCTCTGCGCCGTGCGCACTATATCCACTTCGCCCTGCCCTACCCCTACGGTTTCTACCATCACGATATCAAAACCGGCTGCGTCAAGCACCGTCACCGCGTCGTATGCAGCGCGCGCGAGCCCCCCCAGCACACCGCGGCTTGCCATGCTGCGGATAAAGATATCTGGATACGCCGCGGTATTGTGCATCCTTATCCTATCGCCGAGTATAGCTCCGCCGGAAAAGGGGCTGCTTGGATCTACCGCAAGGATAGCTACCTTCTTGCCGCCTTCGTGCCACTTCAGTGCAAGGCGGTCTACCAGTGTCGATTTCCCCGCTCCAGGCGCGCCGGTAATCCCGATTACATGCGCCCTTCCTCCGCGTGAATAAAGAGATCGCACAAGGTCAATAGACCCTTCCGGATCGTTTTCACAAACGGTCAGTGTCTTGGCAATTGCGCGCATCTCGCCCGATAGGACTCCATCTATCAATTTTTGCATCTCTGCGCGCTTCATACCGGCTCTGTCCGGGAAATTCTTTAAAGACTACTACCGCTGCTAGAATGCAATCTTAAACGGCTTTTAACAAGGGTGGTAGAGCGCCCATAAAAAACCGCCCCCTCCATTCATATGCAATGGAGGGGGCAGCTGGGTTGTCATGAAATCACTTGAGACTTAAATTACGCCAGCTGGATAATCTCACTTAAGAGCTGGTTAATCGTTGTAATAATTCTCGAGTTCGCCTGGAATCCGCGCTGAACGGTAATCAGCTTAACGAACTCGTTTGCGATATCTACCGTCGAGAGTTCAATTGAACCGGACGCTATCTCACCGAACGTTCCGCTGCCCGGCTGTCCGATAATCGGTTCTCCGGAGCTGAGCGATTGCTGCAGCAAGTTGTCGCCGATTCGCACAAGTCCTTCAGGGCTTGAGAAGTTTACAAGGCCAAGGGTGCCGATAATGCTGGCCTGCCCGTTAGAGAGTATTGCGAATATCGAGCCATCTTCCTCAACGCTTAGGCTTGTTACCGTACCAACACCTTGCCCGTCCTGAGTAATCGATGTGATGTTGGAGGAGGTCGCGTACTGGGTAAAATTGCTCAAATCCAGAGTAATGGCGCTATTATTAGAGCCGTTATTCCACGGGATTGTTGTAGTGAGCGGTGCCGCAGGAGTGGTGGCGTTCAACGTTCCATCGGAATTAAAATCCATACGCACACTGGCTGAGCCGCCAATAAGAAGGTGCCGCGGCACACCCGAAGTTCCGGCTGGCGAATCGACATCGTCGCTGTTCACATACGCCGATGCATAATATCGATTTGTATTACCGCTATCCTTAAAAAAGAATAGAGTTATTGTGTGCTTTGATCCGAGGGAGTCAAAGACATCCACAACGGTAGAGAACTCGGCTGAAGCAGAAAGAGTGGCATAGGTGGTCGGAGTAGCGCCCGCAGCCCCTGCTGCTATCGTAGGCAAAAGTACGGCGGGGTCCCCCGCAATTTCTTGTGTTGAAGCAGCGTTTACATTCCCCGCCACTGCTACATTCTGCGTGCGCACCGAATTTTGCGAGATGCTGGTAGCGCTGAGTGGCTCAAGCGCTCCGCTTCCCGTCGCCGGAAACCCAAGCACATTGAGCCCATTTTGATTAACGATAAATCCGGACTCATCAACCTTGAAGTTCCCTGCACGGGTATAATATTTCTGCGGACCATCGGCCACTACAAAGAAACCGTTGCCGTCGATGGCAAGGTCCAGCGGCCTGCCGGTAAATTCAGTAGTGCCCTGCTCAAAGATCGTAGTGATAGCGCTGATTGTCGAACCGCTTCCGACGACCTTTCCGGCTGTTTGGCCGCCCGCCATTAGATCGGCAAACTCGGCGCGGCTTGTTTTATATCCGATGGTACTGGCGTTGGCTATGTTATCGCCGATCACCGCTATCGATATACCGTGACTTGCAAGACCGGAACGTCCGGAGAAAAGACCGTTAACGATACTTGGCACAGTGAGCCTCCTTCAAAACCACCGCTGCGCAATTAGACGCCTCGGTAAGATGTTAATCTTCAACTGCTCTGGATCGGGCCTATTCAAAAGTCGAGGGCAGCCCTACTTCAGTCACCTCGCTCGGATCTATCTCCCTTCCCGATACCAGCAGCACCGGCACCGGTCCGGGGATAAATCCCGTCACTATTCCAGCCACCCGTCCTTGCGGTTGGAACTCTACGCCTGCGGTGGAAGTGGCGACGATACGGAAACCGTATGCGCCGTTCTCATCGGCTGAAGATGTGAGTGCCACCGACTGTTTGCCGGCTGTCATCTCTCCCATCTCGATCACATCCTTGACACTGCCATCCGCATTCAGAAGCTCGATCTTCACCTGGCTTGCATCCTCAGCCAGATCGAACTTCACGATTCCACCATCTCCTTTGGTAAACTGTACCTGGTCTCCGCCGAGCGTTACCTCTTTGCCGAGGTATGCCGCCATAGAGGAGAGATCCCCGCTCTCCGAGCCTAGCTTGCCGTTAATAGAGATAAGCTGCTCTAGCTGGCTGAACTGCGCGAGATTAACTGCGAACTCTTCGTTTTTTACCGGCTCCATCGGGTCCTGGTTCTTAAGCTGCGTGATTAGAAGCTGCAAGAACTCGTCTCTTCCGACTTCGTTGTTCTTTTTAGCCTTATCAAGCGAGGTGCTCTGATTGAGCCCCAGGCTTGCGAGCTGATTATTTATACTGTTTGTTTCAGAAGCCATAAAATGCCTATTCTATGCAACCCAATGATCAATAATCTCTTCTTTTACCGCTGCAGCCGGAATAGCTGCTCCACTCTCGAATTCAGGAATCCAAGCTCCTTGCTGCTCCGCATGGTGCTGCTCGGCGAAACCTGCAGAGCTGTTATCTCCCGCGGCGTTAAAGAAGCTATCCTGGGGAATCTCTCCCTCGCCTGTTACAGCTACGGTTACCCGCTCAACGTTTAGGCCAAGTCTCCTTAGTGCGCCTTGCAGCTCATGCGCCCGCTCGCGCAACATGTTGCTGACGTTGCTCGAATCGGCGCTAAGTCGAGCATGCAGCACGCCGTCTTTTATCGTTACATCTGCTTTTACGGTGCCAAGATTTGGCGGGTCGAGTCTGAGCGAGATAGTTTTGCCGTCACGCGACTTAGCCGCCTCTTTTAGCACTGCCTCCACTCTTTCAAATGTCCTGGAAGCAAGCTGCGGAGGAAGCTGAGCGCGCTGCTTCTCAAGCTGCGCCTCTTGTGAGGCTTTGCCGTGCTGGCCGCCGAAAAGCACTCCGGAACCTTGGCCGCCGCCCTGATTTCCAAGCGCCTTAGTGAGCCCCTCGACTGCATTATTATTGCCTGCTGCAATGGCTTGCTGGATATTCGCGGAGACTATTGTTTGCGCGCGCTCAAGCCCGGTGCTGCCTCCGGTTAGAAAGTTCGCCGCAAGAAGTGCGCTTAAGATTGAGCTATTTTTCTCCGCCGCTACCGCTTCTTTTTTCTCGGAAGCGCGCTCTGCGCCTGCTTGGTTCGGCGTGTGCTTAACTTCTGCTCCGATTTGCGGAGCACCCTCTAAAACCTCATCAGAAGCCGAAGCGGCGCTCTCACCTGAAACCTTTCCGCTTACCTTGGAGCTAACCTCATCTCCATCTTTTGCTTTGACGGCCTTAGGTGCGGCATCACCTTGCTCTTGCATCTGCTGCTCGGCGGATTCGGCCAGCTGCGCGAGCTCATCATCGCTTAGCGGCAGCTCCTCTTGCTGCGCGCCTTCTCCATCGGCTTTTGACGCTGTGCTTTTTTTCTCGGCTACCTTGGCAACTTCAGCTTGACCCTGGCCATTTTGCCCAGTGGATTGATGTGCGGCCTCATCCGAGCCTTCAGGGCTCTTTTCACCCTGCGTCTGGCTTGCAGGTTCTTCACCGCGCTCAGCAGCGCGCTCCGGCTTCTCGCCTGCCGGAGCGGCGCGCTCAGCTTTAAAGTTTACCTCGCTCTCCCGGGGTTCATTCTCCTCTTGTGAATTCTCTTGTGGCTTCTCCCCCCTCAGTTTGGGGGACGCTTCCATCCGCTCGGGCTGCCGCAGCACCGGTATTGCGAATGCGTCAAAGAATGCAGCTCCCTGGTTTTCAGCTTCCTGAATTCGCTGATTTACGCGAGCGGCAATTTTATCCAGCACCTCGGAGAACTGATCGAAGAGAGATTCTCCTTTCGCAGCACCGGCTGCGGCCTCACTCGGCAATTTAATAAACTGAAATTGCTGAGTTTTTGTATGAATCCGATCTAACGGACTTTTCATTTGCGGCATCTGATAAGCTTAAAATGAGCTAACGGAGCCTTTATAAAGCAAATCCAAAGCCAATATTTTGAGAGCCGAACCCTCTTAAGTTTAGGGAAGTTACAAGCAGAGTGCTTAACAATGGAAAATTAGTTCCGGGAAAATAGTGCCGTGTGGAAATGCTAGAAGTCTCGCTTAGGGCTCTTAGGAACGGAGGCCCCGCTTAAGACAATAACAAACAATGTGTCGGGCGTAACGTAGACAATCCGAGGAAAACCTGATTAACCTTTATGTGATGAAGCCGTTAATTGGAATAGTAAATTCGAGCAGTTTTGGCAGGCTCTTTCCAGATCACCTTCAACGTATCGGCGCCTTCGCAAAGGTCGAGCGCGTAAATATTCCAGCCTCAACAGAAATTCCCACTCTTATTCGAGAGCTTAGCGACTTTCACGGCATAATCGTAAGTGTAACACCTCGCTTTACTTCGGAAGTGCTTCAAGAGCTTACTAAACTCGTAGTTATCTGCAGGCACGGCATAGGGTTTGACAATATAGATATAAAGACCGCTACCCGGCTTGGGATCTGTGTATCTAGAGTACCAGGGGTGGTGGAGCAGCAGGCTGTGGCTGAACACACTCTCCTTTTAATGCTAGCTGCCTGCAGGCAGTTGGTACAGGCGCGTGAGGCAGTTATTAAAGGTAACTGGGGTAATCGCGCGCAGTTCATTGGGATCGAGCTGCGCGATCAGAAGATCGGCCTTATTGGGCTCGGAAATGTCGGGCGGCGGGTTGCCGAGATGCTAAAGAACGGATTCGGCGGAGAGGTTGTCGCTTTTGATCCATTCCTTACCGACACTCACTTCCAGCACGCCGGTGTGAAGCGGGTATCGTACGAAGAGCTTCTTACAAGCTGCAGTGTGATCTCGTTGCACTGCTCCCTTAACGAGACCAGCTACCACTGCATCGGGGAGAAGGAATTCTCAATGATGCAAAAGGGCGTGATTCTGGTGAATACGTCGCGCGGCGAGCTTATAGATGAAAAGGCCCTCGAGGATGCGTTGAAGCGAGGATTTGTAGGAGCGTACGCTAGCGACGTTACCGAGAATATGCCGGCCGCTTCCGATCATCCGCTTTTGAAGTATCCTAATGTGGTAGTTCTCCCGCACCTGGGGTCATACACACTTCAATCTCTCAAAGGCATGGGAGATACGATGGTGCAGGATCTCGAAAATGTATTCGTTCATAACTCATTCCCGCACAATCTGGTGGATCGGGAGGTTATGCAGACCGGATTAAGGTCTTGGAGCTGAATTTCTTGAATTGGTAAGGTTAATCAGATCGTTTTTTGATGCGCTATTCCGTCTTGACCATACTCAGAGCATTATGCAAAAGGCTTCCTCTCGGATTGCCGGCCTCTCTTCTACTTATCATCCCAACCGGCGCCCTGGCATGCCCTCAGATAGATAACCTGGTTGACTTTAATTGCGACAGTCAGATAGTCATCTCAGTGGTCGGAGACAGTATTGTCAAAGGAGTCGGCGATCTGCGCTTCAAAAATAAGGGGGGCTACGTCAAGCGGCTGCAGAAGCGCTTCAAACGTGCAAAGTTCGTCAACATGGGCCGGCCAGGCTACGCCAGCGATAGACTTTTCAGGGAATTCAAATCCGAGCTGAGCGCAAAGGCGGTATCAAAGGCCAAAGTTCTGATGCAGAACTCCGATCTGGTGATTATCGACGCCGGCCGCAATGACTTTTTCCAGGAGATCGAAGCTGAAATGACGCTTCGCAATCTGAAGCGCACGGTGGGAGTTCTAAAAAAAGGAGTTGCGCGGGTGAGCGCTAAGCAGCAGCCCTACGTCACACTTGCTTCCCTGCTCCCAACTACCCGGGGATTCCAGCGGCCATTTATTGAATCGGTAAATGCTCTTTTATTCGAGTTCTCATCTCCCGCTTTGCCGGTCGAAATCTTCTTCAATCTGCTCGACCCAGAACTTATCTCAGTAGACGGCATTCACCCGGCGAGTCCGGGATACGACGAGATGACTGTAATTGCCGCGGACGCCCTTCTTGGGAGCATAAAGACAAATATGTTAAGCCTGCGGCCCGATGCCGATAACGATGGAATATACGACAAGTACGAGCGATCCCGTTTCGGCACGAACCCGTCAAAGAAGGACACCGACGGCGATGGTCTCAAGGACGGCGTCGAGGTATTCGAGACCATGACCGATCCGCTCTCGGCCGACACAGATGGAGACGGGGTTGAGGACGGCAAGGAGGTCGAACAAGGGAGCAACCCGCTCGATCCGGAGGATTTTGAGAAGGCGCCGGAAGAGGGAGAGGCTACCGGGGCGTTTTAATCTCCCCTATTCCGATAGCACCCCTTCCTGTAATTCCAAGCCGCTCGTTAAATAGCTGCCGCGCTCTTAAATCGGTTGGAATTAGCTCGCGCTCAACAAGCCAGAGATAGATCCTCTCGGCTGCCATGCGGTGAGCGATCTCGTTAGGATGGCGATCGGCGCCTGGTATTACCTGAAGCCGCTCCAACGGGATGCCGCGGTAAATTTCAAAAAGATCTAGAAAAGGAATCCCCTCCTCTGCCAGATGATCCTCAATCTTCTTATGAAGCTCATGAAAAGGGTATGTATCATCAAGCGGCAGGCCAAATAGCGGAAACACCACAGCCACTAGTGGGACGCTCTTGCCCTCACAGCTGCGTTTAATCTTTTTAATCGACTTGGTGTACTCGCGCCAATTCTGGTCAGTATTAAAAAGCGATGGAAAATACTCACGGTACTCGCGGTGACTGCGGGAGTTGTGAAGCCGCTCCGCAATAAAGGCTAGCGTCTTCCAGTAACGGTAAATAGCCGGGCTGCTCTCCGCAACCTTGAAAGAACCGAAAGGATCGACCATGTCAGCGTTGATGCCTTTAGGGCGGTAAGGTTTAAGCTCCGCGTCATTTAGCGTTATTTGCAACATCACCAGGTCGGCATCACGCCGAACGGCTTTATCGACAGCCGCCACCTCGTGCATCGTCGAAAAAGCCGGCACACCGTAATTAATAACCTCACCTCGCATCGAGCCAGTATTCAAATTAAGAATCTGCTCAAGGCGTTTCGGGAAAGTGTCGGTAAACTGCATATAAGGAGCAAAGGAATAAGAATCCCCGACTACCGCGATTCTGAAGGCGTTCTCCGGTTTCTTGCGAGGATAGGCGTAATCCTGAATCGAGTCCGCCGCTTCTGCTTTATAGTAAAATAGTGGTCGATCGCTCCAAGCGCTCCCCGGCTTCGAGCTTGAATAGAAAAGCCGAAAAAAAATCTCCACTATCACAAGGCCAAACAGCAAGCCGAGGATGGTAAGTGCAAACGCGGAAGCGGCTTTTTTAATCATGAATGAGGCTCCTAGGCGTTAAGGGTGTCATCAAAAGCGGATCCAACTTTCTCAGGGGTGTAAGGCGCTACGAGCCGAGATTACGGCCTCTCTCGCGGAGTGCGGGTCGCCCGCTAAAGCGGTAATATGCCCCATCTTGCGGCCCTTGCGGGCTGCGCTCTTACCGTAAAGATGCAGCGCAACATTATGCTCTAAAAGCCGATCCCAACGAGGGGGCTGCGGCTCCCAGAGATCTCCCAGTAGGTTTGCCATTGCAGCACTTGAAACATAGCTTGTCGATCCCATCGGAAGCCCGCAAACGGCCCTAAGCTGCTGCTCGAACTGTGAGGTAACGCACGCCTCGATAGTCAGATGGCCGGAATTGTGAGTGCGCGGGGCAACCTCGTTAACCAATAGTGTTCCATCCTTTCGCATAAAAAACTCGACGCACATTACCCCGCAAACATTAAGCGCTTCAAAAATTGCGCGCGTCATCTTTGCAGCCTGCTTGGCCGCCTGCTCATGAAGATGCGCGCCGGCTAGCGAATAATCTAGAATATGGCTAGTATGATGGTTTTCAATAAGGCCGTAATGCGCGAACTCTCCCTTTAGTCCGCGCGCCGCCACCATCGAAACTTCCCGCTCGAAGTCTACGAACTCTTCAAGCACGTAAGTCTGGCCGTTCCATATCTCCTTAAGTGAATCCGCGTCCTGCAAAGATTTTATCTTATACTGCCCCTTTCCGTCATAACCGAAGCCTGCGGTTTTTAGAACTGCCGGGGCTCCAATCTCTTTAAGGGCCGCAAGCAGCTGATCGCGGTTTGCAACTTCGGCAAATCTGGGTAAAGCAAGGCCCAATGATTTCAGGAAAAGTTTTTCACGAAGGCGGTGCTGAAACGTATACAGAGCTTCAGGTGAAGGACGAACCGGCACGGCGGCGGAGAGCAGATCCAATGCAGTGCGCGGAATATTCTCAAACTCAAAAGTTACGACATCCGATTTTTGCGCAAAATCCTGCAGATCTTCCCGGCTCTCATAAGGGGCGACGTAGTTGTAATCTGCCAGCGCAGAAGCAGGCGCCTCGGACTCGGGTGAGTAAACCGCCACCCGGTATCCCATCCTCTGCGCAGCCGCAGCAAGCATGCGGCCTAACTGGCCGCTGCCTACGATGCCGATGGTTGAACCGGGATTAATAGGACTCATGGGCAACTACTATGGTTCGCGCGGAAGCTTCTCTCTTAAAATCCGTGAGGTCTGCCGGTCGCGGTATTTTTTGAGCTTCTTTTTAAGTTCGGGGCGGCTCAGTGACAAAATGGATACTGCAAGCAGTGCTGCATTGGTAGCACCTGCCCTACCGATTGCAAGGCACCCGACCGGCACCCCAGCGGGCATCTGAACGATCGACAGAAGTGAGTCGAAACCGCGCAGCATGGCGCTCTCTACCGGCACGCCCAAGACAGGGATATGAGTGTGAGATGCAATCATGCCGGGAAGGTGAGCCGCTCCTCCGGCTCCGGCAATTATCACTTCAATTCCACGGGTAGCGGCTCGAGTGGCGAACTCCGCCATTTTTTTGGGGGTGCGGTGCGCGGAGACAACCTCACTTTCAAAAGGTACCCGAAATTCTTTTAATATTCGTACCGCATGAGCCATCGTCTCCCAGTCGCTCTTGCTTCCCATTACGACCGCTACAATGGCGTTCTTTTTATTGCTTGGCATGCCCCAACTATAGTTATTTCAAGCCCTTCCAGCAAGTTATGACCGTGCCGTTGAAGCCGATTACTCTCACTAGCGGGGCGCTAATTCATTAAATACAATCGGTAAATCATGGCGAGAAAACGGAAAAAACGGGTCAAGCAACCGGGGCTCCCGCCCGGCAGCCTTGTCTATGTGGGCGAAGCCGGCGCCAAACCGCCCTTAATTACAGTTTGGGACTACGATGAGGCGGGTCTAAACGAATACCAGTTCACCAATGTCGACGATTGCGTACCGTTCAGAAACAACCAGCGCGTCACCTGGATAAATGTCGACGGGTTAACCGATGTTTCGATAGTCGAAAAGCTGGGCGTCCGTTACAACCTGCATCCTTTGGTGATGGAGGATATTCTCCATACCACTCAGCGCCCCAAAATTGAGGAGCACGATGATTTTATATATGTCGTGCTTAGAATGATCGACTTTGACTCAGAGAAGATGCAGGTCGGCTCAGAGCAGGTAAGCTTTATATTAACTAGCGAGAACGTGCTCACCTTTCAGGAATCCCCCGGCGATGTTTTCGGTCCGGTACGGGATAGACTTAAAGGGAATAAGGGGCGAATAAGGAAGCTCGGCCCCGACTATCTTTTGTACGCCTTAATGGATTCTCTTGTAGACCACTACTTTTTTGTACTGGAGAAGCTAGGTGACAAGATTGAAGAACTTGAAGAGCACATGCTCGAGCAAAGCGCTGCAAATTTGGCTCACCGCCTCCACGAACTTAAGCGTGAAACGATAATTCTTAGAAAATCAGTTTGGCCGTTAAGAGAAGCTATCGGCGGTCTTGAACGGCTAGACACACCACTGATTAAGGACAGTACCAAACTGTTTGTGCGCGACATGTACGATCACACTATTCAGGTTATCGACACCGTGGAGTCGTATCGCGACTTATTGGCAGGCATGCTTGAAATTTATCTTGCCAGTCAGAGTAACCGGCTCAATGAAGTGATGAAAGTCCTCACTATAATCTCCACAATCTTCATTCCGCTAACATTTATAGTCGGAGTGTACGGCATGAATTTTAGAAATATGCCGGAGCTGGAGTGGAGCTTTGGCTATCCGGCGGTATGGATAATTATGCTCATGATCGCCGGCGGAATGGTCTATTTTTTCAGAAAGAAGCGCTGGATCTGAATTTGGCAGGGACAGCCTCTCTCCGAATCCCATAGGCAGCAATTCGCTGCCGGAAAATTGCAACATTCTTTTGAATAAGGGCAATCAACCAACAAGAATAGCAGCGAGAACAGAGAGGGGCAAATATCCCCTTGTGGATCTGCAACCTCTTCTGTGTACGAGCTTTTAAGATCCTCTTGAATTCTAGTTGGGGGTCTGAAGGACAGAAAAATATTCCGTGTTGATATGCGCTTGATTTAGTTTGTATGAGAGGGCTGAAGCGCAAGTACAGAGTGCTTACGTCCTTCAAAGCTATTGCCGCTATATACATACTGGTTGCTATTATCCCGTGGTTTTTGCTGCTGTATACTTCGTTGGCGACCTAATTTTGTCCAGGCGCTAGAGCCTTGGATAACGATAGGAATAGAACGCGTGACTACAATGTTGACAGTCGTCAACTTGAGCAGATTTTCTCAGGCAATACCAAAAAATATCTTTGTAAGAAAAATTTTCTCTGCTACGTTCGCTGCGGACAAACTACACAGGAGCGAGCATGCAACGCACAACCCTCCGCCTTTCCTTCTACTGGCTCTTTATAATTTTTGCATTTGCGGTTCTACCGCTCCCTCGTTTAAGTCTGGCGCAAGACCCGAGACCCGTGGATTAAGTTCTGGGTTTCAACCACCGGCCCCGATGGAGGCCCCTTTAATCCCGGTGCGTATGTTACAAGCGGCTGGTCGCACCCGTACTCGACTACGAAAAGTGGAACAACGATCGCGCAGTCGGTTGATTATACCGGGAGTGTGAGCGTTACAGGTTTCAACGGAGCTCTTTCGGCAGACATCGAAAGCGCCCAGTCAGGTGCGACAACGTTCAACATTAACCAGAATACATTGAACGGACAGCACACCATCTACGTGGAGATAAAGGGAGGAGCAAACGCCAAGATCACCGTTAATCACGATACCACAGGAGATGTCTCAGTTTCGGGAGGACACGGCTATGGATACGGCAGCATGGCGGGAGGCACGGGAACGGATGCCTATGCTGAAGTTTACTTTGCTCCCGGTACCGACTCGGACACCGGGTCAAAGGCTTCTACTATTATTGAATCGGGCACCTGCTCGCCTAGTCAAAGCTACAAATCCATTGGGGTCACAACTGCTACCGGCGGCACCAGAGCTACGGGCTATTTTGACGGCACTGTAGAAGGCACCAGCTCGCTAGACGTAACGGTAGAGGTTGGAAGCTCAGAGCCGGTCGCGGTAATAGATGGTCCAAAAGTTTCGGGAGTAGTTGATTTAAATCCCGACCCCGGAGCATACGTCACATTCGAGAGCGATTCCTACGACCCCGATGATACTTATCCGGGGCAACCCACTGTATACCGCATTTGCAGCTATGTGTGGACATTAACAGATCCTGATGGGATTCAGACAGGAGGCACGTCGAGCAGCTATTCAACTACGCTCACAAAGACGGGGCCTTATTCTATCACTCTTACAGTTACCGATAATGAGGGGATTCAGGACAGCGATACGGTGGATTTCATTGTTGGGGGAGAGAGAGCAAGCAATTCACCTCACGATACCAATGACGGTTACCAGTGTTCGGCCGGAAACAACAAGAAGGACGTTTTCGTCTTTACTAACGCCTACTCGGGTGACGGGGGATTTTACGTAATAGACCCCATCCGAACCCGCGGATACCCCCTTAAAAATGACATCCGAGTTCGAAATCGGAGAGCGCCGGTACAAACCGTCGACTGGATGGGCAACGCCTATTTCACCTACGGGACCCAGGTAGTGGTTGACTCGGGCGACAGGTTTTTAGTCGATGGGCACGGCAATGTAATGGAGTACGGCACCGGCAGCTCATCTCTTACTCCCGGTGTTTATCCGACCCTTTCAGACCACACGGGGGGATACACTTTGAGCGACGCCGGGCCTCCCAACAGAATCCATATCGCCGGAAACTATACTTATGAATTTGATACAGCAGGAAAGCTGACATCAATTACAGATCCAA
>JAGFJO010000013.1 GCA_024102635.1 Deltaproteobacteria bacterium
TAAGATCGTTCCCGCGAATTTATCGCCGAACGGAAAAGCTTTTGAAGAGCTTCTTGGTTAGCTTGAATCTTAAGCGCCTCGGACAGCTCGATCAAATACTGCTCACCACCACCTGAATCAAAGTTCTGAATATACCAATCAACTAACTCAACAAATCGCTCGTTGTCCATCCAGCGTCGAAAAACAAGCATGGTAGCCCGCTCAATTTTTGTCCGGAGTGGATCTAAATTGGGCCCGCAGCCCGCTTCGCCTCCGAGCGATGCAAACTCTTGATCAAATTCCTTCTTAAACTCGGCATAGCTCATCGAGTCGAAATCCAAAACTCCTAAAGGGCATAACAAGATCATAACCAAGTCATAGATCAATGGTAGCCGGATAACAGCCCCCAATCAATTTTAGAAATTATTTAGCAATTTTCTGTGGTTATACTCCAGTGACTGGGTTGATCTAAGCACTGAGGATCAACGGGTGGGAGGTGACGGGGTGATCCCACTCAGTTGATCCTTGGCTCCGTCGTCGGTGTTGAGAGTTTCAGGGCAACTTATAGTCGATTTGTTCGATAAGTTAGAGGTGAATGGAGAAATAAAGTGCCGCAATGGAGGGGTTGGGGGTGCTCCAACCCTAACGCTATTCGATGCTGTTAGAGCAACGGCTAGAGTTAGGCTTCTTAGCCGTGCGACGGAGAAGAACTATCTACATTGGATTCGGCATTTTTTGCGATTTCACAACAAACGGCATCCAAGAACAATGGGAGAGAAGGAGATCGAGCAGTTTTTGTCTTATCTTTCAATCAGGAGAAATGTGGCACCGTCCACACAGAGTCAGGCTTTAAATGCCATAGTATTTCTATACCGCGACGTTCTTCGAATAGATCTTGGAAGGTTTCAAAATATTCGCTGGGCTAAACGCACGCAGGCGATCCCCGTCGTATTCACTCGCGAAGAGGTTCGAAATGTTCTTGTGCAGTTTAAGCAAGGTAGTCCACAAAAGCTCATCGCCCATCTTCTCTACGGATGCGGATTGCGATTGACCGAAGCGCTCCATTTAAGAGTAAAGGATGTGGACTTTGGACAGGGGATCGTTGTAGTTCGTTCGTCCAAGGGCGGAAAAGATAGAGTTGTGCCGCTACCAAAACTGTTGGAGAAGCCGCTTCTCCGCCAGATTCAGCGAACTAAAGAAATTCACACTGGGGATCTTAAGGCCGGATATGGCAAGGCGTCGTTGCCATACGCGCTTGCTACAAAATATCCGAATGCTGGAAGTTCGCTAGCATGGCAATATTTGTTTCCATCTTACAAGTTGTCAGTAGATCCTCGCTCGGGGGAAACGAAGCGCCATCACCTCTACGATTCCATCATGGAAGGCGCGCTATCAGAGGCAGTGAGAAGATGCGGAATTAACAAGAAGGTAAGCTGTCACACTTTTCGTCATAGCTACGCGACCCATTTACTAGAAAGCGGAAAAAACATTCGTGAGATTCAAACCCTGCTTGGACATAGCAATGTTAAAACCACAATGATCTACACGCATGTTGCGAAGGGGCCCGCTCCGAGGTGTGAGAGTCCGCTTGATTCTCTGTTTGGGTTCTCTGAGGTGCGGTCGGAACAGGGCCATAAAACGGTAGGAATTGGTGCTTATGACAATAAGAGTAAGGAGGCACTTGCAAGCTCTCTAAGCCAAACGGGGCGTAAGTACCGATGGGGAAGGAAACTACTCCAACTAATTCGAAGCAAGGTAATTAGGCGGTGACAATGCTCAGCCGCGCAGTCACGTTACAAGTCAAAAGCAGTTATCGGTCAATTGGGAAACTATTGCCCATAATTGCCGATAAGGAGGCGGGCCTTGTAGAAGGGGCGGCTTGGTGATTTATGTTTCCTCATGAAAAATTCGAGGCTTATCAGCTCTCCATTCAATTTAGCGAATTGGCTTTAGAGCTGATTGACAATCTTCGATCGGGCGGAGCGCCGCTTAAAGATCAGTTGCGAAGGGCTGCTTTCTCAATTTCGCTTAATATCGCCGAGGGCACCGGAAAGACTGGAAGGCCCGACCGGAAGCGATTCTATGCCATCGCCAGAGGAACCGCTGTGGAATGTGCTGCCGTATGCGACCTGGTTGTCATGCTGCAACCGGCACTTACCCATAAAGCGGATGAATCCCCCTAGTCCTTACTTCACTAGAACTAGAAAACTAATCCCGTAAGAGGGGGTTTATAATGCCGCTCAGAGCACACCGGTCGCACGGTATCCTCAGTCGGCTCTGAGTGGGTACTATTGCTTTTGATTCATCGCCAAAGCAGCTTTTAGGGCCGGAAGCGCCGCGCGATCTTTATCTCGTCCGGCCGCCTCTTTGCTTGCAATGATTCGATCGAGGGGAAGAACTTTAACTGTCGCGCCCCCTATTAAAATTTCAACAGACCGGGAAAATTCGTCTTCAAAACTCCCAAGCCCGTGCATATGGGTCACCAGGTCGAAGACCTTAAGCTGGTCCGGGCCTATCATAGGTGGATTCTGCCCGGCCACTCCTGGCGGAATGTAGAATCCGCCAACACTTTGAATGGCCGCTAAAAAATGGCTAGAACCGAGGTCTTTTACCCATAAATCCACATCATCGGTTACCACATTCGCGCCCTGCAATCCGGCCGCAGTGAGGCCAACGATCATAAACTGGACATTGTGGGCCGTCAGAGCCTCAAGAAGCCGCTTTTCGTCCCTTACAAGATAATTAGCAGCCAAATCTCAGCTCTCTTTTTCGTAAAACTGATGCAAATCGCTGCTCAGGTGTGAGTCTTTGAAAGAGGGCGATATTAATAAGGTCCTGAATTTCAAATTCGGGATGTTGCTCGTGAACTTTAGCTGCTTTGGCGGTCGCAGCTTCGACAGCGTGAAAGTAGTCGCGCTGCTCTTCTGTAAGTGCATCTAAGAAACGCTTTCGCCGGTCATCCATAGCTTACAGTGTAACCCTAACTGCGAGCCGTGTCGATTTTCAAAAATTAGGTTTTCATTCGCTGGGTTATTGTCCGAACTTATCCTTTGCAGCTACGATAGGCATAATGCTCCTCAGTCTCCTAAAATTCGTCCTGGTATCCTTTGCTTTGCTCGCTGTACTCGTATACTTCGCGCAAACAAGTCTTATTTACTTTCCGCAGTCATACGAGTACCCGCCTGAGCGATACTTCAGGCAGCCGCTTGAAAAACTTGAGTTTGATACTTCAAGTGGCCGGCAAGTGAGCTTTTATATGCCGCGTGGAACCGGGATGGGAATTCCTCCCACTGTTATCTGGGTCTTCTTTAATGGTAACGCCGCGCGGGCGCTGGATTGGCCGCAAGAGATCGCTGACCGGGCTCCTGAGGGCACGGCGCTGCTTTTTGTGGATTATCCAGGCTACGGGCTCTCCGAAGGCAAGGTTTCGCGGGCAGCTATCAGAGAAGTTTTGGAGAAACTGCCGGAAGCGCTGCTTAAAGCGCATCCGGAGGCGAAAGAGGCGTTCGAGCAGCGAATGGGTGTTGTAGGAAACTCGATAGGGGCCGCAGTCGCCCTTGAGCTTGCGGCGAAGTACCCTGCCCAAAAAATTGTGCTTATCGCCCCTTTCACTTCGATGCGTGACATGGTGAAGACAACTCAGTATGCGATCTTCCATTGGCTCCTTACAGAGCGGTTTGACAATACAGAGAGACTTAAAGAGATCTTCGCCCGTGCAGAGCGGCCGCAAGTCTTCATTTACCATGGGACAAGGGATGATGTGATTCCCTACTCGATGTCGAAATCACTCAAGGCTGCTTTTCCCGAGCTTGTTCATGAGGAAGTCGCAAACGGTACTCATCAGCTCCTTGATAATGTTTCGGCGAAGATTGTATCGGTGATGAAATAGCACCCTGCCACTCATGATCATAATCATCTTTGAGCTTCCTCAAATGATGTATCTCTATTTAATCATTAATTTTTAGGAGAGAGGGCCATATGATCTCTCATACAGATGTTGTTACGCGGGACGTTTTGAATAAGCTGGTTGAGTTTGAAGGGGACCCGGCCATCAGCGTCATACTTGGCACCTCCCCTACTGTTACCGAACGTGGCCCGATTAAACTCTCCAATGCCTTAAAGCAAGTTCAGTCCGAGCTAAAAAAGGCAGGCGTCCGCTTTGGAATTATCGAAAGCGAACTAACAGAGATAAAAAAACTAGAGACCACGCCCCCTTTTTGGAGCTTTCAGGGAGAGAGCTTGGCGATATATGCAGCGCCGGGTTTTCTCCGGTTTTTTAGGCTCCCCGTTAAGGCAAATGAGCTTGTTGTGGTGAGCAAGCACTTTTATCTCCGCCCGCTTTTTAAGATGCTGCAAGGAAACGGCCTTTATTATGTGCTCTCTTTAAGTCAGAACAACAGCGCACTTTATGCGTGTACCAGAGATACGATCTCTGCTCTTCATTTTGAAGCTCTGCCTACCATGCAGGAGACACAGCGGTTTCTTGACGACGAGCGGCAGTTACAGTTTCACACCGACTCAGGGGCCGGTGTCGTTTCTCCCGCTACGGGACGGAGGCGCCAGGCAATGTTTTTCGGGCACGGTGCCGGTAGCGAAAGAGAGAACGAGAAGATTCGTGTTGCCGAGCATCTTCGCGCTTTAGACAAGGTTGTTTGTGAGGTGCTGGCAAACCAGCAAGCGCCACTTGTAGTTGCGGGAGCTGAGTTTCTACATGGGATTTACAGAGAGCAGTCCAGTTACCCCAACTTGCTGAAGCCCGGGGTTAGCGGAAATTTCGAATTAGGCGATGAGCGCAGGCTGCATGCCGAGTCATGGACGATAGTAAGGCCAATCTTCGAGGTCGACCGGAAAAATGCACTGCATCGTTACCGTGAGATCGGTGACAGGCAGCTCATAATCGAAACGCTTCATCCCCTGCTCCCGGCTGCAGAGTTCGGAGCTGTGGAGACTTTATTTATTGCGGAAGATGCGTCGGCCTGGGCTCATTACAATCCTGAAGATATAGAGGTCGAGATCGCAAAGGAACCGGTATATGGCTTCGATGAGCTTTATGACGTCGCGGCGCGCGCCGTTTTCACAAATGGCGGCAAGGTTCTAATTGTAGAGCGTGATGCCATGCCGGCAGCCCGCCCGGCGGCTGCCATTCTGCGTTTCCCGTACAAAGCAGCGACCATTGAGGCGTCAAGCCGCGAGCGGGGTGACTACTCTTCTCCTTGACGCCCCTTCCTGATCGAATACTTATTCTGTTTCAAGGCCGTTATATAGGTTAAGAAATGTATCTCTATATAATTGAGCCTATGGACCCAGTAAAAGATCCAAAGCCCGAGCCACGTAAAGAATCAGAAGCCATTACGGCAGCACAGATAGATACCGCCCTTATGATTGCGGATCTCGACTATGCATTGATGGAACGGCTTAATACCACTTTAAAGCCATTATCCCAAGCGGGAATGATGATCCTGCTCGACAGCCTCGATAAAAAGATAGAAGCACGGATGATGGAGCTGATCAAAGAGATGGAGAAGCGCGGGTACGAACTCTCGTATCAAGCGCTAATTTCTAATCGAGGAGAGGATCCGGCCGTAGTTGTTACTGCCCGGCATATGGAAACAGGAAGCTATGGAATTCCCAATGTTAATTTTTTAGACGAGATCGCCCCTCCCCTTGAGCGCGGAGAGTCGCTTAATCCTCGAGAAAAGCAGCTTATGTCATCGTATGATGAAGATGAGCCGGGAAAATCTCCGCTCAGCCGATTTCAGGTGGAGCAGTTCTCTCCTGATATGCCTGTAAGATTTATTATTAGACAGCCGAGCATGGTCGATAAGTCCTTTGACTTTAATGTGCAGTATAGTCCTCCGGCTTTTGAAAGTGCTTTTAGGAAAGTCGCTCACTGCTTGTCGGGAGAAGAGACCGGGTATTGCCATCTTTACCATGAAGTAGTGCTGGGTACCGTGCGCTCATCGCTCTATGAGCTTTCAGGTGGGGTGTTCGGTCAACGCGAGTTCCCGGAGATCGATTCGGAAAAGAGCGGAGTCTCAACAAGAGGCGAGATTCACGTAAAGGCTTTCTGTCCCATCTCCCCCAATAATGAGGGCGAGTCGTGGCCGCTTATCAGGATATCGGCTATTAGAGATGATGATTTTTCCCCCTATCCTTTTGCATTTCAACATTCTCACGAATAAGCGTGCATGAGCTGCCTGGGAGTTAAATTCGCAAATAACATCAGCAAGCTACACATTCTCCTGTAAGCGCTAATAAATCCGAAAGAATAAGTAAAATTTCCGTTGAAACCGCAATATCATAAGTGTGGGAGAGTGAAAGATTGTGAGCTATGGCTGATCTAACGTCCAAAAGAAGCCCGACCCAGCTTGTCATCAGCTTCGAAGCGAGTACCCTGCCGGCGGCGGATGAGAGAGGATCGCAACTCAGGGAGTCTGCATGCCGTGATCTGATAAGTCGAGGCGACTCACGAGCGGAGCTCAGCGAGAAGCGGCTAGCGATGGATGAGATGTGGCTTGATGCGTTCATTTCGCCCGAGCGACTGAGCGATGCGCTTCGAGAATTAGGGCTGCCGACACTAAAGAGTGATGTGGAAACAACTCGGCATAGCTTTGATCGGTGGTTTTCGCACTATCACATTGACGGCAAAGACGTTTCGCTCATCTCCTCCCTGCTTAAAGCAGTATCGGCTGTGCCCGAGGAGTGCATCTCCGATTATAGGCAGTCCGGCCCATTGAAAGCCGTGCAGCTAAGCGAGGCCGGTCGCCGAATTCTAATTGCTCTTGATTTCATCGGTTCTGATGCCGTTTTCGATGCAAGGAGGAGCGCGGATCTGGGTAACTGGAGAGTGAAAAGCGGCGAGGAAACTTGGAATTGGCTTGCTCCAAGAGCAATGGATAAGATTGCGCTAGTGCAGCGCTGCGTAGCAATCATCGATAGGATGGTTGAACTCGGTATCTGTACTACTGAGAACCGCGATAAAGACATGCTGCATTTCAGCGCGATGGTGGAGACTTCCAATAAGAGCCCGGAAGGGCGGCATGAAGAGCCCTCCTTTCCGCTTCGAAAGGCGCGCTAAATTAGATGGTATCCCAGGGGAATCCCCCTCCCTCTACGATAAAATCGGAAAGAGCCTTCATCTCTTCGTCCTCATTAATGTCTACCCGGCGCAGTGTCTGATTAACACGTCTTTTGGCAGCCTGCGTATAGATTCGCAGCATCGAAAGTTCAAACTTACACTTTTCGGCACCACGTTCTTTGAGAAGTGAGTTAACTCGCGAGAGAAGGCAGAGGCCGACAAAGAGGTCGATAACCACATCGGCGATGCGCTTCATGGCGAACTGTTTCTCTACAACGTTTTTGCCGTGACGCCTCAAGATTACTTCGACCGCCTTGGCAAGTTCAGTGGTATATTGCTCGTAAACTATCGCATCCGGACGGAGGGATTGGTCCACCGACTCGATCTTATCTCTTCCTAAGGGGGTAAGCTGTGTAAGTCGCTTGGTGGCATACTGCGAGAGAACGCCGAACCCTTTGATTGGATCATTGAAGATACCGCCTATCTTTTTAGCTACATCCTTTAGGTGTTCACCAGCATCCTTCATTCCGGAAAGGGCGATATAGAGCCTAAGGATCTCATTTGTGCCCTCGAAGATCATGTTGATTCGCGAGTCGCGGACTATCATCTCGTACGGGAACTCTTTCATAAATCCGTTTCCGCCGGCGATTTGAAGTGCTTCATGAGCCGTATTCCAAAGGCACTCGGTAGCGTAAACCTTGCTGATAGCAGCTTCCACGGAGTAGTCTTCATGACCACTATCTATTAGATGTCCAACCATCGCCACTACCGCCTCGGCCGAGAAGCAATTAACAGTCATGCGGGCGATTTTCTCTTTTATAAGGCCAAACTCAGCGATGCTTTTGCCGAACTGCTTTCTCTCTTTGGCTTGGCGTGCGGCAAGGGCGATGCAGCGCTTCATACCGCCGATACATCCTCCGCCCAGACCTGTCCGTCCGTTGTTTAGAACCGACATTGCAACCTTGAAACCGTTCCCCTCTCCTCCCAGCACGCACTCTGCCGGCACCTTTACATTGCTAAAGGCAACGCTGGTGGTGCATGAGGCGCGGATCCCCATCTTGTCCTCTTTAGGGCCGTTGGACACTCCCGTCCAAGAGCGCTCCACAATGAAGGCGGTTAGCTTTCCGTGGTCGCTGCCGGTACGGGCAAAAACGGTATAAAACCCGGCAGTGCCCCCGTTGGTAATCCAGATCTTCTCTCCGTTTAAGGTCCAGCTGCCGTCGGAGTTTTTTATAGCGTTGGTCTTAATGGAGGCGGCATCTGAACCGGAGCCCGGTTCTGTGAGGCAGAAAGCTGCAATCATCTCTCCGGAGGAGAGCTTGGGAAGGTACTTCGCTTTCTGCGCCTCGGTTCCAAAAAGCAAAAGAGCCTTCATTCCTATTGAGCTATGGGCGCCAATGGTAAGAGAGGTGGATGCGTCGTAGCGGCTGGTTTGCTGTATTATCCGGGCATAGCCGGAGTTAGAAAGGCCTAAACCGCCGTACTCTTCAGGGATGATAAGGCCAAAGAGGCCAAGTTCGGCGATGGATGTCAGGTAGTCTTGCGGCTGTTCCCCTTTGTTGTCGTATTCTCTATAGGTTTGCTCCTTTCCGGACATAAACTTGTCAATTGATTCGACCACCATCTTGAGAGTTTCTCGCTCCTCCTCCCCAATTTTAGGAAAAGGAAAGATTGTGTCTTCAAGGATATTCCCCAAAAAAAGCGATTTTGCCGGGCTCGCCGAATCTGCAGAGCGGTTCTTTTCAGCCATCTAATTCTCCTCAAAGACGTGTTGCAGTATCATTTAAGACTCTATGCATGGTCGATAGAATCAGCAACGTATGATATTATCGGCAGTTTCGGCGGCCTGGTGAACGGGTGAAGCCCCTATAATTTAGTTCATATTTTAGCGTGAGTAATAACCCCTCGGATTCAAACGATAGTAGAGATCCGGAGCGCCAGATAACCTTTAAATACGAGAAACTACGGGCTATCGGCTCCGGTATCCTTGAGACGGCCTCCGTCACATTCTTGCTGCTAATCGCCGTAAGGCATTTTGATGCGGGGCCGACAGCCAAAGCGTTGGTCGCCGCCTCCACCAGCATCGGCTTTCTGTTGTCGCCAATAGCCGTAAACTTAGTTGAGCGGCTTGGGATAAGAACGGCGCAAGCGGCAGCCGCGCTGGCGCTGCTTTCCGGCCTAGGCTTTCTTGTCACCACTATCTTCCCCTCGCTTGCGCTTTTCGTTGTCGGCGGAGTTCTAGGCGTATCGGCCAATAGTATTTCGCTTCCGCTGGTGACGCACATGCTCCAGGAAAACTATCCCGGCAGCTTACTCGGAAGGCTTTTTTCTCGCACAGTAATGATCCGGATCGCAGTGGCGGCTCTCTTCAGCGAGCTTGCTGGGCGGGCACTTACCGGGCAGCTTGAATACTATCAGTTTCTAATGGCGATTTTTTTCCTGTCTTCTCTCTACTCGGCATATTGCCTCAGCCGATGTCCGAGTCAAGTGATCGCGCGCGGACCGGCGCGCAACCCCTTTAGCGGCATGCGTTTCATCAGAACCGACCGCGTCTTTCGCCGTACACTAATCTGTTGGATGTTGATGGGGTTTGCCAACGTAATGATGGTGCCACTTAGGATCGAGTATATTGCCAATCCGAGTTATGGCCTTAGTCTTTCCGTGAGCGAGATCGCTCTCCTTACAGGGGTGATTCCCAATATCTCCAGGTTCATATTCAGTCCCTTCTGGGGCGCCCTCTTTGATCGCATAAACTTCTTCATGCTTCGAATCTCTATAAACGTCGGGTTTGCGATAGGCATTCTTAGCTTTTTTACCAGTGATAGCTGGCCCGGCCTGATCCTGGGGGCAGTGCTTTTCGGACTTTCAAATGCGGGCGGCGATATTGCCGGGAACCTTTGGGTGACCAAGTTTGCCCCGCCGGAGAAAGTTGCCGAGTACATGGGAGTGCATACCTTTTTTATGGGGGTGCGCGGGATAGTGGCCCCCTTTACCGGGTTCTATCTGGCCCAGGAGCTGACCCTTGCCTCTTTGGGACTCATTAGCGCGGCAATGATTGGGCTTGCCACCCTACTTCTAGTGCCAGAATACTGTACAGAGAAGGAGCGGCGGGCCGCTCAAAATGGAACCGTGTAACGGATTATCACTGAATCCTGCTCTCTTTTTGGGAATCGAAACAGGTAAGGTTTGATATACGTCGATCGGCCCACTTTGCGTATTGGCATTATCACCTAGTGATGCAAAATTACTGAATATCCGTTTACGACTGCTCGTGTTCTGATGCCGGACGTTTTGAGCATCGGCTATACCGGTGCGGCCTTTACTTTTGCGCGAGTCGATCTGCAAATGGTTAGTTAGAACTCATAGTTTTTATACCTGTTGTCGTGATGTTTAGCTCCATGAGGCCCCTCTTTCTCCCCTGGCGACCTCTTGCCCTACTGCTCTTTATTGTTGCTCTAGCCGCTCCGGCCGCCTCTGAGGGCAAGAAAAACCCAATCTATCCTCATCTAAAGGGAAAAACCATTCGCTCGATAAATATCAGGGTTCGAGATGTCTTCGAGGAGCGAGATCTCGGCTTTCCTTACGACACGGCTAATGCGCTTAAGATCAACACAAAAGATGAAGTAGTGCGAAGGGAGCTGCTCTTCAAAGAGGGCGACCAGTTCGACGAGTTTGTGCTAGATGAAAGTGAGCGTAATCTCCGTTCGCTCCGTTACCTGCGCCAGATTGCTATCGTCCCGAAACAAGACGGCGATATGGTGGACATATTGGTCGATGTTCAGGATACATGGACGCTCATTCCCCAGCTCGGATTCTCCTCGGGGACAGGCCGTAAGAAAACATCAGTAGGCGTGCTGGAAAGTAATCTCCTTGGGTATGGCAAACGTCTCGAGCTGGCGTACTCGGAAGACGACAGCCGTGAGCAGGTAGAGGGAGTATGGGAGGATAATCGGCTCTTCGGAACTAAGACCGACTTTACGGCAGGACTTTTTGACCGCAATGACGGTGAGATTGCGCTCGTCTCTGTCAAAAAACCCTTTCGCAGCTTGGTAGAAGAGTATGCTTGGGCGGTGGATAATTACTATGGGGATACTATCGGGCGGCTATTTGAGAATGGCGACGAGCGATACATCTACCGGCAAGAGAAGATTGAATCGGGAGTGCGTTACACGATAAGACGGGGAGATCCGACACACGAAATCCGGCGTTTTACCTTCGGATACGATTATCAATCGGATGACTTTACTCAGGCAGACCTAGACGATTACGAGGACCTGGACCTCGACCCCTCCGATGTAAGCAACGATATCTCGCAGCTGGCCTCTGATCGCCGTTTTACAGGTCCGGTTCTAGGACTCCAATATATCCGTCCGGACTTTATCTCCATGAACTATATCGATAGATTCGACCGCGTCGAGGACTACAACCTAGGACGTGAGTATTCGATTAACTCCTTCATCGCACCAAAGTTTCTGGGGTCACATCGCGATAGTTACATTTTCTCTGCCAATAGAAGCCAAGGATACCGTTTTTCAAGGGACTCCTTTATTCGGGGCGAGGTTGGTTATGCAACCCGTGCTGATGAGAAGGGTCTTAGCAATTCGCTGGCTAGGGCTGAAGTAAAGTTTTACGACGTTCTTGGAGACAAGTATTGGGGCGAAAACTTCCTTGGCAAACATACTCTGGCTGCGGGCTTCTTTCTTGATTACGGGGACGACCTCGATAAGGACCGAGAGTTCTTGGTGGGGGGGGACAATGTCATTAGGGGGTATAAGGCGCGGACCTTTACCGGCGATAAGCGGTTCGGCTTTAATCTCGAGGACCGAATGCACTTCATTGATGACCTCTATAAGCTCATAAGTATCGGTGGTGCCGTGTTTTTTGACGCCGGAGGAGCCACAAATGACCCGCTTGGTGAACTGTTTACCGATAACGTCTATTCGAATGTTGGGTTTGGACTGAGATTTGCATTCCCTAGGTCTTCAGGCGGTCAGGTCCTAAGAATTGATATCGCTTTCCCGTTACGGGACGGTCCTGACGATAGTGGGCAGTTCGAGCCTCGACTGCTTATTAGCGGCGGGCAGCTTTTCGGATCGCGCCTTAGAAGCGAGTCTTTCGGCACAGAGCGGGCGAGCGTTGACATAGGCTTTGATAGATAGGGCTAATGCAGCTCTTCCGGGGCTGACGTCGCTCTACAGGTTGGGTTTTAGGATGCGTTACTCTCTCATTTTTCAGGCTCTACTTTTATTCTCTGCCGCGGCGGCGAGCCCAGCAGTGGCTGAAGAGCGATTCTCTCCATTTAGGGGACGGTTTCACGGCCAGGCGGCATTAGTAGTAAGCAGCAGCAGCCTAAACCGGACTGCAACTCTCCGCTTCCGCATATTTGACGGCTTTCATTCGTACGTCATCAAGGACTCAACCCTTGCCGGGCGTTTAGCCAAAGAAAATGGTTCGCTGCTATTTGAAGGGGCGCCCAGACAATTCCGCAGCAGATTCTCGGATAAAAGAAGTGTTGCCCTCGATTATTTCGACGGCAAGCTCAGGCTTATGACGCTCACTCGCCGGCGCTCCAGGCCTCTGCTGATTGAAGCCGATATAAAAGAGCTTGGAAGCGACGGCTCACTGCCATTTAGGGTCCGCATAGCTCCCCGCAGCTCGGCTCTTGAATGTGCGGAGGGGGCAATAGCAGAGGCTGCCAAAGCGAGTTCGGACAGGGAAGTCTTTCCTCGGGCCGCAACTCGTGACCGCCTGGCCCTTCCAAATCTTGCCCTCCCATCCTTCAGAATCTCTGCCGTAGGCGATTATGACTTCTACTTATCAGTCAAAAAAAAGCGTGATAAGAGAAAGAAGGCATTAAAGCGGGCACAACACGAGATTCTTAGCGCCCTTAATGGCGCTAATACGATTTATGCCGACCAATTGGGTATCCAGTTCCGGCTAGGGCGTGTGTCGGTCGATACCTCTAAAGCCGACAGGTATGGCAGTACGAGCGCCGAACAGGTTTTATTTACCTTTAGGAGCCGATCGGTTCAGTCGCGTGCGTTAGAGCAAGGCGATATTCATCACCTTCTTAGCGGAATCAGGTTTTCGGGTTCGGTTGTCGGCCTGGCCTTTGTCGGCACCGTGTGCCGTATAAACCAGTTCGCCTTTGGTCTCTCGGGTCAGACATCGCTATCTATAAGGACGCTCGTTATGGCGCATGAGATAGCTCACAATATGGGAGCCTCTCATGTAAACCTACCCAACTCCATCATGTCCACCGTCTTAGGCCCAGGACATGATCATTTTAGTACTGAAAGTATCTCAGAAATTCAGAGGTACCTCTCCCTTTATGGCGCCTGCATGGGCGGGTGAACAAAAAAAGCCAGCTTGTCGCCTTGTTTTGTTATTGGGGAAAACAGAGCCGGCTTTGCCGTAAGGTATCGAAAATCATAGGGAATAAATAAGAAGAGATAAGAATAGGAATTGCGTGATTGGTATCGTACAATACAAAAAAAGCCCCCGAACCGTCACCTTTGTCGGCTACCATCCTCGTTAAAGTCGGTTGCCATGAAGGGCGGCTCGGAGGCCTCACTCAAGAAAAGAAGTAATAAGCTTACTTCTTCTTCTTTGGAGCAGCTTTCTTCTTAGTAGCTTTTTTTGCTTTCTTCTTAGTAGCCATGTTTTCTTTTCTCCGTTAAGTTTGAGCAATACTCCCGCCCGACCAGTTCCGTTTTTACTTCGAAAGCCCGAACATCTTAAGCTCCCTTACGGTCCCAATAGTGCAAAAAATATTGCAAGAATTAATCGAAAACCGCTTGCGTTGTGTCTTTCAAAACTGCTCACTCACAAGCGAAAAACCAATTTTCGTTAACTCGTGTTGAACCTCTCTCAATCGAGCAGCCAACTATTTCTTGTCAACAACAACTGGTTTCGATTCATTCCGGAGTTGCGATCTGAAAAATTTTCTTATCGCAACTCTACTACTATTGTTCAGGATGCCATCAACAATGATTAATGGCAAGATATTTTATTTGATGATCGCTTGGGTAAAAACTTTTCAAGAGATCAGAACTCGACCCATTCGCCTTGTGAGATGATCAGATGACTCTTCCCTTCGTATGTTTCAACGGCAACGTCCACTTGGTCAGAGGAGATCATAATGTCGGTGTGCACTGTGCTTTGATTAGCGCCGAGATCAGCAAGCTCACTCTCGCTGAGGCGCGCGCCCTCTCGTAAACAAAATTTGTAAGAAGATCCAACAGCTATATGACATGCAGCGTTCTCATCGAAGAGGATCTCTTCGAACACTAAGCCGCTCTGATAAACAGGCGAATCAATTCCGACCAGCGCTACTTCTCCTAATCTTCTTCCTCCCGCATCGCTCGAGATGTACTCATCGAAAACCTCGCGCCCCTCATCTGCGCTAAATTCGGCTATTTCACCTTTGTGAAATCTCATCTGGAGCCCCTTAATAAGCTTTCCATTCACCAAAAAAGGTCTGGTTGCACGCACGAAGCCCTCGGTTGCGCGCCAGTCAGGGGTCGTGAAGCACTCTTCTGTAGGAATATTCGGCTCAAATTCCACTCCGCGCGGGCTCATATCGCCTCCGCCTTTGAAGATCGCCTTGCTTGAAAGCCCTACTCTGAGATCAGTGCCCGGCCCGGTAAAATGCAGCTGTTTAATACCGAGTTCAGTCAACTTTTTGGCACGGCTTTGAAGCACATGATTATGTTTGCGCCACGCTTGAAGGTAATCTCCGCTGTCAACGCGGCAGATCTTGAAGATCTCATTCCATAGAGCCTGTTTCGCATCAAGGGCAGTAAGTTTTGGGAATATGCGCTTCGCCCAACGCTCTGTGGCACCGGCCGCGATGGTCCAGTGGACTGCGCTCTTCTCGATGCCCTCACGGTAATACTCTTTCATGGCGAGATACTGCCCCATACGCACCGCGTTGACCGCCTTTGGGTCAAGGTCGGAAAGTATCTCCGGGTCTTCCATGCCCACAATTCGAATGTTAGCAGCTGTATCGGAGACGAACTGTTTGTATTTGGCCGATATGTATGGCGGCTGATAGCTCAGATTTTCCGCTCTGGAATATAAAATCCTGCTGCGGGCCAGCCGGGGCTCAATCAGATCAATATTGACGTATGAGGAGCCTGCACGATACGCCTCTTCGGCAATTAGCATAGCGAAATCACGGTGGCAGACCTCTGCTGTCACGTTTACAATCTGGCCTTTTTGAACATTCAAGCCGTGCAAAACCAAAAGCTTCGCGTAATTTTTCAGAGATGCATCGAACTGCATAAGCTATCCTTAAGGGGTACGGTTTGAACTTAATTACCGTACGCTATCAGATTGACGACAGCGAGGAGAAGAGCTTTTCACAGAGCGTCTGCAGCCGCTTTGAGCTTATGCGCTTGCTTCGGTGTCTGCTGCGGGCCTTGTTGTGAGCGATCGATATAGACTTCTTTGCTGCTCCAGACCGTACCTTAAAAGAGGAGAACTGATCCGGCACCCTAGGTAGTACGGCTTCGAGCTGCGCACTGCCATTCTGAAGGCTAGCAGCACCTGAGGTTGGACAGGTTCGGTTATTGAAGGCAGCCGAGACTTCGACCGTGCCGTTTCCGGTGCCGTTTAGAGAGATCTGCACCTTCTTGCCCGACGATGCCCTTCTGGACAACCGGCCCTTTGAATTCTTGCCGTAGAGTTCAATTTTGGAGACCGCACCTGAATCTCCGCCGTTGTTTGGGTCTCCAGTACAAAGTGGTGTATATCGGATGGCGAAACCGTTCTGAAGCTTGGATGCGTTATATGCATAGGTGTAGGTATGGCTGCTCTGTTGTCCAGTAATTCCGATTGTCGAGCGGCTCTGTAGGTAATCCATGGTGGCGGAGGTTTCGAAGCTAATGAAGTCGTCGATAGTGCCGTCGGAGTTGATGGTCAGCCATACTAAGGCGGCCCCCTGCCCCTTTATTCCATAAGCGTCCGCCTGCCAAAAGATAGTTACTCTATTGGTTTCCAGTTTTACCCTTACGGCGTTCGGGGAGTCCTGAGTAGTTAGATCCGCATGCAGCGCGGCGATCGAGTTAAGTGGAGCATTCGCCCCGTTAAGATAGTCCATCCCGCTAGGGGCTCCATTGGTATATACTACTCCGTTTGGAGAGACGAAGATCTGTGATACATCACGGCCAAAGTACGGGAAGGTAAAGGGCAGATCGACCTGATAATAGCTGAGCTCATCAGCATTGATAACCGCTGTGCTACTCGGAGCCGTCGAGTCAGGAGTGAACGGTACTGCGCTAATTGCATAGTTACACGGCGTTGGGGCCGGAGTCGGAGCCGGCAGCGGGTTTGACTCATTTCGCAACAGTCTGCCTGCGTTCAGCATACGGCCGGTACGCACCACACCGGTTAAAGTGCTAAGTGGTAAGCCGGTAGCATACAGCCGCTCCATAGCCTGATCGGCGGTTAGTCCGGCTTCGCTGGCTAGTAGGAGCGCCAATGCTCCCGAGACGTGCGGCGTTGCCATGGATGTCCCTGAGAGGCTAGCGTAGCGGTTCCCGGGATAGGTGCTTAGGATCCCTACTCCAGGGGCCGCTATATCGACCGTATTCGCCCCGTAATTTGAAAAGCTGGCTGCGTTCCTCTGCTGATCCAGGGCTGCAACTGATACTACATTAGAGAGCTCATATCCTGCCGGATACGACGGACTGGCGTCGTTGTCGTTCGATTCATTGCCGGCAGCCGCTACAAATATAATTCCCAAGTCGCGAGCCTTGGCTATTGCGTTATAAAGACTTTGAGAGAATCCGCCGCCGCCCCATGAGTTGCTTGACACGCGGATGTTCACACCGCGCTGTTTCATCGTGTTCATGTAGTTGAGCACGCTAACCGCCCCTGAGAGGCTGCCTGAGCCGTTAGCATTGAGAAACTTAAGCGCCATGATCTTTACACTCCAATTGACGCCCGCTACCCCTATTCCGTTATTCCCTCGGCCTCCGATAGTTCCGGCACAGTGCGTGCCATGGCCGTTGTCATCCATCGGGTTGCCGTTATTGCTGACCGCGTTCCACCCGTAAACGTCGTCGATATAGCCGTTTCCGTCGTCATCAATACCATTCCCGGATACCTCTCCTGTGTTGAACCACATGTTATCTGCCAGGTCTGGATGAGAGTAATCGACCCCTGTGTCAACTACAGCCACTATGACTTCTTGTGAACCGGTTGAAATATCCCATGCACTTGGGGCATCGATTCCGCTTGTTGCGTTCATACCCCACAGTGACGGGTACGATGGGTCGTTTGGGGTAGCAAGCGCTCTTATCTCAAAGTCGGGCGAGCAACTGCTGGCTTCGCCGCTTGCCAGCAATTTGGCGCAGAAGTCATCATTCGGGTCGTACTCAACAACTACTTCTTCTGCGTTCAGCGCTCCAGCGCTGTCGGCAGCCACATGCGCTCCCGATTCGATGAGCTGCATCTTGCCGTGTCTTCCGTTGCCTAAATGCCGCTTAACTCGGGCACCCAGCCTCTCAAGATTGCGGGACCGCCGTGAGTGGCCGGCAGCTGAAACGGCTCCGTCATACGAGGCAGTCTCATTGACTTCAATGACATACCGATTCTTAAAAACTTTGAGTGGTTCTTGAGCTGATGCGGCAGCGGATGAGAAAAGGAGTATGAGGGGGAAAGCTATCGCTAAGGCGCGTATGTAAGATTTTGGAAGGCTCGTAAAAACACCACCAATAAACGACATAAAAACTCCCCTATACAACCTCTGTGAGCCGGGTCCCTCCGACTATGAAGAGAAGTCGAGTGCTTTAGGGAGAAAGGTTAGAATTGGTGGCTAATTTCTCGGCTTGTTTCATCGCACTAAAACAGCAGAACCACTGATTTTAGTGTAAAAATACGAAGCGCCGACTTGGGTTGGCGAACGCGGTATTAAGGGGTTAGGGATAAACGATTTGGACTAGAAAAGGGCAAAGCGGCACCAAAGCCCGAGTCTTTAGGACGGGCAAAGGCTTACTGGTCCAGAAACGAAAGCTCTAGAGTTCCTTCACGGATAAAGCGCGCTAGGTTTCGGGCATTTCGCTCCGCATTTTGGGCGCTAGTACCAGCAGCACTTGGTAAACAGGTTACAAGAAAGCGTGTTTCACCGCTTTTCAGGGTCTCTCGCATCACTTGGTATGCAAATCTGGAATCTTTTCTCCCCTCATTCGAAAGTAGAGATTGTTTCGGTGAAAGGACGCTTTCAGCCTCTGAAATATTGCTCACGCCGAGATACTGCATGAAAAATAGACGGGCTCTAGCCCACGCGTCGGCAGCTTCGGGAGCCGGAACGGTAAATTGAGTGGGAGTCGCAAGTACCTCGTTAAGTGCTTGCTGCGAAACAGTCTCAATACCGACAATCTTGGCACTGGCGCGAGAGCCTCTCTGACCATTTGTCCCTGCCGTACAGCCGTTGAGAAAAAGAGCCGCAAGAGCTGTCGCTATTAAACTAACGATTAAAGATTGTGCGGAGATTTGATATATCAACCTGGTTTTGACACCGGACAATTGCATTGCAGAGCTTTACCATGCACTCTACCCCTCTGCAAGCTGAAAGCGCTTGACCTCCTGGACTAATAGCGATGCAGGTATCCTGGTTGGATACCTGCTAATGAGTGTGGAAATAGTGATTAACTAAAAGAACTTCCGCAGCCGCAAGTTCGCTTGGCATTGGGGTTATTGAACTTAAACCCTGTGCCGCTAAGGCCAGAAACATAATCGATTACGGTACCCTTCAGGTAGCCTGCACTGATAGGGTCAACATAAATTGTAACCCCGTCTAAGCTAAGGGTGAGATCTCCCATCCTGCTCTCTTTCTCGAAATCCAAATTATACTGATACCCCGAGCAGCCGCCGCCTACAACGGAAACTCTCAAACCATCACCTGCTTCGCCCTCAGCCTGAATGGCTGCCTTGATTGCCTCAACCGCCTTATCCGTAATGAGGATCGGCTGCTCTTCCGATGGAACGAATGTAGAGCTCTGGGTCTGTCCTTCGCCTGAAGCGTTTTCCATTGTACTATCCTATGGGTGAAAAAAATTAGTGATTACAATTTATTACTATGATAATCAATAATTAACCATCTGTCAAAGCGCGAATACCTAGATAAACGTAGCTGAAAGCCACCCCGGGAACTGTTTTCAATCGCTTGAGTGGAGGCGTATTTAAGCCTGCCGTTACTGCGTTTCCAGGGGGAAACTACGATATTGTGTAAGCGCTATCTATTAGGTAAGTCTGACAAAGAGAAATTTCAAGAACTTAATTAAGGAGCCACCCATGCCACTAGTCCCAATGAGAATTCTGCTTGATCACGCTGCTGAGAACGGCTACGGGCTTGCAGCTTTTAACGTTAACAACATGGAGCAGATTCAGGCCATTATGGAGGCCGCCGAGAAGACCGACTCCCCGGTCATTGTGCAGGCGAGCCGAGGCGCCCGAAAGTACTCACAAGACAATTATCTGCGCCATCTTATGCTGGCCGCATCAGAGCTTTACCCGAAGATCCCTATCGCTATGCACCAGGACCACGGAAACAGCCCCGACACCTGCCGAAGCGCAATTGATATGGGCTTCACCTCCGTAATGATGGACGGTTCACTGCGTGACGATGGAAAAACGCCTGCCGACTACGAATACAACGCCAGAGTAACCAGGGAAGTCGTAAAGATAGCCCATGAACGAGGCGTCACTGTGGAAGGTGAGCTCGGATGCCTCGGTTCGCTTGAAACAGGGATGGGAGAAAAAGAGGACGGCCACGGGGCAGAGGGAGTCCTCTCTCATGACCAGCTGCTGACCGATCCGGAGGAGGCTGAGAGGTTCGTTGCAGAGACCGGCGTTGATGCGTTGGCCGTGGCGATCGGCACCAGTCACGGGGCCTATAAGTTTTCCAAAAAGCCGACAGGAGAAACGCTCGCTATCGGCCGCATTGAGGAGATCCACCGCCGTATCCCCAATTGTCACCTAGTGATGCACGGTTCCTCCTCGGTCCCGCAAGAGCTGCAAGACATTATTAACGAGAATGGCGGTGAGATTAAGCCAACCTGGGGTGTACCGGTAGAGGAGATTCAGCGGGGGATTAAGCACGGGGTGCGTAAGATTAATGTCGACACTGATTGCCGTCTGGCCATTACCGGGGCGATCCGTAAAGTTTTCAAGCAATCGCCTGAGAAATTCGACCCACGGGATTACCTTAAGCCGGCGCGCGAGGCTATGCGAGAGGTGTGTACAGCCCGCATGATCTCGTTCGGCCAGGCCGGACAAGCCGGTAAAATAAAGATCGTGTCGCTGGATGACATGGCGAAGCGTTACTATATGTAACGCCTCCTCAGTGGCACCTGCTCCACTGGCACCTGCTCCACTGGCACGTGCTCCGTAGTTGGAGGCATTGGTCGCCAATTGTAATATTTTTGTGCAATGTTAAGAACGTATCTTGTTCTTGATCGATCTCTTGTGTAAGTTCAGAAATTAGCAAGTTCAGCGGAAATATTTCAGAGAACAAGAAGGAGGATTTACTGTTTGAGCTTTTGCTCAGAATGGTAATTCTAGATCGGTAAGACCGAGTAACGAACTAGCCGCACCTTCTTTTCGGTGCGCTCGACGGTCCTACAGTGGAGGTCCGTGCGGGGGCTATGCCCCAGCTACACACCTCCAATGTAATATTGACGGCGCTCAAATATTTCCGTTCGTAACTCCCTGAAACAGTGCCATAATGGGAGTATGTTTTGACCTTTTTTAAGCTGCTTAATCGTCGTCAGTTCGCATTAAGAATTTGCTCATGTTTCTTATGCTGTAACCCGACCGTTTTAGTAGGCATTTCGGTAACAAGGCCGGAATTTGTAAGGTCGGATGCTCTATGAAGGTTAGTAAGAGTTTTGGTTTTCTGTCAGTGCAGGGAGTGTTTAAAACGGGGTTGATAAAGAGCAGCGCTGTACTCTCGCTTCTTGCCTTAAGTTGTGCTGTATCAATTCAGCCTTCCTGGGCTGAGAACGATGAGGCAAACCTCGGTAGTCTCTACAGAGACGAGTTCGTTAATACAACCATTCGGCTCCCTCGCCCCGAGCCCCGCCAGGGTGACTCGCAAATTAGCATCTCAATCCTTGAATTAGACGGGGGAACGCAAGTTACCTTGCATGCCCCTAACCGCTGGAAGCAGCTGGCAGGCAAGCTTCTGAAGTCTCTAAAGAGTACGCACGAGGGGTATGCATCTTCATTCGGCGAGATTCCGCAGTTCAAGACCGCTTTGAAGCTGATGGATGAGGACACGTTCTACCGCAGCACCGGTGCTCCCAGCTGGACCAACGCCTTATACTATAAGGGGCAGATTTTGATACCGCTCGGGGAAAAGAGCGCCTCCGACTTCGATAACATTTCGCGCTCGATTAGGCATGAATACACTCATGCAGTTGTGAACGCACTCTCTAATGGCAGATGCCCGGGATGGCTGGATGAGGGCTTGGCACAGTGGGCTGAGGGGGATGAGAATCCTGCTCTCAAACCTGCATTGGTGCACTATCTAAGAAAGAATCCTCCGGTATCTTTGAGCATGCTACAGAACGGGTTCACCCGTCTTGAGACCAGAATTGTGCCTGCAGCGTACGCGCAGTCGCTTTACGCGACAAACGGGCTGATAGAAACTCACGGCTTCAATCCTATAGGTGCATACCTGAGGGGCCTGGGAAGCGGTTTATCGAAAAATGACGCTTTCAAAGAAGCTTTCCAGATAGATGAATCTGCATTTGAAAAGGATCTCTCTTCGCGGCTTACAAAGTGGGTGCGGCATGCTCACCGCCACGAAGAGCACGCGGATTCTTAGATTCTTATCAGCCCTGCTTCCCCTTTCTACCATCCGATTGCGCGCTAGAGCTTGCTCTTGCCTGCTTTTTCTATAGCTCTCGCGGTGATACTCTTCTCTGCAGGCAAGAGAGTTCGACCATATTTCATAGCAAGCTTCACTAGTATAGACCCAACAGATGATGACCTCCGAAGAGCTGCTATATTCCGGTGATAAACTTCTAGGCACCGGTTATTCACTTGTGGATAGCGGTGATTTTATGAAGCTAGAGAGGCTCGGCGAAAAGCTCATTGCAAGGCCTAGTTCACTATGCATTTGGCGCAAAAGCGCGGCCGAGGCCGAGTGGCGTAAAGCCGACGCGACCTATCTCCCCAAGCAAGGTTGGACCTTCAAGGGCCAAAAGTTCGAGAAGTGGGAAGTCGCCTTCGATTCATTCTCCCTTCGGCTGCGGTTGCAGGATAACGGTCAGGTGGGGTTGTTCCCCGAGCACGCCAACTCCCTCGTTCTTTTGGCGCACCTTATCTCTTCCAGGCCGGCAAATGATAAGAGTCCTTTGAACGTACTAAATCTTTTTGCTTTTACCGGCATGGCGAGCATTGTGCTGGCCGGATTAGGCTGCAAAGTATGCCATGTCGATCTCTCAAAAAAGGCGCTCAGCTGGGCGCGCGAGAACTTTGAGCTAAACAAGATTCCCCCCGAGCAGTGCCGTCTCATTCCCGAGGATTCGCTGACGTTTTTGCAGAAGGAGATTCGCCGCAAGAACGGTTATAACGCCATAATTATCGATCCCCCCAGCTTCTCTCGCACCTCATCGGCGGCGTGGAAACTCGAGGATGTCATTCATCAGATGATCGATGCTTGCAGTAAACTGTTGATTGATAAAGGGCTGCTCGTTTTTAGCTGCCACCACTCAGCCATTAATGCCGCAGTCCTTAGAAATCTCTTATTGGACAATCCGGATAACCACCTTTCAATTATAAGCTCGAAAGATCTTGCTATTCCGGAAACGGATGGAAAACGTAGCCTGCCGGCAGGGTGTTATGTGCTGTGCCGCAAAGAGCTGCCGCTATAGGTAACCTAGAGTCTTAAGCTGCTTTAATGTCTTATCGTCGAGCTCGGTCTCTCCAACTGTGTAGCCTTCTTTTGACCTCAAGATCTCTGAATACTCCGCCTCATATTCGGAGCGAAGTTTCTCAAGAACTGCGGCGTCCGGCAGCGGAGCGAGTTCGAACGGGTCCTTATTCAGGTCAAAGTATTGCTCGCTTATGGGGCCGGGAGAGTGGCCGGTAAGGCCGCGTTCCATGGGATAGAGCGTTATAAGCTTCTCCCCGTTTGGCCGAAGATACCCCTTTTCATTGTGATGGCGGATGATCTCAGCCAGCACACCTTTCCCTTTACGAGCCTGCAGCTGACTAATCAGTGATAAGCCGTGAACGGTATGGGTGAACTGAGCGCCGCTAAGTTCACTCAAAGTTGGATATACATCGATCAGGCTCACCACCTCTGCTATGCGCCCCTTGAGTCCCGGGGCCTTTATAATCAGTGGGACGTGAATCTCCTCAGAGTATACCCTATCGGCGTGTCCCTGATAGCCGCGCTCCATGAACTGCTCCCCGTGGTCAGAGAAGATAACTATAATGGTATCCTCGTATAATCCCTCTGATTTCAACCAATCGAAAAGCTCCCCTATTTTTGCATCGACGTATTTTATCTCTCCATCGTAGGCGCCTATCAAGGCTAGCTCCTTCTCATCGTACTCCCTGGCAGCCAGCGGGCCGCTAAATTCAGCGTCATACGGAGCCGGTGCCTCGTAAGGATCGTGCGGATCCATATATTGCAGGTAGAGAAAAAAAGGTTTCTCTCTTGGCCAAAGGTCGGAGAGATACTTCATGGCGCGGCGATTTACTTTCGCCCCGCGTTCACGGCCGGGAGAGATGAAGGTATCGAAGCCCTGTGCGAATCCAAAGCGGCGATTGATGAGCGGATTTGCCGATATGAGAGCCGTTGCGTATCCGGCTCCCTTGAACAGCTCTCCTAAAGTGTGAAAGCTGTCATCAAGTTTGGTGTTGCGCTTGCCGTAGCTTGTTTCACTGCGCAAAGGCATGTGACCGTGCACAGAGGCGTACATGCCGGTGAAGATAGAGGCCACTGACGGCGGCGTCCACGCAGCGGCGGACATGGCGCGCTCGAATACTAAGTTCTCCTCTCCGAATAGGTCTAGATTGGGAGTTGTCTTCCTCTCATAGCCGTAGAGACTCATATGATCTGCGCGCAAGGTGTCTATAAGAATCACAAGCACATTGGGCGGGCCGGCCTTGCCGCCTGATGCGGTCCAAAACAGCACCGCCGCAACAGCAAAAGTTGCAGCTAAAAGAATTGTGACGATAGCTTTTCTTGCCATTGAGCGCGTCTAATTTGCCAGATCGGGATAACAGCCCCGTGCTATTGCTGATTTAACATTACTTTACTTGATTTGCCTCTTAGCTCAAGATCTCTCGGGCAATTACGATTCGCTGAATTTGGCTGGTTCCCTCATAGATCTGCATAAGTTTGGCGTCGCGCATCAACTTTTCGACCGGATATTCTTTGGTGTATCCGTATCCTCCGAAGATCTGCACGGCATCCACGGTAACCTCCATCGCCATATCTGCCGCAAATCTTTTTGCCATACTGGACTGCAGAGTAGCCCTCTCTTTCTTGTCCAGCATCTGTGCCGATTGCA
This sequence comes from Deltaproteobacteria bacterium, assembly GCA_024102635.1. Taxonomy (GTDB): domain Bacteria; phylum Bdellovibrionota_C; class UBA2361; order UBA2361; family JAGFJO01; genus JAGFJO01. The sequence continues at coordinate 24,595 of JAGFJO010000013.1, forward strand.
TCGTCAGGAGCCTTGCTGCTTCTATCTTGGTTATCATGTCGGCAAGCATAAACTGGATAGCTTGAAACGACGAGAGAGTCTGGGAAAACTGCTTTCTCTCTTTGGAGTAGCGCAACGCGTGCTGATACGCGCTGCGCGCTATTCCAACTGCTATAATCGCGGTCAAAGGACGGCTGGCGTCGAGCGTTTTCATGGCTATGGCAAAGCCGCCGCCCTCTTCACCTATCATATTTTCGGCGGGCACTCGCACATTCTCGAAGGTTATTTGGACGGTGTTTGAACAGCGCTGACCAAGTTTGTTTTCGTGATGTCCCGTAGAGATTCCTTTTGAGTCAGCCGGGACAACGAGGCAGCAGATCCCTTTATGCTTCTTGCTCCTATCGATAGTGGCAAATACCGTGTATTGAGAGGCGAACTGCCCGTTGGTAATCCACTGCTTGGTGCCGGAGATTACGTACTCATCCCCTTCTCTCTTCACCGCGCAGCTGATTCCTGCGGCATCGGAACCGGCATTGGGTTCGCTGAGACAGAAGGAGGCCAGCTTTCCGCCTTCAGCAATCGGCTTAATAAACTTCTCTTTTTGCTCTTTGCTGCCGCCCAATAGAATGGGGGTTAGCGCAAGATCATTTGCAACCATGGATGTTGCGAATCCCGAGCAAGCGGCGGCGATCTCCTCGATAATCAGGCAGGCTTCAAAGATGCCCAGCCCAGTTCCGCTCAGCTCGGCATCTTGAATCAAATTTATTAGTCCAAGGGAGTGAGCCTTCTTGATGATTTCTAGTGGAAACTCGCTGCTTTCATCGTACTTGGCAGCGACAGGAAGGATCTCCTTTTCGGCGAAACGGCGCGCTTCTTCTTGAAGTGCACGCTGTTCATCACTCAAGCCGTACAAAGGTATGTCTCCTTAAGCGAAGTGAAAAAAACCAGAGCAAGCCGGCGTCAACTTCCCGCCGGCGCTAGAATAAGCAGCGAGATGCTACTTTCCGCTTTGCTGGGGCTGCTGAGATGTTGCCTGAGTGGCTGGCTGCTGCGCAGAAACTTCCCGCTCAATGGCTGCTCCCAGACCCTTGACACTCGCTCCGAGCGAGCTTGAGAGCGCGCTTGCCGCCTGCTCAATAAGCGGCAGCATGGTCTCGGTCTTAGCGCGGTATTGAGGGGATAGCACCTCGATCGCTCCAACGACCAGGTTGTTATTGCCTCTTACAATCTTAGTTACGGCTACCACATCCGCCTCGACTATCCCTCTGTCGATTAGCTGCCCTGTGTTGCGTAGCTCGTTGAGCTGATTCTTTATTGCTGCATCCTGAGGAGTGTTAGTTGCAAGAACCTCTCCCAATACTGCATCTGATAGATGAGCAGTCAAAAGTCGGCCTGCGGCATTCTGCTTTGCCGGGAACGAAACAGCCTCTCTCGCATGCGCTCTCACCGGACGCTTAGATTCTACCGATACGGGGAATTGGACCTGACCGTTCTGAAGAACAGCCAAGCTCACAGTCTCTCCTGTCTGTTCGGAAAGTGCCTTGAGTATAGGAGTTGCCCGCGCAACCAGGGCGCTTTGAGCGAGATAGGCCTGGCCAAGTTGCAGAGCCTTGACACCCAATCGATAGTCCTCGGTGTCCTTATTCTGTTCCGCGTAGCCTCGCAGCTCGAGAGTAGCGAGTAGGCGAAAGACGTTATTCTTATGAAGCTTTAGGCGCTTTGAGAGTTCGGTTACGCCGATCTCCGTCTGCACTTTTGCCAGCTCCTCCAATACGTCAAGTGCATGCGATACCGACTGAATTAGGTAGTTTGCCTTTTCTCTCTTCATGATTATAAAGCCCCGAAAATTATAATATGCAGTTATGCCGGCCTTCTGGTCGACCCCGTTAAGCAGACTCTTGCGCCTCTGGTCGAAGAAACTATGCCAAAGATATCGCTCTACTAAAACCCGCGAGTATCTCAGAAAGTCTCAAAAGTCCAAAAAACACTTTTATATCCGGTATATACCAACAGCCCCTCCAAAACGCAATGTAGTTTTAGGACGGGGAGTAAATCGCCGAAATTGCTGTCTAAACTGAATATTCCCACATTGAAATAGCGGTCCGATATGACGCCGTTAAGCTAGAAGTCTAGATAAAGTGTCCTCGGTGCTTTTAAGTGCAGCTGTCAGGGGAAGCCTGACAGAGCTATGAGCAACTAATCCCTTAATTTTCAAGGCAGCCTTCACCGGGATTGGATTAGTTTCAGCGAACATGGCCCTGATAATCGGAAGCAATGCACACTGTTCATTGAGTGAATCCCTCCAGCGGCCCTCCGAAGCAGCGTTTGTCAATCTTACAAAACGCTCAGGAACTACATTGGCTGTTGCCGAGATCACTCCCCTTCCCCCTGTCGCCATGATTGAGTGAACCAAAGTGTCTTCGCCGGAAAGTATTGAAAGTTTATCTCCGCAGCGCGAATAAAGATCAATAATATTATCAAGCGAAGCGGTTGAGTCTTTCACTCCACATATTGTCCCTTCCTGCGCTAAGGTGGCGAGCGTGTCGTTGCTTATCGCGATCGCGGTGCGTCCTGGAATGTTATAAGCAACAATCGGTAATCGCGAAGCCCGTGACACGGCTCTAAAATGTTCAGAAATACCTGATTGAGGTGGCTTAACGTACGGCGGCGCAACCAGCAAAATTCCGTCTACCTTGGCCTGTATAAGAAAGGCGGCGATCTCTTCAGCACGCTTCGTACTGCTAGCACCGATTCCGGAAATTACAGGGACTCTCCCTTTGACTATCTGAACACAGAGGGTCACCGCTTGGCGGTACTCATCATCGCTCAAGCACTGAGCTTCTCCGGTTGAGCCGCACACAACTACTCCGTGCACTCCCGACTTAAGCTGATGCTCAATCAGGTTTTCAAAAGAGCTTATATCTATTTGAGAGCCATCACCCGTGAACGGCGTGGCAAGCGCGGGCCAGGTACCAGTGAGATTGTTAGCATTAATTGACATGTGTACGGCCATTTAAAAACGAGTCGATTCTCAACCTGCCGAAAAACACCTCTTTAGCAGGTCCGGTCAAATATACCGTATTTCGCCCCTGATCCCACTCTACCTCCACACTGCCACCCGGAAGGATAACAGTGGCGCTGCTATCCGTTCGCCCGGTTTTGCTTGCAGCAACAATTACAGCGCAAGCTGCCGTGCCGCATGCGAGTGTAGCACCAGCCCCTCGCTCCCATACTCTAACTACCAGCTCCTTGGGTGATCGCACCTGCACAAACTCTACATTTGTGCGTTTCGGGAAAAAGGGATCATTCTCAATCTTGGGCCCGAGCGCCAAAAGATCGACTTTTTCGACATCGGGCACGAATATTACGCAGTGAGGATTTCCCATAGAGACGCAGCTAACAGTAAAGTCCTGCCCAGCCAGACTTATTTTCTCGTTAACAACCGGCTGATCACTTCTTACAGGAATTGCTTCGGGCTCGAAAGCAGGCGGACCCATATCGACCATCACGCTATTACCCCCATCGCGAAGAGCACAGGCAATGTCTCGCCCCTCCACTAAGAAGTGGATAACCTCTCGTCCGGGAGGAATCAGCTCATTAAGCATCGCGAACCGCGCGACACACCTTATGCCGTTGCCGCACATCCCCATCGGTGAGCCGTCCGGGTTGTACATCAGAACTTCGAAATCGTACTTGGATGAATTGGCGGGGCGTAAAACCATCACTCCATCGCCACCAATCCCGAAGTTGCGGTCCATTAGTCCGATAGTAAGCCGGTCCCAAGGCAGTGCAGGAGTTCGAAAGTCGCTGGTCACAACGAAGTTGTTGCCACAGCCTTGCATTTTGATGAACTCAAGATCGTTTTCAGAGCGTGCCTCAGAGAACGAAGAGCTACGGTTCGACATCTAAGAAGATCTCCTCTTCAAAATCCGATTCTTGTATAAACGTTATTTCACTCGCGTCTCCACGGAAATTCACCCGTATGATATTCTCCACCTCACCTTCCACCCCGCCCTGATTGACCGGAATAATTTTGTAGGCATAAAGTTTGCCGGGCTGGACATTCTTGTCGGAATATTGAAACTGTTTCATCTCCGCCGGAACACTCACTCGTCTGGTGGGACGGTTTTCCGCTATCGCCACCTCCTTGAGCTTATCGAGTTCCACTAAATGCGTATCATCAATGCTGGCGATCTTCTGGTACTCGATATCATCATCCAGGAGCTGCTCCTTTCTCTCCATCTCCTTACGGACAATCTGGTATCCGTCGATGAACCGGAGCGGTTTACCTTGAACTTCCAGATCAGGGGCCTGCCATGAGAAGTTGACGCCATTAACATCGGTAGCCACCTGTAGCTCCTTGACGGCGCGGGGAGCCACATATTCCGGTGGTATGGGAGGGGCGAACTTCCCGCATGCCGTCACCCACGGGCAAATAACAAATAATAATAAGGATCTCATTGCATTGACCTCACTTGGGAACCCAAACGCCGTTTAAAGTAGCTCAGCGGCAGACCCAACCGGATGGATTGAGGCGTCGTGGTCAAGAGCCGCTAAAGACTAAAGGCGAGGATGCCGTTTATCAGTAATGTACACTTTTTGTGATAGACCTCAAGGTTACACTGACTTTTTGAGAGTTCCCTGAGAATCGGAACAATGCTCCGATATTACGGGCTGTTCGGTGCTTGGGGGCTGGTCTCAGACCGTTCGAACTGAAAGATGGCGTCAGAGCATAAATGATCACACGCATTCTCCATGTATCCGGGTATCGACCGGTCATCGATACTGTGATTGAGCATCAAAAGCGGCGCGGCCTTCAGGCCGCAGAGACCGCTTCTCGAGAGATGCATTCTTCCTCGCGGCTGTCGCTGGACGCTTTTGCGGAGGCGTTGGCACAAAGGAATGTAGATATATTTCACATACATGATCCAACACCGCTTTTTTCGATAGCTGACATCGATTTTACGCAGTCAAAGCTAAGAGACGTACGGGAGCGAGGAAGCAAGGTAGTCGTTTCATTAGATGGCGATGTCCCCCTCCCGGCAATTCAGGACCAGGAGGAAAGGCAAAAACTTCTTGATATGCTACAGGAACAGCTGGCGTGCATATTCATCTGTTCCGCCGAGTGGCATTCGCTTTTAAACGGAGTGGATAACTGGTCCTGGCTGCCAAATCCTATTGATGTCAAGAAGGTGCAGGCTCCCGAAGTTTATGAGACGCCGAAAGAGTACTCCCGGGTATTGCACCTCACCTTTGGTTCGAGCGCCGACGAAAGCGCCAGAATAGTCCCCCTTCTCGAAGAGCTTGCACGCAAGGATAAAAGATTCGTTCTAACGGTAAAGCCGGTGGAAGATCTCCGTTCGATAACCGAATTGAGAGAGTTGGTATCTCGTCACGACGTTGTAGTAGAGAGAGTGAGCCGGCCAATGTACGGTTGGGTTGCTCTCGAAGGGATGGCGGCGGGTAAGACAGTTCTTTCAGGAATTCATCCGCAGCACCGCCAGGAGTGGCAGCAACTGGAGTTTTCGCCTGTCCTGGATTGCAACGAGCAGACGCTGGTGCGCCGGCTTCTTTCTCTAGCATACGAGCCGCGCTCAATGCGTGATATCGGCAAGCGGTCGCGCAGCTTTGTTGAGACCTACCACGACGCCGACCAGATCGTTGCTATGATGATCGAGATATATAACCAACTTTAGAAGAAGTTTCAGGGCTAACTACTTGTCGACGAAACTCCTTAGCCTTTTACTCCGGCTGGGGTGACGTAACTTGCGCAGAGCTTTGGCTTCTATCTGACGGATTCTCTCTCTCGTAACGTCGAAGTTCTGGCCTACCTCTTCCAAGGTATGGTCGCTCTTCTCGCCGATTCCGAAACGCATGCGCAGAACCTTCTCTTCGCGCGGAGTAAGAGTGGAGAGCACTTTGCGTGTCTGCTCTTGTAGATTCATGTTTACAACCGCATTCGCCGGCGAAATGACTCTCTTGTCTTCGATAAAGTCCCCAAGATGAGAGTCGTCTTCCTCGCCGATCGGTGTTTCCAGTGAAATCGGCTCTTTCGCAATCTTAAGAACCTTGCGCACCTTATCCAGTGGGATCTCCATCTTCTCTGCGATCTCTTCAGGTGTAGGTTCACGCCCCAGCTCCTGCACCAGATAACGCGATGTGCGCACCAGCTTATTGATGGTTTCGATCATGTGCACGGGGATTCGGATGATCCTTGCTTGATCGGCGATCGCTCTGGTAATAGCCTGCCTAATCCACCAGGTGGCGTAAGTGGAAAACTTATAGCCGCGCTGATACTCGAACTTGTCTACCGCCTTCATAAGGCCGATATTGCCTTCCTGAATCAGATCAAGAAACTGCAAGCCGCGATTGGTGTATTTCTTGGCGATTGAAACGACGAGACGAAGATTGGCTTCTACTAACTCGCGCTTTGCGTCGTAGGCGCGTACTTCGCCATCTTTCAGAACTCGCACTGAAGCCAAGCTTTCCTGTGGATCCATCAAGATACGCTCTTCAACCTTGGAAACCTCCTGCAGAAGCTGCTCCAAGCTGGCTCCCAATTCCCTGGCGTCAGCCGCCTTAAGCTTGAGCTTGCGGCAGGCTCGTTTGAACGGGAGCTGGTTTTGCGATGTGAGATCCGGAATGCACTGCGTTAACTCATCAGTAGTCTTGCCATACCGTTTGGCAAGGCCCTCTAGCGCGCGGTTCGATTCCTGTAGTTTCTCGCCGACCTCCTTGATGGTAGCCGCCATGCGCGCAAGCTGCCGCTGATTTAGATTGAGAGACTCGATACGAGCCGCATTCTTGTCCAATATGCGGCGGTACTTACGCTCGATCTCTGGAAGGTTTCGTTTGCGGTGCTGCCTCGCGAAGCGCAAATCATGGAACAGTTTACCTGTGTCTTTGAGCGCCTTTTTGAAGGCAGTCCCTTTCTTGAGAAACTTCTTCTTGGCAGCCTCTTCTTCTTCATTTACCTTCTGCAGCTTAGCCTTACTGTCCTCCTCCACGAACTCGCCATCATCGGATTCAGTGGCGGCCTCGGCCTTTTCGTCGTCCTCTTCCTCCTCGCTCTCCTCCTCTGTTTCCTCTTCCTGAAACAGGTCGCGTAAACGCACTTCGTTCGCTTTGACCTTCTCGAAGATGTCAACAACATAGGAAAGCGATAGGGGTTGGCGTAAAACTTCAGTTTTTACAGCCTTGAGTCCCGACTCAATCTTTTTGGCGATCTCAACCTCGCCTTCGCGGGTAAGTAGACTTACATTCCCCATCTCCCTGAGGTACATGCGCACCGGATCCGAGCTCTTGCCGAGGGTAGATGTATCGATTTCGTCGGCCACAGGAGCAGGTTCCATCGCCCCGTCCATATCATCGGTGAATTTCGCCGCGCCGGGATCGATGATGTCGATATCGTGCTCACCGAACATCGAGATAACGTCTTCGAGCTGCTCCTCCGATACGAAATCTCCGGAGAGAGCCTCGCTGAGGTCCTCCATGGTGAGGTAGCCTTTTTCTTTGCCAAGATCCAGCAAGCGGTTGACCTCTATCTCGCCCCCGCCCTCTTTATCTCCTTTAGCGGCGCCGGTGCCGTTTGCAGCCTGGCTTCGCGCAGAGAGGGCCGAACGTACGAGCGCAGCTCTAGCAACACCTGGTATCGAGATGCTTCCGCCCTCATCTTCGGCCGGGCGCTTGCGTGGGCGGCCGACCCGCCGAATGCCGGGACGCAAAAATGCTGGTTTCTTAGAAGCTTGCTGTGGCGCAGCGGCAGGAGCTTTCTCCCGTTTAGTCTCTTTTACGGCTTTCTCTTGCTTAGGATGCAGAGCTTTTTTCTCTTTGCCTTCCTTCTTGCCGCCGGAGAGCTGCTTAGCTTTCATCAACTTGCGCGCTTTCGCGCCTCTTAGAAGCTTAATCTTTGCTTTCGCACTGCTTCTGCGCCTTGACGGACTTGATATCCTTTTCGCCACCTTAGTTTTAACTCCCCGCTTAGTTTCTAGCTTGATCAGACCAAATGCCTGGAATTTTTACCTGTGCCGCAAAACGTCATTGGATAAGCCGAATCCTCCTAATCGATCAGCCTCCTATCGATCAACTCAGCGTGCCGCATTCCGACGTGCCGCGGCATACTTAGCCGAAGTATTCGACGCCGTTATGCGGGTTAAGTTCAGGAGCAGTAAGCAATAGCTGGCCGAAGGGTAACGAGCAAACTGCTTCTCGTCACACCCTGCGGTGTTTTCTGTTGCCTTACGATATAGGATTAGGAGCGAAGTGCCCCATACCATCTCTCATGCCTTTATGAGAGCCTGAAAATTTTAAGTGATTCCGCTTTACGTACACTACCCGTTGTTATAGCCATTCCGCCGTTAATTGTCACCTTTCGCACCTCAATAACTTCAAGCTCCCGGATGCTTTAGCTCACGTAGGGCTAAAGTTGACCCATTTTTTTTGTAAGCGCGACTTTCTCGTTGACCAATATAAGCTTTTGAGCCTCGTCCCGGGTCTGCGAGATCTGCTTGTTGATCTCCGTAATTGCCTGATTTAATTTACCTTTTCTGGCCTGGCGGGCACATTCGCTATATACTCTATGCAAGTTAACGCGTGGGTCCTGCGACATCTCGTGCGCCTTGCGCCAGTGCCCAAACCAGCTCTCTCCGAAAAGCCCAAGCAGCTCTTTGGTGCGAATTTTTTTCTCCTCACGGCCCAGCCCAGCATCGCTTATTATCTGATGCAAGCCCTCTACGAAATTTCTAGACGCGCCGTCTAGCGCGTCCATCAGGACCGAATCCTTCAGAATCGAACCGGTAAGATCATCGTGGCACCCCATACAAGCCAATAAAAGCTCTTGGTCCAGCCGGGGGAGATCCGCAATACGCTTGCGGCGCGGCTGCTCCGCGGCAGGGTGTGATGCTGCTTTATCGGTCGTTCTCTCCTCCAGCCGGTGGCGCTCTCTCCCCATAACTTCGAAGAATCGATCGGGTTCCACCAGCAGTTTGAAAGAGGCCTGCCTAGCCAGCTCATCCCGCTCAACGGCGTTTTTTACCTTTGCCAGTGCCGCCGCTACTTCATCGCAAAGTTGACCCTTAAGTGCGGCGCCCAGCTCTTGAACCGAATCAGCACATAAACGGGAGAGTAATGAATCAATAAAACAGTCAAGCGGAGTGTGTGAAGGAAGCGCGGCGAGAGTCGCTCCCAGTTCTTGCTTAAACTGCTGCGCCAGACTATCGGGATCGTCTCCTTGGGGAAGAAATAAAATAGTGGCATCCACCCCGGAGTTCAAAAAAACCGAAAACGACTTGGCGGCTGCATTGCGCCCCGCCGTATCACCATCAAACAATATGTGGACCCGCTTACAGAGAAACGAAAGCCTTTTCACATGTGCCTCCGTAAGGGCGGTACCACATGTGGCCGCTACATTAAGCACTCCATAACGCGCCAAGCTGACTACATCCATATATCCCTCGACGATATAGGCCGAACCGGCGCTTTTAATCGCTTGAAATGCTTGCGGAAGTCCGTACAAGGTTTTGCTTTTGTGATAGATGACGCTTTCGGGCGAGTTGATGTATTTCGGGGTCTGATCTCGATTTTGCTCTTCAACTAGGGCGGGAATCGAGCGGCCTCCAAAGCCCACGATGTTTCTGCTGTCGCTGTAGATCGGAAAGATTAACCTAGAGCGGAAGGCATCATATAGCTCTCCTCGCTGGTTTCGGCGCGCTAAGCCAAGGCTGAGAACCAGCTCATCGGGCACTTTTTTGGATTTCAAAAATGAAGTTAATCCATGCCATTGCGCGGGCGAGAAACCGATACCGTAATTCTCGAGCGTAGTCCTATCAAGCCCTCGCTTCTCTACATATGCAAGCACCTCTCGCGGCGCCTTGGAGAGCGAATTCACGAAGAACTCTTGCGCCAAACGATTGCAGTTATAATAGATGCTTTTGTCGATCTGCTTTTCAGCCGATCTACCGGACTCGTACCGCACCGTGATTCCGAACCGCGAAGCCAGCTCTTCGATGGCCTCGGGGAAGGAGAGGCCCTTAGTCTCCATGACGTATGAGATTGCAGTGCCGGAGGCTCCGCATCCGAAGCAGTGGTAAAATTTCCCTGCATCCCTGATATGAAATGAAGGGGTCTTCTCCTGATGAAAAGGACACAGCCCCGTGTAGCTCGACCCTTGCCGCCGCAGCTGCACGCTTTCGCCAATCAGTTCGACTAGATTAGCGCGGTCCTTTATCTCTTCTATGGTGGACTGCGAGATCATGCCGCGCCATCGCTCTCCGCTTCCTCGTATTCCACCGATATTTCGACTATCTCATATTCGCGAGTGCCGCCGGGAAGATTGACTTTGGCCACCTCGCCTAAACTTTTGCCTATCAAAGACCGGCCGAGTGGAGATTCTAAGGAGATCCATCCGCGATCCACATCCGACTCGTCCGCCCCTACGATGCTTAGCTTGCGGCTCTCTCCAGAATCGACGTCCTCGATTTTAACGGTTACGCCGAATACCACCTTCTCGCAGCCGTTCAGTTTGCGCGGATCAATGATTTCAGCCATAGCAAGCTTGGCTTCGATGTCGCGAATTTGGGCCTCCACCATTCCAGATTTCTCTTTGGCAGCATCATAATCGCCGTTTTCGGATAGATCTCCATGGCCGCGCGCTACTTCAATGGCGTGCGCCAGCTCAGGCCGCATGGCTTTAAGTTTCTGCAGTTCGCTGCGCAGGGCGTTATATCCCCGTGGTGTGATTGGGCGCTTCATGTTTCGAGAGTAATCGATCCTACCCTAAAATTCAATGAAGATAAGCCGCTTAAGCGGCAAAGTCCTGTAGCGCGCTCACTTCCAGCACACTCTTCTCTTTTACGCTGCGGATTGCGTGAGCAGCCGCAGACGCGGCGGCCATGGTGGTAAATGTAGGTATCTTCAGCTCGTTCGACACGAGCCTGATGGAGCGGGAATCCAGAAAGGTGCCCTCACCCTCAGGTGTATTAATCACCATCTGAACTTCGCCCTCTCCCAGCATATCAACTATGTGAGGAGAACCTTCTCTAACCTTTCTAACGGCGGTAGCTTGAATGCCTAACTTTGAAAGATAGTCAGCGGTACCTTTAGTGGCGACCAGTTCGAATCCGAGCTCTATTAGTGTACGGCAAAGTTCCTCCAACTCGGGCTTATCGTCATTCTTGACGCTTAAAAACACACGGCCGCTCGAAGGGAGGGTCACCCCTGCTGCAAACTGCGCCTTAGCAAATGCCCCTTCAAAGTTTCGGTGAATTCCCATAACTTCACCGGTCGATTTCATCTCAGGTCCAAGGATCGTATCCACTCCCTGAAACTTACTGAATGGAAATACAACCGCCTTGATGCATTTATAAGGAAGGTCGGAAGGCTCCTTGACTCCAAGTTCGGACAACGTTTTGCCCGCCATGATGCGCGACGCAATTTTGGCCCACGGGATGCCAGTAGCTTTGCTGACGAAGGGTACAGTACGCGAGGCTCGAGGATTAACTTCGAGCAGGTACACTTCGTCTTTTAACACCGCAAACTGAATGTTTACCAGGCCGATAACGTCAAGGCTCCTTGCAAGCAAAATAGCCTGGCGTTTAAGCTCTGCGACTATCGCCGGTTTCAGAGTTTGTGGCGGCAGGCAGCAAGAGCTGTCACCGGAATGCACTCCCGCCCGCTCTATATGCTCCATTACTCCCGCTATCAGAATCTGATTGCCGTCCGACACCGCATCGACGTCGACTTCAATGGCATTTGCCAAGAAGTGGTCCATAAGCACCGGGCGCTCATTAGAGACGACAACGCTCTCTTCAAGGTAGTTAATCAGCTCCTCTTCAGAGTAGATTACCCTCATTGCACGGCCGCCCAGAACGAAGGATGGCCGTATCATGAATGGAAAGCCGAGCTTTTTAGCGGCGGCCCGCGCTTCATCGATTGACATGACAGTGGAATTTGCGGGTTGCTTAAGGCCAAGCTCTTCAACCAAAGCACTGAATCTGCGCCTATCTTCGGCGATATCAATGGACTCAACGGAGGTGCCTATAATCGGAACTCCAAGGCGTACCAGGTCTCCGGCCAGCTTTAGAGGTGTTTGCCCTCCGAACTGAACGATTACACCTTGCGGCTTCTCCCTCTCTACTATCGCCATTACAGACTCAAGGGTAAGCGGCTCGAAATACAGACGGTCACTGATATCGTAGTCTGTGGAGACAGTCTCCGGATTACAGTTAACCATTATGGTCTCGAAACCGTCGCTTTTAAGAGCCAGGGCGGCGTGAACGCAGCAGTAGTCAAACTCAATTCCCTGCCCGATACGGTTAGGGCCCGAGCCTAGAATCATTATCTTGGGTCTGTTTGTGGGCGGCGCATCATTAGCAAGATCGTAGGTGGAGTAGAGGTAGGGAGTGAACGCGACAAACTCAGCGGCACAGGTATCAACCGCCTTGAATGATGGAATTACGCCATGCTTTTGGCGAGCTGATCGAACACTATCCTCTGTTGATTTTAGAATCGCAGCCAGGCGGCGATCGGAGAATCCTTCTCTTTTTAGTTCCCGCCAATCATCGGACTTGAGCTTATCGACATTCTTGCCCTGCAGCGCCTTCTCGGAATCTATGAGTTGCGAGATCTCGGTTAAAAACCAAAGGTCAATTCCGGTTGACTGTGAGAGTGCCTTGGCTGAATGACCGGCTCTCAGCGCCTCTCCAAGTAACCAGAGGCGGTGAGGTGTGGGCTGTTTGCAGCTTTCAAAGATCTCTCCCTTGCCCAGATCGCGCACAAGCGAGTGGCGATCGAATCCAAATGTGTCGAGCTCCATCGAGCAGATCGCCTTATTCAAGGCCTCCCTAAAATTACGGCCGAATGAGAGCACCTCGCCCACCGATTTCATCTGCGTGCCGAGCGTAGGATCGGCAAGCGGAAACTTTTCGAAGTTAAAGCGTGGGATTTTTACTACTACGTAATCTATCGACGGCTCGAAGCAGGCTGGGGTTTCCTTTGTTATATCATTCGCAATCTCATCAAGGGTGTAGCCCACCGCCAGTTTTGCCGCGATTTTAGCTATCGGGAAACCGGTCGCCTTAGAAGCCAGAGCAGAACTTCGCGATACGCGCGGATTCATCTCGATAATTATTATGCGGCCGTTTTTCGGGTTCAGCGCAAACTGCACATTAGAGCCGCCGGTCTCCACTCCAATCCGCCTAATGACCTTTATGGCGTCATCGCGGAGAAGTTGATACTCCTTATCCGTTAAGGTCTGAATCGGGGCAACGGTGATGGAGTCGCCGGTGTGAACCCCCATTGGATCGAAGTTCTCGATGCCGCAGACGATTACCACGTTATCCTTGAGATCCCGCATTACCTCGAGCTCGATCTCTTTCCAGCCCAGCAGACTCTCCTCAATCAGCACCTCATGATTTGGGCTAGAAGAGAGAGCTAAGGAGACCTTGCGGTGCAACTCCGAATAGTCATTGACTATTCCTCCTCCGGTGCCCCCCAGTGTGCGCGAGGGGCGCAGAATTAGCGGATACCCTATCGCTTCGGCGATTGCTTCAGCTTCGCTTATCGAACGTGCAAGGCCGCTGCGGGCCGATTCGATCCCGATCTCGTCCATCGCAGCCCTGAAAAGTTCGCGATCTTCGGCTGTCTTTATAGATTCTATGTTGGCGCCGATAAGCTCGCAGTTGTAACGTTTGAAAACATCACGTGCTTCTAGCTCCAGGGCGATATTCAGCGCAGTTTGACCTCCCATGGTCGGCAGAACTGCATCCGGACGCTCCTTTTTGATAACTTCCTCAACAAAGTCAGCGGTGATCGGTTCTATATAGGTGCGGTCGGCGAACTCCGGGTCCGTCATGATGGTGGCAGGGTTTGAGTTAACAAGAATTACCTTGTAGCCCTCTTCCTTCAGAGCCTTTATCGCTTGTGTTCCGGAATAGTCAAACTCGCAGGCCTGTCCGATTACTATCGGCCCTGACCCTATCAGCAGAATTGATTTGATGTCCTCTCTTTTCGGCATATTACGCTACCACGCTGGCAAAGAACCGCTTAAACAGATAGAGCGAGTCGTGCGGCCCGGGAGATGCTTCCGGGTGATACTGGATGCAAAAGATCCGGTATTCAGGCAGGTCCAAACCTTCTACGGTATTATCGTTGAGATTCAGGTGACTGACTCTTACATCGGACCCTAAGCTTCCGGCATCCACGGCGAAGCCGTGGTTCTGCACGGTAATCTCGACCTTCCCCGTAGTAAGGTCCTTAACCGGATGATTGCCGCCCCTGTGGCCGAACTTTAGCTTATAGGTCTTACCGCCGAAGACCTGCGCTAAAATCTGATGACCGAGGCATATTCCGAACACCGGGAATTTACCGACAAGACCCTTTACGGAATTTACTACATAGCCGAGTGTCGCCGGATCTCCCGGTCCATTGGAGATAAAGAGGGCGTCCGGGCGTAGGTTCAGGATCTGCTCCGAGCTGTGTGTAGCGGGAACCACCGTCACTCTGAACCCGGCCTCAAGAAGGAGGCGGAGAATGTTGTTCTTGATGCCGCAATCTATAGCGACTACATGCGGGCGCGCCGCTAGATCATTTTCGCTCAGGAGGCGGCGGTCGCGCTTGAGGCTGCCCTTGAGCGCCTCATACTCTAAAGACCACGGCAGCTCGTTCCAGCTATAGGCTTCGGCGCAGGTGACTGCCTTCACATAATCCTTGCCCTCCATGGAACCCGCTTTGCGCGCCGCCTCAACCAGTTCGTCTACGTTAACATCGGGGCCGCAAGCCATGGCTCCCATCTGAGATCCATTGTCCCTTAAGTGAGCGACTATAGCGCGGGTATCTAGGCCATATATTCCCATCTTGCCCGCGTCTTCAAGATACTGTGAAAGAGATTTGGTGGCGCGAAAATTACTTACAACCGGGCTCAGGTCCCGCAGAATAACTCCTTCCACATGTACTTTACTGCTCTCGTTGTCCTCCTCATTACAGCCGACATTTCCGATGTGAGGATAAGTAAACGTTATGATCTGGCCCGCGTAACTGGGGTCGGTAAGGATCTCTTGATAGCCGTACATAGATGTATTAAACACCACCTCGCCTACCGCAGGATCAGAGGAGCTTTTCTCGGCTCCTAAATGCCAAGCTTTAAAGTGTGTTCCATCTGCAAGTGCCAGTACTGCTGGTCTTTTACTTTTCTTCGGCATTGCTTCTCTCTATAAGAGTGTATGCTCCTAAATCGCCAATCATCGCTATTTCGGGGATTGCTCCAACTTTCGCCCCTCAACAACCACCCTGCCGTTCACGAGCACCGCGTCAGCGATACCACATAACTGACGGCCAAGAAAAGGGCTGTTGAGACTTAAGGACCTGTTGCAATCACGGTCAAAGGTCCACTTCCAACTTGGATCAATGATAGCCAAGTCGGCGCGCGCCCCTTTTCGCAGATTGCCCCCTTCGATCCTCAAGATTCTGGCCGCGGCGCTGCTAAGCGCTTCTACAGCCCGCCTTCTTGATATCTCACCTTTTGCGGCAAATTCGAGTATTAGAGGGAGGCTGGTTTGAAGACCGAGTATTCCGAAGGACGCCTTGGCGAACTCAACGTCTTTGCTGTCCGATTCGTGCGGAGCATGGTCGCTGGCGATGCAATCAATGGTTCCATCCTTAAGTCCGGCCAGAAGAGCGGCGCTCTCCTCTACCTCTCGGAGCGGCGGACTCATCTTGGCGTTAGTGTCAAAGTTTCTGACGGCCTCTTCAGTCAGCACCAGATGGTGCGGAGTCACCTCACAGGTGACCTTGATCCCGTCGTTTTTGGCGCGTCTCACTAGCTCAACTCCCCTGCCCGATGAGATATGGCAGATATGAATCGCCGCGCCGGTAGTTCTAGCCAGCTCAATATCCCGAGCTATCATCACCTCCTCGGCCACCTTGTGCATGCCTTTGAGCCCGAGGCGCGAGGAAAGCGCAGATTCGTTCATTGAGCCGCCGCATGAAAGCGATTTGTCTTCTTCATGGCAGCAGATAGGCACATCGAGCATGCTTGCCCATTCGAGGGCGCGCCTCATGATGCCGGAGTCGTAGACCGGCTCTCCGTCGTCTGAAAAAGCGGCGCATCCGGCCTTGCGAAGCTCGGATAGAGGCGCCATCTGTTTGCCCTGAAGGTTTACGGTGACTGCTCCTATCGGCAATACGCGCGCTGCTTTTGCCCCTTGGGCTTTTTCGAGTATAAACCGGGTAATTTCGGCGTTGTCGTTCACCGGCCGGGTATTCGGCATGCAAAGAATGGTGGTAAAGCCGCCCAGAATGGCCGCCTCGCTTCCTGATTGAATCGTTTCCTTCCACTCGAATCCTGGTTCCCTCAGGTGGACGTGCATATCAATAAGGCCCGGCACGATCCATTTCCCCGTGGCATCAATATCACGCTGCACCGTTGCGGAGGCAAACGAGCCAGGCCGGCCTAAATCGGCTATCCCTGCACCATCTATTAGCAGGTCAAACTCCCCTTCTACATTGCTATCAGGATCTATTACGGTTCCGTTTTTAATTAAAATCATAGCTCCTCATCAGGCACTCTCTTGCTCAGAAATTGCGCTTTCTCCTGTCGCTAAGGCAAAAAGAACTGCCATTCGCACCGCTACCCCATTAGTAACCTGGTTGCCAATTAGTGCTCTTGGCCCGTCGGCCACTTCACTTGAAAGCTCGACTCCGCGGTTTATCGGTCCCGGATGCAGTACAACGGCGCCGGGCGCATAGCGCCGCAAAATATGCTCATTGATTCCGTATTCGGCGATGTACTCTTCGATGGTAGGAACAAAGTGTTCACTTTGACGTTCAAGCTGCATCCGCAGCACCATCACGACATCGGCTCCCTCCAGCCCCTCGGCCAGTGAGTGAAATATCTGCACTCCCCCTTCAAACGCTCCGGCCCCGCCTGCATATGGTGGCATGAGGGTCGGCGGCGCAATTAACCGGACCTCATTACCGAGCAGTTTGTGAGCCCAGATATTGCTGCGCGCGACTCGCGAGTGTCTTATATCGCCGACAATTGCTACCTTGAGCCCTTCCAGCGGGCGGTCTTGCGCCGCAAAGTGTTGCTTTAGTGTCAAACAATCGAGCAGCGCTTGGGTCGGATGCTCATGAAGTCCATCTCCGGCATTTATAATCGAAGCGCGGCTGATATGGTTAACAAGCAGATTTGGCACTCCGCTTTCCTTGTGACGCACCACGATAACATCCGGCGCCATAGCCTGCAGGGTTCGGGCAGTGTCAATTAACGTCTCGCCCTTGGTGACGGAAGATTCAGAGCCGGTCATATTAACGGTATCTGCAGAGAGCCGTTTGGCTGCAATTTCAAAGCTGGCTCGAGTGCGTGTGCTGGGCTCTAGGAAGAGATTTATTACGGTCTTGCCGCGCAGCGCCGGAACCTTTTTTAGCTCGCGTTGAGATACCTCCACAAAAGCCTCGGCATTGCTCAAATAGTTCTCGAGCTCGCTCTTCTTAAGGTATTCTATCCCGAGCAGATGCTGGCGCATTGTTTTTATTACCTTTTCCCCTCGTTCTCACTTATGAGATAAACGCCATCAGTGCTGTAATCCATCTCGGTGAGCCTGACACGAACAAACTCCTGCCTGTTGGTGGGGAGATTTTTCCCGACATAATCAGGCCTAATCGGAACTTCACGATGCCCCCGATCAACTAGGCAAGCAAGCTCCACCCGGCTTGGGCGGCCGAAATCGATAATAGCATCCAGAGCAGCCCGGATGGTGCGGCCGGTATACAAAACGTCGTCGACTAGAACTATGCGGGTTCCCGAAATCGAGAAAGGGAGATCGGTTCCGCGTAGAGTCGGTTGAGCGCTTTGGTGAGAGAGATCGTCGCGGTAGAGAGTGATGTCTATTACGCCGAAAGCGATCTTGGCCTTTTCGATCTCTTCAATGCGCTGCTGCAGCCGCTTTGCTATAAACTCTCCTCCGGTGCGGATCCCGACGATGGCAAGATTCGAAACGTCGCGGTCCTTCTCGACAATTTCGTAGCTGATACGAGAGATGCAGCGGGAGATAGTCTCCGCATCAAGCACCTGCTTCCAGCTTGACGGGACGGTTTTTGGTTTTCCAGACATAACTTTTCCTCCCCCAATATAGGGATCGAGATTAAACAAGCTTTATGCTGGAGTCGCAGGTTAGAGTGCAGGCGCAGGCGGGCAGTCGTGCCTCCTTCAATGGAACCCTATGGCAGGTTCTTTAGGAAGCTTTGCGGGGCTCGAGGCAACCGCAGAACAGATGCCGATAACTCTTACCTTTGCGAACTCACAGTTTCGCTTTTAAAGGCTTCTTCGCCGGAAGATTTACCTTCGGCGACATTATGAAAGAGTATAGCATAAGTCAATTACTAATCAAAGCAGGCAGCAATTGACGCGGAACGGAATTTCAGTCGAGCTATAAACGCTTTGGTTCCTCAATCGGAGCAGAGGCGCGCGCATGGAAATCGAAAGTATGAATGTCATAATCCTGGCCCTGATAAGTGAGATAAAAGATCTCCTTATAACTAAGGCTGATATTGATAAAGCCGTTGTTTCGTTCGATTTTCAGATCTTCAGGATTACACGGGATGTTCATGTATTTAATTAGATTCCAAAGCTTATAGCGAAGCTCTTTATCAGTGAAAGTTTGAGCAACTCGAGCATGTGATTCGAACTGGTTCACAAGTTCATAATAGTAATAATAAAAGGGAAGAATATGGTACGCGCAGTAGAGCGCTACGAAGGTGATGGTGCCGAAGACCAGAAAGGTAAGCTTCCCAATACCCCTTTGAAGGCGTAAAAGGCTCATTGACTTCACACACTACTCCTCGTCAAATAGACAGTTTCATAGGAAGTTTCGGCAGTTTATATCTGAGATCTTAATTAAAAATTCGATGCAGAGTAAGTCCCAATCTCGTAAGCTACGAGCATTACTAGCAATCTCTGTCCTATTGATCGTTCTTGGAAGCGGAAATGTGATATTCGGAAATTACAGAGCTGAAGTTTACGAGGAGCTGCTTGTAGAGGCACTGGAGAGCGATGCGGCCCCATCTTTGGGGATAGAGGGGGTACCCTCAGAAGGTCCCTCTGAAGAACGCGATAAAACGATACGCCTATTGAAAGGCAGGCTTGATTTCTACCGCACAGTAGTAATTGGAGGAAAATGCTTTTTGGCCATGTCCGGTTTTATCCTGCTATATATGTTAATTTTGACAAGAGAGGCCACTCCAGAAGAGTAAGATTGAGCTGCGTAGGAAGCCTGACTTTACTTTTTGAGTAACGCCCAAAGTTCACCACCTTGCTGGTAGTTGGCGGTAAGGCGAGATAGGTCTAGCTGAACTATTCCCGGAAAAGCGCGCTCTCCAACTATTATGCAGACAATGGCCCATAACCCGATAATAAGGCCCGCTTTTAAGAATCGTAGAAAAGAAATTAGTAGCACGAGAAGCGAGACGGCTAGCACGGCAACAGCTGCTTTCTGGTCCCAGGCACCCATAAACGTGCCTAAAGCCTCCGGTGCGTAGACTGCGCCCACCGTATAAGCACTACATGCAAGTAAAACCCCT
Organism: Deltaproteobacteria bacterium; assembly: GCA_024102635.1. Classification (GTDB taxonomy): domain Bacteria; phylum Bdellovibrionota_C; class UBA2361; order UBA2361; family JAGFJO01; genus JAGFJO01. Next base: position 44,146 of record JAGFJO010000013.1, read on the forward strand.
TTTATTATTAATGGGATACGTGAAAAAACGATGATCAATGTGACTGTAACGCCGGCCAGCAGTACTAACAGCGTCGGATCGGAAGGCACCACCCAGAGTTCTTGAACCACTTTACCTCTAACTAATACATCATGAGGGCAAAGTAGAAAGTCGGTTGAGAAATTCCCTAACTTAAGAAAAACCTTGTTTTATTTTAAGAAAAAGAGTCTGAGCTACACAAAAAGCTGCTCTAGAATTTGAGAGAGCCGTTTTGTGAACGCCGAACGGGGTAGGATTAAAGAGGCCCCACTAGCTGCAGCGGCCTCTGCAAGCTCCTGGTCCACGTGAGAGTAAAAACATACTAGATTAATCCCACCCTTGCCGCATTCCCTTATAACCTCCTCTGGGCGTAAACGGGTGGAGTTAAGATCCAGGACAACAGCGGCCTCTCCTTCGCATGTTGCAGCCGCTGAGCGAAAGGAGTCGAGATCTTTAAATGAAAGTGTGGCAAGCCCCTGCTGCTGCGCGCATTCTTTAACCTTAGCTGAAAACATCAGATCAGTGTGCAGCAGAAGAGTTCTCATCATTTCGCTCCGTTTCGGGGCTCTAAACCGTAACTTTGCACTTTTGCTATTAAACTTGAGCGGGAGACACCCAGCTCCTTAGCCGCTTCGCTTTTGTTCCAATTCAGCCGCTTTAGGGTCTTAAGGATCATCTCTCGCTCGACCTGTTCGACGGCGTCTTTTAGTGTTGCCGGATCTTCTTGATTCTTTTCCACACCGCCGCCTTGCGCCTGGATCTGAGTAGACAGTAGAGCTGCAGGGATCACTTCATCCGCTCCGCTCATCAGCACCAGCCTTTCAATCTCGTTTTGCAGTTGCCGAATATTGCCGGGCCAGCTGTAACGCATGATAGCTTCTATCGCCTCGGGCTCGAGCCGTTTGCGGCGAGTGCCCTTGCGTTCAGCTTGAACGCGTAGAAAATGTTCGGCTAAAAGAGGGATGTCAGAGGCTCGCTCCCGAAGCGGAGGAATTTTAAGATTTACCACGTTCAGGCGATAGTAAAGATCCTCACGGAAAGTGCCCTCTTGGACCATTTTAAGAAGGTCGCGGTTTGTCGCCGCCACCACCCGCACATCAACCTGTTTAGCTTTTGTGCCTCCCACCGGAATGAAAGTTCCCTCTTGCAGTACTCGTAACAGCTTAACCTGCAAGGCAGGGCTCATCTCTCCCAGTTCATCCAGAAAGAAAGTTCCCTTATCGGCAATTTCAAAAAGCCCCTGCTTATCGCGAATTGCGCCGGTGAACGCGCCGCGCACATGACCAAATAACTCTGACTCAAGTAGGTTCTCATTGAAGGCAGAGCAGTTTTGTGCCACGAAGGGCATCTCTCTGCGTGAGCTGCGATAGTGTAGAGCAGTGGCAACCAATTCCTTGCCGGTGCCGGATTCCCCGCTGATTAGAATAGAGGCGTCTGAATCGGCTACCTTCTCGATTAACGAATAAAGCTCGCGCATCGGCTGGCTGGCGCCAACTATATTATCAAACGAAGCCCTTTTAGCGTCGTTCCTAGCGAGTTCGCGTAGCTGCAGATCTTTGCTCTGTAGCTCGCGATAGGTCTCTTTTAGCCGCAGTGCAGCCTTTACCCGCGCCAGAAGCTCTTCGCTTTTGAAAGGCTTCTTGATGTAATCGTCTGCGCCCTGTTCCAGGCCGGCAACCACATCCTCAAGCGAATCCTTGGCCGTCAGAAGCACCACTACCGAATAGCGCAGCTGAGGGTCGGCCTTCAGACGCCGGGTTACTTCCAGGCCGTCGGGGCCAGGCATTTGAACATCGAGAAGAATTAATTCCGGGGTGTTCACTCGCGCCTGTTCAAGCGCTTGATCGCCAGTTGAAGCCGTAACGACGTGATAGCCATTAGAGGAAAGAAGCTGCTCCAGAGCGAAAAGGGCCTCTTGATTATCATCAACGGCTAGAATGGTGGCGGGCCCCTTTAATGATTGCATGGATTAGCAGCTTTAACTGCCCTTCATCATCTCCAAAAACTCTTTGTTGCTCTTTGTACCGTCCATCTTGCTCTGCAGCCACTCCATTGCTTCCACCGGGCTAAGAGGGCTTAGTACTTTGCGCAACAGCCATACCTTTTGAAGAATTTCATTCTTGATTAAAAGCTCTTCTTTACGGGTGCCGGATTTGTTGATATCCACGGCAGGATAGATGCGCCGCTCAACAAGTTTTCGGTCCAAGTGTAGCTCCATATTGCCGGTTCCTTTGAACTCCTCGAAGATAACCTCATCCATGCGGGAGCCCGTGTCTACCAGGGCAGTTCCGATAATCGTTAAGCTGCCACCCTCTTCCACATTTCGAGCTGCTCCGAAAAAGCGCTTCGGTTTATGCAGTGCATTTGAATCTACACCTCCGGAAAGAATCTTACCGCTGGGAGGAACAACTGCATTATAGGCGCGAGCAAGCCGGGTAATTGAATCAAGCAAGATAACCACATCCCGCTTGTGTTCTACCAGCCTCTTAGCCTTTTCAATCACCATCTCGGCAACCTGCACGTGACGTTGCGCAGGCTCGTCGAAGGTGGAGCTAATAACCTCGCCGTTGACGGAACGAAGCATATCAGTCACCTCCTCAGGCCTTTCGTCGATCAAAAGAACTATGAGAATAACCTCCTTATGATTCTCTGTGATGGCATTGGCGATATTCTGAAGCAGCATGGTTTTGCCGGTCTTCGGCGGCGCAACGATAAGCGCGCGCTGCCCTTTCCCGATCGGAGCAAACAAATCGATTATGCGGGTAGATAAGCCGCCCTTCTTTCCTTCAAGATTGATCTTTTGTTCAGGATAGAGCGGGGTAAGATTGTCGAAATGAATTTTCGACTTAAGCACCTCTAAGCTGTCGTGATTAACCGAGTTGACCTTAAGGAGCGCGAAATATCTCTCGCCTTCCTTCTCTCTCGGGGGGCGAATCTGGCCCTCTACCGTATCGCCTGTCTTCAAGCCGAAGCGCCGGATCTGAGCCGGGGAAACGTAAATGTCATCCGAACCGGGAAGGTAGTTGAAGTCAGGAGCCCGTAAGAATCCAAATCCATCCGGGAGACATTCCAGCACACCTTCGGCGTAAATGTTTCCATTAGATTCCGATTGAGCTGTCAGGATTGAGAAGATCAGCTCCTGACGGCGCATCGTGTTGGCACCTTCGATCTCAAAATCGGTTGCCAATTTCATTAATTCTTCGTTCTTAAGGCGCTTTAGTTCATTTAGGTTCATGATAGTTCCAAACAAATAGAAAAACTGTGTGAGTGATGACTTAGATCTTTATTGAGCAATCAGTTCAAACCAACAACATCACTAAAGACTTACTATGAATATGAGCTTATTAATCTTTTAGGAGTACGAACGAACCGGACCGTTAACCGCATGCACTTTCACAATGCTATGCACTTTCATAATGCTTATGCATTTTCATAATGCTTATGCATTTTCATAATGCTACTGTCACAATTCTTTAAGCGATACTCCGCAACTTGAAACCTAACTAGCCCGAAACTGATTCCCATGTATGAAGTTATTAATGGGGCAGATAGGAGGAATTGCAAGGTAAGAGATAACTCTCGATTACACTGTCAATTTTAGCCTCTACCCTTTCAAGTAGTCAATACCTATCCTCCTGTCAAGGCCTAACGTGAAGATCTCATTCGTTCTGTGATGGTTCGTGCCGCTACGGGCCGAACGTATGTGGGCTCCTGACACGCCAAGGCAGCCAGATCATAGGGCTGCGGGTTAGGCTGCTGTTCACAGTAAATTCCGGCCAGTTGCGCCGCAAGCGCTGCGGTCCGCTGTATCGTCCAACCATGCACTGCTTCAAAATGCCCAGCTGTCTGATCTGAATCACAAACAACCGCCACCTGCGGCGCAGGTACCAAATAATCAGCTTGCATTCTCTTAAGTTTTTCCTGCGCTTCGGGATATCCCAATATTGCTGCGACAGGTTCTCGCACTAATCTTCCCTCGTTATTGCGGCGAAAGAAGGCAGTAAATAGCTCTCCCCTCCGTGCATCACTGGCACACGCAATGAGTGCCGCATTGGCCGGAGCTTCACGCGCCATTCCCTCCAGCGAACAGACTGAGCAAAGGGGAATCTGAAGAGCAAAGCTGACACCCTTTAAGAAGGAGTATCCGATTCTTAGCCCCGTAAAAGAGCCGGGACCGCTTCCGATGACCAATGCGCGAAGACCAGCCGCTGCCCCACCGCCGATGGCCTGCTGTACAAGTTCCGCAAGCTCTTCACTGTGGCTTGTGGTGCCGGAGGAGCTTCTCTCAACCAGCGTGCCGGAATCTGTATAAAAGGCCACAAAGGTCCGCGGTGTGCTGGTATCTATCGCCAAGATATTTTTTATCAAAGCCGCTCCCATTTCAATACCGATCCCCCGGATCGAGGTCGTCTCGCAGCGAAAATTTATGCTCAAGTGCGGCAGTCGCGGCTTCAGTTGAGCCACCTTCTTGACGCTCTCTAGTTAGAACAACCTTAGAAGATCATTTCTTAACGCCACTACCATAAGCAGCAGCAATATGAACATCCCCACCTGATTGGCGCGCTCTATTACTCGAAGACTGACCGGACTCCCCTTAATCCCTTCGATGGTGAAAAACATTAGGTGTCCGCCGTCAAGGATCGGAATCGGCATGAGGTTGATTATGGCAAGGCTGATATTGAGCAATACAATCAAGCCCAAAATATACTCTATTCCCCGTTTGGTGCTGTGAGCTGTGGCTTGAAAAATAGATATCGGTCCGCCCAAATTCTCGGTGGAAACGTTCCCCTTGACCATGCCCCAGATCGAAAGCGCCATAAAGGTGCTCGCATCAGCCACGTTTCTAGTTCCGAGATAAATGGCTTCGCCGAGCCCGGAGACCGGCTCTCTTGGGATGTAAACTTGAATGCCGACCTTGTAGCTGGGCTCGATCTCCCTCCCCTCCCAGATCTCCTGCTCCTCCGACTTCATTTTTTTGGGGGTGACCGTTATCATTCTTACTTCGGTACTCTCAACGCCGTTCTTTTCAACCGTCCGTTCGACCTTAAGATGAAGCGGTGCACCATTGGAGGAGGCAATGCGTGAGGAGAGTTCGGTCCAGGTATTTATCTTCTCACCGTTTATTTCGGTAACGAGGTCCTTGGCCTGCAGCCCCGATTGCTCACCCGGGGAATCAGGAAGAGTGGTGCCGATGATTGGTCGATCGGGCGCCTGGCGTACCGGCCTCCCGAGAATGTAAAAGGTACCGATAGACACGAGTATTGCAAAAAGCACATTAAAACCGGGGCCGGCGAGGACAATGGCAGTTTTGGCCAAATAGCCCTTCTCGATGAACCATCGGCTGCGATCATTTAGAAGATTTATCTCTTCAGGCGATAGTTCCATCTCCTGCTGTGCCTGGACTGCTTCAGCTTCGCTCTCCTCGAGAGGCTCCGGATCGGCACGCATTCGCGGATCCTCTCCGACCATCTTTACAAAGCCGCCCAACGGGATCCAACGGATCGAGTAGGTAGTCTCTCCAATCCTTTTCTTGAAGATCTGCCGGCCAAAGCCGATTGCGAACTCCAGTACCCCTACGCGGCACATTTTTGCCACTAAAAAGTGACCGAGTTCATGAACAAAAATTAGCACCCCGAGCAGGGCGATGAATATGAAAACTGTAGTCAGTGCCATTTAATCTTTCGCGATAAACCCAGGCTGAAGCTCTCTTCTTAATTGCGCTTCAATCTGTTCAAGCTCTTCAATACTAGCATAGTTTAGCGTGCCGAACTCCTCAAGTGCCGCTGCAACAAATGCGTCAATTTGATCAAAAGTCAAACTTCCTTGAAAAAAATAAGAGACCGCCAGCTCGTTGGCCAGATTAAGCACCGCTGGAGCGGCCCCGCCGCTCGTTAGAGCCGAGCGCGCCATCGCTATTGCAGGGAATCGTAGCGGGTCCAGGGGGATAAAAGTAAGAGATCCCAGCGCGCAAAGGTCCATCGGCGGCATTATCGCGCTTAAGCGGCTGTCTGGATATGTCAACGCGTATGCAATAGGGCCTTTCATGTCGGGCAAGGAGAGCTGGGCGAACTGACTTCCATCGGTAAGCTTGATAAGCGAATGCACTATACTCTGTGGGTGTATAACCACTTCAATTGCATCCGACCCCAAGCTGAACAGCCAGTGCGCCTCGATGAGCTCCAGACCCTTGTTGAACATAGTCGCCGAATCAACCGAGATCTTTGCACCCATGCGCCAGCGAGGATGCTTTACGGCATCTTCGGGTCTAATACTCTTCAGCTGCTGCCGGGATCTCGATAAAAACGGCCCTCCCGACGCTGTCAGTGTTATTCCCGAGAGATTAACCATTCGCTCTCCCTGGAGCACCTGAAATATCGCTGAATGTTCACTATCGACTGGAATGAGCTCTCCTTTTCCCTCCTTGAGAGCCCCCTCAACCAGCTTTCCTCCAGCAACCAAGCTCTCCTTGTTTGCCAATGCCACACGTTTCCCGGCATGTAGTGCGGCTAAAACGCCGCGCAGCCCAACCATCCCCACCATCGCGGCTACTACGATATGAGACGCGTCACCGCCCGCCAGAGCCTCTATTTCCACTGCTCCTGCGCCAATCTGTGGCAACGGCAGATTCCGCGATTTGAGAAGTTCAGTGAGCTCACCGACGCGATCGGGGTCACGAATTGCTACGGCTTGCGGATTGAATTCGGCGATCTGATTGACGAGTAGCTCTAAGTTGTCCCCTGCCACCAGGCTTTCCACCTGAAATGACTTCGGCTCCATTCTCAACACTTCGAGCGTGGATGTGCCGATCGAGCCGGTGGACCCGAGCACCGAAACCTTCTTCGGCTTCACGCTTGATGAGCTTTGTTGTTGCGCTTTTATAGGTACCAGCATGAGGTGGGCCTGCAAATAGCTTGCATTAAAGTATTAGGGTGACGAGGTAGTAAAAGAGGACGGGAGGGGCAGCCGCCAGGATCCCATCTGCTCTGTCCAGCACCCCTCCATGTCCAGGCAGAAGCGTGCCGCTGTCTTTTACACCGTTCATACGCTTGATGAATGACTTGCTTAGATCTCCGAGCTGAGCCGCAACCACAACGAAGAGAGAAACAATTATGATTTCGAGAGCTGGCCGCTGTATCGGAAGAAGGAAGGCCAGAAGCTGCCCGGCCGCCACTCCGCAAATAAGCCCCGCCGCCGACCCGCTTATCGTTTTGTTAGGTGATATTAGAGGCGCTAAGCGAGGGCCCCCTACCTTAGAGCCGAAAAGATAAGCGCAGGTATCGTTGATTGATACCACTGCTACCAGCCAGGCAACCAGCCGTACCAGATCTTCGAAGAGCAAGAGAGATAGAAGTGAAGCACCCCCTAATGAGATAAGAACAATTCCGACAAAGATCTCACGCGCGATTTCAATCGAGTGCTCCAGTTCTCGCGCGCCGGCAGCAATCACATAAAGTACAGCACCTAAAAGCGAGATTAAAACCGTACCGTTTACTACACAACTCAACATGGCAGCCTTTACCTTCGGCACATCGCACAGCCCGGTAACAGAAACCAGAGACAAAAATGCGGCGGCAGGCACCATTAGAATAAGAAAATACGTTAGCCGCTTAGTAACATTCTTGCTTTGAGCGGTGCAGACGCAGGCAAATTCAAATGCCGACATTCCTACAATAACTACCGCGCAAGCCAGCGCTAACCATCTTCCAAAACAGAAGATCGAAGAGAGAAGTAAGACGGCGCTCAAAATAGAGATAAGCGCCACTGCGGTGATCGTGCGGGTGCTCAGATTGCTAAGGTTAGTCTGCATTAAGCGCTACGTTCCAGCGTTCGCAGTTCCAGCATTTGCTCTCTTGTAAGCCCAAACCTACGTTCACGGCGGGCGTACTCCTCGAGGCAACGCATGTATTCCTCTTTCGAAAAGTCGGGCCAAAGGACTGGGCTTAGCACGATCTCCGAATAAGCGAGTTGCCACAACAGGAAGTTTGATATTCTATTCTCATCGCTAGTGCGGATAAGTAGGTCCGGATCCGGAATATCGGGGGCGTATAGTTTCGTAGAGAAAGCCACTTCATCGATTGATTGAATATCTAGAGCACCGCTTTTTACCTCGGCTGCTATCCGGCGCGCCGCTGAAACTATCTCTTCCCTGCCACCGTATGAGATGGCAAGCACCAGATCCATCGCCGTGCCCTCCTGCGTGGCAGTCATACAGCGCTCGAGGGCGCTCGCGACCGGGGCCGGTAATCTTTCAAGATCGCCGATGGCTCTCAGTCTTATGCTGTGCTCTTTAAGAAGATCCACCTCGCTCTCCAAGTGCATTAGAAAGAGTTTCATAAGCGAGGAGACTTCGTCGCTGGGCCTGCGCCAATTCTCTGTTGAGAAAGCAAATAAAGTTAGATATCGAATACCAAGCCGCACGCTCTCCTCAACAACGCGACGCACCGCCTTCGCTCCTTGCCTGTGGCCTTCAACTCGCGGCAAAAAGCGGCGCTTGGCCCATCGGCCATTGCCGTCCATGATAATTGCGATGTGTCGCGGAAGCGCCGGAGACGATCCGTTGGTGCTTGAATGGTTGCCGTTGGATTCGCTCATCTGACTTCACTGTTAAAAGCGCCTTGCTTTGGACAGGCAAAGCTATACTTCCAGCATCTCCTTTTCTTTCTGCCCCATTATGCTGTCAACATCGCTGGTATGACGATCGGTGATCTTCTGTATCTCGTCCTGGCCGCGCCGTAGATCGTCGGAGGACATCTCCTTGGCCTTCTCTTTTTTCTTGAGTTCATCTATCGCATCGCGGCGATGATTGCGCAGAGAAATCTTGCACTCCTCACCAAGTTTATGCAGCTTCTTTATCAATTCTTTGCGGCGCTCTTCCGTGAGCGCGGGAATGGAGATTCGAATAAGATTTCCGTCTCGAGCCGGATTCAACCCAAGATCAGCCTGTCTTATGGCCTTCTCCACTGCTTCGACGGCACCGCCGTCATAAACCTGCACTGTTATTAGCCGAGGCTCTGGGGTGGCAATCATTCCGAGCTGGATGAGCGGTACCTGGCTGCCGTAATATTCTACGGTGATTCCCTCTAGTAGAGCGCTGCTCGCACGGCCGGTTCTAAGCCGCCCAATCTCCTTTTTAAGATGCTCGATGGCTGTCTTACACTGGGATTCGAACTGCTTATATTGATCGGGCATGAGGTCTCTCCCTAAGAAGCAAATTTATGCTAGCTCTCTTGTGTAGAGCGGACATCTTCAGAACAAATTAGTGTGCCTATTTGATCTCCGGTCACCACTCTGCGCAGGTTCCCGTCGATTCCTATGTTGAAAACAATAATAGGAAGGTTGTTATCCATGCACAAGGAAATTGCGGCAGCATCCATTACCCGCAAATCCTTCCTCAAGACGTCCATAAAATTGAGCTGAACGTAAGGTTTGGCATTGGCATTTTTAACCGGGTCGGAATCGTACACGGCATCGACTTTGGTGCCTTTTAACAGGATATCGGCATGCACTTCCATGGCACGCAGGCTGGCGGCGGTATCGGTAGTAAAGTAAGGGTTCCCCGTTCCGCATGCGAAGATTACTACCCGGCCCTTTTCCAAGTGACGGGTTGCCCGGCGGCGAATGTGCGATTCCGCTATTTCACGCATCTCGATGGCTGATAAGACCCGCGTTTCGATTCCGCGCTGCTCCAGCATGTTTTGAAGGGCGAGGGCGTTTATGGCTGTTGCAAGCATTCCCATGTAATCGCCCGATGCGCGATCGAACCCCTGCGCCGTTGATTGGACGCCGCGGAATATGTTGCCGCCTCCAATTACGATCGCAAGTTCAATTCCGAGTTCATGCACGTCATATATCTGGGAAACAAGCTGGCCGATGATTTGTGGATCTATACCGTAGCCTCGATCTCCGGCTAGTATTTCGCCGCTCAACTTGAGCAATACTCGTCTATATTTGATGGGCTGAAACATATATTAATGCAGCGAGGAGTGCGCGTCTAAACACGGTTACGACTCTTGCCGGGATTTCTAAATCGGCCTGCAACTGAACAGCCAAACCGATGCCCTCAAAGTCCGATTTAGACACTATAGTATTAAAAACCGATAACTTAACCGCGGTGCACCGGCCCCCTATGGCGTGATAGGTGTTCCGAGCGACGCGCTATAGTGTGTAGCACTACGAGAGGGTGGCCGCAACCTCTTCGGCTAGGTTACTCTTGCTTTTCTCAATGCCTTCGCCGACCTCGAAGCGCTCAAATCGCCTAACTTGAATCTTCTCCCCTACCTTTACGCTAAGCTCATTGACAAGATCGGCTACTGATTTCTTGCCGCTGTCGTCCTTCACGTAGCTTTGCTTAAGGAGCACGGTGTCCTGGTAAAAGCTCTCCAGCTTGCCGGGGATAATCATGTCAGCCTTCGCCTTTTGAGCTTCATTAAGCTGCTCGAGAACTATCTCTTTCTCTTTATCGATAACGTTCGCGGGGATATCGTCAACCGACACATACTTCGGGCGCATGGCCGCTACGTGCATTGCAATATCTCTGGCGAGAGTTTTAAAGTCATCTCCACGCGCCACAAAGTCCGTTTCACAATTCAGTTCAACGATCGAGACGATTTGGTCGCCGGGGTGAACATAAACACCGATTGCACCCTCAGCGGCTACCTTCCCGGCGCGCTTGCTAAGGTCCTTGAGACCCTTTTTGCGCAGCACTTCGATAGCCAGCTCCATGGAGCCGCCCGCTTCCTGCAGCGCTTGCTTGCAGTCCATCATTCCTGCTCCGGTTTTTTGCCGAAGCTCCTTAACCATAGTAGGAGATATTGCTGTGCCGTTGCTTGCGCTCATTGATTACACCTCTGCAGATAAAAGCAAGTCCTTGGATGACTCGTCATGTACTCCATTCTCGCCGCCTATATCCTTGCTCCCATTAGAAGGAGGCTCTTCCTCCTTTTCCTTCTGCCCCGTGGTAGTCATACGGGAGTTGTAGGCGGTCTGTCCCTCGATTACCGCATCAGCTACCGCGGTGACAAACAATTTTATAGTGCGTGTGGCATCGTCATTCGATGGAATCGGATACTCGATTGTATTCGGATCGCAGTTAGAATCGACCAAGGCCACGACAGGGATATGAAGGCGGCGCGCTTCTGCCACGGCGATTGCTTCTTTAGCTACATCGACTATGAAGAGCACATCCGGCACTTTTCTCATGGTGCGGATTCCTCCCAAGTTGTCGGAAAGCTTTTCAAGTTCGCGCCGGATCATCAGCCGCTCCTTCTTGCTAAGCTTTATGTCCGTGTCAGCTTCTTCGGCCTTGGCCAAAAGATCCTCGAGCTTTCTCATCCGTTCTACCGAACGTTTGATCGTCTCAAAATTGCTAAGGGTGCCACCGAGCCATCGATTCGTGATGTAGTAGCTCTTGGCTCTGGCAGCCTGCTCTTCGATAATTGAACGGGCCTGATTCTTCGTTCCAACGAAAAGAATCGACCCTCCGCGGGCGGCCACATCGTAAACGAATTTTCTGGCTGCTTCCCAAGCCTTGAGAGTGAGGTCGAGATTGATGATGTGGATACCGTTGCGCTGCCCGTATATAAAAGGCAGCATCTTCGGATTCCACTTCGTGGTTTGATGTCCGAAGTGAGCGCCAGCTTCGACCAGTCCTTTAATGGTGATCGGCTCTGATTGCTTCTTGTTTAGGGTTTCAGCAAAAGAGGCGCTCTTCTCAGCACCCTTATCATCGGCAACAGCCGTGTCTTCTGTTCGATTCATGCATCCTCGTCTTAGTTAAGCCTCCCCAGGTCTCAAAAGCAAAAAGGCTCATTACCGCCAGCCTGTAAAGCCACGATAAAACCAACCGTACATCGTGTGACGATTGGAGATCAAAATAGCGATATGATCTCCGACGAGTTGGACGAGGCGGCCGAACCAATTAAGCCAACAAGCAAAACGAAGAGGCCTGCCTCACTGAGCCCTCACCAAGACTATAATGACCCGGGTGTGGAATTCTTTTCGATGTGCGAGAACGGCCTTAATCCGCCTTCTCACACGCAACCTTTCTAGTCTAGCATGCGAAGCCCATGCTTTCAAGTCTCGGAGCCGCCACCGAACGGCGCTAAATTACAGGAAATCTCCACCCAACGTTAGTGCTATGCTTCGCCGTCTCTGAAGGCAGCGTAAAGCGCCATATCGACGGGTCGGGAGGAGAAATTAGGATGGATCTGAGAACGTTTGACAATGCACTCTCTCCGCATTCCGATCTTTTCAAGTACAGCGCAGCACGCCACATTCTCGGGTTGTACCCAAGCCGAAACTCTAAAGACATCGGCTATTTCTAAGGCCACTCTTAGAAGTTCCGAAGAGAGCTCCGTGCCGTAACCTTGTCTCCAAAATTTCGGCGAGATGCAAAAACCGATCTCCATATGGTTCCGGAACAGAGGATGGAAGGCGGCAATCTTACCGCTCCCGATTATGCGTTCCTTCTCTCCGGGTGTGTCTTTCAGGCATGCAACGAAAACGAACTCCTCTCCGGCATCCCAGCGGCTTGCCGCGAGGCGAGAGAAGGCCAAAGTTTCGGAAGGCCTTTGATTGGTGCGCCACGGAAGGTAGCGGGTAGCATCTGGATCTCCGGCATACGCTTCAAATAAAGCCACCCCGTCGTCAGGCTTTATTCGCCGCGCCTTTAAGCGCGCTCCTTCGAAAGAGCTGGGCACAATCACTGAAAGACCTTAACCCCGCTTTGCTCTCCCACAAAACCGACGATCTTTTCGGATGACCGCTCAGGATGAGGCATTAATCCGACGACGTTGCCTTTAGCGCTGCAAATTCCTGCGATGGAGTTGATGGAGCCATTGGGGTTCCAATTCAAGTTGGAGCTATCAACCTCGCCGGAGGGGGAACAATACCTGAAAACGACCCTCCCCTCGTCTTCCAGCTGCTGTATGATCTCGCGGTCGGCGAAGTAGTTCCCCTCCCCGTGCGCAATGGGACAGGTCAGAACCTCGCCTACTACATAGTTTCTGCTAAAAGTCGTACTGTTGTTCTCCACTCGCAAACTTACAAAGCGAGATAAAAACTGCATGCCTATGTTTTGCAGTAAGACCCCCGGAAGAAGGCCGCATTCACATAGAATCTGGAAGCCGTTGCATATTCCAAGCACTGAACCGCCCTGCTCTGCGAACTTGGCGACCTCAGACATGACGGGAGAGAGCTTGGCCATTGCGCCTGTACGTAGATAGTCACCATAAGAAAAGCCTCCCGGTATAATGACAATGTCGGGCTTCTTAAGATCGCGATCGCGATGCCATATACTGCTGACGGTCGATCCCAGCACCTTTTGATAGAGGTGAATAACGTCGTGGTCGCAATTTGAGCCGGGAAATACTACTACGCTAACTCTCATCTTCTCACTTTTATGATATGGTTCTGATCTCGTAGTTCTCAATTATCGGGTTTACCAATAGCTTCTGGCACATCTCCTCGGCTTTACTGCGGGCTTCCTCCTCGCCACCGGCAGAGATCTCAAGTTCGACCAACTTTCCCACCCTTACGTTGGCGATCTCGTTGAAACCTATTCCTTGTAGTCCGTGCTCAACGGCTTTGCCCTGGACGTCTAAAACCCCGGCTTTCAGCCGAACCAACACCTGTACCTTCATATACAGTTACTCCTTAAATGCTCTCTCAAATATATAATCTATGTGCTGCAAATGGCGGCGCAGATCGAAGATCTCCTGAAGCTCTTCGGCGCTCAAAACCTTCCCCACCTTTGAATCGCTTTTCACTCGCTCGTATAAGTTGGCTCCCCCGTCCCAGGCCTCCAGCGCATGACGCTGAACGATTTTGTATGCCTCCTCACGCACTACTCCTTTATCAACTAGAGCGTTAAGGAGCGTGCCGGAAAATACCAGCCCTCGAGTAGCTTCAAGATTTTCGAGCATGCGCTCAGGATAGACCTGAAGGTTAGAAACCAGATAATCAAAGCGCGCAATCATAAAATCAATTAATATGCAGGCGTCGGGGCCGGCCACCCGTTCTACTGAGCTGTGGCTTATGTCCCGCTCATGCCATAGCGCTACATTCTCCATGGCCGCGATGGAATAGCTTCTTACCAGACGAGCAAGCCCAGTGAGATTCTCGGATAACACCGGATTGCGTTTATGAGGCATTGCTGAGGAGCCTTTCTGACCGGCAGTGAAAGGCTCTTCTGCCTCTCGCACCTCAGTGCGCTGCAAGTGACGAATCTCGACACTGAATTTTTCAATGGATGAAGCCAGCAGAGCAAGGGCGCTAAAAAAACCTGCGTGCCGGTCACGGCTGACCACTTGGGTAGCCACAGCTTCGGCTTGCAGCCCCAGTTTCGACATCACGTGCTGTTCGACCTGCGGTGGGACGGAAGCGAAAGTGCCTACCGCTCCAGAGATTTTTCCGGCCGCGGCATACGTTATCTCGTGTTGCAAGCGAGCCTGATGACGCTTGATTTCGGTGTACCACGACGCAAGCTTAGTGCCGAAGGTAGTCGGCTCGGCATGAATGCCGTGGCTTCGCCCTATGCACGGGGTAAGTTTATATTTTTGTGCCTGCTGCTTTAGGGACTCAAGCAGTGAGGAGAGGCCGGAAAGAATAAGCTCCCCGGATCTCTTGATTTGCACGGCAAGTGCGGTGTCCAGGACATCACTAGATGTCATGCCGCGGTGCAAAAAACGCGCCTCGGGTCCGGCATTCTCTGCAACATTGGTTAGAAATGCGATGACGTCATGCTTAACTTCTTTTTCAATCGCAAGCACCCGCTCGACATCGAAGGCGGCCTTCTCCTTTACGGCTTTCAGCGCCGATTGAGGAGCTATTCCAAGCTCGACCATTTTCTCCAGGGCCAGTGTTTCTATCTCCAGCCAGATCTTAAAGCGTTCCTGATCGCTCCAAATGGAGGCCATCTGCGGACGAGTATATCGAGGGATCATTGTAAGGTGAAAAAATTACCGTTAGCAAAATTTCCTTGCGCAGCCTTACTTTACACTGCTGAGCGGTAGTTTACAAGAAACGCAAGGTAAGCGCCTGTTCGGCCTGGCGCTCAAGCTGACACTCTAATCTCGCTTTCTCCCACGGTAAAAAGCGGTGTCTCGTGCGTCACGGCCGCAGCAATCAGATGAAAGACCGGGCGCCTTTCAAGATAGCGCCCGACGGTCTTAAGGGCTAGGTCAGGTGTATTGCTGTTCTCGCTGAGATGAGCCAGGGTGACATGTAAAAGGTCACTATGCCAGCTCTCCTTTAGCAAAGCCCCCGCGCAATCATTGCTAAGATGGCCGTGAGAAGACGAAATCCGCTGCTTCAGTTGCCAGGGATAAGCACAATCGCGCAGCATCTCCTGGTCGTGGTTGGATTCTAGTACCATGGCGTGCGCCCCTTTAACCATCTCCCTCACTAGCGGAGTTACTCGGCCGAGATCGGTTGCAAGTACAAACTTCAACCCTTCAGCGTGCACCGCAAATCCCACAGGATCGCTTGCGTCATGCACGACGCTGAAGGGGTGAATATCCAAGTTCTTTATCCAAAACCGTTCTCCGGTGCTAAACCGATCAATGGCATAAGCTTTGTCGATGAATTTTGAGGTTGCCCTGTTGGCGTATACCGGAATCTTATGTCGGCGGCTAAGGACTCTTACCCCCATAATGTGATCGCTATGTTCATGGGTGATGATGATAGCGTCCAAAGATGCTGGATCGACCCCGATGCGGGTCAGACGGCGTTCGGTTTCGCGGGCCGAGAGGCCGCAATCTATCAGTATCCGGCTGCAGCCGGTCTCTAAGTAGGTTGAATTTGCTTTTGAACCGCTGGATAGAACAGAGAACCGCATATGCTTGACCTAAACTGCCTTCACCGCACGATATCTCGATTTTTTATTGTCAGCAATTGCTAATCGTTTTTCTTCTCTACTTTGCCGAACCTGAGGGACTAACGCAGGTTGCCTCGAGTGTAGCCGATGAGCTAAGCCCGGCGGAAAACATTGCGGAGAAAAAGTTTAGTGGAGTCACCTCACTCTCTGCCGCAATCAAGTTGCCTCCGTGACACAGCTCGGAAAATTTATGTACATTATTAGCCGGTGCGATTCCCCAAAAGAAATACTGGTTCCAATATGAATGCTTATACGTGCTGCCCGCCTGATTCTTAACTCTATATTGGACTGTGTAACACCCGCATAATTGCGCCAGGATAATCAGCGCGGATACCAGCTTTAGCGCGCCTTTGCTCATGTTTCGCACCGCACAAAAACGCTTTTGGGGGAATAAATTCCGAGAGTAAGTAGCGTGTAGCCTATATCTCCTAGAGTGAACCGATCTGCAAAGGCGGCGGCTCCACGCGGGCACTCCTGCCCCAAGTCCACCTGAGCCTCTCCCAAAAGACCTAGCAGATAAAAATGCTGTCGCCTCTGGGCTGCATCAAGCGCACTTACGCTATTTTCAACGCGAGTGCTAAAGCACCCCGCCGCTCCGAAAAGAGTGAGAGCGCAAAAGGCGATAAATATGATTTTCCTCTTTTTGCTGCGCACCCATGTAGTTTAAATGGTGAGCTTTCCTCTTGGCAATCCAAGAACTCGCTCAGCTATAATGCTTCGTTGTATTTCAGAGGTGCCCGCGGCGATAGTTCGACCCCTTGAGTATAGGTAACGGTGGATGTCCACTCCGTGAGCCGGATCAGATTCCGAGGCGAGCGCATTTTCGCCTAACAGATCCAGCGCCAGCCTACAAAGCCGCTGAAACGATTCGCTCCATAACAATTTATCAAGCGAACCCTCCGGGCCGGGAGCCTTGCCGGAGGCATACTCCACCAAATGGCGGTACGAAAGCGCTCTCACAGCGCAAGCAGCAACTACTTCATTAGCAAGGGAGAATCGGCCGCGATCGTCCACCTTCTTGCCGAACCGTTCAATTAATCCGCGCAATGCCACTTCGGATTGCAGCTGGCGCGCGAATGTAAGGACTACCCTTTCATACATTAAGGTAGAAATTGCAATCTTCCATCCTTCCCCTACATTCCCTACAACATTTTCTTTTGGAACAAAGACGTTGTCGAAAAACACTTCATTGAATTCTTCATCACCCGAGATTTGCTTGAGCGGCCTTACTGTTATGCCCTTGGACTTCATCGGGACAAGAAGATACGAGAGGCCGGCATGCTTACTGGGTTCATCGGATGTGCGGGCCAGAAGAAAACACCAATCGGCTATCTGAGCAAAACTGGTCCACACCTTTTGGCCCGAAACATGAAATCCGTTGTCAGCCACCACCGCTCTTGTCTTAATGGCGGCTAAATCGCTTCCGGCGCCGGGTTCCGAAAACCCCTGACACCATATCTCCTCGGCTCTTAAGATTTTAGATAAATAACGGTTTTTCTGTTCCTTCGAGCCGTGCTTGATAAGCACTGGTCCCACCATGGTAAGCCCGAATAAACCCAGAAGCTGCGGAGCCCCAATTCGCGTTAGCTCCTCCTGCACGATGGCCTCTTCCACCAGCGAAAGTCCCTTACCACCGTACTCCTCCGGCCAATGCACACCGATCCAGCCGCCTGAAGCAAGGCTTTGTTGCCATTTACGGCCTAGCTCTATGAATTCCTTAAGCGAACTGTCTGATGGTTTAGGCGGGCTGTGAGTTGCCAACCACTCTTTAAACGTTCGGCGAAATTCCTCTGTCGAGCCTGGAAGTGAAAGTTTCAACACGCCAGATACCTCCAATTAGTGCTGTCAAGATTACGCGCAGATGTATTCTTAAGACTGCGGTCGCATCCCATTATCACACTACTGCTTCGATAGCCGCAGAGCCGCCCCCGAATCGAGGAAAAAACTAACCGGGCGGGCGGACTGAAGGTACAATCGTGCTGGGATAGTTTCTACAGCCTCGCTGCCGTCAATTACTCTGGAGATAATATCCGCTTTAGATTCACCTTTGACGATAAACATTATCTTCCTTGCATTAAAAAGGCACTTAGGCGAAAGAGTAATACGGAACCCTCCTTCCGGATGCTCAACAGCTGCACAAATGTCCGGACAGTCAGAGATTATCGATGCATTTGGGAATATTGATGCCGTATGCCCATCCTCTCCGATACCTAAGAGAACAAGGTCAAAGCAGGGATCTTGACCTTCAAGATCTTTAATGGTGCGGGCATAATCAGCGGCGCCTTCCTCCGCTGTCGCAAGCGATGTGTTGACTGGATGAACCCTAGGGTGGGGCTGCGGAATATGCGAGAGCAGAGTTTCCTTAGTCATCCTGAAGTTGCTGTTCGTATGATCAAGCGGGACCCAACGCTCATCTCCCCAATATATGTCTATCTTCTCCCACTCGATCTCCCCCACTCGCGGAGGCCTGGCTAGGAGCCTGTATATGGAACCTGGAGTGCTACCGCCGGCAAGCACCAGTGAGCAGCGCTGGCGTTCCGAGACCGTATCTCTGAGGGTTGCGACGATTTCGTCGGCTACCACACCAGTGAAAAGTTTTGGCTCGATAACTTCGACGTTAGGTTTCATATTTCCTCTTTTAGCTATTCCTTACTGAGGTATTTCTTTCCGTCTAGACTTCGACACCCGAGAAAGCTAATGCAATTCTAAGACTCTTCGGATAGTTTAGGGTGGACTCCCCAATAAAAAAGTACCGCATGATCAGATCGTTACGATCTTCATCGTCAAACAGCTTAGAAAACCGGAATTCCTCGCCAAGATTAACGGCAGTTTCGAGCCTCCCGCTCCCATTACCGCACCGTCGCATATTGACCACTCCTGCCGGTGCCCCGTGCGCCGCAGAGAACTCTAAGGTCACCAATTTAACTTTGGATGAATCACCGCAGTCGCCGCCCGTCAAGACAAGGCTAATGCGTTTTCCGGACGTGGCCTCCAGGGTGAAGACTGAGCCTTTTCCCGAAACGATCTTGTAATCCATTTGGTTTGCAAGCCAGCCACCCAGCAGAAGTGCGCCTATCGGGATGCTCCCTTTGTGGGGAGATTCCCCGCGAATCTCAATTCGTTCTATATCTGCAAGGCGCGCGGCCCATGCCGGCCTATCGAACACTTCGCGGATCTGGTCGCGCCAGATACCGAGTTTGACCCAGTCGAGGTCTACCAATAAATGATTTTCTTGCAAAAATGGCACCAGTGCACTAAGGCTGTTTTCAAAATCTGATGAGCTGAAGAGAACTTGCTCGGCGAGCTGGGCCATTTGGTGAACGAGCGACAACTCTTTAGGAGGGCGATAAACGCAGAGTTCCGAGGGCATGCCCGTAAGCAGATTGGCGCGTACGATACTTGCAACCGCTTCCTTACTCGAAGAAGGAGCTGAGAGGCGGATAACTTCCGAGCACACATGCTCTTTGGGTCCGATGGCATGACAGCGTGCGGAGTACTCGATTCCTATCTCTGCGCGGCTCTGATCTATTACTATCACGAAGGAGCGATTAGGGTGAACTTGAGAGAGAGTTAGAAGATAGCTTTCTAGGTCGTCAGAATCATATCCGGCGTCCACCACCATCAAGGTGTTCACGTTTGCGGCGCGAACATAGTGTTGCTCATCGCCTTCCGGAACCGGCATGTTGTCGGATAGCGCTTTGGCGATCGCTCCTACCGGGATGGGGGTGTAAGCAAACACCTCATTCATAAAGTATCCTTGCTTGGTTTTCGGCTTTCATGGATACGCTTTCCGGTTTAAAGTCTCCGCCAACGGTGGCCATGAGGCCGGAGAAGGTCAGCCGCGGCCGACGGCCCCCATGTTCCTGCTTTGTAAGTGTATATTGGCGGAGGCTTGCTGCCCTGCCATGAATTGAAGACGGGGGCCAAAAGGTCCCACGACTCCTCAATCTCGTCATTGCGTGTGAATAACGTAGCATCGCCTTTCATGGCGTCGAGTAGTAGTCTTTCATACGCTTCTGGGGAAGCGATGCCGAAGGACGAGTCATAAGTAAAATCCATCTCAACAGGGCGAATGCGCATCCGCGGTCCCGGCGGCTTGGAGCTAACTTTCAGCGAAATTCCCTCCTTAGGCTGCACCTGAATAGCAAGAATGTTTTGTTCCAGCTCTATTATCTGCCGTCCCCTGAACAATGCTCCGGGGGGGCGTTTAAAATATACCGTTATCTCGGTTATCCTTTTCGGCAGCCTCTTGCCGGCTCGTACATAGATCGGCACTCCTGCCCATCGCCAATTGTCAATCTCAAGATTCAATGCAACATAGGTGTCGGTGGTCGAATCCTTGGCTACGCCCTCCTCTTCCAGGTACCCCGGAACTTCCTCTCCTTCAATCGAGCCGCTTGTATACTGCGCGCGCACAGTGTTGCTTTCAATCTCGCGCTCTTCAAAACGCCTAATCGATTTGAGAACCTTTACCTTCTCGTCCCTGATACTGTCAGCGTCGCTTAGCGATATGGGCGGTTCTATGCAGAGCAAAGCAAGGATCTGCAATAGGTGGTTCTGCACTATATCTCTTAGTATACCGGTTTTGTCGAAATAGCCGGCGCGGCCTCCCAATCCCAAGTGTTCGCACACTGAGACCTGAATGTGGTCAATATAGTTGCGGTTCCAAAGCGGCTCGAAGATTCCATTAGCAAAGCGGAAGACTAAGATGTTTTGTACCGTCTCCTTGCCGAGATAGTGGTCAATACGGAATATCTGCTCCTCTGCAAAACTGCCTCTAAGAGTGTGGTTAAGCTCAATCGCAGATGCCAGATCTTGTCCAAAAGGCTTCTCTATTATGACGGCCGTCTTCCTAATACCATCCTCAGTGCTTTCGACTAAACCGGACCTATTCAAGTTCGTGCAGATCGGGCCAAAATTACTCGGGGCGACCGCTAGATAATAGAGGTAGTTGAAGTTCTCGCTGCGCTCCTTACACAGATCCTCAATTCTATTGCGTAGCCGGGCAAAGTCAGCCTGGTTGGTACCGTCGATAGGTTGATAGAAGAGATTCTTGGAGAAGTTTTCCCAAAGATCCTCACTTAAAGTCCGTCTCGAAAACTTTTTAACCGACTCATACATCTTCTGACGGAAATCATCATCGCTAAGCTGGCTGCGAGCCGCCCCGATTACTATGAATCCGCCAGGCAAGTACTCATCTTGCGCAAGATTATAGAGCGCCGGAAGCAGCTTGCGGTGCGTGAGATCTCCTGTGGCGCCGAATATTACGAGGACTGTCGCGGGCGGACGGATTACACGATTTTCACCTTCAGCAAAAGGGTTGTCCATTAATCACTCCATTAAATCGGCGCGAGCTTACTAGAGACGGCCGCGCTTATTTTCAATAGAGTCGAGCAGCTCTTTAAATGAATCGGCAAACAGCTTAACACCGACATCCTGAAGCTCAAGCATCAACTGATCGAAAGGGATTCCCATTGATTTAGCGCCGCTGATTATCTGCTTTGCCTCATCGTGCCCACTATGAAGCTTCGGGCCGGTAATGTTTGCATTGCTAATAAGGGCCTTGAGAGTTGCCGGGGGCATCGTATTGACCGTGTCCTTGCCGGCTAACTCTTCAACGTACATCACAGGGCTGAAGGCCGGGTTTTTGGTGCCGGTGCTGGCCCAAAGGGGACGCTGCACCTTGCATCCTTTACTTCTGAGATCTTTGAAACGTTCTCCTTTGAACAACTCTTCAAATTTTTCGTACGCAAGTTTTGAATTGGCAATTCCGATTTTACCGAAGAAAAGATCACGATCATTTTCCTTCACCTTTCCGTCTTTGAGCAGTTGATCGAAGTTTTTTTCGCAAATGGCATCTACCCGCGATACGAAAAAACTCGCGACGGAAGCAATTCGATTTATCTCTTGATTGCGCTTTGCACGGGCTTCGACGGCGTCGATAAAAGCCGTCGCAACTTGGGTGTAGACATCACGGGAAAAAATAAGGGTGACATTGATATTGAGACCGTCTTCAAGACAGGATCTAATAGCAGGGATTCCCTCCGGAGTAGCCGGAATCTTTATCATGATATTAGGGCGATTTAGCTTTTTCCAGAGCCGCTTGGCCGCTTCAATCGTACCGGCTGTGTCGCGGGCCAGAAATGGCGAGACTTCAATACTGGCATGACCATCGCCGCCGTTGGTCTGATCGTAAATCGGCCGCAGCAGGTCTGCCGCCATGCCGACATCACGCACCATAAGCTCTTCGCAGATATCATCAGTGCTTAGCCCTTGCTTAACCAGTTCGCGCATCTCGTCGTCGTAGCTGTTAGAATCAGCAATTGCGTTTTTAAAAATCGTTGGGTTGCTGGTTAAGCCACTTACGCCGGAATCTATAAGGGATTTAAGTTCGCCAGAATTGAGCACGTCACGCGATAGGTTATCGTACCAAATCGATTGACCCAGCTCGTTCAAGGCGGATATGTGGCTGTTCTTGCTCATTACTAGTTTCCTTGTGTGTTATTAGGTTTCTAAACTCTGTAAATAAACGCGTTAGCCGGCGGCAATCCGCCAAGCGAATAACCAGCCATAACTTTAGCCGTCAAGGATGCTGGGATATAAGGGCACCCCTGATGCTCTCGGCGCGTTTGGCGCAAACGCAATGCTGCTGCCTAAGGTCATGATATAGCATGAAACATCTCTCAGTGGACACTATGATTTCTTGTACCGCTGTAGAGCTATGGCCGCCTATAAGGCGTCTCATGCCCGGCTAATCGCAGAATATGCTATCGACGCCACAGTCGGTTAAACTAAAGGCGAAAGAGGCTGTGAGCAACGACGCTTTTTAAAGGGAGAGAGCACACAGTGCGAAAGAGACGTGGCTAACTCAGTTTGATTGTTGTCTTTGTCCGCGTTTGACCCTCTTTTATAAAGAGAAGGTCGCCCTTCAGGAGCGCGGACTCCTGTCTTAGGTGCAGAAAATTTAATGCTGGGGCACGCTTTGCCCGTGCGTTGAGCAAAAATCGAGAGCGTAATGGGGTGCGTCGGGCGTTCATTTCCCGGGAATTTTATAGGATACGGGGTTCCTAATCAACCATCCCCTCTACTCCCGATATGGGTCACAAAAAATGTTACCGAAGGGCCCTGACCGCACAGGTTTAAAGGGTCGTTAGCTCATAATTCATGTTACCGAAACGGGACGGAGGGAGCATCTTCGTACTTTTCGTACTGGAGCGGGGCTACAGTCCCGGGGAGGAGCGAGCACGACGCCGGCCCACATGAGGCAATCAGGATAAGACAGTAATAACGTTTCGTACTGGAGCGGGGCTACAGTCCCGGGGAGGAGCGAGCACGACGCCGGACCACATGAGGCAATCAGGATAAGACAGTAATAACGTTATTAGGAGGGCTGGGCCTAGATACACCTATGCGTCCCGGCCGTCAGGGCCGCACCTACGGCGGATAGCTAGAACTACACTAGTCGTAGAGCCTTCAGTCCCAGCGGCTCGACGAGCGTAGGCATAGAGGGAGGAAAGAGTCCGGGCGGATAAGGGACGCTAAAATCCCCCACCTTCCACCTCTCGCTTACCTTCCTGCCCTCAGCCACCACAGCTTTCTTCTCAGTCAAAAATTTTA
>JAGFJO010000014.1 GCA_024102635.1 Deltaproteobacteria bacterium
CATCTCCCGGCGCGATAAATTTTTCGGGATGGTAGAGCAAATTACGGAAGCGCTGCCGTGAGGCTTTCTCCTCCTCATATCGCCGCCGCTCCTCCTCGAACAGCCGTCTGCTGGCGGTTGCAACGGCGAAAACGGGCGGCTTTATTTTCATCGCGTTGACGAGAAAGTAGTCAGTGAAAGCGTCGTACTTTTGCCCTCCCGTCCCATGAATGAAAAGATCTCCGGCAAAGAGCCTTAGAAAAGATGTGATAAGTATCGCCCTCGGAACTACTTTACCGTCGGCGGCGCCCCAGATATCCTCCTGCAAGCTTCCGCCATAATATAACGGCTCCCTTACACCGCCGTTTAGCACCCAGAAGGGAAGCTCTACTTCTGAAGGTTGAACAGCAAGTGGAGGAAATGGGTCGGCAGGGTTTCGGATGCGGTTGGCGCTGCGAAAACCGGCCAGTTTATCATTGAATTGCCGCACCCATTCCCGCGGGTCCCCGAGCAGCGCCAGCAGCGCGCTTTGGACTTCAGGACGGTGCATGAGGCGCGTAATTGGGACTTCCAGATAACTATTATGCCCGTCGATAATCCGCCGTACGATTGAATTTGCCACGGCGGCGTTCTGACCTGCGAATTTTTTATATAATTCAAGGGCTGCAAGCAACTTTGCGGTTCTCGCGCTGTGTTTCCCCTCCGCGTCACTGCTCGCGATCCGCTTTATAGCTTCTGCTATCTCATCTTTTGAACGAATTTTTTGCGATGCAATGACGCCCCCGCCTGCGGCGACTGTTTCGCTATCGACGCCTGCGGAGCTGCCGGAACTTACAGGATAGTAGAACATTCCGGCGTCTTCCTCGTCACTATCGACTGCCACATTAATAGCTATTGAGCCCGGCTGCGCGCCAGCCTTTGCAAGCAACCTTGTCTTATAAACGATTCCGCTGTGATAGATAACCGGCTGGTGGCCGCTGACGTAGACCGTACTCTCTTCAATGCCATTTTCCCCGGCCAGCTGCCACCTTTTGAGGTGCTGGGCGGGTATCAGCCGTTCGGCTTCAAGCCCCTCCGAGACGGCCAATTTGATCATCTCCGAGGTAAAGGTGAGTGACTCTTCTATTACAGCACTGCGAACACTTTTAAGAGTAACCGTGCCGATTGAGGAGGTAATTTCACGGAGCGTTTCGCGGTTCGCCTCTGCAAGGCGGCCCCACTCACTAAATTGCGGTTCGCACATAGTATCAGTGAAATCACACTGCATATTCACGCTACGTAATATCCGTCGAGCAATCTGGCCGCGGCCCCATAGTAAAGCTCGTGAATGATTTCAGCAGGCAAAGCTTTGCCCTGCAAGAGCGGCGCGTCAAACGGCGAATAGCGCTGCGGCTCCAGCTGCGCCAGATCAGGATCGGAGATTGGCGACTCACCGGAATAATCACTCTCAAATAAGGTACGAAGTGACCAGTAGCGGCTAGCATATAGTTCGAATGCCGCCTCCAAGCTGGCGGCGGAGTTCGGCGTACCTTTCAAGAGAAGGTCCTCATCTTTCACTGTAATATCGGATCCAAAGAGAATTCGCTCACGCCACTCGGTGAGAAACCGGATCAGGTCTTGCCGAGAATGTCTGCTTAGCTCCCTGACCATCCACTTTGTTGCGCTTGTATCGAGATAGAGATTAGGATGGCGCGCTAGGAGTCCAGAGAGAAACTCCAAGTCCTCCGGCCAGCCGCCCATATGCGCCGCTATCCAGGGGACGGTATACTCTGCAAGTAGCTCCTCCAAAGGTTTGTATTGGTCAACTTTTTCACCGTAAGTGGCGCAATCTTGGTACATTGTCTTGAACCAAGTATCCGGATCACCGACATGGGTCATGAGCACCATATTCATACCGCACGCCTCATTAATGATCTCAATCCGGCGCGGGCTGCTTAATTTAAATAAATCGGGGCACCCCGAAGCCTTCCCGATGTCAATTCCTCTGGGCGCGGCCCACAGTTTTAGTATTCTTGCTCCTTTCAAGTAGTAAGCCTCTACATGTTTCATATAAGCGCCAACGCTTTTATAATAGCGCTCTTCCTCGCTAAAGCGCGGCATAGCAATGAAACGCACTGATTTACCAAGTATGCTGCGGACCGGCTCCATGTTTTCCAGATAGGTCATTGAGTAGGTAAGACCGATGCCGAATGCCTTCGCTACTTGGGAATACACTTTAACAGCGTCGCTGCCGTTTACATGTGTGTGAACATCTACAATCGGAAAGTTGAGCTTCGCCAAGCGAGCCGCCTCATCATGATAATCGAGTTCATGGCGGTTGGCTGGATTGATCTCTGGCAAGTAACCCCCTACCGGCTAATCTTATGCATACATTCTGTCATACCTCTGGGCAGCCTAATGGTAAATGTGAGCCTCGACCCGGGATCTTCGCTCTCCATTTTATCTGCTTAGGCGCGCCGCTGACGAAACCCGAGCTGACCTTCATCGGTCGGTTCTCCACCACTGCTATCCAATTCGGCTGCGTCGGATTCAATCAGCAGTGTGTTCCCCGGACGTGTTAATACTATTTGGTGTGCACCAAGAAATCTATTGGCGAACGCAGCTTCGCAATAAAGAAAATAATATTCCCAGGTACGTGCTAGTTCGGAGCTTGCTCCGGGGAGTTTACCGCTTTTATAGACGGACATAAAATTATCCCTCCATACTGCGAGAGTCCTTGCATAATGAGGCGCTATGTTTTCGATATCCTCTACTATCAGATTCGAATGTTTGGCTATGGCATCAATGATAGCTTTGAGTGAAGGAACACACGCCCCCGGAAAAATGTGCTTCTGAATCCAGTCGCTTGATCTTAAGTATCTCTTGTAACGCTTTTCAGGCATAGTGATTACCTGCAGAACCACGATGCCGGACGGTTTCAGCAAGCTCTCGCATGTAGCGAAGAACTTTCCTAGATTCTCATGCCCTACCGCTTCCAACATCTCAATGGAGATGATTTTGTCGTACTTGCCGGTCATCTTTCGATAATCTTCAAGCCGCACCTCGGCTTTGTCCTGCAATCCGGCCCTCTCAATCGCGCGGTTGGCAAATGCGAGCTGCTCAGTGGATAGTGTAATAGAAGTGCAGCGGCAGCAGCGCATACGGGCGGCGCGCAAAGCCAGAGACCCCCAGCCCGAGCCTATTTCTAAAATATGATCCTCGGGAGCAACCTTTGCCTTGGTTAGGATCATATCAATCTTCTCTTCCTGGGCACTTTCAAGCGACTGCCCCGCCGATGAAAAATATGCCGCGGAATAAGTCATGGATCGATCAAGAAAAGCCGCAAAGAAATCATTACCGAGATCATAGTGTGCGCTGATATTTTCTCTGCTCCCGCGGAAAGAGTTCGGCCTTAGCTTATGGCGAATATAGTTGTGAACACGTCCAAACAAGGAAAAAGGGAGATCTTTCTCGTTCACATCAGCATGATTGGCAATAAGAAACTGAAGCACCTTTTCGGGGGCATCACTATCCCATTCGCCTTTTTGGTATGATTCGCCAATACCTACTGCACCGCTCTTAAAGAGGCGCCAGAAGAACTTGTAGCGGTGGACTTTTAGATTGGCTGCAGAGCCCTCGCGCGCTCCAAAAAAAAGCTGCTCACCCCGTGGAAGCGTAAGGACAAGGCGGCCCCTCTGTGAACGAGCCAGAGCCGAACATACCCAGCGCATGGCAAATCGCTCCCGCCACCTAGGGGTTGCGGGCTTGATAGTTAATGGACTTGATGGCTTAGGTTTAGTAAACACCGGCAACTTGTGTGTATAGTACAACTTGGCTGCTTGCCGCAATATTCGAACCATAGGCAGGAGGGGAGAAAGGGGATAACGGAGGAAGGTCAGTAAGAGGTCTTTTCCGCCAAGCGGCCTTGTTTCACCCCACAGTCGAGAGAAAAATACGGTCTTTCCTTCTCTCTCAATATTGATTTTTATATCCAGCGAGTCCGGCGAGTCACAAATCTCAATGGCATAATCTCCTTGCATGTCATTAAAGGGTGAGACATGGAAGCACTTGCGCTGTTTGGTCCTGAGCACCGCGCCATTTGGTCCTTCATCCGGGCTAAGAAGATAGATATGGCGCTCATCAAAGGTGTTGTTAATCTCGAGGACCACGTTCGAAAGCACTCCCGAGCGATCATAGCAGAGGAAGAAGCTGGCCGGGTTGAAGGTATAGTTAACGAAGCGCGCGTTAGTAACAAGTTTCACCTTGGCGGGCAATTGGATGCCATGCTTGCAGAGAAAGAAATCCAGCCGCTCTCTAATCGAGGAGTGGTCGGACGGCAAGTTAGAGCCCGCCCCATTTCCTTTACTAGCCAAGTAGTCGCTATCGTGGATTGAAATTAGCCTGAGCCGGTTATACCCGAACCACCAATGCTTGCGGTCCAGCTCTTCGAGCTCATCCAGATCGAATGCGTAAAGATAAAGCGGATAGCCAAAATCATGGCGAACAGGCCAAAGCCTGGAATGCATTACTTTCCCGGTAATAATGCGGCTATAACCCATCAAAGCACCTTTGTACCTCATTTATCATGTACAGTCATTATACCACCAGCTGCGTCCGGCTTGCTAATCGCGCTGCTACAAAGCGCATCCCAACTTTTCAGCAACTTGCACTGCCGAACGCGCTCCGTCTTCGTGAAACCCGTATCCGCAATAGCTGCCGCAGAACCAGGTGCCGTGTTCCCCCTGCTGAGCCGAAAGCTCCTGCTGCGTCGCTGCCGCAGCACTATCATATACGGGATGATGATACTCAATTTCACGGATAATCTTTCTATCATCCAGCAAACCAGCCGCATTGAGAGTTACCAGATAGTGGCATGCGGTTTGAAGTCCTTGCAGCCGATTCATGTCATATGTTACGCAAAGAATCTCCCTACTGCCTCTTTCGCGAAGATAGTTCCATGATGCCCATGCCCTGCGATTGGGCGGCAGGACGGATATATCAGTGTGAAGAAAGGCCGTGTTCTTCTGATATCTCCATTTAGTGAAAATTCGCTGCTCGAGAGGAGTGCTGTCCTTAAGAATTGAAAGCACCTGATCGGCGTGCACTGCCAGCACCACCTGGTCGAAAGTATGAGCTTCACCGGAAGCGAGCGTTACTTCGACTTTTCCGTTCCGGCGAGAAACTCCCAACACTTCTGCGCCGTGCTTAATCTCCCCGGAGAACGATTTCTCAAAGGCCCTAAGATACTGATGGCTGCCGCCCACTATTGTCTGCCAGCGAGGGCGCTCCTTAAGTGACAGCAGTCCGTGGTTCTTGAAAAAACTTATGAATGTCGCTGCCGGGAAAGAGAGCATCCCATCCGGGATCGCCGACCAGATGGCACTCCCCATAGGTACTAGGTAATCTTGCGCCAGAACATCTGAAAAGCCGCACTTCTTTAAATACTCTGCAAGTGTCAGGTTATGAAGATTATTGCCGAGCTCTTGTTCAGCCAAAGCGCCGCGGCAAAAGAGGATGATCTCTCGTATTAGTCTTAGGTGGCGCAAAGAGAGCATGTTCATGCGCTGCGCGAACAGTCCATTGAGCCCCCTTCCGCTGTACTGAAGACCGCTATCCCGGCAATGGAATCCGAATGACATGTCGCTGAACCGCACTTCAACTCCCCAAGCAGCCAGCAGCCTATGGAGGTTAGGATAGGTCTTATCATTCAAGACAATAAACCCCGTATCGACTGGAGTGCCTTTATCAGGGCCTTCTGGGATTACTATCGTGTTGGTGTGGCCTCCGATGCGGGCGTCTTTCTCTAGCAGCGTTACCTTGAAGCGTTTCTGCAGAAGATATGCGGCTGTTATGCCTGAGATTCCAGAGCCTATGACTGCCACAGTGCTGGGGGAGCTGCCCTTCATATTAACCCGCTCTCTTGGAAAATAGATAATGAGAGACGTGCCACTCGCCCCCACCCCTGAATCCGAATAGCTCCTCACAGGCCAGAAAGAACAAACGCCAGCGTCCATAAGCGGCCTCTGCCTCGGGGGCGCCATGGGTAGATGCCAATATCGGCATTACTTCTTCCCTCATCCTTTCAAGGTTCTCTCGCCAAGCTCGCGCGGTCTTAGAGTAGTGCACCCCGGAGACAACCCAGCTGCGCTCTATCTGCAACTCGCTCTGCATCCAAAGCGGCATATCATGGGAAGGCATCATGCCGCCGCTAAAGAAGTACTTCGCCATCCAATCAAGTGATGATCTAACCTCGAAAAGGTAAGGATATGAGCGGTGCACAAAGATATGAAAGAACAGCTTTCCCTCATCACTTAGCCATCCCGAAATGCGGCTAAAAAGCGTCTTCCAGTTCCTCATATGCTCGAACATTTCGATTGAAACGACTCTGTCAAAGGACCGTTCCAGAGAAAAGGTATTCATATCCGAAGTTATGATATCCAGGTTCTTAATCCCTTCACTCTGGGCCGCCGCATCGATGTGGCTTTTTTGAGAGCGTGAGTTAGATACTCCGACGACTGTACTGTTAGGAAACTTGCGAGCCAGGTATAGGCTTAATGAGCCCCATCCGCAGCCCAGCTCCAATATACTCATGCCGTCCTGGATCCCGGCACGAGAGCAATATAGGGAGAGCATTTTATCCTCCGCCTCGTCAAGCGAGTGACATCCTTGCGGCCAGAGGGCGCTGCTGTACTTAAGGTTTCTTCCCAGAACCATCTGAAAAAACTTAGCGGGCACCTCATAGTGCTGCAGGTTCGCTTGTTCTACCTGAAGCGCTACTGGACTCTCGCTCAAACTCTGAATTAACCTCGTCTTGGCTTCATTCGCGGCCTCGATGCCATCGTGTGTCAAAGCTCTAAGGCGCTTACGCAGCAGCATTCTTATACCGACGCGAAGCGGAGTTAAAGGAAAGCTGTTGTATGAAGCCAGTCTGGTGATCATCACTATTCCTTACTAGTTTTGCGGCGCCTCTCCGGCGGCGGGAAACCATGGAACAAAACTGCTGGTTGTGCGCTGATACTCGCGGTAATCCTCACCCCGGGTAAGCAATGCACGTGCCTCGGTTGGAGGAATCCCGGTGACCTTCAAGATCAGGTAGAGCATGATCGCAGGACCGCTAATGGCAAGAAACCAGTAAGGCGTTGGCCATGCCAGAAACGGGTAAGCGCACCAATGCAGCCACTCGAAAAAGTAGTTTGGATGACGGGAGTAGCGCCAAAGCCCTACGCGGCATGTGCGGCCTTTATTTGCAGGATCACGTTTGAATCGCTCGAGCTGCCGGTCAGCAGCGCTCTCGCCAACAAGGCCAACAACAAATAGAGCGATGCCGATTATGTCCGATAGTCCCGCGAATGAGGCCTTATTCACCGCCACCTGTAAAAGCGTGATTGAAAGCAGCGCTGCTAATACTGCCTGAGCTTGGAAGAAAAAGAAGAATTTTACATTAGAACTGTTGCCCCACTTTTGCCGCAGCGCTTGATACCTACCATCCTCGTTCGGAGACAAAACGCGGTCAGCCAAGAGATGGAAAGTTAGCCGAAGCGACCAACCGCCGCTTAGAAGCCCCAGCGTAGCCCGCCTTCCGGCATCACCTTCAGCGTAGCAAGCGTAATAAAGCGCGAAGATTCCCAGCCCGGCGGCCCACCCCGCATCTACAATATCGGCTCTCTTTACCTGAAGCTGATAGAGCCAAAACACGGTCATTAACGCCGCGATAATTAGGTAGGGAACTGTTAGCAGCTCGAGGTGCTCCATAGGATCAGCTTCTGTACCACCCGCCCACTTTTCCATCGGAACGCCGGGATACAGCTACCCAAACCAAGAGCCCTATGGCAAGCATGCCGGCACTTAGCCACTGCCCGCGGGTTAGCCCTAAGGCCTGAAATCCGATGTGCGCGTCAGGCATCCTGAACTGCTCCCCGATAATCCGTACGACAGAGTAGATTACCAGAAACGCCGCCATGATTACGCCGGGCTTCCTCGGCCTTGCCCAAAACAGCAGCAAAGCGGCGAACAGAAAGAGTCCCTCCAATGCAGCCTCATAAAGCTGAGAAGGATGCCTTAAGACAAGCAACGGCTCTATCGCTTCAATTACCTTTTGATTTCCCGCCTGAACACCATCTACTATCCTAGCGAGCAGCCCCTCCACCTCTCGCCACGCATCGCGGCGGTAAGCATAATTTCCTATCAACTCATGCCACCGCTCCTTTGTCACCCCGTACGCCTGAGCTGCATCTCCTAGAGCGAGCATTTTTTGAGGTTCCGACCTTGGCCACAGAAATATGTCCTGAGGAAACTTAACACACCAGGAGAGCGCCTTCTCACAGGGCCTGCCCACCAGTTCACCATTCACAAAGTTAGCAATGCGCCCGAAAAGTATGCCTATCGGACCTGTTAATGCACAGAGATCCATAGCATGCAAACCGCTGAATCCATGCTTTCGGGCAAACCAAGCGCAGGAAATTATAATACCGGCGATTCCTCCGTGACTCGCCATTCCGCCCTCGTTGACGGCAAGCACCCCCCAAAAAGGGAAACGATCACTCACTCGCGTTAGAAGTTCAGGGCTGTAAAAGATACAATATCCTAGGCGGCCTCCTACGACGGTTCCTAGTGCAACTGTAAAGACAAAGTCAGAGACGAGGGAGGATGATATACGGGTCAGTCCTTTAACGCTTAGGTACTTAATAAGTAGATACGCGGCGGCAAATCCGGCAAGGTAGGAGAGCCCGTACCAGCGAATTCCAAAGTCGCCCCACAGTCGGACAGCATAGGGATCGAGAGTATGAAGCACGCTCAGCCTATAAAATTCAGTACTTTTCGATAGAGGAGTGTAATATGAGGCGTTTAAGCACTACAAGAGCAGGCTTTAAGATAAAAAAATTATGGGGTTCTAGAGGGCAGTTGCGCGCTCGCATCGTATCAACCTGGGTCAGAGGGATAAGCAATTATTTCGAGCTGGAGATACACGAGGGTGACTCCCCGGCGGGGGGAGCGTTTCCAAGTCATCCGGCGGCACCGATAGGCGGCTGGCGGAGGCGTGCACGATGCAGTCCATAACACGTTAGGCGCTGCGACGCGCCGAAAGGCTCCTTGCTGGAGTCGAGGAGATAATTCTAGCTTTGGGAATCTTCGATAAGCAAAATTCGCGAATGGTCCGGCATAACGGGAACTTCTTCAGCGAACTTCTCGCCTGTCAACAAATCGCGCGCAACTAATCCGGGCGTGATGAGCTTATGAGAAGCCGGTAACCTAAGATGACTTACATTGTGGAGTACTAAAATCTTCTCTTTCTCGTCCGCCGCTATAAGTTCGTATGCAAATAAGAATGGCTCCGTAGGAACTACGCTAATTCGGCGCCGCCCCAACCGATACTTTTTCCTCAGGGCTATTAGCCTCTTAATGAACTTGAAAGTTACATGGTCATTGTTATTCGCAAAAATCATTTTGGAACGGCCCCGGTCATAGATGGAATCAAGCATGGCGGGATCATCTTCTAGTCCGATCTCGGTCCCGTATAAGAGATATGGAAGCCCTGGAGTAGTTAAGAGACTGATCTGCGCTTGGTGCGCACGGAGAGGCGCACGCTCCGGGGCAGCTCGGGAATACTTGCCTGCCACCGTTGCGTAGCGCGAAGTGTCATGATTGTCGACGAAGGGAGCTAGAATTAAAGCTCGGTTGGCAAGGGAGATTGGGCCTTGAAAGCTGAAGGCTGAAATCTGCCGGGGCCGGCCCCAAATAAATTCACGTTGCATTGCATAAAAAAAAGAGAAGTCATAAGCCGCGTCGAAGTAAGGAGTGTATTGGTTGAATATGAAGGGACTTATATCCCATATCTCGCCGAGGATAAAAAAGTCACGCCCCGCATAGTTTTTAATGTCTTGGTTGAAGCGCGCCCAATGATAGGGCTCGATGAGATTGACCGCGTCCATTCTGAATCCATGCACCCCCTGATCAATCCAAAACTTTGCGAAGTGCAAAAGGAAATGAGTTGCATTGGGCGAAATGTACCATTCCCGCCATTCTTGAAAAAGCAGCGGTGGTAGCTACTCAGATTAATTAAATTTCTTTCTTGCGGCGGCAGACAACATGTCAAGCGCTGCGGCGCGCCGGCACGGCAGTGTAGTAAGAGTCTAGGCCGGCCTTAATTACATCTACAGCGCTCTCAATATCTGATTCGTTCAGAACATATGCAATTCGGACCTTGGATAGGCCGCGCCCGTTCTGCATGTAGAAACCTGAAGCAGGCGCGACAAATGTTGTGGCCCCGTTTAGGGAAAATTCTGAAAGCAGGTAAGAAGCGAAGTGTTCGGCATTTTCAACCGGCAGCTGTACAACTGCATAAAATGCTCCGCCGGGCTTATGGGCGATGGCGCCCTTGACCGTCGCAAGAGAGTCAAATAGCACGTTGCGCCGTCTCTCATATTTGCGCTTTATCTGCTCGACAAAATCAAGCGAGATGTTTTCGAGCATATAGGCGGCGGCCCATTGATCCAGCGTGGGCGAAGCAAGGCGCGCCTGGGCTAAGTTCAAGGTGGTGGCAAGTACCTGCTTATTTGATGTCAGAAGGCATCCGATGCGCGCTCCACATAAACTAAAGCGCTTAGACAGGCTATCGACCACTATCACACGGTCATTGCGAGGCGCGAGATGCAGCACCGAGAGCGGCGTGTGGTCGTCGTACACGAACTCCCGGTATGTTTCATCGGCTATGAAGAAGATATTACGCCGATCGCAGATCTCCAGAAGCATACTGATCTCTTCTTTGGAGTAGATAGTGCCGGTAGGGTTGTTGGGGCTGCACAACAATATCCCTCGAGTACGCTCCGTGATCTTCGATTCAATCGCGCTCTTGTCGGGCAGAGCAAAGTTGTCTTTCATTGCGCAATCGACCTGCACCAACTTGACTCCTGCGATAGCGGCAAAACCTATATAGTTTGCATAAGTAGGGTCAAATATAATGAACTCGTCGCCCGGATCGCAGCAGGTCATGAAGAGAAATATCAGCGCCTCGCTCGCTCCGGTGGTAATCAAGAAATCTGAAGATGAAGTTGCCAGTCCCAAAGTTTTGTTCATGTAGGCCGACCACGCCTCGCGTAACCGGTCATTCCCGGAGGAGGCCTCGTAAGCCAGCACCTTGTCACTGAAACGGCGCACCCCCTCGTAAAATTCCGGCGGAGATTCGATATCGGGTTGCCCAATATTTAGGTGATATACCTTCGTGCCTGCCCTGCGCGCCTGCGATGCCAGATGTGCCAACCTCCGTATAGGCGACGGAGGTGTCTGTAACGCGCGCTGTGACAGCTTAATCTCTCCCATAACGATCCTTAGTACTCTTACCTCGCGGGCATAACGCCCCTCCCTTTAGATTCACCTATGCGGGTCCGATGACTCTTAAAACTGAACTATGTTATAGATAAATTGCCGCCTGGCAAAGCCCCCGGCTCATTATAGTGCCGCTCAACTGGAGTGCTGCCGTTACTGACCAGATTTTATCTGTTTGACGAAGCGCCGCTTCCTAAGCTCGACCCCCACCGGGTCCGGTAAGATATTATTTTCTCCGGCAAAGGCAATAGCTCGCTCGCGCCGCTCGTCATTGCCGGGATGAGTATCGAACCATCCGGTGTGATTGTTGACAAAACTGGCGTCTAGTACATCAAGCGCCTGCTTCAAGGAGAATGGGTTATAACCGGTACGATCCAGAATAACCAAAGCACCGGCATCCGCTTCATACTCGAGCTCCCGGCTGTACCCCTTAACAAGCAAGGTGTCGACTACATCCTGCACAGCCGCCCCGAAAACAGCGGTCGCCTGCTGCATAACCGGTCCGCACGCAAGTGAACTGCCGAGTTCCCCTAATGCGAGCAGCGCCGCGGTAAGGTTCTCCTCTTTGATAGATTTGATTCCATGCCGCTTCTCTACATGCACGATCTCATGGGCTAAGATAGAGGCTAATGCGTCTTCATCAGGCATAGCCTTCAGCATACCGGAAGTTATGAAGATAAACCCTCCCGGCGCGGCCATTGCATTTAACTCAGAGCTTTCAAGAAGTACAAAATGGTACCCTCCGAAGGTATTGGGCTGTTCTGAGAAGGCTGCAAGCGCCAACCCCAATTTATTCAGATACTCGTTAAGTGCAGGATCCTCATTGCGCTTGTACTTGGAGAGAATCTGAGCGGCGACTGCTCTTCCAAGATAATACTCTTCTTCTCTGCTCATCTCCTGAGCTGCCTTCACCATCCCCTCGCTTGCGCTAAAGACCGATGTGGCCGGTCCCAACCCTACGGTTCGGAGCACCGAGCTGCCGAATTTTTCCACATATGAATCCTTAAGAGATGCGCAGCCGCTCAATAACAGAAGAATCAATATTAATGCCTTGGACGAGCGCGAAAGACCGGCTCTAGTGAACTGCAACATTAAGCCCTCCCTCTCTTAGAAAATCCGCTATCTGAGTAGGCGGCAGCTCGTATTGTTCAACTCGGTTAACCTCTTCGTAATTCAAACTCTTATCGCTGGCGTAGTTGGCCTCTACCTCTCCGCTGAAACCTTTGCCGGCAAGTACTATATCCGAAGCGGCGACATCGCCGACCAAGCCGACACTTGCTTTCAGCACCACTACCTTGAGAGTTACCGCCGATTCATGCAGATATCCTTCGCTCCCGTCCGGCAGAAGCACCTTCAACCAGCCGCCGCTGCGATTTCTTTCAACAATCTTATCCCCGTAAGAAAGGTCTTTCAGCGCGGGAGCCCAGTGCGCAGGCTGAGAGCGCACTTTCGCCAGCTTAGTCTCCACATATACGACTCTATCGCCCTGTTCCTGTGCTGCCGCCATTTCGTAAGAAACTGTTGCGCTCGCAAAAGCTAAAAAATAGACAAGCACATAGAGAGCGCGAACAAAACAAGGGCTTAGGAAGTTCAGCTTGAAGTGACCACACGGTCGGATGGGTTGCTTAAACATACAGCCTATTCATACAACGATTTAACCCAAGCTGCCAGATATCAAGGGCTCTAGCGCGGAAAAAGAGCGTTGCAATGAGGCATCAATTGATTTCTAATGAGCTTGCCGCTCTCCGTTAAAAACATGAGTAAGTTTCCATTAGTTCCTATATCGTTCCTATCAGTGTCGCTTCTGATTTGCACTCTGCTTGCAAATTCTGCGCTGGCGCAATCCATAATCATTCAGGACTGTAACGGCTTTACGCGCGGCGTAAAAAGCGCCGATCCAAGCGGGGCAAACAAAGTCGAAGTTTCAGTTTCTGATGCCGGCGGCGCACCGGCGGACGGATCCCAGGTTACGTTAACCAACAGCGTGACCGGCGAAAGCATTACCACAGTTGCTCAAAACGGCGTGGCCGTATTTGAAAACGTTGCTCCCGGAATGTTTACGGTCACGACGGCGAGCGACGCCCTCGTTGTAGGTACCATAGGAGTCGGATCAATGGGAGCGGGTATTGCAGCTTCTACCGGTGCGGCTATCGTGGGCGGCGGAGCTATCGCCGGAACAGGCGCCGTGGCGGTACCATTAGCGGTTGAAGTTGTGGAAAGCGATGAAGATGATGAGCCTGAGGCTACTCCAACTCCGGCCCCTACTGCTACACCCCAGCCGCCGGCCCCGACTCCCCAACCAACACCGGAGCCGACACCGGATGACTGCAATTGCGATCCGAATGCCGAACCCACTCCAATTGACGACTTTTTCCAGGCCAACCAGGATAACCTTCCGGCTCGCCGGCCCTCGCAACCGATCGCCCAGAGTAAGGAGATTTCCCCCTTCAGATGATCACTTCAAGTTCTTAAGGATCGAATCGAAGCAGAAAAGCTGGGGTTCTGGACTGTAACTCGCCTGCGCGGTAATTACCCGAGCTCCAAATATATCCAACAGCTCATTCACGTCCTGCACGGTAAGTTGCTTTTCCGGCTCGGACTTCTGATTCATTAACAAAAATGGCACGTATGATTTCAAAGAGTCAAAAATCCTCTGGAAATTAATGAAATAGTACATGTCCCAGCTGCCGGGATCTCCGCGCAAGAGGCCCTTGAATCCGGGAAGAGTAGTTAAGTAAGGACCGGAGGGGGACGGAGCTTGATCTTCGGCTGATGCAAGCATCGGCCCCTTTATAAGCGTTCTAACGGAATGGTCGCCAGCCGCTACGATATGAACCGATACCGCCTCGAGGGCTTTAACAACAACCTCTTCTTTGCCATTTTCATCCCGTGAAAGCTCGGCAATCTTCTCTTGCCGCCCGCCAACCTCCAGAGCGACATCGTTTGCCGTGGCCGCTATTGAAGCCAGCAATTCCGATGCGCTTTTTGTCCTGCTTGATATAAACAGAGCAGCTTCCGGCATAGGCGCATTCGCCACACTCTGGACTCTTATACCACTCTCATATATGTCATTGCCGCCCACAAATTGCTCGAGCTTCTGACTCAGCTCGATGAGCTTGTTAAGCGCCTCTTCTGTTTTAGGTTCAATGTTTTCATCTTTGAATTTGGAGAGGTTTTTGTACTGGGAAGCAAACCCATTTAACACACCGTAAAGGGCACCACCGGAAAACCTGATAGCAAAAAGAGTGGAATCATTTATGGCGTCAATGAAGGTGACCCCAGAAGGAGGACTTTTGCCAGCCCCCTCTATCAGCAATGTATAGACCTTGTCCATGTCGGAGCCGGGCTCGACCTGCACGCACTGAACCGATTTCATGCCGTCACCGAAGGATTGTGACCAGGTTGCCAGCCCAACTGAGCTCAGCTGGGTTTGAAATATGACGTTGAGAGCTTCCTCCAATTGCTCTTTCTGCTCTCCCTCAAGTTTCTGCTGGATATCCTTAATTAGCGGAAAGAACTTTTTGCCGTTAAATACGGCGAAGATGGCACCGGACTTATCGAAGCTGTAATCGAGGGGAACCACCGAGGGAGAGTTTACAAGCCGCTGCTCCTCCTCTGGAGGAAAAAACGTCTGCGGATCATCGGTGAAGGCGTAAAGCTGCATATTGTTATCGCCGAATTTAAGTAGCGCCTTGATGGGGGGCGACTCATCTATGTTGATCAAGTAGTCCGCAGGCTGGCGCTTTTCGATTGTAAGCAATCCTTTTTGATAGCGCTCCTG
This sequence comes from Deltaproteobacteria bacterium, assembly GCA_024102635.1. Lineage (GTDB taxonomy): Bacteria > Bdellovibrionota_C > UBA2361 > UBA2361 > JAGFJO01 > JAGFJO01. Next base: position 15,062 of record JAGFJO010000014.1, read on the forward strand.
GTCTTGGAGCAGCTGTGTATTAATCATATCAGAGAGAGATGAGGCCGCTGAGGGATCGGAGAATTCTATCCGGCTGTACATCATCGGCATCTCAGCACCCTCCGGAGCCGGAGCCCTTTTATTAGAAAGCGCAAAATCTACATTAGTAATCTTGCTCGAAAAGTCCAATATGCGTTCCATGATCGGAACCATCTCGATTCCCGACTCGTCCTTCTCCTTTAGCCTATCCCAAAAGCCCTGTTTAAACTGCATCAACATCACGTCCTCCACCTCAGCGATGTTCATCTTCTTCCCTGCGGAGGAGGCCTCCAACTGCTGCCGTAATCTTCTAAACAATTCTCCAAGAGGCGAGAAACCAGATACGTTAACGCGCAGAAGAAATATGGTATCTTCTGAAACGGTACCGAAAAACGAATCTGCCTTGAGTGCGGCGCGAGCAGCAGAGGTGTCGACCTTATCCGGTATAAAGGCGAGCCGTCCCGCGCCATTTTGCAGAGAGATTAAATAGTAAGCTGCTGCAATCAGCGCTCCGATAGCTACCACTGTAAGTATTCGTTTCATATTAATCAGAATTGAAAAGCAAAAAGTCTTGGTGAAAAAGGAACTGCAAGCGATTCTTTATAGCACTTGCCCTTGATTTGACCAACGCTTTAAACGACTATATAGGCAGTTCTATAAGGTATTTGGATGGCTTCTCCCCCTGTTTCGTATCAAGGAATTCCCGGATCCTTTAGCTATTTGGCTGCTAAGCAGTGCTTCCCGGAAGCAAGGGAGATGATCTCAGCAAAAAGCTTCTCAGAGCTTTTTAGGACCGTCGGAAACTCTACCGACGGATATGGAGTGGTTCCTATTGAGAATTCGCTCGCCGGTTCGATTCATGAGGTCTACGACCTGCTGCATAGCAGCGATGTGACTGTCTGTGGAGAGATCTACCTGCGGGTCGCTCACTGCCTTTTGGCCATTGATAATTCGGCTATTGAGCCGGAGGGCAGGATTGGCACCCTCAAGAAGGTATACTCTCACCCCAAAGCTTTAGAGCAGTGCCGCAGGTTCTTCGAAAACAATCCGGGGATCGAAGCGTGCATATATTCGGATACCGCTGGTGCGGCAAAATTTGTGAAGGATAGCTCTACGTCAGAACTTGCAGCGATAGCGGCCGAAGAAAGCGCGGCGCTCTATGGATTGCAGATCCTAAAGAAGAATTTAGAAGATAATCCCGGCAATTTCACCCGTTTTGTTATTATTTCAAAGAGACCGGTGAATTCAGATCAGGCTGATAAGGGTTCCTTAATCTTTACCCTTCCTCACAAGCCTGCAAGTTTATTTAAAGCGTTGGAGGTTTTCGCAGAGCGCAACCTCAATGTAACCAAAGTGGAGTCACGGCCGATTCACGGCTCTCCATTCGAGTATAACTTTTATATCGACTTCGAGTTTCCCCGCGGAGACATTCAGGCTGCCGACGAGGCCGTCACCGAGTTGAGAAATCGCACCCGCACTATAAGAGTCCTCGGATTCTATAAAAGCGAGCAGCGATGATACTCCGTAGAAACCCTCCCCAGACTACATAACGAACTGGCGAGTGAATCTGCCTGCACGGAAAAAGCTGCTACTTAGCCAGCTGCTCCTTGGCCGCGGCAACTACGTTCTCGACTGTAAATCCGAACTTTTTCACCAGCTCCTTAAGCGGTGCCGAAGCTCCGAATGTTTTCATCCCTATGCTCTTGCCGGAAGACCCGACATAGCGGCCCCACCCGAAAGTAGAGGCCTGCTCAACGGATACCCGGGCGGTGACCGAAGGAGGTAGAACTTCTTCGCGATAAGATTGATCCTGATGCTCGAAGATCTCCCACGAAGGCATGCTGACCACCCGCGCTTTAATCTTCTCCGATGTAAGTTTTTCGTAGGCCTCGATGCACAGCGAGACCTCGCTTCCGGTGGCCATTAAAATCACATCCGGTTTGCCATCTACTGCATCGGCTAGAATGTAAGCTCCTTTATGTAAGCCGGTGGCCGGCGAGTACTTCTTACGATCAAAGGTCGGTAGCGGCTGGCGCGTAAGTACCAATGCAACCGGCTCATGCTTAAGCTGCATAATGTGACGCCATGCCTCGGCCACTTCGTTAGCATCACAAGGCCTCAGTGTAATAAGTCCCGGAATAGCACGCAGCGAAGCCAGATGCTCAATCGGCTGATGGGTCGGCCCATCTTCTCCAACTCCGATGGAATCATGGGTGTAAATATAGATAACCGGAATCTCCATTATGGCGCTCAGTCGCAGCGTCGGGCGTGAGTAATCGCTGAATATCAAAAACTGCGACCCGTAACCCCGCACCTTCGAGAGAGCAAGCCCATTCAGGATCGAGCCCATGGCGTGCTCACGGACACCAAAATGCATGTTTCGTCCGGCATAGTTCTTCGCAGTAAAATCACCGGCCTCCTCGAAGGTAAGGCGAGTCTTGGTTGATGGCGCAAGATCAGCCGACCCGCCAATGAGCCATGGAACTCTTTTCGCCACCGCATTCAATATCTTCCCTGAGGCATCGCGCCCCGCCATACCCTTCGGATCAGCTGCAAATTCAGGGATGTCCTTGTCCCACCCTTCGGGAAGCTCGCGCTTTTGCATCTTCATCAGATGATCGGCCAGCTCGGGGAACTTAGCTTTATACTCGTCGAATTTTCCAATCCAATTCTCTCGCAGTTCGTGCCCTCGCTTCCCGATGCCATTTGTGAAGTGCTGCAAAACTCCTTCAGGGACGAGAAACTTCTCATCCTCCGGCCAGCCGTAGTTGCGCTTCGTAAGGCGGATCTCCTCCTCGCCCAGCGGTTCTCCGTGCGCTGCATGGGTATCCTGCTTATTCGGTGCTCCCCAGGCGATATGGCTATCCACTATAATCAAAGTGGGCCGATCAGTAGTCTTTTTGAAGGTATTGAATGCCCTCTGCAGCATCTCCGTGTCATTGGCGTCTCCAACCCGCACAACATTCCAGCCGTAAGCGATGAATCGGGTAGCGACATCCTCAGAGAAAGCCCAATCGGTATGGCCTTCAATGGTGATCTTGTTGTTGTCGTAGATCCAACATAGGTTCGACAAAGCAAGATGCCCTGCCAACGAAGCAGCCTCGCTCGCCACACCTTCCATCATGCAGCCGTCACCGCACAATGCGTATATATCGTAATTAATCATCTCGAAGTCAGGACGGTTAAAGTATGACGACATCCACCTGCTGGCGATCGCCATGCCGACACTTGTAGCAACCCCTTGGCCTAGAGGCCCGGTAGTAGTCTCTATGCCGGAGGTCCAGCGGTACTCGGGATGACCGGGGCACTTGCTGTCAAGTTGACGGAACTTTTTAATGTCATCCAAAGATACCGATAGCTCTCCTAAGCGTTCATATTTAGCATTTACTGCTCGCACCTGCGTGAGATGCAGTATGGAGTATAAGAGCATCGAGGCGTGTCCTATTGAGAGGACAAATCTATCGCGATTAGGCCAGATGGGATCGCTAGGATCGAAACGTAAAAAATTATTCCAGATGGTGTAGACGACCGGGGCCATCGCCATCGCGGTGCCGGGGTGTCCCGAGTTCGCCGCCTGTACGGCGTCCATCGAAAGAGTTCTGATGGTGTTGATGCACAGTTCGTCGATCTGCGACTTATTTCCGTGAGGTTTGCTTTCAGGCTGATTTGCGCCCATTTTTCCGCTCCTTCAATCTATGACTGGTTTCAAAAAATAATTTTGAAGCCACTTCTAGGATAATTACTCCCGAGAACTTAAGAATTTCACGCTCTTAGGCGCAAACGCTACCATGGGCGATCCTTCCTTAACAAGGAAAAACTTTTTGCAGGAAGAGATTCAAAGCTTCGCGGATTTATCTGCTATTTCCGGAGTCGCTGACTGCAAATGCTCGCTTTATTCGCCGCTCATCACGCTCATAGCTGCACTCAGCACTTCGTCCTACCGGCGACCATCACAATCAGAGTGGTGGTGTTAAAGGCCAGTTAGACGAAATCCTCTCCGGCTGATTCGAATAAATTTCGCATAAAATACGCAGGTTCTACTTAGACTCAGATGCGCTAGATATTGATTCACTAACACGCCATTTTCGCTAAAATTATTCTTAAGAGAATAAAATTTAACGTCGTGAGGTAATATTTCTTTACTAAAAGGGTTGACGATCCGAAGGTAAATTTAGTTACTTAAAACATAAGATAACGATCGACGCATTCAGATGAACGAACTGGCTCGCTTCGGCGATCCACTTTTAAATAATACAAGCGCGCGCTTTGAGAGCGCGGGTTTTTCGACTTGTGCTAATGTTCTATGCTTGCTCGATTGTCCTAGCTTTCTGCAGCATCGTTTATGAGCTTTTGTTGGGGCAATCACTCTCGGCATTTCTTGGTAATACGGTACTTCGCTACAGCGTTACGATTGGACTGTACCTTCTAAGTCTCGGCATCGGGACAACTCTCGCAGAACGATCAAAAGTAAGAGAAAGGCCGGTTATCGCCCTGGCTCGTGTCGAGCTTATTCTGACCTTAGTGGGAGGGGGGTGTGTGGCGGTGCTTTTTCTGGTCTCCTTTTTAGGCTTACCGAAGATTGTATTCTCGCTTTTTGCTCACTTTCTCGTTCTATTCATCGGAGTCCTTACCGGCTATGAGCTGCCGCTCCTATTAGAGGCCAAAGCGCGCTCAGGTAAGCAGTCGGATAATGCCCTCATCGGATTCAATTATGTCGGTGCATTCGCGGGGACAATAGCTTTTGCATTCGTATTTTATCCTTGGCTTGGCCTTCTCACTTCCGCATTTATCGCCGGCATTCTCAATTCGATCATCGGAATGATTCTTGCCCTCTCCTGGCTGCAGGAAAACGGTCAAAAGCCCAAGGAGGGGTGGCTTGTGTTCGGAGGCCACCTTGTAATGGCGACGGTCTTAGTTTTTTGCGTAACGCGAAATACACAGATACTAGAATGGTTGTTAGGAATGTATTTGGGAGCATGATGTCGATTAATAACGTTGAGTACGCTGTAGGCAAACATTTTCTGATTGAACTGATTAATTGTTCAGCGGAGCGCTTGAAGTTCGTTAACGACGTGAGCGCGCTCTTTCTGAGAGCCGCCGAAGAGAGTCAGGCAACTATACTGCACCATATCTTCCACCAGTTTGAGCCGGTGGGAGTAAGCGGCCTGATTCTAATTGCGGAGTCACATTTTAGCATACACACTTGGCCGGAAAAGCAATACGCCGCCGCAGGGATCTTTACCTGCGGTGCCCAGATGAACCCTCAGCGCGCGATAGAGGTGATTAAGGCGGGCTTTGAAGCTCAGGAAACGCGGGTGCGCATTGTAAAGCGCGGAATATAGAAGATGAACAACAAGGGCGGAAATAGTTTAACGTTTACGTGTGCATTCACCTTTGTGGTGGCGGCATGTAGCCTCCTTTATGAGCTGCTAATAGCGCAAACTGTGGCTCATCTGGCTGCCAATACAGTCGTCTGGTATTCCGTTACCATCGGGACATATCTCTGTGCAATGGGTCTCGGGGCGTTTTTGGCGAACAGAGTTTTCAAGGGTCCTTCGCGCTGGCACTCGCTATTTACTGTTGAAATTCTGCTCTCGTTAGCCGGCATTCTGATCGTTCCATTGATCCATTTCGGGCATATAACGTACTCCTCCCTCTATATGGAGGATGTGACCGGTTCATCCATTCCGGCATACGTCTTCTTCGGCACTGCCTTTCTAATAGCAAGTGTCGTAGGAATGCTTAGCGGATTAGAGCTTCCTCTTCTTATCGCCGCGGGCAAGGAGAGCTCGAGTGCTCCTTACACCACAAACCGCGTCCTGACAGCCGACTACGTTGGATCGCTAGCGGCTGGACTTTTGTTTCCGATGGTACTTGTGCCCCATGTCGGGCTTGTCAGCATAGGAATACTGATTGCGACACTTAATCTGGTAATGGCGGGACTCATTCTTTGGCGGCTTAAAAAATCGGAGCCGATCCTTTTGAGAGGAGCTCTGACTACTGTTCTTTTGGGCCTCTCTTGTTTTGCTTTTGCCAATGTGAAGCCGGTACAGCAGTTTTTCCTGCAGAAGTACTACTACTATATGCTCTCGGAGCCTGGGTTTGCCGGAATATTCAGCCGCCCCGAGGGAGCACGTAACGTGGAGCGCTGGAGTTCACCTTATCAAAAGATCGATTTAGTGCATGATGATACGTCAAGCGACAACCCTGCGATCATCAACTCGTTCAGTAATAAGTTCATCGCAGAGCCGGATTTTCCGCGCGATCGTTTCCTATTTCTAAACGGCGACTTCCAGTTCGCTTCCAATTCCGAAGAGATTTACCACGAGTATTTTGCGCATCTGCCCATGATAATCAACGGTGGCGTTCCGGAAAGCATCCTCGTGCTGGGCGGCGGAGACGGACTATTAATCCGGGAATTGGTGAAGCATAAGACGGTAAGGCGCATCGTCCATGTCGATCTTGATCGTAAACTTGTCGAATTAGCTAAGGAGCACCCCGTGCTCCTTTCCATGAATAAAAAAGCCTTATTTGATCCGCGTGTAGAAGAAATTTTTGGTGACGGTTTTACCTGGATTAGAAACACTGATCAGACATTCGACGCCATATACATCGATTTTCCTTACGCCGTTGATTATAATCTTTCAAAACTATACAGCCGCGAGTTCTATCACTTCGTAAGCCGAAGACTTAAGCCTAACGGCTTTACGGCGGTGGATACCCCCGGTGTCGGCATGCTTTCGGATCCCGCCCCGGACGGAACTCAGGTACTGCTGCCCGACAATGACTGGTCCATCTATTACCATACGATGAAAGCTGCCGGGTTCAAGTCTATTATCCCTTATGTAACCACGCTCGATATTAACGATCCTCAAATTTACGAGAATCTTAGTCCTTTGGTGTCGTTGGCGGACCTGCCGGAATTGCCGGCTGACGCAGGAGATCCTGCGGAAGCTGAGGCTTACTTTAAGAACATGATGATACGAGATGCATTGGTGCAATACATGGTCTCGCTTCAACAGGGGTTTATATATCTATCGAACCGCAAAGATGTCGCAACCGGTCAGTACATCGAGCTCCCGGTACAGCGATACGTGCTTAACGAGAAGCACTATCACCTTGCCTTCGCGACCTCTTTTCCCAAGGGTAATAAGGTGAATCTTAATAAGGTGAATTCGATAATGAAGCCGCGTTTTCCGACTCTCCCGCTTACGTATGTTAGGCTTCCTTTCTGAGGGTTCAAGAGTTCACAGAGAATTCTCAACCGAACTTTTATAAAGAGGCCGGCCAGAGAGACAAGTATCCCGCTCTGCGTGTCCTGTGAGCTGGGTGGTTAAGAGCTCTCTGTGTGCTCTCTCTTCTCATCTAGGAAGCTTACCGAAGTCGCAGTTATTGGTCTCTACCTGCTCAGAGATGGAATTCGCGCTGTCCATACAGGCGATCAAAAATTTAAACTTACGCGCAATTTTGCCGCGGTATTTAAGCACTATAGCGCCGGGCTGCTCGCCTGCCTCGATGGTAGGGAAGATGTCTGAATCAATCAGCTTGTCTTTTGATTCCTCAAAGGCTTGATTGCGAGAGAGGAAGAAGGCTATCCCGGCATTATTTGCTGCGGCCGTGCCGATATTTCGCGGGCGGCCTTTGGCCCTTAAGACCCCGCCTCTAATTTTTATCTTGTTAAGAACTACCGAGAGATCGGGCAGGTCTGCCTGATTGACTGCTATTGCGAAAGACTTTGCATTCTGAACCGATTCTGCGTCCGTCACCGTAACCACGAACTGGGTCGCCTCTTCCTTAGCCACGCTAGGAGTGCCGCTTATTACCCCGGAACTCGCCAATGTCAGCCCCTCAGGAAGAGTGCTTCCACTCTGAAGCGCAAAGGTATATGGGGCGGTGCCATCCTCAGCAGCAAGGGTAACCGAATAAGCCTCGCCTTTCGTGCCGTCGGTTAAAGAGGAGTCATTAGTGATATTGAGAACATCTGATGGTTCAATCTTCGCAATTTTATTCGCTGCTGCTGCAAATTCGGTAAACCAAAGCGTATTTGAGGGGCCCAATGTAATATCGAACGGCTGACTGGATGCGGTGGTTACGTCACTCAACGCTTTGACGGTGCCGGAGGGGGCAATCTGACCTATCTTGTTATCGTTGGTTAATGTGAACCAGAGCGGAGTTCCGTCCGGCCCAGCCGTAATACTTCTTACCTGGCTTCCGGTACCGCTTACGGAAAACTCATCTATGCTGGTATCTTCACGGTTTACGCGTCCAATCTTGTTAGCATTCAGCATAGTGAACCAGAGGTTGCCGTCGCTTCCCAAGATAATGTCATTTGGACCGGCCGACGTGTTGCCACTTGAAGGATACTCTTGAATAGTTCCATCAGAAAGTTTCAGCCGTCCTATCTTATTTGCCGCAAAAAGAGTGAACCATATATTTCCATCAGCCCCTAATACGATCCCGGTCGGTTGAGCATCACTGGATACGGGCGTGAACAGCTGACAAGATGTCTTGTCTATCGAGATGCGCCCTATCCTGTTCGAGTTGGTAAGAGTGAAATAAATAAACCCGTTTTCGCCTGATACAATCTCATTCGGGTCACTTACTCCACTGCAACCGCTTAAAGTGGTTATGTCGATCTCCTCCGGCTCTGTCGTTGTAGTTGCAGTCAACGGAAGAGTTGCAAGCCTTGTAGTGTTTCTTAAGGTGAACCAAACTAAATTACTTGCGGCATCATAGGCAATTCCAGTCGGCAAGGCCGACGCTGTGGCCGAAGCTTCTATTATCTCAATTTGAGCTCCGTCTGTGGCAGAAGGAGAGATCCGCCCAATCGAGTTTATCCCAGGAAGAGTAAACCAAAGTTTGCCGTCATCTGCCAAAATGATATGGCTCGGGTTAGCGGAAGCAGTTGGTACGGTAAATTCAGTGATCGTTTGAGCAAGGGCGGAAGAAGCTGTTGATAACACCGCAGCAGCAGCAATCATACATGCAAGTCTCTTCATAGCATTTTCCGAAAGTTAATTATTGCAACACAAACGGTCAGGTAAAACGTAGCATAGAGGGTACGTTTAGACCATTGATTAGATGTCTCGGTGGCTCGAGGAGGCGCGCATTTCGAGTTCATCCAACCGGGTGGGCGGGCACGGCACAACGACTACCCGCTCTCAAGAAAAGGCCGGGACCGAGTTTGCCAAGTTGGCATTTTAAGCTCTTTATTGATATAGCTTCCATGGCTCCTGGGTTTGTTTGGCCATCCTTGGAATGGCTAATAGGATAACGGTATTTTTCAGCTAATGAAGCGATCCCTTCTCAGATCTGTAATCCCGTGGCTAATTACTGCCATGGCGCTGTATTACGCCTTCAGCGGAGTCGATCTCTCTATGGTGATCGATCACATCAAGGAGGCTGAACGAATCCCGCTCGTCATTGCGGCGCTAATCACCCTCTCTTCGTACCTGGTGAGGACCCTTCGCTGGCAAATTTTATTCCTGAAATCGCAGATGAACTATTTTACGGCTCTGCGGGTGCTTATTCTCGGATTCTTCATGAACAATATTCTTCCTGCCCGCGCAGGCGAGCTTGTGCGGGCCCATATGGGAGCCCGGGCCAGCGGAGAGACTCGCACCCTTGTCCTGGCAACTATCGCCAGTGAGCGCCTCGTGGACGGGTTAACAATCAGCTTAATGTTCGTCATTTTTGCGGCCGGGGTGGGAGATCCTGGATTATCTCATAACCTGATGTACGTGGCGCTGGCCTTCGGCATGGTCACAGTAGCGGTCTTGGTGGTTCTTGCTGCCCGCGAGAGGCTCTTTGCCTTGGCCGAACGTATAAACAGCCGCTATAAAAGCCGTGCCTCAGCTTACACCCTGGACCGTGTTCGCATCTTCATCAACGGGCTCAAGCCGCTCTTTATGCCGGCAAAACTTCCGAGTGTCGTTGTTTTGAGTATCATTGTGTGGAGTATTGAGCTAGCTGTGTACTTCCTCATTTCCCGCGCCTTTGATGCTTCCCTATCCATATCCCTTTGTGTCTTATTTTTAGTTGCCGTTAATTTCAGTTCGCTAATACCCGCGGCTCCCGGCGGAATAGGTGTCATAGAAGCGGTTGCTAGCGCGGTGCTTATCTCCGTAGGTGTTCCCCGCGAACAAGCGCTGAGTATGGCACTCTGCCAGCATTTCATTCAGTATTTAGTTGTAGGAGTTCCGGGGCTGGTGGTATTGTCGACATGGAAAAAACAGGCGCGTTCAATATCAGAACTGACTGACGATGCCCTGGCAGAAAACAAAGTTGAACCCCCCGTTGGCTGATTCCCTTCTTGATCTATCGGTAGTAATCCCCGCTTACAATGAGCGTTGGCGCATTTTAGGCACACTGCTTGAAATGATCGAATACCTTGAAAAAATTTCCGTACGTTACGAAGTCATAGTGGTGGACGACGGCAGCAGCGACGAAACGCAGGAGCTTGTGGGAAGACTTGCCCGGCTGCGGCCGCAAATAAGAATTATTCGCCATGAGACGAATAGAGGAAAGGGGCATGCTGTGCGCAGCGGAGTGCTGGCAGCTCAGGGTAAGAGAGTGCTGTTTGCCGACGCCGACGGCGCAACGCCCGCAGCCGAATTGCACCGCCTGTCGCAAGCGCTCGATCAAGGAGCCGATGTGGCGATCGGATCACGCGCCGTGTTTGCAGAAGATGTTAGGGTGTCCACCTGGTTCCACCGTAAGTATCTCGGGCGCTTTTTTAACTTGATAGTGAATATCCTAATCATTCCCGGCATAGCAGATACTCAGTGCGGTTTTAAGCTGTTCACCAATAGCGCCGGCAAATTTCTATTTAGCTTCAGCAGATCGGAAGGATTTAGTTTTGATGTAGAGATCCTATATCTCGCAAAGCGAGCAGGCCTCTCGGTTAGAGAGATCCCCGTTAACTGGACAAACATTCCCGGCTCCAAGGTAAATGTGATCATCGACGGCCTCAAAATGCTCCGTGATATAATTATCTTTAGATTGCGGCACCGCTCGGTGACGGAAGATTCCTACCGTAAATACCTGAGCGAGGCGGCAGCGGTATAAACAGCTGGCCTGCCTGTCAAGCGTATAAGTTCGAACAATTAGCATCCTGTGACGGGGCAAAACGTGCTCTTTAAAGAGCCCTATTTGTAACAATTCTTTCACACTTCATGGCAGCCGGCATTAATCGAGCTGCCTTTTACAAAAATGTTACACAGCTGTTACTTCGAAATGACAAGTCAATCTTTTCTTTGTGTCAAAAATTGGGCCTACTTCGTTGGCACAGTGGTTAGCAGTTTCACAGATCGGTTTTTTGGGAAGGAGACGATCATGAAGAAAGCAGAGATTAGCGACGTAACCTTGGTCAAGCAGTTCAAGAAGGGATCGGAGGAAGCATTTGAGGAGATAATCAGCCGTTATGAGTCGAAGGTCTTTCAACTGGCACTTAGATTCGTAAGAAACCAGGAGGACGCGGAGGAGGTAATGCAGGACGTATTCACCACCATCTACAAAAAGATCGACGGCTTCCAGGGCAAGTCCGCATTCTCTAGCTGGCTTTACCGTATCGTAGTAAATGCAGCATTTATGAAGCTAAGAAAACGGAAGCAGAGCAACACCATATCAATCGAAGATCTGGCCCCAGCCGTAAGACAGTTCTGTATGGAGCGGGAAAACTTATTTCATGAAAGGTCCGACTCCCTGGCATCTTCGAAAGAGCTTCGAGACATGCTGCAAGGAGCGATTAACAGGTTGCCCCGCCAGTATCGCGCAGTTTTTGTCCTCAGAGACGTGGATGGTCTGTCAAATCAGGAAGTCAGCGAGATTTTGCAGCTCTCGATCCCGGCGGTAAAAAGCCGGCTGCACAGATCACGGCTGATGCTTCGAAAGAAACTTCAGCGCTACTATGACGATTTTACCGATAAGCGCGCTATGGTTGGCGTAACACAGACGCACGCTCAAGTGGCGTAAGTTTCAATTAGCGTCTTGCCAGGAAGTGCAAGCTCACTTAACCTGGCTGAAGTATCTTAGGTATTTTCAGGTTATAGACCCCGGTCCGGCTCATCCCGCATCGGGGTCATTATTTTAGTAACTCAAGGGCTTTTCAGCCGGCAACAGGCCGATGAGCATTCGACCTATACATGCGCCTTTCTAAAGTACCCCTCCGTGTTCCTCTGGGTCCTCTGTGTTAAATTCATCGAAAGCTCGCTTGGCAGAAATGTCGCGAGCAACGAGATATTTTTTTAACACGGAGCGACTGTTTAAGAAGTCAATGCCAATTTCCGCAATTCTCCGTTAAGTGTAACGATGAGAGTTCGCATGACAGCGACGAGCGCGACCATTTTTGGTTTACCTTTGCGAACGAGCTTAAGGAAGACCTCCCGAAGCTTTAAATTACGGCGTATAGATGCGACGGCAGCCATATAAAGTACGGAACGGACGGTTTTCCTT
>JAGFJO010000041.1 GCA_024102635.1 Deltaproteobacteria bacterium
CGGCTTGCCGCCTTCCAGGCACGATAAAGGCCGGCTGCTTTGAACATCGATTCTCTGTATTCGATTTCGGCATCTGAGTCGAACACGATGCCTCCGCCGGTTTGGAAGATCAGTTGAGAGTTCTTTATCACCGCAGTTCGAATCGCCACATTAAACTGACATGCTCCGCCTGTGCCAAGGTACCCAACCGCGCCGGTGTACACACCCCTTGCGGCGTCCTCAAGCTCCGAAATGGCCTCCATAGCCGCGATCTTCGGCGCGCCGGTTATCGATCCACAAGGGAACATCGCACGTATCAAGCTTGGTAAGTCAAAGCGCCCATCACGCCGTGAAACTACGTCCGATACTAAATGGTGCGCATAAGGCAGAGTGTCGACTCGGGCATGTTCCAACACCTCGACACTTCCGATCTCCGATACTTTACCCAGATCATTTCTCGCCAAATCGACAATCATCGCCAGCTCGGCTCGGTCCTTGACGCTGCTTTTCAATGCTTCAATAGCTTGATGATCGCTATCCGGATCCGAGCCCCGCATACATGACCCCTTAATAGGAGAGGTCAAAAGCGACCCGCCATCGGAATAAATGAAAAGCTCAGGAGAAGAGCTTGCGACTACAAACTGCTGTTGATGGCCGAGCCCAGATACATTCAGGTAGGTTGCATAGCGTGCCGGGACGATACTATCGAGGCACGAAAAAAAATAGCCAGGCGGCCCACTGAAGGGCAGCGTGAAGCGTTGAGTCAGGTTAACCTGATAAACCAAGCCCCGCTCGATTCGGCCGCGAATATCCTCAACTGCCCGAGTATAAGAGTGACGGGTAAAATTAGAAGCTTCAGATAAAACCTCCTCAATGTCGTCTGCGGCGATTGAGTTGTAGCCGCCCTCCAACTTTTCGGCCACCACGAACGACTCATCCGCTTCAGCCCGCCAAAACGGCTCATAAAGATCGCCGTAGTCTAGGGTGTGCAAAAAGGTACTTTGACTGCTCTCGTTGTACTCGCGCACCTGCCTGTAAAGATAAAAGACATAATACGGTATCTGGAACGGGTCATGGGCAGGACGTGGGATTTCTTCGATATGGTGCAGTAGTTCATAACTGAGATACCCTGCCGCCACTGGAAACTGTGCAGGAAACTTTGAAATCAAGAGTTCCCGGCTTAACCACTCCAGGGCATCCCATATCCCCTGGAAGCGACGCTGCACTCCTTTTTTGGTGGTGATATACGATCCATTTTGATCAGCATGGATGCACAATATAGGTTCGCGCGGCCAGAAAAGTTGAGCCTCGGGCTTGAAAGCATGCTCTCCGCTGCGAATCATACACCCACCGGCCAGCGAACTATAAGGCAGCGCAATACCTCCATCTAAAGCCGGGGGGTCAATTGCGGTCGTATGAATTGCGCGAATCAATGCTCCCTACAGGTTAAAGTCGAATTCGCCTTGAAGCCCGATGCCTGCGGGAGGCTTAGCCGGCTCCCGTTGTCCGCCCAACGGACCAGCTCCATGAGGCGGCGTTCCCTGGGGGCGGTGAAGTAAGCGCTCTTCTCTCTGGCGCGCCTGCTCTAGCAGCTTGTCGAACTGCTCCTCATTTAACACTTTGCGCATCGCTAATAGATTACTTACGCGCTCTTTTGCCAGCTTGGAAACTGTCTCTAACACCTTGTCTAGCTGCGCCTCGACGGATTTCTCACTCGAGGATTGATCCTGCATTAACTCTCTCAGCCTTCGCCTCTCGGCCATCATCTCGTCGCGCAGCTGCTGCATCTTGCTGCCGCTCCGAACTTCCCGCAGTTTCTCTTTCTGCTCGGGTGTGAGATTAAGCTGCGAGAAATTATCTTTGAACTGGCTATCGCGGAAGCCCTGTTGTCCAGGCTTGCCGGCCTCAGGCCCCTTTTTGTGCCATCCCGGCCCCGGATGCCACCCCTGAGGGCGTCTCTGAGCAGATCCTCCGTCG
>JAGFJO010000049.1 GCA_024102635.1 Deltaproteobacteria bacterium
GCTCACCGAATGAGGTATCAAAAGGCCCGAATGCCGAGTCGCTGCTAAGATAGCTGCTGCCCTGCTCATGCTCCGTCTCGAAGCCGACTACGACCGTATTGTACTCTCCCGCTTTGAAGTCGCTCTGAATATCGAACTTCACCAACTCGCCGGTAAAGTTAGAGCGCAGGCGATCCAACGGATGAGCGGCATCCGGATCATTACTATCCTCAAGATCGTGCGAGGTGTATGAGAGTCCGGCACGTTGATTGAATGTACCGTCAAGAAACGATGTGCGCGCTTCTGCTCTAGTGAATAACTGTTGATTCTCCAGCAATCTATTAGGGTCGTCCCCGCCGAATCCGCCGGTATTATCAAGGTCGGTCCTCGAAGAGTTATAACGGAAGATCAGGTCAGTGGAAAACTGTTCAAGGGGATCCAAGCCTATGCGCGATGCAACCGACGTATTTTGGTAGGAGTCGTCTTCGGTGTTGCCGTAAGCGGCTCCTGCAGAGGAGATGCTGTCACTGTCCTCGCGAGATGCTCCTATTGAATAGCGCATCCCATCAAGCCCACCGCTAGCCGATGCTTTCTCGATAAAAGTACTGTATGAGCCTGCTTGGGCTTCAACGCTGCCGGCAAAATCTCCCCCGCCCCGTTTCGTGATTATATTGATTACTCCCCCCAAAGCATCGGATCCGTATACCGTGCTTTGCGGACCGCGAATTACCTCAATCCTCTCCACGTTATCGAGGGAGATATCGGCGAAGTTAAACGAGCGTGAATTTGAGATCGGATTATTTATTTCGATGCCATCGACGAGCACCAAGGTGTGCTCGGAATTAGCTCCTCGCAGGAATATCGCGGCATTGCCTCCTAATCCTCCGCTCTGCACGATGTCGAGCCCCGGCACAGTTTTTAACACCTCAATGAGCTGTGTCTGCTTTGAGCTTTCGATCTGCTCAGCCGTAATAATGGTAACGGAATTGCCCTGCCGGATAAGCGGAGTCTTCAAGCGATTTGCCGAGATCGTATACTCGTGCTCGGATTCACCGCTATGGCCCGGCTCATCAGCAGCGCTGGCGAAACTTAAGGGCGCCAGAGCAGCACAGGCCAATAAAAACCTGACAACAATAGGTCTAACAACAAGGCAGCGATTGGCGGATTGCGGAAAAGAGCGAGCGAACTCGCAGTGAAGCGAAGTATTCATCGGTTTTGACTCCTGTTCCTCGAGAGTTAAACTATTTCACAGCCTTCGGCAGGTCTTCTGACTTCCGGATCGCCCCGGCAAGCTACCCTTCCCAGCTCATGCTGATAACAGCATTTCAGCCAGTGGATTCATCTACTTGCCGGTCCCCGGTTACAGCGGCGGGCCCGTGACGGAATTTCACCGTTCTTCCCTAACACCAAAGCTATACACGCCGTACCAAGAATTTGGTTGAAAGTCAATTCTACATTATGGATCATGGATTTTTACGAGCAGCGCAGGAGTGCCGTAAAAGTGGTAACCCACGGGCTAAGCAGCATGAGGAGATAATGAGACTAGAAAACACATTTATGCATTTTCTGCTTCAGCACCAGCTTGCACACTCCAGAACGCTTAACTTCCTAATCTTAATGGAATCGGTGCTAACTGCCGCAAACTACATTCAGTACTACTACAACATGGGAGCAATCCACGGAAACATCGGGGAGAGCGGAGGAATAAACATACAAGGTGAGCAGGTTATGAGGCTTGATCTTATGGCCCACCAGATTCTTACACACTATCTATCACAATCGCGCCAAGTACTTGAAGCTACAAGCGAAGAGGTCCCCGACGAAATTCGTTTCAATGATGAAGGGCGATACATCGTATATTTTGATCCCCTTGACGGTTCGAGTAATGTGAAGCACAGCCTGCCGGTAGGCTTTCTGTTCGGCATCGCCAAGCGCAACTTGGAAGGCCCGGAGGACTTTCATTTGCGGCAGGGACGTGAGTTCATTGCAGCGGGTATGTTTATAATTCCATCCGGAATCTTCACCTTCGGCATTCGTGATGCCGGGACATGGCGATTTCTACGCGATGATAGCGGCGTTTATGTGCGCCCGACCCGGGTGATATTTCCTGAAGATAGAAAGAGCTGGGAATTATGCTTTAATTCTTCAAAGCGAAATCAGTTCTCAAAGAAAGTCAATGATTGGATCACAGCCCATGAAGGAGATTTTAACTTCCGTTACGCCGGCTCACTTGCGGTGGACTTCCACAGATTGCTTCATAACGGTGGAATGTTCATGTATCCGGCGATCGTTAATCATCGGAACCCCAGTAATAACAGACCGAATGGTAAACTGCGCCTGATGTATGAGTGCGCGGTGGTGGCGTTTCTTGCTCATGAGGCCGGCGGTATGGCCGTCAATGAGGCCGGAGATGAGATCTTAGATGTGAAGCCCGAAGATCGCCACCAACGCTCGACTCTTTATGTCGGCTCGAAGCCTTTGGTGCAGGATATAGCTGCAAAACTTAGAGGCAAGTAAAGGTCTCTGAGGGCAGTGCCGGAGGAGCCACCCGCTGATAGAAGTCCTCCGCAATCATAAGCGCCTTTTCGGCGTACTCCCGCCGCCGATCCCTTTTAGGGGTTTTCTTTTTGGTTTCAAGCGGCGCTGTATAGGACTGTATTAGGCCATAACTTACATTCATTGGTTGAAAATCAGTTCTTGATGGATCGCTTATATAGTTCATTAGCGACCCAATAGCAGTCTCGCTTGGAAACACCACCGGTGTCTCACCTAACACTGCTCTTGCAGCGTTGATTCCCGCAACAAGTCCTCCGGAAGCCGACTCGACATACCCCTCCACTCCCGTTATCTGTCCCGCAAAAAATAGACCGGGGCGGCCGCGGTACTCAAGCCAAGGCTGGAGGAACTTGGGAGAGTCGATGAAAGTGTTTCGATGAACTGAGCCGTATCGCACGAACTCGGCATTCTCAAGCCCCGGCAGTGAACGGAAGATTCGCTCCTGCTCATGGCGCTTCATTCTGGTCTGCATTCCAACCAGGCTCCACAGCTCGCCCGCTTTGTCATCCTGCCTTAACTGCAGCACAGCAAAGGGCCTTCTCCCGGTAGCAGGATCTGTCAATCCCTTCGGTTTGAAGGGACCGAAGCGCAGGGTATCTTT
>JAGFJO010000084.1 GCA_024102635.1 Deltaproteobacteria bacterium
AGCTACAGGCCAATACAATGCATCTCCTTGAAGCGCTTGCAAGTTACCAGATGATTAGAGCTTCCGCCGCCGGACCGGAAGATCTTGAACTTCAGCGCGAATACCAAGAAGCGGTCGAAATTCAAAAGAGCCTTATGGCTGCCACCGAATTTTATCTTTCACAAAAGAGCACCGTAAGCCCCGAGATAATCGAAGTTGCTAAGCACGCGCGTCAACTCGCCGGACTGTCGGATGAACTTTTGCGAATGGAGGACATAACGAGCCGATTCGCGGCAGCAAAGAGGGCGGAGATAGAAGGTATTGAAAAGCGTTTTCTTGAGCTCTCTTCAAGGGCGATCGAGAGCGAGATGATAGCAATACGAAGCAGTATCGATAGCGCCCTAATTGATTCCGGCAATGCGACTAACCTTATTCGCATTGCTGCTCTTACGATGATAATTCTGGCGATAATTAACGCCATAATTCTTTCTTACATGCTGACCAGACCAATTGCGAAGCTAAATTTCGCGGTCAATCGGCTAATGAAAGGTGATTTTGAATGTAAAGTTCCCGTCTCCGGCCATGACGAAGTTGCGCGATTATCACGCGCGTTCAATCAGATGGCCGAAAATTTGGCGCGGACAACGGTGTCGGCCGACTATCACGAAAGCATTATTGACTCTATTCAGGAGCCTCTTTTAGTCCTGAATGCGGAGCTTGATATCATAAGCTCCAATCGCGCCTTTGAAGCTGTTACGAAGCGGTCATTAAAGGAAGCAGAGACTTATAATGCGGATGCAGTTCTATCCTGCGAAGAGTTCGACCGTCACCGGCTTAATCCTAATCTTCTGTTAGGCCGAACGGTAGAAGGATTTCTGCGCGGCGGGGAAAACGAGAACATCCCTGTATCGATGACTCTCTCTTCGCTTCGAGGCTCCGAAAACAGAAGTGCCAGATATGTACTTTTGTTTCAAGACCTACGCGATCGCAAACGGATCGAAAATAATATTTCACTTTACAGGGAACGTATAAGAAGAGCGGAGACTCTCGCATCATTAGGCACTTTAGGCGCCATAGTTGCCCACAAGCTCAATCAACCGCTCACTTCGATACGCCTCTTTCTGCAGCAATCCGTGAAGATGATTAACGGACTTACCGTACCAAAAGAGCTGAACGAAAATCTGAGTGATTCATTGCAGGAGATCGAGAAAGCGAGCCGGGCAGTGCAAGAGGTTCTTCAGATGACAAAGTACCGATCCGAGGAGCCGGCCAGCCTGGTATCGCTGCAACAATCCGCCTCGAACACGCTTCAAGCGTTAAAAAATTCGGCTGATAAGGCGGGTCTGATCATTAAAATATCTGGGCTTGAATCGCTTCCGCAGATAAAGGCACGGCCATTTGAAATTGAAGAGCTCTTCTATATTTTGATGAACAATTCGATACAAGCACTTAAGCCGGGTGGCAGCGGTTTTCTTACGATATCCGGCGAAGAGAGCGATAAGAATCTAACGCTCCGATTCGAGGATGACTGTGGAGGTATTCCTCCGGAGCTCGAAAGACGTCTTTTTACTGACTACATCACCACCAAAGCGCCTGGTGAGGGCAGCGGTTTAGGCCTTCATATATTAAAGCAGATCGTCACGGATCACGGCGGAAAGGTTTCGGTCCTCAGCCGCTTTGGCGAAGGCACTTCATTCGTAATTGAACTGCCGAAAGCACCGGTTCTTATTGATTCAGAAGAGGAAGGCCGCGATCCGGCCGTGGTTTAAACGGTCAGATGAGCATACCGATGAAAATTAAAAACGAAGAAAACGCGAAAAGAACCTCACCTCCTACGGTATTTATCGTCGACGACGAGCCTTTAGTCTTGAAGGCGGTATCCCGCAGCATAGCAGGCTTGGCGTGCATTACTCAAACGTTCAGCAGTGCCGTGGCATGCTTAGAGGCGGTAAAACAGTACGGATGCGACCTTATAATATCGGACATCAATATGCCGGAAATGAGCGGGCTACAGCTGCTCGAAGCCGTGAAAAGCTCGCGCCCTGAGACCGCTATAGTGCTGGTTACAGGATACGGCGATATCCCGATGGCGGTGGAGGCGGTGCAGCTCGGCGCAGCCGACTTCCTTGAGAAGCCGCTCAACGAGGAAACCTTTCTTCCTAAGATTCAATCACTGCTAAATCAGTTGAGCAGCCGAAAGAAACTCCCCCTGACCGAGAGCGAAACCGAAATCCTTCGGTTAATAGCCTCTGGAAAGAGCAATAAAGAGATCGCGTTCATTCTTAAGCGCTCAATCCGCACAGTAGAAAACCACCGCCACCGAATGATGGAGAAACTAGGAGCAGGAAGCCAGGCCGAACTCACCAAAATCGCGATCGCGCACGGCCTAACCACTATTGAGCTCGACAAGAGCGGACGATAGAGGCAGTTCTTCTGCTGCCCGGGCATCCATGATATCTTGGGAAATGCCGAATGGCCTCAAGGAAGTTATTAATCCACCTAATCCCTATGAACGATATTCTATAGAGTGGCTAGACGTTAATCCTGCCGCAAACTGGGAATCAACGAGACGGCAAACGCTCCAGATTGAAAAAGTCGCCCTTCCGCCGCCCGGAAAATCAGCTGCGGCTTCTGTAGGGGCGGTGAGCATTTGCGCACGGTTGCCAAGCTCATTCGTGGTTGATGTAATGAGCGTGTGCAAATAAGTTTAATATATGATTAGCGGGAGAGCGGTGCGCCCTTTATTGCGTTTTTCTAAGCCGCTGCTTTCCTTTTTCATTCTAACAATATTCCTTTTCGCTTCGACGGCAGACGCTGAAGAAGACAGGCTTAAAATAGGATTCATCGGGTCATTCAGCGGCCCAGGCAGCGCTTGGGGCGCTGCTTGCAGGAACGGTTTTGAACTGGGTCTGGAAGAGATTAGCCGGCCCTTTACAGTAATATACGAGGACGACCAGCTAGTTTTATCTAAAACAGTCTCCGCGTTTAATAAACTGGTTGAGCGAGACGGCGTGAATCTTATAGTAGTGCTTTCCTCCGGACCCTCAATGGCGATCGCCCCGCTTGCAGAAAAGCGTAAAGTGCCGCTGCTGGCATGGGCCAGTAATGAGAAGGTTTCTCTCGGGCGGCGTTACGTATTAAGAACTTGGCCTTCCGCGGAGCGCGAGGCAGCCGTAATGGCGGCCGAAGCAGCCCAGCGCGGTTACGATAAGCTTGGATTTATTATCTCTATTAATGACTTCACGCAGGCAATCGCGCGAGGATTTCGCTCACAATACAAGCTGGCTCCTCTTCTGATAGATGAGGAGTATCCCCCTGAAACACAAGACTTCCGCCCCTTTCTTCTGAAGGCCTCAGCCAAAGGCGTCAAACAACTTGGAACATGCCTCTCCTTTGGTCAGTCCGGAATGATCGCCAAGCAGGCAAAGGAGCTCTCTTTGAATTTGGAACTGTTCGGATGTGAATCATTTGAGGACAGCGAGGAACATCGTATCGCGGCCGGCGCCCTAAACGGCGCTTGGTATGTTTCAGCTCAATCAAATCACAGCTTTGCTCAGAAGTACCAGACAAGATTCGGAACTTCTAATCTGCTAACGGCGGCTGGAAGCCATTACGATTTGGCTCACCTGCTTTTGAGAAAGAACCTTACCGGCAAAATGAGCGCAGAGCAGATAATGCAAGCTCTTCTTTCACCTTTAAAAGTAAGCGGGGCGCTCGGAGAGTTTCAAGTTGTTTCTGTCAATGGAGACAACTATATTGACTTTTCTATGGGAGTATCGATTATCAACAAGAAGGATTCTGATTAAACTGACTTTATTAGGAGAGCTAAATGGGAAAGGGTGATAAACGTTCAAAGAAAGGGAAGTTGTTTCGCGGCAGCTATGGTAATTCTAGGCCAAAAGGCAAAGTCATCCAGAAAAAAAGGGCTGCCGCAAAAAGGGCAAAGAAGTAATTAGGCTTAGCTGGAGCTAGACTTTCCTCGGTCAGTTAATCTTCACATAGTAATTAACGGCCGTGTTTTTCGGGCGAGTCTCGGAGCCAAAGCGCGCCGAGCCGTACTGAGAAATAGAACTGGGATGCCGGACACGCCCATCCACGAGCTGGCCCGTTCCGAAGGTTCCGTAGAAAGTTCCGGGGCTGTAGGACCCGTTATTCGCAGGCATCTCATGGGTATGGCCGTGGCCTTGAAACTGATCTGATTGATAATCGCCAAGGGCACGGAGATCTCCATCGGGATCCTCATTGCCATCTTGGCGCCCTAGGTTCATGCCTCTTAAAAATGTTCCGCGCATATCAGGTACTTTTGACATGCCGGAGATCTGTTCGAAGAGGGATCCGCTAACATCCCGGCCATCTGCAAGAACCCAGCGTGAAGTAGATGCGCTAAAAGAATCAGTGTCGCTGACAGCGACAGCGAACTGCTCCGGAGTTAAGAGCGATGCCTGAACGGTGCCGACTACAAATCCATCACCTGCTATACCTTGCGTCCCCGGCTCTCCGGCAGGCCCCTGTTCACCTTGAGGTCCTTGCTCACCGGCCGGTCCCTGTGGACCTATAGCTCCTGCAGGACCCTCAGGCCCCATTGGACCGGGTTCTCCTGCTGGACCTTGCTCACCGGCCGGCCCCTGCTCGCCCTGCGGACCTTGCTCGCCCTGTGGCCCTGCCGGCCCATGGATTCCGGTGCCCGCCAGGGTAAAATATCCGACCGCTGTAAAAAATGGAGAGAACTTAGTCTGAACTTCGATGCGATAAGTTCCCGGTTCAAGCTGTGGGAACTCTGCAATTATCTCCTCTGAAGAATAAGAGATTACCTTCAACTCTTCGTCATTAAGAACTACTCTCGGAGCTTCCTTTTTGCGCCAGCTGCCGGTATCAAACGAGTCGCCACTGATAGTGATGGCAGACCCGCTGCCGTCTACTACTACCTTGAATATTACCGGCTGCTTGTTGCGTACAAACCACCTGCCGTGATCGGCAACGGCAAACATAGGAATAATAAGGACCAGTAAAACCGCCCCGCACAGGCGTTTAATTGAGCTCAGCATATTCATTCCCCCGTTATAGAGGCTTTCGACACGCTCTCTCTCCGCTAAGCTCGTCTATCGTTCTTGAAGGTATCGTCTCTTTTCGCAGACTACCTGCGAGATCTGAGCATTCTAGATAGGGTATTCGCGGATCGAATCTGTCTGAATTGGTAATTTGTGGCATGTATGGGAGGAATAGTTTCCGCCCGTGCAAGACTTATTTTCGAAATATGCTAGGTCTTGGCCGCAGTGGCGAACGGAAATAGCCCTTCGACTCAGTCGCTGACGCTCCTTCGCTTAGGGCATTCGCCTCGCCGCCCAACGGGCCTGCCATGAGCGAGCCGCCTTGGCGGCGAGTCGAATGGACCCAGGCGGAATCGAACCGCCGGCCTCAACAATGCGAATGTTGCGCTCTCCCAGCTGAGCTATGGGCCCACGTCCAAAAACTATTCGTATTATAGTCCTACTTTGCAGAACTTTACATATACCGAATGGCACAATAGACAATTTTTATAATAGCCTAGTATCAAAATATCACTTTTTTGATGATGACTCGCTCGCTTAGTGCATTCTTCCTCTGCATCGGTATCGCGCTTTTCGCCGCACTTTTGCGCCTTTACACACTCGGGCTGCAAATGCCCTATTTTTACCAAGAAGACGAGGGTCACCACTTCAACCGCACCGTAAATATGGTGAAGCGCGGCGAGATGAATCCCCACTACTTCAATAAGCCGTCTTTACACTTCTATATCCGCATGCCCGCTGTTTTGGCCGGCTATGCCTGGGAGAAAAGCCGCGGAAGAGCGCAATCGCTTGATGATATTCGCACCTACAACCGCTATGGCCTTGCGGGATACGCCTATACAGCTTCACATCCTAATGTTGTCAAGGCCGTTCGCGCTGTTAGCGTGCTGCTGGGAGTGGCGCTGGTCGTACTGACGTTTCTTACCGCCAAAACTGTAACCGGATCCATCTGGGCGGCAGCGGGAAGTTCCCTGCTAACAGCTGTGTCGCCGGACCTCATAAAGCACTCCGGCATAATCGGAGTGGACATTTTAATGGCTGCGATGTGCTGGGCAGCGGTTTATATCGGCCTCGTATATCTGAAATCGGGTAAGCCGCTCCATCTTATCCTCTGCGCTGTCTTCGCAGGACTTGCGATATCTTCGAAATATAATGCGCTGCCTATAATCGCGGTGCCGGGATTGGCCGTACTTTTGTCCGGGGCAATTAAGCGGCGCGAGATGGCTATCGCGGCTGCGGTCCCCCTGATAGCATTCTTTGCGGCCTCCCCTTTTATACTTATTGAGCTCGATCGCTTTGTTAAAGATATAGGCTACGAGGTGTGGCATTATTCGGTGGCCGGCCATGAGGGGCATACGGCTTCGCCGGGAATCGAGCAGGCCATCTTCTACTTGCTGTGGCTTTCAGAGAGCGCGATCGGACCGGCAGGGTTGGCTGCTTCAGCCGCCGGGCTTGCGCTTATGTTGGCAAGGCCAAGCAAGGCAACGCTGCTTTTTCTCTCCTTTCCCTTGCTCTTGTTCCTTGAAATGATACTTCAAAAAGCGAACTTTACCCGCAATATGATTGCTTTTATACCGTTTATAGCCATCTCGGCTTCGGCAGCGCTGGCTGCAATAAGAAGGCGCTTGCCCTCGGAACTCTTAGCGGCGGCAGCATCGCTGACTTTCGTTATAATCATAATCGCCGAGCCGCTGTCACTATCTCTTAACGAGAGAGCTACTCTCCTGGCTGAAAGAGACTCAAGAGATGCCGCCTCGGAGTGGCTCAACAGCAACCTTGAGGGAAAATCAACGGCAATAAGCGGACAGATTATGATGCCGCCGCATCTCCTTTATCGCTCCGATGTTCGCAGCTTCGATCAAGATAAGTTTTCGTCTCCAGATCTTTTCTTGGATGGGTACGACAGAATCGTTACAGGGCACTGGGGAGCATGGAGCGAGCCGCCCTCGTATCTTATGAAGGCGGCTGAGTTCGACGGGGTGAATGAAAAGGAGAGGATTGTAAAAAATCCGGCAATTGTAATTTACGATCTTCGCCGCTCTGACGCACTATTAGCTGCCGTAGATGATAGAGCGCAATTATGTACAGAATGCAGTTTGCCGATGCGCGAGGTTGCAAGCGGGAAGCTCAGCTGCTCAGGAGAGCCGGCCGAAGCCGAGCAGTTTTGCTGGATAGGCAAAAGAGTAGTTAGAATTAACCTTCCCTCATCGTTTCTTGAGAAGATCGAGAGCGGTCCTTCTCGCATTGACCTAGAGATCATGACCCCGTGGCCCGGACAAACCGTGCGCCTTTGGCATGACTCATCTCCGCAGGAAGAGATTCTGACAGAATCCACCCCGGGCAGATGGGAAAACGTCTCCGTCCTCATTGACAAAACGAAGCTCAGCTCTCCCTCCTCAATATCCCTTTATGTTGAAAAGCTCCAATCACCGTTCAAAGCCGGCCTCAGCCAGGATAAACGTCTTTTAGGGGCCGCCGTGAAAACCCTTACAATATCTAGCGAAAGGTGAGTTCTATGCGATAAGGCGCCGGGCTCCTAGACGCCTCCGTTATCGCTCCGTTTTACGGCAAAACCGCTTTTATGTTAGCATGCTGCGGGGCAAACGGCGTGAAAAATCCTCTCTCCTAAATTAGGAGACAGGCTTATTTAGGTAGGGAGCACTGGCTAGAATGTATATAGTTACCGGCGGCGCCGGGTTTATAGGCAGCGTCTTCGCGCGAAAGCTCAATATCGAAGGCATCGACGATATCCTTATTGTTGATGAACTCGGATCAACCGAACGATGGAAGAATCTGAGAAATATCCGCTATCTGGACTTTCTTCACAAAGATGATTTCATAGACAAGGTTCGCAACGTCAAGCTATCCAATCCGAAAGCAATCATTCATATGGGCGCCTGCTCTTCCACGACTGAGAGAGACGCCGACTACATGATGCGGAATAACTATGAGTACACTAAGGCGCTCTGCGATTATGCGATACGCACCGGCGTCCGTTTCATATACGCCAGCAGTGCGGCCACCTACGGCGACGGACAGCACGGCTACGATGATGACTTGGAGCGGCTTGAAAAGCTGGTCCCACTCAATGTGTACGGCTACTCAAAACATCTTTTCGATCTTTACGCGAAGCGGCATGGGTATTTTAACAACATTGTGGGGCTGAAGTTTTTCAATGTATACGGCCCAAACGAGTACCACAAAGAAGATATGCGCAGCATCGCCTTGAAGTCTTTTCAGCAAATAAGTTCTATGGGGCAGGTGAAGCTATTCAAGTCTCACAGAGCCGGATACACGGATGGAGAGCAGAAGCGCGACTTCGTCTATGTCAAGTATTGTTGCGATGTGATGTGGTGGCTGCTTAACAATCCGTCGGTGAACGGCCTGTTCAATCTGGGCAGTGGCTCCGCACGCAGCTGGAATGATCTTGTCAGGGCCGTTTTTACCGCCATGAAACGTCCCGAAGCAATTCAATATATCGACATGCCGCATGAGCTTCGTCCGCAGTATCAATATTTCACAGAGGCAAGAATGGAGAGGCTAAAGGCGGCGGGCTGCCCCATTATCTCCCCCAGTCTGGAAGAGGGGGTTAAAGACTATGTGTGCAACTACCTCACCGGCGGGCCTAATTACGCATAACCGCCAAAATACTCGACAAATTGGCAGTAGTTGGTGGTGCATTTGCATGTGGCTCTCTTGATTTAATAGGCCCTTTCTTATACTATCCATGTTCGCTGTACGCGGCCGGGCCTTGTTTTTAGAATCGAAGCTCGAAATAGCCGCCCATACTCAAGTTGAACCATGAAACGAACTTATAAGCCGAGCAAGAAGAGTAGGCGTACTACACACGGCTTTCGCAAACGGATATCAAAAAAAGGCGGGCGTAAAGTATTGAATGCGCGGCGCCGAAAGGGGCGCAAGCGCCTCTCTGTAACCGCACCCAAGAAGGGTCACTACAGATAGATTCCGGCAGTATAGATTTAGTGCGTAATTCATTTCCGCCGACGCTCAAAATAAAGAAATCAAAGGAATTCAAGCGGGTTCAGGAGGCAGGTAATAAGCTTTTCTCGCGCCATTTCCTGATTATTGCCGATCGATCCGTAACCGATTCGTCGAGAATAGGCATTACAATCACAACCAAGGTCGATAAACGGGCCACTATGCGTAATCGCTTGAAAAGGAGAATACGCGAGGTGTTTCGACTAAACCAGCAGCATTTCACCAAAAAGATAGATCTTGTGGTAATCGCAAGACGGGACGCCACGCTGCTGGCATACGAAGAAATTCAGCGGCAGTTACTTGGTCTTTTGCGCCGGGCCGGATATCTTAAACCCGACAAAACCAAGAACCGGCGGACAGAGATCGCGGCGGCAAAAAAATGAAGATCTTAAGAGCAGTACATAAACTCTACTCCCGTTTCGTTTCGCCGCTTCTCGGCAATCGTTGCCGGTTTCATCCGTCCTGCTCACACTATGCTGTGCAGGCTATTGAGGATCATGGCTGGCTGAGAGGCTGCTACCTTGCGGCAAAGAGACTGCTCCGCTGTCAGCCTTGGTGCGAAGGAGGATTCGATCCGGTGCCTCCGCGCGACGAAGCGAAAAGGGCTAGCATAGGAGCTGAAGCTAGGAATTAGAAGAGATGGAAGACAGAAGAACTGCAATTGCCATTCTGTTATGCATGTTTCTATTCATGTTCTGGTTTGAATGGGTAATGGCGCCGTACAAGAACCGGCCTCCCGCGGTTTCTTCAGCGTCCCCGACTCCAGCTCCAGCCGATACGTCGAAACTACCTCCGCCCCCGCCTGCCGTGGCGACGGGAAAGGCCCCGCCCGCTCCAGCAGCACCGGCCCAATCTGCTTCGAGTTTGCTCCCCTCCTCTAATGATATTCTTCAGGCGCCAAGTATTAGAGTGACAACTTCAAAGGTAGAACTCACCCTTAGCTCGCTGGGGGCGCGGCTTACCAGCTATAAGCTTAAAGATTATCCCGCCGAGCTCGGTAAGACTGAGCTTTTAGATCTTGTCGCAGTGCGAAACGGCGCGCCGTATCCGCTTGGTGTATATGTGGCCGAGCACTCCGATGTAGCAGTGACTTATGAACTAAGCGCATCTCCTCAGCCTTCAGCAGAGGGAGAGATAGCCCTGTCTGCCGGGCAGGAGGCATTACTTTCGTTCAAGGGAACGCTGCCAAATGGATCGGTGATACGAAAAGAGATTCGCTTTTCAGGCGACTCGTATCTCTTTTCAGTCGATGCAATTGTGGATGCCTCTCTTGGACAGCCCTGGATCGAGTGGTCGCATCACGATGCAGCGCTTAACGGCAATGTCCGCATAAATCATAACTATGTAACTTTACTCTCCAACAACAAAGTAAACCTTAAGGAGCTGACAGCGCTCACCAAGGAAGATGTTTTACTTTCGCCGCAGCAGTGGATTGCGTTCGGAGATAAATATTTTGCGGCGGCGCTTGTGGCCCCTTCTGCCGCACAGCCGTCCGGCATCATTAAGCTGGACAACACGTATCTGACTAGAATGCAGGGCTTCAGCTCTGCCAAGGGGCTCTTAGTATATGCCGGCCCGAAAGAGCAGGCCGCTTTAATCCGGGCCGGTCACCAGCTTGAACGGAGTGTCGACCTCGGTTGGTTTGCCTTCGTGGCTCACCCTTTGCTCGACCTTCTCCGGCTATTCAACAAGTGGTTCGGAAATTATGGGCTGGCAATCGTACTGCTCACCTTAGTGATCAAAACAGCCTTTCTGCCTCTTACCCGCACCAGCTTTAGGTCAATGCGAGCAATGCAAGCTTTGCAGCCTGAGATGAAGGCGCTGAGAGAGCGAATACAAGATCAGAATCAGCTCAACAAGGAGACCATGGCGCTTTACAAGAAGCACGGTGTCAACCCAATGGGCGGCTGTTTACCTATGCTCATTCAGTTCCCTGTATTCTTGGGGCTGTACAACGCTCTTAATTACTCGATTGAGTTGCGTCATGCAGAGTTTGCGCTATGGGTTAATGATTTATCCTCTCCGGAGCGGCTAGAGCTGTTCGGAATGGGCGTTCCAGTGATGATCCTGCTAATGGGGCTTACGATGCTTATTCAGCAGATAACCACCCCGTCGGCCGCCGATCCACAGCAGAAAAAAATCATGCTGCTTTTGCCTTTAATACTGGTGGTTTCCTTTATAATATTTCCGTTCCCCTCCGGACTTGTGCTCTATATGTTTGTTAATAATCTTATTTCTATAGTGCAGCAGGTGCAGATGAAGAGCGACTCAGCGCGTAATGCATGGGCCATGACACTGGCAGGCAGCGCGGTGATCTTCTCCGCTTGCTACGCGATTACACTATTGTAGTCATGGCCGACAAAACTACTATCGGGGCGCTAGCCACCGCTCCGGCCCCTGCCGGAATTGCAGTCGTGCGGATAAGCGGTCCGGCCACCAAGAAAGCTCTTCGCAATCTATTCCGCGGGAAAAAAGATCCGGTTGCCAACCCACGGCTCTTGGTTTTTGGCGACCTAGTGGACTTCAAAAGCGGAGACATTATCGATCAAGCTCTTGCCGTATATATGCCGGCTCCTTTTAGCTATACCGGCGAGGATGTCGGGGAGTTTCAGTTTCACGGCAGCCCTCTTTTGGTACAAAAAATATTGCGCTCCCTTTTTGCGTCGGGTGTTCTTCCGGCAGAGCCGGGAGAGTTTACCAAGCGCGCTTTTCTGAACGGCAAGCTCGACCTGGTGCAGGCTGAAGCGATCGCCGATCTAATCAACGCCAGCAGCGAAAATGCGCTCAAAATAGCGGGCGAGCAGCTGGAGGGGAGGTTTAGCTCCAGCATCAATTCTATAGGCGAGCCTCTACGCGATACGCTAGCTGAGCTGGAGGCTTCCATTGATTTTCCGGAAGAAGATATCGATGAGGTCAAGCTCTCCAATACAAAACATGTGATTGCGAAAACTATAAGCGAGATCGACGCACTTCTTCAAAGCTACTCTTTTGGTCAAGTGGTTAAGGAAGGCTTTAGGGTCCTTTTATGCGGTCCTCCCAATGCGGGGAAATCGAGCATTCTAAATCGCATCTTGGGCAGGGAACGCGCCATTGTTACCGAAGTTTCGGGAACGACTCGCGACCTAATTGAAGAGAGCGCCACCCTAGGGGGCTATAACTTTATATTCTGCGACTCTGCCGGCATTAGAGAGACAAGCGACTCTGTGGAGAAGATCGGCATTGAACTGGCGCTTGACCGTTTGGAGTGGGCTGACTTGGTGATACTCGTGGCTGATGCTTCGGATGAGGCGCGCCAGTGGGAGCATGTTTTGCCTTTATTGAAGGGCGCGGCAAAAAAGATCTGGATGGTAACCAACAAAATCGATCTTAATCCGTCTGCGATCGGCAGCATTTTTTGCGATTCTTCGACCTGTCAGCAAAATTTTTATATATCAGCCCGCACCCTTGCCGGCTTTGAGTCACTCACTCAAGCTCTGATAGATGAGGTGGCCCATAGCCTTCCCTCTCAGAGCGAGGCCAGCAGTGTGGTGACAAATGAGCGACATCGCTCACTCCTTTCCCGCGCACGCGCTTCATTGCAGCGCGCGTTGGAGGGGTGCGGGAATCAGCCGCTTGAGCTAGTGAGCATTGACATACGTACCGCCCTCACCTCCTTGGAGGAGATAGTAGGGAAGACTTACACGGAAGACATATTGGGCCGGATATTCTCCAAGTTTTGTATCGGTAAATAAGGTCATGAGCATCTTGCTTGTTGCGTCGACCGCCGCTGAAATCGCGCCTGTCTGTGCCGGCTTCGGCATCGAACTACCCCGCACCTGCAAAGCAGGCTACGTCGCCGAACGCGGTGAACTAGCCGTGCTCGTTTGCGGGGTAGGTCAGCTTCAGTGCGGAGTTTCCCTCGCACGGCTCCTTGAGAAAATGCGGGTGGATGCGGTGGTGAGCGCCGGCATAGCGGGCAGCTTCACTGCCGATTTACGACCGCCGCGCACCGTTTTGGTGAAGGAGGAGGTGCTGGCTGACCTTGGGGCTGAAACTGACGAGGGGTGGCTTGATCTCTTTCAGATCGGCCTTGCGGATCCGGATCAAGAGCCGTTTTCATCGGGAATGCTAATGGCGGACGCCGCCCTGCTTTCCTCACCGGCAGTTGCCGGTCTTCCGGCCGTTCGCTCAATAACGGTTAACACCGTACTTTCACGGCCCGACTCAATTGAGCGGGCCCGAGTTAAGTACAACCCTCAAATAGTAAACATGGAGGGCGGCGCGGTTTTCTATGTGTGCCTGAGCAAGAAGCTCCCGTTTATCGAAATAAGGAGCATCTCCGATATGGTCGGTGCTCGCGATAAAACCAAGTGGCAGGTGGAAGAAGCGATTAGCGCGCTAAATGCCGTCCTTGCCAACCTATTAGATAGTCTTGTTCACGGCAGAACCTGAACCGCTTCATTCTCCTCCGCCGCGAATTGCTCCCCGCATTCAAAGCCTTCTCGATCTCCGGCAGTAGCGCCCACAAAGGTAGCCGCCACCGGGCTAACGCCGCGCGCTTCCAATCTGATACCGAAGTTCCCAGCTCCACCAACTTCGCGGTTGAAAAGATCGAAGTCTTGAAATTCGTAGATAAGATAGGATTCCCCGGTCTCGCACTCCGTGATTAACTGCGGGGTATAGCGGTCGGAATTATTAGTATCTCCGTCGTATATGGCCGAAGTGCCGGATACATATTCGAGCTCTGCCGGAATGCGCACTACTAAATCTACGCCGTCCGGAGTCCCGTCCCCCTCGGTTTTGGTCTCGAAGAACACCTCGACTCTTACCGACTCTCCTACTTCGATGTCATTTGCAAGAATGTTCACGTCGGTAACTGAATACTTACCCTGCAAGCTTCGCCCTGACCCACCGCAAGCGGGCATTAAAAGCACTAATACAATCAGGTAAACATTTGCTCTTTTCATCACTTTACCCTCGCTATCCTTTGCAAGATCATAGCCGCTCTGCGGCCTAATGGAAATCACCTACTCTCCCCCTTTTAGCGGCCACGCTGGGGCGTGTCGTCACCTTTAGTAAGCTGCTATAATAGCTATATCGTGCTAATAGCTTATCCAATTCACCTGACCGTGGTGCCGGCGATATGAGCGGTGTGCTGGAATATCCAAAGCTTCGCTGGCCGCTCGAGATGCGGCTTGAGTCTATAGAGGATCAAGAGGTTCTGCTCATCAATTGCCCAATAGGGGTTGCCACTAAGCCGCTGCTGCTTATACCGGCCGTGGCTCCGATTTTATCCTGCTTTCAAGGGAATCTCTCGGTAAGCGATATTACGGCAAAGTTTGCGCCTCATGGAGTATCGACCGAGATTATTAGGGAGCTAATCGGACTCCTCGATGAACATCTTTTTCTAGCCAGCCCTAAGTTTTTTGCCGCGCAAAAGAATATGCTCGATGAATTTGCTGCGGCCGAAACCCGGCCGCCCTCGATGGCGGGACTCGGTTACCCGCTCGAACCGGCACTTTTAAAGGTTCAGTTGCAGAAGTACCTTAACGGAAATTCGCAAGCGGGAGAGATCGCCTCCGCTACTTCTTCGCTCATCGGCCTGGTTTCTCCGCACATCGACTATAGGCGCGGTTCGGCATGTTACGGAGCAACTTACCGCTATCTTGAACCGCACTGCCACGATCTTTACCTTTTGATCGGCACAGCTCATCAGTACAGCCGCTACATGTTTCATCTTAGTTGTAAGCACTTTGATACCCCTCTTGGTTTGCTGCCTTGCGATAAGAGCTTTGTGTCGAAACTCTCCTCTTTGTACGGGGCTGATCGCAGCTTCGCCGATGAAATATTGCACCGCAAGGAACACTCTTTAGAGCTTCAACTTCCTTTCCTTAGTTACCTGAAACCGGGCGCGACAATCGCGCCTATCCTGGTGGGGAGCTTTCACCAGATGATCGCGTCGAGCAAGCATCCGTCGCATTTCGAAATGTATGAAAGATTCGCCGAGAGCTTAACCGCTTGCTTGAGAGATCACCTTGGGGAGGGACGCAGCTTTAGTTTCATCGCGGGAGTCGATATGGCTCATGTCGGACGCTCATTTGGCGACACTGACTCGCTTTCACCGAAGAGGATGGAGGAAGTTGCGGAGAGAGATCAGATTTACCTCAAAGCAATCGAGAGTCAGGACAAAGAAGCTTTATTTTCTCATGTGGCCGAAGACGGAGACGCCAGAAGAATTTGTGGATTTCCGACTATGTATCTCGTTATTGATGTACTTGAGAGACTCGGAATTAAGTATAAAGCCAAAACCTACGATTACCGGCAGGCGATAGACTACGACCGTGAATGTGCTGTCACTTTTGCCGGCATGGGTCTCTATATATGAGGACTTTAATCGAAGCGGCTGCATTATCGCGCAGCGACTCTGAAGAACGGATATACTGCCAGATCAATCGATTGAAAAGGCAGAATGGCCATTATCGCGCTGCCATC
Source organism: Deltaproteobacteria bacterium (assembly GCA_024102635.1). Lineage (GTDB taxonomy): Bacteria > Bdellovibrionota_C > UBA2361 > UBA2361 > JAGFJO01 > JAGFJO01. The sequence goes on from JAGFJO010000084.1 coordinate 15,498, forward strand.
CGGCTGCTGGAGCCGGTGCAGATCTCTACTAACGGACCGTTAAGAGGAGTAACATTTTCAATTAAGGATAACATTGCAGTGAAGGGGCGGCCGGCATCCCTGGGTATTAACCCGCCGCCGATTGCCTCCGCTACAGCAACAGCCGAAATAGTAGATTTCTTTCTTGGCTCGGGAGCAGTCGCCACGTTCGCTTGCAACATGGACGAACTCGCAATAGGCGCCGGGGGTCATAACCGCTATTTCGGACAGATGATTAACCCCGTAGATGCCGAGCTCACCCCTGGTGGTTCAAGTGCAGGAGGTGCGATCGGTGTGGCGCTCGGATGGAGCGATTTTTCCATCGGAAGCGATAACGGAGGCAGCGTGCGCATCCCGGCAGTATGTTGCGGTGTTTATGGATTAAAACTTTCAAGTGAAGCTTTCTCCTCTGAACGATCATATCTGCTTCCTGTTAGTCTGGACTCGCTAGGACTGATGTCCGGCTCCCTAAACGATTTAGCGTTCCTCGTTTCCACATTTTCGCCTGAGCCGGACGAAAATTTTACCCTCGCTATGTTGCACCCGGAAGACCTACGATTTTGCTCGAAGAAGGTGCTCGATCTTTTTACTGCCTGCATCTCGAAGATCGGAGCCGCATGGCCTATTCGAGCCCTGCCTGAAAGCCTTTGTCTTCCCGAGATGCAGAGCGTGCGGAAGCATTCAGTAGCCAGTGCTTTGGCGTGCCAAGTACACGAGCTTGGTTTGAGCTACGAGCAGATCTCTCCAGAAGCCGCCGCTCTATGTTTACTCGCTAAACAAAACGCGGGCGGTGCACCGTTAGCGCCTCGGTATCTTGAAAGCGTTACCCGCATCCTCGGAGAGGAGAACTGCTACATTGTTACGCCGGTTATGCCGTTTGAATCTCCACATCTCGGCGCTCCCATCTCTGGTGAGCTAAATATTTTTCTCACACCTGCCAATGTCCTTGGGGTCCCGGCACTGTCAATGCCCCTCAACAGAGCCGGATTCGGTCTGCAGATCATTGGGAAAAAGGGGAGCGAGGCAACTTTGGTGCTAATCGGACAGCTTATATCAGAGAAATTGCATTATTAGAAATTCCGTTTTAAAAACAGCTTGGCAACAGCTTATCCACATCTCTCGATTGCCGAGAAGACGCATAAAAACAGCTGGTTAGCTAAGCTGCTACACAAGTTTTTCACGCCCACCGCCACGATCAGTTTATAACCTGAAGCATTTCTCATCATTTGCAGACTAGTGGTCAGAAGATATATGTTTTTTTAGGTCTCTGCTTAGGGGATGCATGCCATGGAAAATAAAGATTTGAACTTTTTCGAAAAATTCGGACTTGAGGTTGCAACCGGAGAGGTGGAGATAGGCAATACCTATCCAATCTATGGGATGATTACCAAGATCTTAGATGAGACCCCAGGCAACGTTATTGTCGAACTAAACTTCTCAATCAGAGCCAATATGGCGATTCCCGATCATGACAAAATCGAACTCCTTAAAGAGCGAGCTTTCGAACCGGGAATATTCGTTTCCACCGTCACCTCCAAAGAGCCCGGGGTGGTCGTAGACTGCAGTACCGTGGTATTCGGACGGCGTCAGCAGTTTAACGCCTAACACCCGCCTTTCGGCTCGCTCAAGGCAGGCCTTTCGAATGGCTCAGTAGCCCCTATTCGAGCTTCCCTCGATGCGGATGCTTTGCACCCTTACTCGGGACAAGTCGCTCGCTCCCTTCGACTCGCTACGCTCGCTCCCTTCGACTCGCTACGCTCGCTCAGGGCGGGCCATGTGCTTTCAGTGTGTCGCAGGGTCGGTTTATCTCTCCGATCTCGCCCTCCCGCCTGCCGAGAGAATGCGTAATTCGCAAGTATTTGCCTTGAATGCCGATTCATTTAATAATGGCATCTGTTTACTCGAAAACATTGAAATGACGACCCTTGACACTAGGAATTTAGAGCCGCGCCAGCCTGATAGAAGCAACTCAGAATTCGGCAAAATCAGCAGCACGGGCTCCGGGAAAAGAGGGGAGGGTTCCGAGATTCTCTCGTTTTTCAAAACCCTCGCTATATTTCTTGTATTGGCTTTTTTTCTCCGAGCCTCGGTAGTGGAGGCATTTAAGATTCCATCCGGCTCTATGCAGCCGACGCTCGATATTGACGACCATATCCTGGTTTGGAAATTCTCGTACGGATTGCGCCTGCCGTTTTTTAAAGAGGTGGTATACGAGTATGATCAGCCGGAACGGGGCGATATTGTGGTATTTACCCGCCCCGATAGACCGGACACGCGCGAAGACGAGTCGGACGTGAATATTATTAAGCGTATCATCGGCCTGCCCGGAGACACGGTAGAAGTCAACGGAATGACCGTTTACATCAATAACAGTCCTCTTAAGGAGCCATGGGCTACTCAGTGGTTGTTGTCAGGGGCTCAAGAAAGATTCGGTCCGGAAAAAGTGCCGCCAGGCCATGTTTTCTTGTTAGGAGACAACCGCGACCACTCGAAGGATTCGCGGTTTTGGGAAGACAGTCATTTTCTTGATATTCGCCGAATTAAAGGACGCGCGGTGGTTATCTATTGGTCGTGGCGCCAGCCGTCAAGAATCGGGACTGTGATTCATTAAGGTTCATTTATTGCCGCGGCCCTCGCAGGGCAGTTGCGCCAAAGTGACAAAATGGCTTTATACTTTGAGATTCCCTCACCGATAATATTTGCCGTGTCAGGGCGAGACAGCACTCGCTACCTAAATGCGCGGCTTACTAACGACATCAAGACAATTCCTATTGCGGGGATGCAGGAAGCCGCCATGCTATCACCGCAAGGCCGGACTGAAGGGATATTTAAAGTGGTGAAACTTGCCGCCGAAGAGTATCTCTTGATATGCGACGGAGGAAGCATTGAAGGTGTAGAATCTGCTTTGAAGCGGTATCTCGTGGCCGATCGCGTTGACGTATCGCGCCCAAGCGGGCTCAAAGCATTTCATTTTATCAGCACTGATTCGGCAGCGGCTATTTTGAAGGAGAGAGCTGATCTTCCAAAGCAGGGCGCCGCAGCTATTCTGGAGTCGCCGCGCTTGATTGCTTATCAGATCCAACGGTCCTATTCGATAGGAGTCGATGTAATAGTATCCTCGCAAGGAGAGTCCTTACTAAAAGATATCGAACTCAAAGCCTCATTGATTAGCGAAGCCGAACGGCAACTATTGCGCATTAAGGCCGGCATTCCATCATTCCCGGAAGAGCTGAACAGCGACTACCTATTTGCAGAAAGCGGTCTAGAGCGGTTGGTGTCCAGAAGCAAAGGGTGCTATGTGGGACAGGAGGTGTTGGAGCGGGTAAGCGCAATCGGAAAGGTACCGAGGCTGCTAAAATTGATTGCTGTCGAGCCGGCAGCAGCCATATCGCCCGGCGCGGTCGTCACCGTTTTTCACTCAGCTGAGAGGCAGCAACAGCTTGCCCTTGGAAAAGTTATCAGCTCATGCTATGACGCCAAAGAGGGAGTTTCGTACTGCTTTGCAAGCTTGAAGAACGATCCAGACCTAGCAAGTTTTAACATAAGAATCGACGGCACTGCTGCGCGGCTTGTCGAGCGCCAGCAGACTAAGTAAATTTACCGGCAGCCGTATTATTCGCTTCAACATGGAAACCCACCAACGCGACTTTATATCCTTCCTGCTGCAAGAAGGCGCGGTCAAGTTCGGGGAGTTCATACTTAAGTCGGGAAGGCAGGCTCCCTACTTCATTAATACCGGATGTTTTGACTCTGGAAGAAGTATAAGTGAACTCGGCAAGTTTTACGCGTCTCATATTATGTCACTCCCAGTAAAGCCGAACGTCATTTTCGGCCCTGCATATAAGGGCGTACCGCTGGCAGTCGCTACATCAATTGCATTACAGCTGAATTACGGATTTGAGTGCCGCTACTCTTTTGATCGGAAGGAGATAAAAGATCATGGCGACACAGGAAGGATCGTCGGTTACCCTCCCAAACGAGGTGACAAGGTTTTAATCGTCGAAGACGTCGTCACGGCAGGAACAACCCTCAAGGAGATCGTTCCGTTTTTACGCTCCTTAAGCGGGGTTGAAATAGTCGGGGTAGTTGTTAGCGTAGACAGGAAAGAGAAGGGATCTGGAACGGCTTCCGCTGTAGATGAAGTTTCGTCGCAGCTGGGAGTGACGGTGTATCCGATCGTTACCATTCACGATATTCTCTCCTTTATTTCTGCGCCAAATTCCAGCGGCGTAACTATTACCGAGGAGTTAAAGCATCAGTTTCAACAGTATCTATCGCAGTATGGCGCGCCATAAATTCTCAAGGACGGCTCATCTCGTATTTTACCTGCTGGCTGCCGTCAGTTGGGCCCTTAATTCTAACTCGCCGTTGGCTGAGGAGAATAATCGTGGCGGCAACGAAGCCCGTGCTGCGGCTATTGAGGCGCAGGAACAATCCATCGCACGCACCGTCATGAGTCCTTTCTGCCCCGGACGCACTCTTGCCGATTGTCCTAGCAGCACGGCTTCTCAACTACGGGCCAAACTGCGCGAAATGCTGGCCCAAGGCCGCAGCGAACAAGAGGTTCAAGATTTCCTTTTGGCCACCTACGGAGAGGAGATTCGAGCTGCTCCTAAGAAGGAGGGGTTCGGTTTACTGGCTTGGGTAATGCCGGCGGCCTTTCTGCTTTTGGGCTTGTTCGTGATGTATCTTTGGCTTTTCAGACACAATGTTCAAGAATCAGAGCCGGCAGATGTACAATCCGGCCTGTCACCTGAATTAAAAGCCCGCATAGAAGCCGAAGTGGGCACCGAATAGGACTTTTTCCCGATCCTGCAAATTAAGGTGGTCAATCGACTTTGCAGATGGTCAATCGGCGCATATAATGTGCTAAAATTTCTTGTTTTCCCGGGTTCACAAATGAAGCTGCCTAGCCCGGCATCCGGGCTAAATTTTAACCACTATTTATTTCCGGCCGAACCATCGGGGAGAGCCGTCCTCCATTCTCCATTGACTCTAAGGTTTTTGATATAGATTGATGGCAAGCAACGAACGCCGAACTTTACAGCAGCTCGCCAAGATTGTGCCGCCCTTTTTTGTCTCAGAGTTGCGGTGGCGCGCCACGGGAATGTTGCTCCTATTGGCTGTTTTTTCGATATCCATCAACAGCCTCGATGCGCTGATGAGCTATATCGGGCGGGACTTCATGACCGCCTTGTCACTAAGGGAGCGTGACGACTTTCTAAGGCAACTTTATAGATACTTAGGGGCGTTTGCGATAGCCACACCGGTGGTGGTCTTCTTTCGGTACACCGAGGAGAGACTGGGTCTAATGTGGCGGCGATGGTTCAGCCGTTTAATTTTGAAGCGGTATCTACAAAACCGCGCCTATTACAAGATTAACTACGGCGGCAAAATAGATAATCCCGACCAACGTATAGAGGAGGATATTCGTTCCTTTACTTCAACCTCTCTCTCTTTTCTGCTCATCGTATTCAACTCGATGATAAAACTGTTTCTCTTCACCGGCATATTATGGTCGATTTCGACCTCCCTAGTTTATGCGGTATTCGCATATGCAGCTGTAGGATCGCTAATCACTTATCTTGTAGGACGCCCTTTGATTGGGCTCAATTTCGCTCAGCTTAAAAAAGATGCGGACTACCGCTACAAACTCATTAACGTGCGGGATAATTCCGAGTCCATTGCTTTTATCGGTGACGAGGGTAAGGAGTTAACTAGAAGCAGGCAGCGTCTTAAAATTGCGCTGGACAATCTGCTCAGGATCATCAATTGGAATAGAAATCTCAGTTTATTTACTACAGGCTATAACTATGTTGTGGTGATCCTTCCTACCATCATAGTTGCCCCTCTTTTCTTGGATGGCAAAATTGAATTCGGTGTAGTAACACAGGCAAGTTTTCTTTTCGCGCATGTATTAGGAGCCTTATCCATCATCGTGACACACTTTCAGGGATTGAGCACACTTGCCGCTGTAATTAACCGCTTGGGCTCTTTCTGGGAGGCACTGGAAGAGATTGAACGCCAGCCTCCTAATTACTCGGGGGGAATAAAAACCAGAATTGGAGAACTGGTACGTTTCGATGACGTCACTATTGTCACACCGAAACGGGAACAGGTGCTAATCCGCAATTTATCATTTGAGCTCAGCTCCGGCGGTCTTCTAATCAGCGGTCCCAGCGGAAGCGGAAAAAGCTCCATACTGCGCGTCCTTACCGGCCTCTGGACCTCAGGCTCAGGAAGCATTGTGCGGCCTCCACTAAACAGCACTATGATATTGCCGCAAAGGCCCTACATGGTTCTCGGCACGTTAAGAAACCAGCTGCTGTACGGCTCCAAAAGCACCGGTTACCTTGATGAAGAGCTGCTTAAAGTAATTCATAAAGTCGGCCTTTATGAAACCTTCAAAAGAGTTGGTGGATTTGAAAGCACCCTTGATTGGGCTAATATTCTTTCAACTGGAGAACAGCAGCGCTTGGCGTTTGCGCGCTTACTATTGTCCCGCCCCCGTTTTGTGGTGCTTGATGAAGCCACCACTGCCATAGATCAAGACAGCGAGCAGTACTTCTTCAGTCTCGTCAAGGAGTTTGCTTCGTTATACATAACGGTGGGATTCCACGCTACTCTGAGAAGGTATCACGACACGATCATCGAGATTGAGGATGATGGGCGGTGTCGGGTTGGCGGTATCAAACAGTCCATAATATGAGTGCAGCTACCAGGACCAGCACAGCACGATTTATGTCTAAAGGCTTGGCAGCCGCAGCGGCGGCCATAGCTTCTGTGCTCACGGCAACAGCGCATGCCGATCTAGAATTCAAGAAAAGAGTCCTGGATAACTGCGCAGAAGCCATCGCAGAAATTGAAACGCTCGATCAGCAGCGCAGACTTGAGCTTATTCCCGATCTAAAGCTCCTGCTCAACCTTAAGTCCTCCGGAGTTGAGAGTCTCAGGCCCGAATCGTCCGGCAGTCAAAAAATCGGCGCCGTGGAAGCTCCATTTTCCGAGCCAGGCGGCGGAGATATATGGAAGAGTTTTCAGCCCAACCGTGATGTTAGAGCTAAGCGCTGCGCTGTACAGATTATAGCGCTGCTAAGTCCCCATTCCATAGAGACCCTGCCGGACCTAATTCGCCTTTCAGCCGATCATAATCTTCCGGGCGATTTTAGGAATATCATCGATCAAACGATTAACTCGCTTGCGGTGAGTGCCGCCCAAGACCGAAAAATAGAGGTATCCGGCAGCGTGATGGGCGAGCTGTTGGCTCTACTGAAGAGTCCACACTCCACCAAAGCTGAAAACGCAATGCTGGAGATGCGCGAACGCTCTGGCGAGTTTTTGCTGAATGAAATTATTAAACCGGATGCTGAGCTGCGTGATCGGATAACTGAAGCACTTCTCAAAATCGATGGCACGGGTGAGATAATTGGAGCAGGAGTCTTGCAGCTGCTAAAGTCAGCTGACGACGGCTTGAGAAGACGAGCCATTTTGCTGCTCGGGCGACTCGAGCAGGTCTTTCCTCTTTCTGTACCGGCTCTGATTGAACATTTGCAGGACATCAGTCCGGAGGTGGAAGAGGCGTCGGCAGATGCCCTGGCGGACATCTATGCCCAGGGGACCAAGCTTCCCAAGATCGTGGTCAGCGAGAAGCACCTTTCGGACCTGTTGAACGCTTTTACGTCGGCCGATAGCCGGCGGAGGGAGCAGTTATCTCCGGCCCTGCGCACACTCGGTCCTCTGCTGCCAAGTTTTTTCTCTAGGATGAGCCGTGCAATGAAAAGCGATGACGCAGATCTTCGTGCAGCTGTGGTAGAGTTACTTGGAAAAATAGAAGGGCATGCAACTGAAGCAGGGAGAACGGTACTGCCGGCCTTGTCAGACCAGAGCTTAAATGTTCGTATTGAAGCGGTTCGGGCGCTTGGGCGCTTAAAAAATCACCAAGGCGTGGTACAGGCCTTTTCAAAGGTGCTGCGCACCAATTCTAAGGAGACCGATACCGACGCTAAGCAAAGGGTGGCTCTGGAGGTATCACTTGCAGTCGCAAAAATGGGTCTGGGAGAATCCGCCTCCTCTCTGGCTCCCAGTCTGGTTGAAGCGCTTCGCTACCCGAATGTCCTTCAAGGGGCTACCTCATCCGAATTGCCGGGATTGCACCCGGCTGCTTCGGCGCTCATATCGATAGGCCGTCCCTCAATTCCACTTTTGTTGAAGCATCTTACATCGAAGGATTTGGCATTCAAGAAAAGGGCCGTTGATATACTTGCCAATGTGACTCCGCCTCAAAGCCGTGCCATCTCCGCCCTGGCGCAAATGCTCAAGGATCCAGAGCTACGTCCAGCTGCTTCCGAGGCGTTAATCTCGTTCGGCAAACCATCTGTGCCGGAAGTCAAGAAAATATACCGCTCCCCCAACGCAACAGCTAAAACCGCTGCTGCCAAAATTCTTCTGGCATTAGGAGAAGAGAACAAGGAGATGTATTCGTTGGTCCTTGAGAACTCGCGCAAAGAGGATTGCCACTCTAAAGCGCGGCTTCCCATACTCATACCCTCACTCGGCAAGCAGGCGGAAAGCAGCTTCTCAAGAGAGCTGATTGCTTGCATAGAAGGGACTCCCCCAGCCGCAGACTACCTGGTAAGCGCGCTGGCAGCTGTATCCCCGCTTGCTCCTGAGGCTCAGCAGGATCTTATTCGCTTGATCCAGAAAAATGAGACTTCAAAGAGAGTCAAAGTCGCGCTGCTTGAGCATGCTCTCGACTTCGGAATGTCGGGTAGCCAGCTTGTATCTCTTCTAATTAATCTTCTCAAAGAGGACGACAAATCAGTTCAATTCCGAGTGCTCAGTATCTTTCAATCGATTGGAGCCTCAGCAAAGGAAGCTACCGAAGAGCTTAACCGGTTTTTACGGGCGAACGAAAGTGATCAGCTTCTCGCCAATGAAGCAGTATTGGCCTTAATGGCAATTGACGCGCAGTCTTTCGAATTTAGCGAGTACTTTGCGAAGCAATTGGCTTCCGACTCGTATCAGTGGGCTCAAAATTCCATTAGTAAGGTTCCTGTTGAAGATAGATTGGTCATTCTTCAAAGAGGATTGAAGGAGCTGCCTCTCGACAAGAAGCACCGGGTAGTCGACGTCATTGGCGAAATGGGCGCCGCAGCTATTGGCTTGGCGCCGGATATATTGACCTATACAAGTTCAGCCGATCGGCGCCTTTCCTACTCGGCCACCGCTGCGCTGTTGAAAATAGACCCTTCTCCTGCGTTGGAGACCGCTTTAAGAAGGGAGCTGTTGGGGGAGTTTAGAAACGATCTTTTAAGCGAGGAGTTCGGTCCCGCTTTGAAGCCGCTGTTAGATAAAATCATTAACACCAGCAGCAGCTACGTCGAGAAAAAGATAGCAAAATTGCTCCTAACTAGAGTAGCCGTCACTAACAAAAAGCCATGGGATGAAACGCCGGCGGGAAGAGTGCCAGCTGCCGCTGCGGCAAGGCCAGCTCAGTCAAATTAGCTGTCCATTACAATCAGTAGAAAAAGAAGCGGCAGGTAGAGAAGCGACGCATGCAGAAGCGCCTTCGCATGTTGCAGCGATTTCGTCTGAGCAAGCTGTAACCCGGAAGCTAAAAGTAACCCTCCTAGCAAAATCGCTCCGGTTAAATACCACTGCCCCGATAAGCCAAAAAGAGAAGGAAGGATCGACACAAAAACTAGCAAGACGGTGTACAATATAATTTGCGGAAACGTAACTACCCCCTCAGGATCGAGAACCGGCAGCATTTTAAATCCCGCCTTCCGATAATCTTCCTTATAAAGCCAGGCTATCGCATAAAAATGAGGGTGCTGCCAAAGGAACATTATGAGAAAAAGTATCCAGGCGCCCGTATCGAGCTGGCCTGCCGAGGCAGCCCATCCACCCATCGGCGGTAGAGCACCCGGTATCGCTCCTACAAAGGTATTAAGCCAGGTAACCCGCTTGAGAGGTGTATACACCAAAACATATAGAAATGCGGTGAGAAGAGCCAAAAATCCAGTGAGAAGATTCACTTGAATAGCTAGGAGGCAGGTGCCGGACAGAACAAGCATGATTCCAAAAAGCAGCGCCTGGTTTGCCGATAATCTGCCGCTGGGAAGAGGTCTTCGAGAAGTGCGGGACATATTTTTATCGATGTCGCGCTCCAAGTAATTATTCAGCGCGCAAGCCCCCCCGCTGCTTATAGCGGTACCGGCCATAGTGGTGGCAAAAAGACCCCAAGATTCGATACCTCCGCCTCCCAGGTAAAACCCCACTGCGGAAGTAATAGTGACCATAAATGTGATGCGCGGTTTGGCGAGAGACAAAAAGAGCTTGGCGCTGTTCAACATTGCGCTCAATAGAGGGATCCAGGCTCGATCCGGCTCCAAATGCCTTTCGAGAATTGCTTGACTGTCAGACTGTACCGGCATGCCTTAAGCATTCACCTCTTGCCGTGATTTGTCAATTTGACCGGCCGAAGCGCTCTAATTTTTCTTTTCGCCCTCTCAGACCCCGTAACCACAAGATCAAAGGTCCTTAATGGTAATCGAAATTATTTAATCCGTTCGAGGGGTTTAAGTCTTCCCGGGGGTCAGTAAAGCCCGTGCAAACTGCCGCTCTCCCTCATACTGAATATCCGGCTGCCGTTAACCAGGGAAGAACTCTTCCTTAAAAGATAGTAAATTGCGCCGTAGGTCACGGAGAAGACCAGCGCCCAATTAGCAACCATAAAAAGAAGAGAATCGGGCTGGATAATGAAAAGAAAGTCTCCTAGGGAAAACAGTTTGAGTGACTCACCCTTATAGAAATCGCCGACTAAATAGTATTGCGCGCAGAAACATGAAAATAGCGCCAATCCGAAGAAAAGCTCGAAGCGCTTTGACTCAAGCTGCACCTGCATTACCTCCTTTCTTACTACGCTTGCAATAAGCAGGCAGTAAATCAATAGAGACACGAAGAGGAGAAGTTGTTGATCGGGTATTACTTTTGAGTTTAACTCGAGAGGCGACGCCGGTGTGAGCAGAGCGATTCTAGCTATATCAAAAAACGCCTTTTCTGCCGGATCGCTAAAGCTAATTCCTGATCGCTCAACTATCGTATCCGAAGCGTTGCTCAGATTAATCATCAGGTGGGCAAAGAACATAAAGCAAGCAAGCAGGAATATATTCCATACCATCTTGATGTAGGTGCTCAAGGACTGAGCCATATCTAGCTTTCGATTTACCATGACAAGAAACGGCAGCGCTGACACAGAGGCAACTATCACTAACGGACCTGCTATGCCTGCGATCCATTTAATAAAGTTTGACTTCGCGCCCAGGTCTCCTATCACTCGCGCCAGGAAGTGGGTTATCGGTCCGGCCACCAGCCACAACAAAGCAAGCGCCGCGCATGCCAAGATGCAGAATTGCACCAATCCAGCCAGCAACGAAGCAAATCGGATCTTCAACGTCGGCAATTCGACCGCGGAGGAGTGCATAGAGGCGGTATTCTGCTGCTGCGGTGGAGATATGGAGGCAGGCTCGCTGTGTTCGATAGAGCATGGTGGACCCTGGCTACTTCCCTGATACGAAAGGGACTCTATGTACATCGCATGCGACCCAAACTGGGGAGGGGCAGTCTCCGCAAAGTATGCTGAAGACATGCGCTGAACATCGCTTCCGGATCGAAGCCGCTCAATCTCCCTCTCAAGAAGGCCTATAAGTGCTTCGGCGCTTTCCGGCCGATCGGCAGGGTCCTTCTCGAGCATCTGCATCACTACATGGCTCAAAGTAACCGGCACGTTTTGCTCTAGCTGGCTTGGCTGAGGAGGGGTCCTTTCGAAGTGGCTGCACATTACCTGAGCAGCCGTCTCGCCATCAAACGGCCATATTCCTGTCAGGAGCTCATAAGCCATTACGCCGAGCGCATAAATGTCGGCGGAATGCGTTATGTCCGTTCCGCGCCATATTTCGGGCGACATATATGGCGCGCTTCCCACCACCTCTTCGTGGCTTGTGAGATTCGATAGTGTTGGGCGCGCGATTCCGAAGTCAGCGATCTTAACAACTCCTTCTCTTGTTAAGAGGACATTTGCCGGCTTTAGGTCGCGATGGATAATGCCTTGCTGATGGATGGCGCTAAGACCGCGGCAAACCTGAAGCAGAATCAGGCAGGTTTCATAAGGAGGGAGCACCCCTGATTCTAAAAATTCAGTTAACGGCTTGCCGTTCACATATTCGAGCGTGAAATATAAAAGCCCTTGGTAAGAGCCAACGTCGTAGGTACGTACCACGTTTTCATTGGTTACTTTTCGCGTGAGTTGAACCTCCCGGAGAAACCGTTTTGAATGCCGTTCATCGGAACACAGTTCCGGCAAAAGAACCTTTAGCGCAAGCTCATCCATTTCCAGCACTTGGTCGTGCACGAGGTACACCTTCCCCATTCCGCCGCTACCGATCTCGCGCACGATTCGATAGCGCTCGGCAAATAGGTCGCCTTCGATAAAAGATAGCTGTCCGTCTACCAGTCCGCCCATTTCCCAGCAGTTAGTTTTCCTGTTGATTTATCGGCATCGAGGGAGAATAGCTAAACCGCTGCGAAAGCTGATAGCTTGACAGATCTTGCAAATTATTCTGTAGATTTAGGGAGATAGCGCGAGATCCGAAGGTGTAGGCGATTCCCTGAGCTAGAACTCCCGCTTAGTGGGCCTTGAAAGAAGCGCGGCGGGAGCATCTTTCAGTTCAAGCTCTCCGGCCAGCAGCCTGCGCACATGCGTGGTGATCGGCATATCGACTTTGTGCCTGGAAGCATGCTCCAGAATCAAATCGGCCGTTCGCACTCCCTCGGCCACAGAGCCGAGATTCTGCAGAATATCACTCAGTCTTTCACCCCGTCCCAAGCGCAGCCCTACGGTACGATTGCGGCTGGTATCGCAAGTTGCAGTCATGACAAGATCACCGAGCCCCGACAGGCCGGAGAGCGTGCGCGCCTCTGCTCCCATGGCGGTAGCAAGCCGCATCATCTCCGCAAGGCCTCGCGTAATAAGGCCGGCTCTAGCTGAATCCCCCATTGAGAGCCCGTCACATACACCCGCTGCAATAGCGATCACATTCTTGGCAATTCCCCCTAGTTCCACTCCTATGGGATCGGTTGAAATATAAACTTTCATCGAAGGGGAAGAGAAAAGTTCCGCTGTTTTTCTCGCAACTTCCTCTCTTTGCGAAGCCGCCACGAGACCGGATGGTCTACCATGAATGACATCGGTCGCAAAGCTGGGCCCCGACAAAACACTAAGCTCAACTGTCTCTCCGAGATGCTGTGCGGCATATTGAAGGGGTGTTAGCAGCGTCTCCGGCTCCAGCCCCTTAAGCGCGCTTACAACAAGGGTGCCGCTCTCCAACTTCATCCGGGGAGCAAGCTCCTTTAGCGCTGATGAAGGGAAAGCCATTACCAATTTAGAGCAGCTTAAAGCCTGGCCAAGATCCGTTGTAGCGCTCACTCCCTCATGAATACGCACATCCCGCAGATAGTGCGGATGAGTTCTTTCCTGATTAATGCCGTCAACGATCGATTGCTCGGAAGACCAGCCGATCACTTTAAGCCCCTTAACGGCCAGATGGTTAGCTAGCGCCGTGCCCCAATTTCCGAGAGCTAGAACTGCAACATCCATTCTCTCAGCCCCCGCCTTTAACTATATGCGGATCAATAACGCTGAACGCATTAAAAGGCTTAATCTTCCGACTCCTTTTCCATTAACGGGGCAACTCCTACAACCTTTTCTCCCTCTTCTAAGTTAATGAGACGAACTCCCATTGTGTTGCGCCCGATTACGGAGATGCCCTTTGAGCCCAAACGTATGATTTTACCAGCCGAAGTTATCAACATTAGCTCGCTGTCATCGCCTACCGCACAAACCCCGACAACAGGTCCATTACGCCCCTCTGTTTGAATATCGATTACTCCCTTTCCGCCCCTATTCTGCTCGCGATAATCCTCAAGTTTGGTGCGCTTGCCGTAACCATTCTCACATACCGTCAGGAGTGTGCTAATAGACGCCTGCTCGGACCCGTTTTGACCGGCAGACGATCCCTTCGCAACCACCGTCATCGAAACTACCATGTCCTCCCCGTCTAAGGTGACTCCTCTAACGCCGCGGGCTGTCCTGCCCATGGGGCGCACCCGGCTCTCGGCAAACCGGATGGCCATCCCCGATCGAGTGGCAAGTATTACCTCATCACCCTCGCTGCAAAGGCCTACCCCGATTAGTTTATCATGCTCATTCAGCGAACAAGCTACTACGCCGCCACGTCTCGGATTAGAAAATTCCATAAGGTCTATTTTCTTAACCACTCCTCGTGCCGTCGCCATAATCACAAACCTGTCGTGCCTGAATTCCCGCACCGGCAACACGGCAGACATGGCTTCGTCGGGTTTAAAGTTAAGAAGATTCACCATTGCTCTTCCGCGGGCCGTTCTCCCGGCTTCGGGTATCCCATATACCTTCTGCCAATACACCCTGCCGAGCGAAGTGAACACCATAATGTAAGAGAGCGTGCTGGCGCTAAAAAGATGTTCGGTAAAATCTTCGTCCTTGGAGGCAGCCCCCGTAACTCCCCTTCCTCCGCGCCGCTGCGCGCGGTACGAAGACACCGAAGTACGCTTTACATACCCCTGATGGCTTATGGTAACGACCATCTCCTCGTCTTCAATAAGATCCTCATAATGAATCTCTTCGACGGCTTCCACGATTTTTGTGCGGCGGGGATCGCCAAACTTGTCACGAATCTCCTCGAGTTCACCGACAATCAAGCTGTCGACTTTTTTCGGATCGGCCAAAATACCTTCAAGCCGGGAGATCTCCTTAGCCAGCTCGGCATGCTCCTGCTCGATTGCGAGCCTCTCCATGCCGGTCAAGCGCTGCAACCGCAGATCGAGGATTGCGCGAGCCTGCGTGTCAGTTAGGTTGTACTTGCTGCACAGTGCAGCTCTTGCCTCATCGGGTGTTTGAGAAGATTTGATGAGCTGAATGACATTGTCCAAATCCAGAAGGACGATGCGCAAACCCTCTAAAATATGCATCCTATCGCGCGCTTTGCGCAGCTCATACTCGGTGCGGCGCGTAACCACATCTCTGCGGTGATCAACAAAACGCCCGATCAGCTCAGCAAGAGAAGCCACCACCGGCTTTCCCTCAATGATTGCAAGGTTGATTATGCCGAAACTGGTTTGCAGCGGAGTGAGCTTGAGCAGCTGATTGAGAACGATATCCGGTGTGGCGTCGCGCTTCAGCTCGATCACTATTCTCATGCCGGTACGGTCTGACTCGTCGCGCAACCTGGTGATACCGTCAATCTCGCGCTCGTTAACAAGTTCGGCTATGCGCTCTATTAGGCGTGCTTTGTTAACCTGGTATGGAATCTCCGTGACAATCAAAGCTTCAACTTCACGTGTCTTGGTTTTAATCGTTTCGAAATGAGTCTTTGCCCGCAGCTGAATCACTCCCCGTCCTTGCGCATAAGCACTCGCGATAGATGAGTTGCCGTATATAATTCCGCCGGTCGGAAAATCAGGTCCAGGAATGAACTCCATCAATTCTCGAAGTGAGATCTCCGGATTTTGAATAAATGCCACAACCCCATTTATTACCTCCGTTAGGTTGTGAGGCGGAATATGGGTTGCCATGCCGACCGCAATTCCGTCGGCTCCGTTAACCAGAAGGTTCGGCACGCGAGAGGGGAGAACTACCGGCTCAATGTTCGAGTCGTCAAAGTTGGGCAGGAAGTCGACCGTCTCTTTTTCGATATCCTCTAGCAGCGCCTCCGCAAGCTGAGTCATGCGGCATTCGGTATAGCGGTAAGCGGCTGCAGGATCCCCATCAATGGATCCAAAGTTGCCCTGTCCATCTACCAGCGGATAGCGAAGATTCCACGGTTGAGCAAGACGAACTAAGGCATCGTAAACGGGCATATCCCCATGCGGGTGAAGGCGCTTCAGCACTTCCCCCACCACACCGGCACACTTTGAATGTTTACGGCCGGCGGTAAGGCCCTCTCCCAACATGGCGTACAGAATGCGCCGCTGTACGGGCTTTAGCCCATCCCTGACATCTGGAAGCGCGCGGCCCACAATCACACTCATCGCATAGTCCATGTAGGACTGGCGCATCTCGTCTTCGATATTTACCGTAGTAGGAGCGTATTGCATTCTTATGGAACCGCTATTTCAGGATATAAAATGAAGTTTCTAAAGCCGCAAAACTTAGCAAGGTCCCCGTCCGACAATATGAGGTGCAATTAAAAGCACCCGCACGGCATCAAATTCCTTAATGAGGAATCCAACGATGCAGGACAGTAGAGTAGCCTTCGTTGTTCCAGCAACCGGCTTAGACTATCTTTTTTGTCGTCGGATTTCAAGTATTTAGGTCAGCAAAGAATGTCTGGTTCGGGACAGGTTACAACGTTTAGGAAGTTTCTCAAAATGCCGAAATAGAAAGAGAGAGCGAATGCGGGCGTACCACAAATGCCCATCACGACTTGGCTTTGAGCTAATAAATACAGTTTATCATGAGCTTTAAGAGCAATCTTATTATACTTGAGTCCTCGAAAGGGTTCTCCGCTAAACTTCGAGAGTACTTTCAAGGCAAAGGGGTGTCGACATACTTGGTTTCCTCTTTTAAGGATGCCACTTCAATACTTCCCGATCTCGCCTTTCCAATCGTACTGGTGGACCTTCCGGACAATAAGAGCCAGGCCAGCGCCATTATCGAACAGCTTAAGAAATTCGAAACGGGCTTCGGATACCCGCTCTTTGTGCTCGGGAAAGAGGGGCCGCAGGCAGAAACCCAGCTTAATGGACTCTACAAGCTTGTAACCGGCATCCGAAAGCCTGTCTCTAACATGGAGCTCTACGAAGCGATCAAGTACACCTCGGAGGCCTTTGAATTCCCGGCTGCCGATCCAGCTCCCTCGAGCGTGCCGGACGATAAGAAGAAGGACGGGCCGAAAGCCAGCGGCCGCATCGAAGCGCCCAAAAGAATCGACTCCGAAACAATTTCTGCTGAGCAGGAAGCGCACGAACTCTACAGCGTTTTCAGTAGTATTCCTGAACTGTTTTTCTCGGAGATCGACAGTTACCAACTTCTTCAGAGAGATTTTAGCGGAATCGAATACACGCGGGCGATAAATCCAGGCGCGATAAAAGATAAAAGCTACTTGCCGAGAGATGAAAAAGTGCTGCGAGTGGTGGACGAGATGAAATCTAATCTCGTCCCGTGGCAGCAGGCGCGATTACACCGAACATCCTTCATGTCCAACTCGATCGTCCAGAACCTAACTACTGATGAAAAAATAAAAGAAGAGGCCAAAGTGGCTTCGCTGCTTTGCAATTGGTCGGTGGCGGGTGCCCAACGCAATTTACTGGGCAAGGACTACGTTACCACCCGCTCTAGAACCGCCCGCAAAGATCTTTGCAGCCGTATGAAGGACAGCGCCATGCGTGTGGCCTGTGAACTGAATCTTGGAGAAGCGGCAAACATAGTCGCCAAAGTGGGGCGCTTGATCGGCAAGGAAGAGAAGGTCGAGGGCGACAATCCACTCTCAATTGTCGCCTCAGCGATAGCTACTGCGGATATGGTGGATAGGGTTTGCTGGAGCTCACATTATTTCAATCCACGCGCAGCTTATAGGATTATGTACATGGCGAAGAACGGAGAGCTGTCGGACGTTCACCCCGCAGTGCTATGCTCGGTTATAAAGCTACTTGCTGAAGCAATCGCATCGAGCACGCAGCTCCTTCTTATACCGAAAGAACAGCGAAAAGATCCTATCTTACAGGCAGAGGCTAAGCGCATAAGAGAGCAAGCTGTCGGCGAGAACGAGGAGAAAGTTTCTATAAGCGATCTTACCCCCGGCATGCGTTTATCACAGCCGCTGGTGGCCTTTGATGGCAAGGAGGTCCTCGAAGAGGACCTGATTCTTGATCAGGACCTTATCTGGAGGATCTGGCAGCTTGCTCTAATCCGGCCCCTGAATGCTCCTTTGGTTGTTGCGAGATCTAACGGGCAATCGCGTCCCGCCTAATTTGGGCTACACTGCTCGTTCTGCAGCATCTGGTCAAGCGTTTGGCGCTTTCTGATCATTCTAATCCCGCCGCTTGATTCCAATAAAAGCTCAGGAGCTTCGGGAAAGGAATTATAGTTTTTTGCGGGCATCCCGGCGCAGTACGCACCGCAAGCTCCGATAATCAAAAGGTCGCCAATGGCAGGCTGCGAAAACCGGCGCGGCAGCAGCCCCTCAGGATTGCTGGGAGCCGGAGTTAGAATATCTCCACTTTCACAGCAGTGTCCGACTACCAGATAATCTCCGCCACCTTGCGCTGACCCGCCCAGAGGCACACTCCACATTGGATGCTGAGCTCCGTAAAGACTGGGCCTTAGAACCTCCGTCATTCCGGCATCAACTTTAAGGAATTTATAACCGTTCGAGCCAGTATCGGAGATATCGATTATCTTCGAAATTACCACACCTGCGTTGGCTGTAAGGTAGGTTCCCGGCTCGATCTCCAGGTGTAACTTTCGGCCATAGCTACTCTCGAACTTTTCGATCTCCTCTTTGACGGCACTACCGATCTTACGCAGATCCGCAGGCGTCTCATCCGGCATACGTGCCACCTTAAATCCCCCGCCCAAGCTGACAGTGGTAGCGGTCTCAAACTGCGCAGCCATTGCTAGTGTAAGCCTGGCGCAATGCACCCAAACTTCCGGATCCGTTCCGGCTCCGATATGACTGTGAATCCTCTCCACCGTCAGAGAGTGCTTCCCGGCAAGGCGCTTCACCTCCGCAACATGCTCGTGCCATATTCCAAAACTTGAAGCGGGCCCGCCGGTATTCACCCGATTTGCATGTCCCGAGCCAAGTCCCGGGTTAAACCTCACTCCAACCGAGCGGCCATTGAAATGAGTGCCAAAGCTCTCAAGTTGATGGAGCGAACAAGCATTGAAAGAAACTCCTCTTTCTATAAGCTCCGTGAAAAATTCGGGAAGCTCTTGCGCAGTAAGTGTGATGTTCCGTGATGGTATCCCGGCGCGTTCGGCTCTAAGCACTTCGTATCCACTACTGGCATCGATTCCGAGCCCTTTGGCGGTAAAAATCCTTAGAATAGCCGCACTTGGCAGCGCCTTCATTGCATAGCGCACGGTAAGGCCATAAGGAGCCGAAAAGCGCAACGCCTCCGACGCAGTTTCTTCCAAAACTTTCTGCGAATATAGATATGCAGGGGTGCCGAAAGAAGATGCTGCCTGCAGTAGCTCTTTATCAGGGAAATTTGACCTATTGAATACCGAGCTCATAAACGTATACCCGAAGGAGCTGCGATTATTGCCTTATCCACCGTTTTAGTAAATATACCCGCCCCTCCTCTGAGGCTCCCTCCCTTCAGGACCTTATTTTGGCCCAATTCTCCTCCACAGCGCTTGCCTGTACTATAAAGTTTGCAGAAAGGTTAGAATTGTCTCAAAGAAAAGTTCATGACTTCCCGCTTTTTGCTCGCCTTAATCCTTATGCTCACTCAAGGTTGCTCTAGTTTGGCGAAGCTTTCTAAGGAGGCTGAAATGCCATGCGCGGCAATGCAACGACTCGACATTCGATATGATTATTTCTTATCAAAAACCGGCTCAGCCTCCGCGCAAATAATTGTCGTGCACGGCCTTAATACCCGTCCTGAGGTTATGGATCCCTTGGCAAAGATGCTTTCAAGCGATGGCTATGACGTATTCCGGCTCCGTCTCTCCCGTCCCATTATAGGGAACGGCGGTAACCTTGCGTCGCTATGGGTCTCGGAGCTTAATTCGCTTTATTGCGAACTTCAGAACCGCAATCCGAACCTCCCGATCTACAACTTAAGCTTCTCACTCGGGAGCGCCGTTACGCTGGCATTCGTTAAGTCACATCCAAACACAACCTTTAAAAAGAAGGTATTTTTGGCGCCCGCCGTGACCTTGCACAACTACTCACTGCCGTTTCAGCTTTTGGCTCCCCTTCTGCCCGGCACAGTTAAACTACCGAGCGTTGCGCCAGTCGCATACCGGGAGAAAAGCTTCACAAGAATCGCCGAGTATCATGCGGTGTTTCTCTTAACAAAATACATCCGTAGCGGCAGTACCGGCAGATATAGGTCAGGTGAGGTTTTGGTGCTGCAAAATCCGAGCGACGAGCTGGTGAGCTGGAAAAAGCTCAAGCGGTGGCTTATCAGCGAAAATCTTGATTGGCAACTATACGAGTTAAGCGAACGAGGAGATGAAAATCTCCCCAAACATATAATAATAGACGAGCAATCTTTGGGTGCTGCGGGCTGGAATACTATAACCGATCAGATCCGTGAGTTCTACCGCAGTGGTAGTAACAACGTTGGCCTGATTCTGGGCGAGCAGCCATCCGCACTGCAATAGTCTCGCCCTGCTAGAACGGCCTCTGCGCTAACCTGTAATCCGGGCTCAATAATTAATATCGATAAGCGATCTAGGCGACCGAAAGCCATCCGGCGGCATAGTCATGCCGCTGAATCTTTCCGGGCTCCCAGCTTACCCAGCTCTTAGGCTCCAGCGGCTTCATTCCGCCACAGATGAACTGTTCGAGCTGCCTAATGGCAAACTGCTGGTCTGCAATAACGAACTTCACCACATCGCCGATTGAAACGAGCCCGACTACTTTCCTACCGTCGACAACAACGACATGACGGGTACGGTAAAAAGTCATGGCTGCGAAGCACTGCTCTACAGTAGCGGTAGTGGCGACGCAGACCACCTTTTTCTGCATCACCTCCTCAACTCGCACCTGAGATGGAACGCGATCTCTTTGAGGCATCACTCGACGGACACATTCCCGTTCGGAGATGATTCCCGCTAATTTTTTGGCTCTTACAACCAACAGCGCGCCGACGCGCTTACGCCCCATTTTTAAGGCGGCGTCCCGCACACTTGCATCGGGTGATATTGTCCAGATTGCCTTAGAGCCTTTCTGTTCTAGTACGTGCCAAACATAGCTATCGAGCATCATAGAGAGCCGCCCCCATATTGTTAGACGTTAAGTTGACCTACCTCGCTTAACCTGGGACCGCTAAAACAGAAGCTAATGGATAATCAGGAATAATAGATCACTCCTGAGGTTGAATTCCACCATTTTCTTCTGAATCGAGTGAGCGCTCTAATGGAACAGGCTGGATTAGGCGCAAGCTCGTTTGGAAGAGCTATAGCTGCTGGCTCTAGTATTGATCCAAGTCTCTAAAGCGCGCTGCAACCTCCTCCCATGTGGGGAATCCGGCGCGTCCACCCAACTTCTCACATGTCAATGCCGCCACATCCGTCGCGCATTGAAGTGCGTCAACTGGTTTTGTTCCTCGGGCGATACATAGCGCAAACGCCGCATGGAAGGCATCCCCCGCCCCATTGGTATCTACAACGCTCACTTCTTGAGCCGGGATTCGGCCGCTATCGCTGCCGAAGATGTAAATGCATCCCTTGGAGCCGAGTGTTACGGCAACGTTGCGGTTGAGCCGGGTTAGTAAGATTAGGTAATCGCTGCTATCTGAGCTGCCGCTATAATCAGAGGCAAACCTCTCCGAGCAGATAAGATAATCAACCTTTTCAGCGAGGTCCAATGTGCTTGGCCGGACAGACCCGGCATCAAGAACTGTCGCCGAACCTTCCGCTTTGGCGATCTCGATAAGCTGATTCGATAGCTCTTTCTCATGTCCATCAATTAGAAGAGACTTGAACTTAATCAGCCTTGAAGGAAGTGCCGGCGGCTTGCGGGATAAATTCTCGCGATAGTTTACCACGCACCGCTCGCCGTTCTCCTTTACCAGAATTGCCGAAAGAGGGGTGGCCGAGCCCGTCTCTTGAAAGACCAATGTACAATCCACTCCGGCTTCCGTTAGTTCGCGCAAATGAGCCGTCCCAAAGTGATCTGATGCAATAAATCCGCAGAAGGCGGCGCTTCCTCCCAGCCGCTTCACTGCAACCGATGCATTTGCCGCTGGACCTCCGCCGCACATAACAAGCCGTTTAGCGCTAACTTTTTCGTCGCTGGCGGGGTGGCTCGCCAACATAAACGACAGATCATAACAAGCCATGCCGCAGCAGAGCACGTCAAACAGAGCTGCCGATTCATCTCCTTTCACGCCGCTAGCCCTCTCCTAGATTTAATAATGCTCCATTACTCTCCCGATGCTAACATGCTTGTTCCGCCGTAGCCACGCGTAGGCGAACTTGTTCCGCCATAGCCTATGCGCAGGCGGAGACTAGCAGCGCCGGAACTGTGCAGGTGCTTTTAGGGCCCGCCCTTCCCCCACAGTAATGATAAAAAGTTCTTGTGTATCGGGGCACGCCTGCCGATTATTTAAGTTGCCTGTGCTTTGTGGAAACCTTCGCTAGCTGATGTACTTTTGAGGCAACGAGAAGATGGCTGCTTGTAGAGATAACCAGAACGGCAGTACCCAGCTCGAACCGAAAAGATTTTTATTTGTCTCGCGCCTGGGGCTCATCCATGACCTGGCAATGCAAGTACAGCAAGAGGGGCATCAGGTAAAGTACTGCATCCTCTCAAAGGAAGACCAAGATGTCGCCGACGGCTTTGTCGAAAAGGTTTCGAGCTGGGAAGAGCATAGGGATTGGGCTGATGTGTTTATCTTCGACGACTCGGACTTCGGCGCCGTGTGTGAAAAACTGCGCAAGGAGGGGAATCTTGTGGTCGGAGGCTCTAAGTACTCCGACAAGTTGGAGGATGACCGCGATTTCGGCCAATCGGAGCTAAAGGCGGTAGGAAGAAATATTCTTCCATGCTGGGACTTTGATTCCTTTGATGCGGCCATTGAGTTTATTAGCAAGTCCCCGGACCGCTATGCTATCAAGCCTAACGGCAAAGCCCAGAATGACAAAGTGCTTTCTTTTGTCGGGCAGGAGGATGACGGCAAGGATATCGTTGCCATCCTTGAAAGGTACAAGAAAAGCTGGGGAAGTAAGATTAAAAGCTTTCAAATACAGAAGTATGTAACGGGCGTGGAGGTAGCCGTGGGTGCCTTTTTCAACGGCAACGATTTTATCATGCCGATCTTCATAAACTTTGAACACAAAAGAATGTTCAACGACGATATCGGGCCCTCAACCGGTGAAATGGGGACATCAGGTTTCTGGACTACGCCCAATACTCTATTCAAAGAAACTCTCGCCCTTATGAAGGAGCGGTTGCAGGGCTACATAGGCTATGTGGACATCAATTGCATCGCCAACTCACGCGGCATTTATCCCCTCGAGTTTACGACTCGTTTCGGCTATCCCACCGTAAATCTTCAGATCGAAGGCGTGCTTTCAAAGTGGGGGGAGTTCTTGCTGGCACTTGCAAGAGGTGAGCAGGTGGAGCTGCGCACAAAGCGCGGCTTCCAGGTGTGCGTAGTGGTTGGGGTGCCGCCTTTCCCTTATGTGGATCCGGATGCATTTCGCAAGTATTCACAGGATGCGGTGGTGCTTTTCAAAAAGGAGATAAAAGAGGGGCTCCATCCCTGTGATGTTAAGCTGGTTGAGGGCGATTGGCGGCTTGCGGGAAATTCCGGCTATGCGCTGGTTGTTACCGGCTCCGGCTCTACCATGGAAGATGCGCGAAGAGAGGCCTACAACCGCGTCAAGAATATTATTATCCCCAACATGTTTTACCGCACCGACATCGGGGAGCGCTGGCACCGTGATGGGGATCTCCTTCGGACCTGGGGTTACCTTAACTAAATGCAAGCGCTCATGTTTTGCAGCTGATCTGAAACCGCGGCCGTTAAATTGTGGTAGTGTACGCTTTCATCAACCTCAACCGACACCTCCACCAAAGTTTCGGGCGCCAACACTCCGGTATAGTTCCTTGCAGTTTCACAAATTATTGAGCGGATATTATCCTCGCAAAACATCCCCTGCTTATGGGCCTCTCGCACCACCTCGTGCTCATCGGAGCCCTTCAGGAGTTCCCTTATAATGGGAACGGAGCGATCAAGAATGGAATAGAGACTCGGGTAGTCAGCCTGCGCGCTATGAACGTTCAAGGTAGCCTGTCCGCGGTTTGTGTGGGCCTGCCGCGGAGCTGCTTCAATAAGAGCAGCTATCTCCTGATCCGGCCGGCCCTCCGCTTTGAGGCGATTATAGTACTCCCGCATCGCCCAGCGCTGGGTACAAGGACAGGCATTAATGAAGGGAACGCTTAGCCCTACTGCATGCGCTTCGCCTTCCGCGCTCTGAGAAAGATTGTAATGAATCTTGAGAAGCTCTGCGCTTGTCCGCCCAGAACTATTCTTGTTGATAATTTTCTCTATGTCGAAGCTCAGTGACACATTACAAGTCTCAAGCTTCTGTAGCTCCACTAAGCGATTCTTGAACTCCGCCACATAACCGGCTACAGCTAGCGGCCTTTCACTCCGTAAAGAATTCGCGGCGTCTTCAATCCGCGACATGTGCAGACCGCGCTGATCGGCAGGCAGGGCGAATGAAACTTCCATCTGACACCAGAGATCTTTTACCTCTCCACTGAAAGGGTCAATGACACGCACGTAGTAGGGCCGGTTTGATATTCCGACCTGCTGTAAAGGGTAGCGAATGGAGGGCTTTGAGGACGGGACGTCCACGAAGGCTTTCTCATTAATGTTATCTAACATCATCACCGCTACCGAGGGTTCATGTTGTCCGTTCTAGGCGCAACCGATTGACCGACTCTACTATAAACTGGTGTCTTCGGAAATCTCTGTCGCGCAACATTTCATGCCGCGCTGCAACCCCGCTATCTCTGCAAACTGCGGTTAATGGCACACAATAGCCCCTTAATGCTGGCTTTTGTGGTATTCGGATCCTGCCCGACTCCGTACACTCGCCGGCCATCCTCGCTTTCGATCTGAATATACGCTGCTGCTTCTGCATCCGAACCGGAGCTCAGCGCATGCTCAACAAAGTCGGTCAGCTTGAAGGGCTTACAGCCAAATCGCAAAAGGGCGTCCTTACAGGCGTCAATCGGACCATTTCCCGCCCCCTCAAGCTCGCGCGCGGCGCCATCAACCTCGATTTTCAAAACCGCTTTAACACGGTCACTCTCCCCCTCAGTTCCATCCTCGAGTAAAGGCATTGAGTGAAAACGGAGGAACTTATAGGGGCGGTCCAGCTCCAGATAGGCCTTCGAAAATGCCTCCCATATCTGTTTGCTGGTGACCTCCATTCCGGTACTGTCGGAGATTTTTTGCACTACTGCGCTAAACTCTGGATGCATCGCCTTTGGAAGTGCAAACCCATAATCCGTCTCCATGCGATAGGCCACCCCGCCCTTACCCGACTGACTGTTGATCCGGATAATCGGTTCGTACTTCCTGCCGACATCGTCCGGATCAATCGGCAGATAGGGCACTTCCCAGAAAGTACCCGCTTCTTCTCCTCTTGCCAGCATACCCTTGCGGATTGCATCCTGATGGGAGCCGGAGAAGGCCGTAA
Organism: Deltaproteobacteria bacterium; assembly: GCA_024102635.1. Classification (GTDB taxonomy): domain Bacteria; phylum Bdellovibrionota_C; class UBA2361; order UBA2361; family JAGFJO01; genus JAGFJO01. The sequence goes on from JAGFJO010000084.1 coordinate 41,005, forward strand.
ACACCAGTTCACCCGCATACGGGTGGCGCGGCCCCACGGCGATCGCAGTGCACTTCTCCGATATTCCTATAATTCGGTTAATATCGGTAAGGTCGAGCTGCGGATCAATTCCTTGTGAATACAGATTTAGCGCCAGCGTAACTATGTCAACGTTACCGGTACGCTCTCCGTTGCCGAACAAAGTTCCTTCTACCCTTTCGCCGCCCGCCATCAGGGCCAGTTCGGCCGCCGCAACGGCAGTTCCCCGATCGTTATGCGGATGAAGACTCAATATTATGCTCTCGCGGCCTTTTATCTGGCGAAGAAAATATTCAATCTGGTCGGCATAGACATTCGGAGTGGCCATCTCCACAGTAGCAGGCAGATTAATTATCATTTTTTGCGAGGTGCTCGGCTGCCATTCGTCGATCACCGCTTGGCACACCTCCACCGAGTAATCGAGCTCGGTGCCGGTAAAACTTTCAGGAGAGTACTCGAACACAATCTCTGTATCGGTCTCTGCCGCAAGCCTTTTTATAAGGCGAGTTCCATCGACAGCTATCTGCTTGATAGCATCCTTACCCTTGCCGAACACTACGCGCCTCTGAAGTTCGGAGGTTGGATTATACAGATGCACTATCGCGCGGAGCGCTCCCTTTAGCGATTCAAAGGTCTTTTCGATCAGATGATCTCTTGATTGAGTAAGGACCTGAGGGGTGACATCGTCCGGGATCAGTTTTTGAGTAATGAGAGTGCGGGTAAATTCGTACTCGACCGCGGAAGCCGAAGGAAAGCCGATCTCGATCTCCTTGAAGCCGATCTGTACTAATAGATCAAAAAACTCCAGCTTCTGCTGAAGGTTCATCGGGTTAATAAGGGCTTGGTTTCCGTCGCGCAGGTCAACGCTGCACCAGAGCGGAGCCTTGGTAATCTGGTTATTCGGCCAGGTGCGCTGGGGCAGATTTACGGCAAATTGAGATAGATAGGGGCGATATTTTTCGCCCGGGTTCATTCCTTTTTTCACGGTTAACGCTCATTGCAAGAGAAAACAGCAAGTTATCACACGGAGGGCTCTAAATCAAATCACCACCCTACCCCGATATGGGTCACAAAAAATGTTAACGAAGGGCCCTGACCGCACAGGTCTAAAGGGTCGTTAGCTCATAATTCATGTTAACCAGATTACGGCAGTAAACGGCGTAGCCTTTATTCTGGTGTGGTACACGCTAATTCTACCGCTCGCTTTTGCGTTGCTTCCTTACGTGGCGGCAGCTGAAAGAAAGCTACAGAGCGTGGAGCCCGCGCCATGTGCAGCGGAGGCTTGATATGAAAAGGCGAACGCAGCGCGCCGCACTGGTTGTTGAAACATCTCTCCTTCTCGCCCTCGTGGCGATTGTGGCGATTAATTCCACAACCTCTGAGATCTGTTTGCCACAAGTCATGCGGGGAATCAGGTTTACTGTGCCGACAATAACCTTCGCAGCGTGGACCGATCAATCCCCAGTTCGGCCGCTGTACGCAGCTGATTACCTCCCGTTTCTGCCATCTTTTTCTTGATGAGCTCGAGCTTGAAAGCGTTTACCTGTTCATGAAAGCTGCGAGCGTCACCCGCAGCCACGTTGGGCGAACTGCCCAGCTTGATATCCCGCGCCTCTATCCTTGCCCTCCCCTCATACTGCGCCCGAAAGGCCGCTCCTTCTATTACGGTCTCAAGCTGCCTTACATTTCCCGGCCAGTCGTGTTCGCAGAGTAGATCAATGGCGCTCTCATGGATTCCGGTCACACTCAGATCCTCCTTTTGAACCGCACAATTCAATATGTGCCCGGCAAGCAGCGGAATGTCCTCGCGCCGCTCCCGCAACGGCGGCAGATGAATGGTGAAGTGCGCTACTCTGTGATAGAAGTCACTTCTTAATTTCCCCTTCTCAAGGCACTCCTCAATGTTCTGATTTGCAGCGCAGATAAGACGGACGTTAATTTCAAGTTCGCGGTTCGAACCAAGCGGGCGCATAACTTTATCTTGAAGTACGCCCAGCAGTGATATCTGTGTCTCTAGTGGAAGCTCACTTACCTCATCCAGAAAAAAGGTACCCCCGTGGGCTTCGCGCAGAAGCCCGCTGCGCTCCTCGGCAGCGCCTGTGAAGGCGCCTTTCACATGACCGAAGAGATCGCTGTTCACAAGATCGCAACTGGCAAAATGCGGCTGGTAGCGTACAAAGCTGCCGGCGGCGCGCGAACTCATCTTATGAATCGCTTTAGCGCAAAGCCCTTTGCCGGTGCCGGTCTCGCCGGTAATGAACACCGGCTGAGTGGTCTTTGAAGCGTAAGTAATCGCCGCCATCAATTCGCTCCATGCCCTGCACTGTCCCACAATCATTGAAGCGGCAGCTGACTCAGGAAGAGAGGCAAGGCGATCGTAGCTGCGCCGCAGGCGCGCTTGCCTTACGCCGTCAGCTACCAGGGCAGCAAGGTGCGGGATATCGGCAGGCTTTTCCAAAAAGCTGGCGGCGCCGCTGTTTAAGGCGCGCACTCCATGTTCGGCGTCCGCATGTCCGGTCAGCACGATAACGCGGCATGTCGGATCGCGATCGAGTATTGACTTCAATAGGCGAAAACCACCGGCCACTCCTTCCTTTGTCTCCAAACAGAGATCAATCACGGCGCATGCCGGCCTGAATTTTTCAGCTAATACAATTGCGCTGGTCTCGTTGAATGCCGTGCGTACATCAATGGAGATGCCATGGAGTTTTGACAGCGCATGAGAAGCTGCGAGAGCGCGCGCCAGGCTGTCAGCCGCGGAGCTATCATCATCCACTAAAAGTAGTACCGCTCTGGCATCCATACTACTCAAGTGTCAACGTGATGGTTACTTGGCCCGAAGGAGAGAGCGCTATGTCTATTGCATACCCATGTGCCCACAGCACTGCATCGGCAAGCGGAGCGCGATAGTTTTCATAGGAGAGGTGGAAATTAAAAAAAGCGGTGAGAGATTCGAAGGTGATCGTATCTTCACAAGGCGCAATAAAGCTTTTAAAAATTAGCGCTTGCCGCCCATCACCGTCCGACCAACATATCTTAAGACTCTCGCCCAGGCCGCTACTTCTAAAAAGTTCGCCAAGCGAGACGAACACCTGCCGCATTTTGTCTTCATCAGCCCTCACAGGGCGATGCTTGCCTATTGCGCGCTGCTCGGGCGCTAAGCCAAAGGCATCTTCAAGCAAGGAGTCAAAATGTGCTCTGCCATAATCTTGAACCTTCAATTCATGAGCGCTTAGCAGCGACATTTCCCGAATAGAGCGTGCCATCTGCCGGCACCTCTGAAATGCACGCTCACATTCGCCGGCAGGCAACATTGCTTGAAGGCAGGTAAGCTCGTTCTGGATAACCGAGAGTCCTGTGCGTAGCTGATGGGCCAAGCTATGAGTCAACCCCGAGACTGCTAATAAGGTGCGGCTCATGGGCGCAATTGTGGATCAAAGACCCTCAAGAATCCACACAATTCTGAATGCAGGAAGGGGTGCTCTAGTTAAATTAAGCCATTATCTTGTTGTAACTATCGAATGCCGCCACCTTGTAACACTCGGCGAGAGTCGGATAGTTAAAAACGGCATCGCGGAGATATTCAATGCCTCCTCCAAGCGCCATGACACACTGGCCGATATGAATAAGCTCGGTTGCCGATTCTCCTATTATATGAACCCCCAGAATTTGGTGCGACTCACGATGAAATAAGATTTTGAGCATGCCATTCTCGTCTCCGAGGATATGGCCACGAGCGATTTCGCGGTAGCGCGCGACACCCGTTTCGTAGGGCACTCCCTTGGAGGTCAGCTCCTCTTCATTGAAGCCGACATACGAGATCTCCGGAATGGAGTAGATGCCATACGGCAAAGGCACATCCATCCTTTTATCTTGTATGCCGAAAGCGTGACATGAAACTAAGCGGCCCTGCGCTCCGGAAGTCGAGGCCAGCGCTGGGAATCCGATGACGTCTCCGGCGGCATATATATTCGATATTTCGGTCTGGAATTGTTCATTAACGACTACTCTTCCCCGCTCATCAGTTTTTAAGGTGAGGTTTTCAAGTCCGAGATCATCGGTGGCGCTTCTCCTTCCGGCGGAGAAAAGCACGCAGTCGGAAACTATTACCTTTCCGCTTTTTAGCTCCGTTACGACCTGGCCGTTTTCGCGTTCCTTACAGCTCTTCACCTCCTCGCCCAGTCGTAGAGTAACGCCCATACTGCGCATTTGATACTGTAGACATTCGATGATCTCTTCGTCCACAAAGCCGAGCAGCCGTTTGCGGGCATCAACCACAGTAACGTGTACGCCTAGTGCGGCGAACATCGAGCCGTATTCCGTTCCGATCACACCACCGCCGACGACTGTCATGTCCCTCGGCAGGCGAGGAAGGTTCAGAATGTCGTCGCTATCGAAGATCGTTCTTCCGTTGAACGCGATATTTTCCGGCCGTGCAGGCTTAGCGCCAACAGCTATCAGGATCTTTTCAGCAGAGCGCTTAATGATGCCCTCATGAGATTCGATCTCAACGGTGTGCTCGTCCAGAAATCGCGCGTGGCCGAAGAGTACATCGATATGATTGCGCTTCAGCTGTGCGGTAATAACATCGATCTCCGCTTGCATGATGCGATTACAGCGGAATGTCAGATCCGCCATCTCTATCTCGGACTTGACTCGGTATCCTGCGCCGTAAATATTGCGCTGGCGGTAACCTGAAAGATAGAGAACGGCCTCCTTAAATGACTTGCTGGGGATGGTGCCGGTGTTGACGCACACTCCACCCACCACTTCGCGGCTATCAACTATTCCGACTCTCTTCCGAATTTTCGCAGCTTGCACCGCAGCTCGCTGGCCAGCGGGCCCACATCCAAGTACCAGGAGATCGTAGTCGAACCCGTTTTCAGTAGAACGTTGTTTAGGCACTCTGGCTCCCTTCACTAAAACCCGTCTTCAAGTAATTATGAGTATCATACAATGTGCTCGATTCACGTCGAGACACTTCCTTCTTATAGATTACGAGAACGTCAAATCGGAAGCGGTGCAAATAATAATAATGTTTCACAAAATTTCTTTCAGCGCGCATCTCTTAGAGCGCGGCTGCTCGCCTCCCACCTTCCCAAATTCCCCTGATATTTTTCAACCCCTTGCGCCGACTACGGATATTGATTTGTCCGTCCTGCGGCTATAGATTGAACCATCTTAACCAAATTTTTTGATTAAGCGGTGTGTCTTGTGTCGTCCATGATTATTAGAACCTTAAAAGTCGCTTAAACCGAACATTCCGGCCGTGTTTCATACCGGTGTTTATTTTCAAAGAGCAGCATGATTGGAGAAGATGAGGTTAAAAAAATAGCGCTACTTTCACACCTCAACCTGGAGGAAGGGGAAAGTGTCTCTTTGGCAAACGAGCTAAATTCAATTCTAGGGTATGTGGATAAGCTTCAAAAGCTAGATACTACGTCCGTTGAGCCTACAAGTCATGTGCACGGATCGAAAAACATCATGCGTCCAGACGTGACATCGCCTTCCATGCCTACGGAACTAGCGCTTAGTAATACGCCGGAACTTTCCGGACGCTTCATCAAAGTGCCGATTATAATCGAACAGAACGGCGAAAATTAGTATGACTGATGTAACCTCACTTTCAATCGCAGAGATTAACTCTGGTCTCGTATCGAAGTCCTTCTCTTCCCGCGAGTTGACTCAAGCTTACCTGGAAAGAATTGAGAAGCTAAAGAGCCTTAACTGCTATATCGAAGTGTGCGGTGAAAGCGCGCTTAAAGCTGCGGACGAATGCGATCAGATGATTAAATCGGGTCGACGGCTCCCGCTACTGGGAGTTCCGATAGCTATTAAAGATGTGATAACGACCAAGGGCATTCGCACCACCTGCGCCAGCAAGATGCTAAAAGATTTCATTCCGCCTTACGACGCAACGGCTATAATCAAAATGCGGGAGAACGGGGGGTTTGTTTTAGGTAAGACAAACATGGATGAATTTGCCATGGGGTCTTCCACCGAGAATTCATTCTTCGGAGCAAGCCGCAACCCGTGGGACACCGCCCGGGTGCCTGGCGGGTCAAGCGGCGGCTCGGCAGTAGCCGTGGCCGCAGCCCTGGCTCCAGCATCATTGGGAAGCGACACCGGCGGCTCGGTGCGCCAGCCTGCATCATATTGTAACGTTGTAGGGCTTAAGCCGACCTATGGACGAATCAGCCGTTACGGCCTGATTGCATATGCTTCATCGCTTGATCAGATCGGTATCTTCTCTCGAACGGTCGCTGATTGCGCGCTGCTGGCTCAATCGCTATTCGGGCACGATCCTCTTGACTCAACCTCGGTGGAGATGGCAATTCCCGATCTCAGTAAGGAGATTAAGCGCGGCATAAAAGGGCTCAAGATCGGAATTCCGAAGGAGTACTTGATCGAGGGGGTAAGCAAAGAGGTTCTGCAAAGTGTTCAGGACGCCCTTTCCACGCTCACACAGCTCGGCGCAGAGATTGTCGACATCTCACTTCCGCACACGGAATATGCTTTGGCCTGTTATTACATATTGGCGTTGGCGGAAGCCTCATCCAATCTGGCTCGATATGATGGCATTAGGTACGGCTATCGCTCACCACAGGCGCGGGATCTTAAGCAGCTTTATTCCCTCTCCAGATCTGAAGGATTCGGCAAAGAGGTGAAACGCCGGATTATGGTCGGGACTTACGCCCTTTCGGCCGGCTATTATGACGCGTACTACAAGCGTGCTCAACAGGCGCGCACGTTAATCGCGCAGGACTTTCGCTCAGCTTTCAGTGAGCAATGTGATGTGATCGCATGCCCGACAGCTCCTACCACAGCATTTCGAATCGGTGAACAGTCCTCGGATCCCGTTCAAATGTACCTTAACGATATTTTCACGGTGCCGGTCAATCTGGCCGGGCTGCCGGGGATAAGCATCCCTTGCGGATTCGATTCCCAAGGGCTGCCCGTAGGGTTGCAGCTTATCGGAAAGCCGTGGGATGAGGGTACGCTACTGAGAGCAGCGAATGCTTACGAGTCAAGCACTGATTGGCATAAGAGATTTCCTGAGGTCTAAATGGAGTACGAAACAGTTATAGGGCTGGAAGTTCATGTACAGCTCTCAACCAAGTCGAAGATCTTCTGCGCATCTTCAACGGAGTTCGGAGCCGATCCGAACGAACATGTCGATGCTCTGACACTTGGAATGCCCGGCTCGCTTCCCGTTCTTAACAAGACCGTGGTGGACTACGCTATCATGCTCGGGCTGGCGATGAATTGTGAGATCCGCAATTTCAACCGTTTTGCCCGCAAGCACTATTTCTATCCCGATCTGCCGAAGGGCTATCAGATCTCTCAATTCGAAGAGCCAATCTGCGAGCGGGGCTATATCAACGTCTCTTTCTCCCCGGACAGCCAGAGGCCGATTGGCATAAAGCGCATTCATATGGAAGAGGACGCCGGCAAGAACATTCACGACATGCGCACCGAGGCCTCTCTTATCGATCTCAACAGAGCGGGAGTTCCGCTGCTGGAAATCGTTTCCGAACCCGACATCCGCTCTCCGGCTGAAGCCGCCTGCTATCTGCGTGCGGTAAGGCAGATATGCAGATATCTAAGAATTAGCGACGGCAACATGGAGGAGGGAAGTTTAAGGTGTGACGCCAACATCTCCCTGCGTCCGGTGGGTGAGATGAAATTCGGAACTAGAACGGAGATCAAAAACATCAACTCCTTCAGATTCGTGGAGAAAGCACTGGAATATGAGACGGCGCGCCAATTGTCGCTTCTTAAAGCAGGCAAGCAGATTAGACAAGAAACGCTTCTGTTCGACAGCGCCTCCGGATCGACCAGGCCAATGCGCGGCAAAGAAGAATCTTCGGATTACCGCTATTTCCCTGACCCTGACCTGCCGCCGGTAGTGGTTGAGGAGCGCTGGATAAGGGAAATTAGGTCACAAATGCCGAAGCTGCCCGAGCAAATCTCTAAGGAGCTCGTCGAAATTTACGGCTTGACTCCCTACGACGCCGGCGTTCTTACATCGGAGCGGGACAACGTCGATTTTTATTTGGCTGTTTACGACGTTTGCCAGAATGCAAAGGCCGCATGCAACTGGGTTACCTCTGAACTTTTCGGCGCACTCAATCAGCAAGGCTTGGATATCTCCACATCTCCGGTCAATGCCGCCAATCTTGGAGCACTAATCAAGCTCATCGATAGCGAGATCATTAGCGGAAAAATGGCGAAGTCGGTATTCGAGGAGATGTTCAAAACATCGGCGTCGCCGCAAGAGATCGTTGAAAAGCAGGGGCTGAAGCAGATTACTTCAGAGGACGAAATCCTCTCAATTATCCGTCAAGTATTCGATGCCAACCCCTCCCAGCTAAAGAGCCTGCTCGAGGGAAATGACAGGCTGCACGGATTTTTTGTAGGGCAGGTGATGAAATCGACCGGCGGCAGCGCGAATCCAAAGAAGGTCAACGAGCTGATTAGCCGGGAGGCTCAGCGCTTGGCCGGCAAATAAAGAATAGCGGCCGCCGCCTAGTGAAACAGGCGGGGCTTTTAATTGAAAAACGCCGTATGGACTCGCTTCAGGCAGACGCGCTCGATGAATGCTGCTTAGCGCTTTATCTTGAGGTACCGGGGTCCAAGGTGGTATTACTGCAAGGGCTGTTCGAGCTGTACGAAGATCTCGCCGTAGTTAGGACCTTGAGTGTCAAGCGATCGCTGGTTTGCTTGATCACCACGAAACATATGCTAAGGGAGTGTATGGCCGCGCTGGAGAGCATCCGAGAGATGGTTCCCTGGCGTCCCGCCGCGCGTCCTAGCGACGAAGAGCGAGAATTATACCTCGGTTATTTCCGCAAGGCTAAACAGATATGATTCAGTGGATACATAAGAACAAACGTTCTCTGGCTGTGTTTATGATTCTTTCGGCCATCGTTCTCTCGATGAGTCTTTTTGGCGTGGACATTGCAGCTAATGCCCCGCAGCGCAGCGCTATAACCATTAACGATCACGAGATCTCATTCCAGGAGTTTCAAAACGAAAGGAATAAGCGCCAAAGACTCATGATTGAGCAGTACCGGCGCCTCCTAGGAGACAACTTCAACCAGTTTGCCCGCAACTTGAATGTTCCAAATTCTCAGGTGGTTGACGCTCTGATAGCAGAAACTCTAGTTACGGCAGAAGCCCGCCGTTTCGGTTTTCGAACTGGCGAGGAGCAACTGAGAAATGTGATCCGCCGCGACATATTCGGCGGCAGCTTTGATCCTCAGCTATATTCTGCCTATCTTGCCCAGCTCGGCGTTAGCTCCAGAACCTTCGAAGAGGATCTCAGAAAGGACCTGGTGATGCAGCAGTATCGCGACCTTCTCCGGGATATGTCCGTGCCCTCCAAAGCTGAAATTGAAAGCGTCACACGCCGCGAAGAGACAAAGTACACCATTGATTTTGTGGAGATCGATCCTGCCGCATACCAGGAAAAGGCCGGCTCGTTCAGTGATGAAGAGATAAAATCTTACTATGAGCGCCATCAGACAGACTTCGAGATAGCGCCACAAGTCACTTACAATTACATAGTATTCGATCCCGAGACATTTGCTTCGAAGGTCGAGATAGCTGAAGACGAGATAGAATTCGTATATTCAGACAACGAATCGAAGTATACCTTACCGGAGAAGGTTCGGGCCGCGCATATAGTTATCAAGGTGCCGGATGGCGCCGCAGAAGAGATGTTGCAGGAGATTAAGCGCCGCGCAGAAGAGGCATATGCAAAAGCGGCTGCGGGTGAGGACTTTGCAGGTTTGGCTACTCTCTACTCGAACGATTTTGCAACCTCTCTTAAAGGGGGAGACCTGGGCTGGATTACACGCGGGACTTTCGATAAAAGATTCGACGATGCCGTTTTTGGCCTGCAAAAAGCGGGAATGGCCCCGCTCATTGAGCGCGCCGATAGCTATGAGATCGTCAAAGTGGAGGAGTACCAGCCATCGCAGCCCAAGCCCTTAGAGGAAGTAAGAGCTGAGATCGAAGCTGAAATAAGAAAGGTCGAGGCGCCGGCGTATTCATCAGCCGCAGCACAGGAGCTCTATGATGAGTGGCTTTCGGGGGAAAAGAACATCGCCCAGATTGCAGAGAAGGTTGAGTTAGCGGTAGAGGCCAGCGGTGATTTGGTCGAGTCAGGCAGTGATCCATCTCCACAGTTGAAGGGACTCACCGCCAAAGTCATTAAAAATGCGGAACAGGGCCGGCAGCTCATTGAACTGCAAGATAGAACGGTCCTTGTCGAGATCAGCAAGTTCAACGAGCCTAAGCTCGCTCCTTTAGATGATGTTAGGGACAAGATTGTCACAGCGCTGCAGAAGCAACGCGCCGATGAGCTTGCGCAAGCAGACGCCGAGAAAATTCTTGCTGTGCTCCAATCTATGCCAAGCAAGGGACTAAAATCTGCTGCGGCAGGTCTGAACTTAAAGGTGCAACAACAAGGCGAAATTGGCCGCCGATCTCCTCCGACAGGCGTCCTGGGGGGGAATCAGGAGCTAATAGAAGATATCGTTTCGGCGGTGCAGGTACCCTCCGATGTGGGACGTTTCTACAAAAATCAGGGTAAGTATGTAGTAGCACAGGTAGTGTCGATTACTCCCCCCTCGCCGGAAACTATAAAGGAGAAACTTGATACCTACCGCGCGCAGGCTGAACAGGAAAGCGCTCAGATTGCTTTTGAATCGGCACTCAACCGCCTTAAAGCGTCATCGGAGATAGATGTAGATCCCGGAATTTTGGCGGAAGGGGGAGACGTTTAAATAATATGCGGGAGGTATCCTCCCACATATTATCTGTTTATTGCTACTCGCTCTCGTAGTCGTCCTGCTGAGCGCTGCTCTTGGCGCCCTTATGCTCCTCGCCTGCTTTGGCCCCGGCCTGCGAACTTTTCGAATCTCGAGCGGCCTGCTCTTCTTGCTCCATCTGCTCTCTTTGCCAATCATACCGCGCGCGAGAGTCGCGTTCTTGCTGCTGCTCTCTTTGCTGTGCTTGACTGCCGGTTTGTTCTTGACCGGTCACGCCGGATCTGTCGCGGGCCGAATCAAGCTGTGTGCTGCCGGGAGAGCTGCCGGTATTGCCGCTGGCGCTGCCCCTCATAGAGCCGCCTTGCGCATAAGCTGCCGGCGCCGACAGTAGAAATGCAGCCGTAATCACTCCGTATTTAAGTAGTCGTTTCATAGTTCCTCCAACAAAAGGCTTAAGTCCCAATACTTCATGAACGTCCGCTTCCTCCGTTCTACTCATGAGATATTCGGGTTAGACGGCATTAAAATAGCCTTTAAAGTTGGATATGCGGATGAGCGCCCTCACACGAAATGGTGAGGGCCACCACTATGCGAAAAAAAGTTGCTGCAGGCATGATATTTTTTGACAGCCGGACACGGATGGCTATACTCGCAAACAAGCAACCCGCGCTACTGATGGCGCTCGATTCTCGTGTATAGTGGCTAATTATTTAAATTACGGCACCCTTGCAGCCGCCATCATTCTTGCCGCCCACTTGCGCTTAAACAACCTCGACTGGGATCAAGGGCTTCTCACCCATCCCGATGAAACCTTTGTTGCAATGGTCTCCAGCAAAGTGCGCCTGCCTCATTCCTTGTACCTTTATCTTCATACAGCGTTATCCCCGTTCAATCCAGCCACCCACGGATTCAATTTCTACGTGTATGGCACTCTGCCACTTGCTGCGATTAGAACCGCCGCTGATGCCGCAAATCTCATCGGGCTACAACAGCTCACGATGGCCGGAAGATGGATCTCCTCCCTTCTAGATATCTTTTCGGTCTTACTTATTTACTTAATAGGGCGCACGCTATACGGCATAAAGACCGGCCTGCTCGCTGCTCTACTCTTGGCAGGCACCGTTCTACATATTCAGCACGCGCATTACTCCGTCTTCGAGTCGTGGCTTGTTTTTTTTACGCTGGCAACCGCCCTCTCAGCAGCAAATTATGCCGTCAACCCAAAATGGCCTTTTGCGCTATTAACAGGTCTGTTCTTCGGGTTGGCAGTTTCAGTCAAGATTAGTGCCCTTCATCTTGCGCCCGCTCTACTTATCGGCTGGATGTTGGGCCTGCGCACAAATGTCTCAAGGGGTGAAGGAGCGCGGCGTTGCATTACGCCAATTCTGCAGCTCTCCGGCGCGCTTGCTACAACTGTAGCCGCAATACGTTTGGCTTATCCGTACGCCTTCGTAGGCGGGTCGTTGGCCACTCCGAATCCCTTGCTAGTTAAAAGTCTTAGCTCATTGGCGCGAGCCGCCACTCCTAACCCGGACTATCCGCCATCCGTGCAGTGGCACGGCCGGCACTTCGGCTTCCTGATTGAAAATCTATTTTTTTGGGGTCTAGGCCCGGCACTCGGCACAGCCGTAATTGCGGGAGTTTTTTACTCTCTATATGAACTTATCTTTCGCAGGCGTTTGATACATGCCATTCCTCTGGCGGCATGCCTCCCGCTCATTCTTTACCTTAGCGGCAGTACGGTAAAGCCGATGCGTTATGCACTTCCAGCTCTGCCGTTCCTCTGTTTAGCTGCATCTTACCTTTGCGCAAAAACATTAAGGCAGAGAAATATAAGAATTGCTTTGCTGGTATTTCTGCCTCTTTTTACTCTTCACTTCGCATGGGCCTTCGGATTCGCGGCGATTTATAGTAGACCGTTTACACGCTATCAAGCGCGCCAGTGGATTGTGGTAAACGCTCCCGCGGGAGCAACTCTGCTTCAGGAAGAGTGGGACCAGCGCTTGTTCTTTTCAAGGGCCAAAAACGAGCCTGCCTTTCGGTACGAGGCTCTGCAGATCTTTACCCCCGACAAACCGGAGAAGGCCGGACTTTTAAGCGCTGCATTGACTAAGGCTGATTTCATCGTTCTTAACTCGCAGCGCGGATATGGTAGCATCCCGCGCTGGCATGAAAGATATCCCTTATCATCGGGCTACTACAAAGCGCTCTTCGAGGAACGCTTGGGGTTTAAGCTGGAAAAGATCTTCACCAGCTTCCCTACTCTGCTCGGAATAGAGCGATGCACCTTTTCCGCCGATGAGTCCTTCTCAGTTTACGACCATCCTCCTGTACTAATTTTCAAGAAGACTGAATCTTTAAGTATGGAACAATATGCAGAAGAGATCCGCAAAGCTACTATCGAAAACAGCGGGCAGCTTGCAATATTTCAAGAAATTACGTGCAACCATTGAGGCTATAGGCCATGCGTAAGCAGCCAGTATTAATGGTTTCTGAATACTTTCACCCGCACTGGACGGGTCTAGCTCAATCGTTCCTGAATTTCGCTTGTTATCTTGTAGAGCAGGGCCATCAAGTGCAGGTGCTCACAACGCGCCATTCCTCTTCTTTGCCGGCATCCGAAAGCTGCTTCGGCCTTGACATCAAACGTTCGGATTGTCTTTTTTACATCAGCCGCACCAATTATTCGCTAAAAATACTTTTAGATTTTATTAAGATGTGCCGCAGCTTTGAAGTAATCATAATCAACTCTCCCTGCTCGAATATCTTTTTCCTTTCGCTAATCGCAAAGCTCTTTCGCAAGAAGCTCTTCGTCTATCATCAAGGAGATCTGCTGCTCGCCAAACACTGCGGCTCAAAGGCCATTAATTTTTCGGTCGAAAGGCTCTTCGATCTCTTCACGATATCATCGCTGGCGATGTGTGATTCTGCTTATACATACACGCTCGATTACTCGTCCCACTCCCGCGTCATGAAGCACTTCCCTAAAAAATGCAAAGCCTTTATTCCGCCGCTGCGCCTACCAAGCGGCAAGGCGTCCGAAGAGATTCGCTCTAAACTAACTCGCTCACCCGACCGGAATCCGATCTTGGGCTTCGCGGGAAGGTTTGTTGAAGAGAAAGGATTCGATCTGCTTCTGCGCGCCATTCCACTTGTAAAGAAGAAATTTCCTTCCGCCCATTTTGTTTTTGCAGGAGAGGTGAATGTTTACTATGAACGGTTCTATGAAGCTAACAAGAGCTTGATAAACCACAGCGCTTCAAGCCTCACCTTTTTAGGGCTGTTAAAAGGCGGAGATCTCGAGCTTTTCTACAAAAGCCTCGATGCTTTCATTCTGTGTTCGAGATCCGACTGCTTCGCTCTTACTCAGGTTGAGGCGGCGCTTTTCGGCGTGCCGCTGATAGTTAGCGATATTCCCGGCGCCAGAATGCTAGTACGGGAGGCCGGGTGCGGGGTCTTAGTGAAACCCGAGTGCCCGGAGTCGCTTGCTAATGGCATCGCCGCGGTGCTTGCGGAGCGTGAATGCTATGCCAACCTAACGCAGGGTACCGCGGAGTTTTTATCTAGATATGGGAGTTTGACGATTGATTGAGGAAGCTCTTAATAGAGAGATCGATCCGGCTTTTGCTGAACGTGCGCGTCTAATCTTTGAGTATTGCCGCAGAAAAAGGCCGCAAGCAGTAATCGATGTGGGCTGCGGTAGAGGATTCTATTTGCGAGGCTTGGCAGAGCTGGGGATCGCCGAGAGGATCGTGGGTATCGATAAAAGTCAAGCCAACGTAGCGCTGGCTGCTGAGCATTGCCGAGGTCTCCCCTCGGTAAATATTATAAATGCAGACGTTGCCGCCCTCCCTGCAGGGGATAACGAGTTCGACCTGGCGATCTGCTCGGAAGTACTGGAACACCTTGCGCGCCCGGAAGAGGCGATGCGGGAGATTGCGAGAGTTTTGCAGCCGGGAGGAACGCTGCTTATCACCGTGCCCAATTACAATTTTCCGGCGCTCTGGGATCCGTTAAATTTTCTACTGATGAGAGTTTTCGGATCTCACGTGCCGAAACATATCCACTGGCTGGCTGGAATATGGGCAGACCACGAAAGATTATATGACAGTGAGAATCTTACGCGGCTGGTCACTCCCCTCTTTGAACTAAAAACTGTAGAGCCGGTGCTGCGGCACTGCTGGCCTTTTTCGCATCTACTGCTTTATGGAATCGGCAAAAATTTGCTGGAGGCTGGGATAGGAAGCTCTCTATCCCGATTTTCCAGCAATCCAACCGGCCGGTTGCCCAGAGCTCTGGCCAAGCTCATGGGGCTGCCGGCCCGTCTGCTTCCCGGGAAGCCTTCGCTCGACTGCTCCGTCAACCTGTTTCTCTGCGCGACTAAGCCGTTATGAAACCACTAAAGAGCGCTTACTATTTTCGCAGCCTTGCAGCGCTCGCACGCCATCTTAGAAATCCTTTCGCAGCTGTACCGCTCCTTGCCGGCATGCCGGCGACAGTAGAATTCCGGGCCGGCATCACCATTACTCTATTAAGGCCGATAGATCTTCTCATTGCCAAAGAGACTTTGCTTGACGATTCGTATCGCCTCCGGAACTTAAGAGATCCAAGATATATTATCGATATTGGTGCCAGCGTCGGAGATTTTGCCCTTGCTGCTGCTAAGAGGTTTCCCAAATGCAGCATCGCAGCCTTCGAGCCGGATCCCCGATACTTCAAAGCCTTGACCAGGAACATCAAAGCCGGTGAGGTCAAAAATGTTTCGCTCTTCAATGAAGCTGTCGGTGAATCCGCCGAAAGCGCTTTTCGCCGCCTGCTCCAGAATCGGATTGACCTAGTAAAAATAGACTGCGAAGGGGCCGAAATTGAGATTCTCTCCTCTCTCTCAGCTGCCGAGTTTGCAAACATCAGCGCTATCACCATGGAATATCACCGCTTTATGAGGAGCGACTGCAACGAAGTTCTCGCTGAGCTTTTATCCGCGCACGGCTTTTGCTGCCAGGTAAAGCCCGATAGATATGATCCTTGCATCGGCTACATATATGCTGTGCGGTAGCCCATAGCTTTTCGCCATATACTACGCGTCGCGCGCTGCTGCCGTCTAAGCCCTTCGACGGAACACAGCGCTAGTCAGCCGTATAAGTCTCTGTACAGCTACCACCTTGCGCGTTTTCACACCGCAGAGTGAAGTTCAGCACATTGCCGTCTTCGCACTCAAGGTTGCAGGTGTGGCCAGCCTGATTGAACACGGTCAGGTCGGTACTTATGCTGGCAGGCGTTTGCGGAAAGATGCTCGCATCAAAACTGGTTGCGCCGTTCGATCCGAGAGGATTTAAGATGATGGTATCGCCGGAATTGGTGACATTTAGCTGGCTGCCAAAACCGCATCCGCCATTGCCGGTATAGCTTCCGAATAGGCTAAAACACCCTTCAGGGGGCAATGGTGTGGGCGTTCTCTCGGGCAAAGGATCGATTGGCGTAGCCTCTGGAGCTGCGGTAGGCTGCGGCTCGACGGGCGCTTCAGTTGCCTCGGGAAGAGTTGTAGCATCAGGGTTCTGCGTCGGGCTAATTGGCGGCTGAGAGATATTGCCGCTTGTCTGATCCAGCACCTCTGCGGTCACGACTCCGTTTCGAATGGTGATGCGCATTAATACTGCTTCCGGATTCGGAACAATGTCATTGACAAGGAAAGGCTGTTCTACCAACGCGCCGTTACTCACATTGCACAGCACGTCTCCGCCCGGAAAGGAGTCTGCTATGGCGCCGAAACTGAAAAATCCATCTTGATCGGTTATGTCGCACCTATCGAAACAACATATCGTTGCATCGGACTGTGGCAAGAGAGTCTCATCTTGGTGCGACGTTCTTGTAACATTCGAAGACAAAATCGTTCCTTCAATTGTCACCGTATCATCGGGGTTTCCACCGCAGCTAGTTACAAGCCCAGCTGCCAGCAGTATTGCAGCAATGCCTACCGTAAACTTGGCAAGGTATACGTTTCCGGATTTCATAAGCGTGTCCCTAAAAAATGCGCTTTGCAGCAGCCATACCGTGCGCTTTTAAAATAGCCTTCTCTGAGTAACAAATTTAGCCGATCGATGACAACCTAAAGTTTTGGCTATGGCCATCAGGTCTCTTAAATTCGCTCTTACCAAAAACTTCCTTCGCTCTTAATATGAGCCGGCACAAGCGCGATTAGATATTAGCTGATATGCTTCCGGCCATTAGCACCGGCGCTTATCGGTTTCCCCGCAAGCGAGCGGCTGAAATAGCTGTAATTTTTTAAATCGCTCAAATACTCGCGAGAGGGTATATTTTTACTGTTTTGAAAATGACACGTTTTCACTTTATCTTGGCTTGCTCAACCGAATCCGGCTGCGGGCCGGACTAATGATCTCCCTGTTGTTTAGATTATGCCGTCTGTCTCCGCTGCTCCAAAGAGCATGATTACCCCCTTAATAGATCTGTTATGCGTGGGGCTGCTATCAATTGTGGCGATCGGAGCCGCTTTGCTATTCGGTGTTGATAACCTGAAAACGGATTCGCTCGGCTACTTGATCCCTGTCGCAACGCTTATAAACGGCGCTCACTTTATGGCTTCTTACCGGCTGCTCTATCAGTCAAGAGAGCAGATCATGCGTTACAAGTCGGCGTCGATTTATGTACCGGCACTGCTGCTTCTGTATTCAGTTTATGCGCTTAATAGGCTCGTAGAGGTTCCCGATGAAACTTATTGGTTTCAGGGCTTGCTCGTTGCTGCCTCGCTTTACTTGGCACTCCATTATACCGGACAAACTTGGGGCATGATGTCCTCCTTCGCCTATATTGAAAAGGCCTTCTTTGATCAGTTGGAGAAGAGGATCTTCATCTACTCTCTTAGGCTGCTGGTAGTATGGCAGGTTGTTTGGTCCGTTTACTTAATTCAAGACCTTCCTGGGTGGCTTTCAGACATCAGGCCGATTTTAGATCCTTCGACCGACACCTTGGCGGTGCTGGCTCTGTTTGCAGGAAGCTACGCTTTCTATAGAATGAAGAAGCGGCTCGGGAAAGCGCCCCCGCTGCGCGTTTTGGTGCCCTTTTATACCCTTTTCGCATGGTACGCGCTGCTGGCGATCCATCCGGCGGCGCTTTTGGGGGTGCAGATCTCTCATGCCGTTCAATATCTAGTATTTCCCGTTAGAGTCGAACTGAACCGTCAGCAGCGGGCATTGGGCGACGATCACGTCCATCAACGACACCTGCTGGCATACTGCCTCGCCTTGACCTTTCTCTCCTTAGTGTTCTTCCTATTTCTGCCTGAAATGCTTAAGGACGGATTCTCCGTTTATTCTCAGGCTCTGATAGCTTCAATAAACATCCATCACTTCTACACTGACGGCTGCATCTGGAAGATTTCAAGCCCGGTAGTAAGGGACGATCTTTTCTCTCATTTAAGTAGAGGCCAATAAACTTAAAATTTATCGTAGGTTTACAGGGAGGCTTTGAGCCGCATTTTATTTTTGCTTTAGCTCCAGCCAAGAAATACAATGTGCCGCCGGAATTAAGTAGGAGGTTCCCGTGCCGCTCCCTTCCTTTGCTGCAATAATCGCTTGCGCCGCCGTCTTGTTGAGTGCTGCGTCTACTCACGCTCAGTTCACGTCCTCCCCTGTCAATGCGTCAAAGCTAGAGCAAACGGCTTACAATGTTAGTGGTCTTTTGGTTTCGGAGTTCAGCACAGGCAGCGGCGCGGTAGTGCACCACCCAAATGTCGTTGTCTCGTGCGCTCATGTGGTCTTCAATGAATACGATCCGTTTAGGCCGTGGCTGAGCGACAATCTGTGGTTTCAGAAATGGCATGGCGGTTTTTTTCCCAACCTCTCACTGGGCCGGCCTTTGCGAGGATACTTCGCCTTGACAGGATACTCCGCCAGCGCAAGGGCAAGAGGGCTAAGTGACGTTCAAACATTCGCGCTAGATTTTGTAGCTCACTATAGCTACGAAAGCCTTGCGAACGGAAATTTTGCCTCAGCCTGGCCTGACGGCGGAATTGCCTTGCGAAGTTCTAACCAAAAACTGATCACCGGCTATCCTGCCGGACTCTACCCGTACGATAGTCCGAAGGCCTTTCTTATGCACGCCACTGGACCCTTCAATCTCGCCTATCACAGAGTATTCGACGCCTACTATGAACTTATAGGAACTTCTACCGGTCCCGGGAACAGTGGGGGTCCGGTCTGGGTTTTCGATGGTTCGCGGCCCCTGCTGGCCGGCGTGCTTGTTGCCGGACTTGAGACCAAAACGGGCGGACTCTTTGATATATCCGGGGTTCGCGCCGTGGAAGGGCGAAGCTGGCAAGCAATTAGTGATGCGATCTCGGTGTTAAGCAGCGAGAATAAGGTAGCCATCTTTCCTCAGGGAGCCTCTCCGGCGATAGCGATATATGGCAATACGGGACTTATCACAAACGGAGATCTCTCTCCGGGCCGCTTCGATAATACATTTCTAGGGGTTACAGCTGGACGAAGCTTTTCCCTTCAAAAAAGCTTCGTTGTAAGAAACGAAGGCGACCTGCCACTTCAAATATTCGGCAAAAAAGTGGCCGACCTCTCGGGCAAAGACCGTAGATATTTTAGAATATCCGGGGGCGACAAAAGGGTTTTGGCACCTTATGAAAGCACTAAGTTCAAGGTGCGATTCCGCCCGGGAAGAAAAAAGCGCTATAGCGCTACTATCGCCCTTCAAAGCAACGACCCCAACAACCCCATTTATTCATTTAGAATAGCCGCCGAGCTAAAATAGCTTGTCTTTTCAAGTGTTTATCTGGTCACTAAATAATAGGGGACATGTGGCGTCACCTAGCCCCCTCTAAGCTGGCACACTAATAGCATTAGCCATGATTGAACTCTTTACCTCATTTGAATTTACTACAAAGTCAAATGACTGACTCCTTGTTAAGTGGGCTCCCCCGGCCCACTTAACTCCTTTTTTCTCCCCTTAAAAAATCGCCCCCCCCCTAACCGCGCATTCCTTTATTTGCGCTTAGAGAAATTTGCCACATTAATCCTTTACTTGTTCAATTGAGAAGATTGGGTTAGAAGTTCACGGAACTTGAGAAGTGCTCGTGTTTAAAATTTTATGTACGTGATCAAAGGAGCATGATGAAAAAAGCTGGCAAATTTCTGGTCTCTTTTTTGGTCATCTTTTTCGTAGTGTATACCGTAGGAGTTAGCAGCGTTATGGCAGAAAGCAAGGAGTTTGATCAGAGAGCAAAGCCCATAGCAGGCGAAACTATTGCTGTTATTAAGACTAATCAGGGTACGATGAAGGCGAGGATCTTTGATAAAGTCGTCCCGGAAAGCGCAAAGAACTTTGTCGAGCTTGCAAAGCAGGGCAAGTACACCAACGTTCCGTTTCACAGAGTTATCGAGGGTTTTATGATCCAGGGCGGTGACTTCACAAACAAAAACGGGACAGGCGGCCACTCCGCACAAGGCCCTAATACAACGATCGCCGATCAATACCATCCACAGCTCTCGCACCACCGAGGGGCTGTCGCTTGGGCAAAAACGGCTGCTCCAAAAAGCATAGGGTCGCAGTTTTACATCGTTCATCCGGAAGGAGGCGTTCACCAGCTTGATCACCCTAAGGGGGGCGGCCCAGCCGAAGGCTACTCAGTGTTCGGTCAGTTGTATGAGGGATTTGAGGTTCTCGATAAGATTGCAACTACAGACACTGATCCTATGGACAGGCCCCGCTCGCCGATGACAATTGAGTCTGTAACAATTGAGACTTATCAATAGAGCCGCCACCAAGTCTATAAGGCGGGAGCCCTGGCCCCGCCTTCGGCTCTACTTTCCCTAATGCCACCAACTTATTAACCCCTTCCTTTAGGTAGCTGCCGGAACGCAAACAAACGGCGGATTACTTGAATTATATTGATTTTATCTTTAGAATCATGAAGCGGCATAATGCGGCGCTTGTTTTCCGCTTATTCTCGAAGACTTCTTTTAAAAGCTTAGTTGTCTAAGCGACGCGATATCTAAGATTCGCTAGTAAATTTTGGATTATTTATATGAACCAGGAGCCATCGTTACGGCTGAAAGTCGGGCTTGCAGAGATGCTGCGGGGCGGCGTCATTATGGATGTTGTTACCGCAAGACAGGCCGAGATCGCCCAGGCGGCGGGAGCTGTGGCAGTAATGGCGCTCGAGAGGGTTCCTTCCGACATCAGGGCTCAGGGCGGCGTTGCGCGCATGGCCTCCATAGGTGTCATTGAGGAGATAATGAAAGCCGTCAGCATTCCCGTGATGGCAAAGGTTCGCATCGGCCACTTCGTAGAGGCTCAAATCTTACAGGAGCTGGGAGTGGACTTCGTAGATGAAAGCGAAGTTCTTACGCCGGCCGACGACAAACTTCATATTAATAAATTCGAATTCACCGTGCCATTCGTGTGCGGAGCAAGAAATCTCGGCGAAGCACTCCGGCGAATCAGCGAGGGTGCGGCGATGATTCGTACCAAGGGTGAAGCGGGCAGCGGCAATATCGTTGAAGCGGTGCGGCATATGCGCAGCATGCAAAGCGAGCTTCGCAAATTATCCTCACTTGGAGAAGAAGAGCTCGTCAATCAAGCAAAGGAGCTCGGAGCTTCATACGAACTAGTGCGTTTGGTGGCTAAGCAGGGCAAATTGCCGGTTCCCAACTTCGCGGCGGGCGGGGTTGCCACCCCGGCCGATGCTGCGCTGATGATGCAACTGGGAGCGGAGAGTGTCTTTGTCGGTTCGGGCATCTTTAAATCATCAGATCCCGAGAAGCGCGCTCGTGCCATAGTTCAGGCCACTACTCATTACAATGATCCCAAAAGTGTGCTGGAGTGCTCGCGAGAGCTCGGGGAGGCTATGCCGGGCCTCGAAATGAGCACGCTTAAAGAGCATGAAAAGCTGCAAAATCGCGGCTGGTAGAATATGAAAATCGGAATTCTCGCGTTACAGGGAGACTTCAGATCCCATGCGGAGCGCCTTGCCAAATTCGGCGCAGACACTCTTTTGATAAAAAAAGCCGGCGAACTTTCGGCCGTCGATGGGTTGGTTCTGCCGGGTGGAGAGTCAACCGCCCTTCTTACCCTGTTGACTCCGGAGCTAAAAGAAGGCTTAGCCGAAAAAGTGCGGGCAGGGCTCCCGGTGTTCGCCACCTGCGCAGGTTTAATCCTAATTGCACAGTCGGTAAGAAATCCGGAGCAGGAGTCACTGGGGCTCCTGGACGTTGAAGTTACACGCAATGCCTACGGCAGGCAGGTCGATTCATTCATTAGTGAAGAGCTGAAGGTGCATAACCGGCCGCCACTTTTTACCGAACCCGCACACGCTGACAATCAACATGAAAAGCTGGAAGGCGTTTTCATAAGAGCTCCTAAAATCACCCACTGCGGAGCCGGCGTGAATACGATTGTCTCGCTGAAAAACGATCCGGTGCTAGTGCGCCAAGACAATATACTTGCAGGCACATTTCATCCCGAGCTAAGCGATCGGTGTGAGTTGGTCTATAAAATCTTTTTCGGGTTAGTTGAAAAGTCTGTTGCCTGCCACAAGGCCGCTAATCTTCCTCCAATCTGACTAAACATTCCGCCCCAATAGCGGCCTCCAATTCAGACCCGTCGCTCTCTTCTGACACAATTTCTATTTGAATGCGGTCATAAAGTTGCGCGCGCTCGAAAGGTTTGTTTGAGGCAGTGCGGTCCTTCCCCGCCAGAACTCTCTCTCCATAGTAGCCGGGGCCGCAGAGCCGGAGCGTCCTTCCTCGCTTGCTTTTCTTTGGCGGGGCGACCACTCGATATCCGCTTTTAAGAGAGCCCCCTCGGCATAAAATTAGCGCACTGTATTTTATGCGATGCTTATTGAAGCCTGTCAGATGATCCAACTGTTTCACCAAAGAAGGCTCCTTCCACCTTAGGGCTCCGTGACACCACTCGTTCGTTGACTGGGAGTACATCGGGCAATCGTCCTTCCTTGTGCACGGGAACAGCGGACAAAGCTGAGTATCACTCCGTAAAATGAGATCGCGAAGGTGCATAAGGTTTCGAGTATTTGCCATTAGTGCAGGCTCCAAAACAATTAGGATGCCTCCTTCGCCGAGAGAAGAAGCCAGCGACATTAGCTGAGAGAACTGCTCATCAAGACTTAACTCACCTAGAACATTCCCGGCCATAATTAGATCAAAATGCCGATTCCGAGGCACGCTCTCTGTTATCTGGATCTCATTCCCGGTGGTATTCCAATGCGGCAACAACTTTGCAGCTATCTCTCGCATTTGCCTGGAGTGGTCGACTGCGCATACGACGGCCCCGGAAAGCCCTGCTGCCAAACCCGCCATCGTTGCGGTTCCGGGGCCACAGCCGAGATCGAGCACTGAGCGGATGAAGCTAATCTCAAGTTCCGCTTGCCGCAATAAAAAATCAAATTTGGCAAAATTTATGGGAAGGAAATACAGCGCGTAAGCTTCAGCTTCAATCTTTGCACTGATCTCCTTAAGAGAACGTGTCCTTGGCGCAACATAGTTCTGCGAGAGCTTTTTCAGAGCGTCGGCGTACGGCGAAAGTAGCGAGTTCGGCAGTTTGCCGCTTGAGAACTTTTCCGCGGCCGCCGGCCCGAACAGCACCTCGACGGCCAAGGTCTCCAGTGCAGCCAGGTCTCGGGCCGGATGGCGTGATTTAGCAAATGGTCCCGGCAATCTCAACGCCTACTTTTTAGTTCGCCGAGGATCGCTTACCTCCAAGCTGGTGCATCTATCGCGGCATATAATCACCACCTCTGACAGATTAATAAGAAAAGGGCTGGATTCAATTTTGAGCTCAATGATGGCGTGCGGGCGGCTCTCCCTGTTGAGTTTTTTGTACTCCTCTACTAAGGCGGAATAGCCGTTGTTTATATATGCAACATGCCCCTCTTTAAAAAGAATCGTAGCGCCGTCCCCTGCCGCTGCCAGCTTAGGACAGATAAAAATTGCTCCCGCTAACATCAATCCTCGCAAATAATTCATTCTGGTTACTCCTTCAAACTTGCAGTTTAGCGCAGGGCCGATATCACGATCTTTTCTCAATCGGCCCTCCTTTTCGGCAATCTACCACTTTTCCCCGGACAAGTAATATCCAGTTGGCTCTTACCGGCGCTGGCCCGGGCTGATCTGCGTCAGGGAAGTGATTTGTTGATTTTGCCGCCGCGGCGCTGGTACAATCCCAGCCACGCTGTTAGGAGGCGCATTTTATGAACGATAACCACTCCAACCCTAAGGCGGCATTGTCTGTGAGCCGCAAGCGCGCATCAATTATTCTTATAAGCCTTTATATAAGTGCGGCGGTTTGTTTTTTGCTTCCGGGTCAGGCCTTGGCTATAGAGGCCGGCTCCTCAAGTCCAACCGGCGAGATTATAGTTCCCGATTCGCGCAACCAAATAATCAAACTCTCAGATAAAGGCATTGAGCCTCCGGTTTTAGAAATGAAGCGCGAGGACAGTATTGTTTTCTTTTTGAATCAGTCCAAGGACTCGCTGGCAACGATAGAGATCGATTTTAAAGATAAACACACCCACTGTTCGAGCGGCAATATGAGCATTATCGGCGGGGGAAAGATCTCCTCTCTCAGGCCTTTTGGACCGAACGATTTTTCCACTACTTGCTTTCATGATCCCGGATCTTACACGTTTATTGTTTACGGCCTTAAAGCAAAGCCTGAGGGCATAAAAGGCACAATATTGGTGAAGTAAGCATGGTTCTCTCTGTCTTTCGAGTACTGCTTCTCTGTTGCGGCTTCCTGCTGGCACTCCAAGGGTGCTCTCCGAAAGTATCCATCGCCCCCGCTGCTGAGGGCGGCGAACTTCAAACGCTGGCGGTTCTGCCGCCTGAATATAATGCAAAGTTGCAGCGTGAAAAGGTGGAGGCCATTCGAGATTCGCTAGAAACCGAGCTGCGCAATCGAGGTTTCGTGGTATTGGCGGATCGGCTGGTTGACGAACTCTGCTCGAGCCCGCAGTGCCCCGAGCGTTCCCAGCTTGCAGAGCGCTATCAGGTTGACGGGTTCGTTTCACTCGATCTGCGCTCTGTATCGCGCGCTAACTTCCTGGCCGGATACTATAATGCCATTCGCGGAATAATGACGATTAGTGACGTTAATGCAACTTCGCTAGTATCGGTTGAACACACTCAGAGCGAGCGGGGCGGCCTGCTTTTTCATTCCGGACAGGTCTTCCAAGGGCTCATTTCTCAGGTCGAGAATACCGAGGAGAAAAGCTTTCAGCGTTTATCGGCCAAATTTGCCGAGACTTTGGCCTCCAAAGTCCCCAAGCCTCAGGCCCTCGAAACAAATGCCGTAACGGTTGCCATTGAATCGACAAGCGTTAAAAGGATTCAACCGCAGCTATTTGAGATCTGCATCGATGCAACCCCGAACTCTCTGGGTAGCGTTTTGATAAACAACCGGCGGTCCACGTTACGCGAGATAGCTAACGGCAGGTATTGCGGCACTTTTTTTCTTGACCGGTCAATCGTCGAAAATCATATCATGGCCGAGCTCCGATCTCCCTTCGGCAACGCGGTGCGCAAGGAGATCTCTTCCCTGCCCGAGTTGGAGGTGTGCGATCTCGATAATAAGGTATTTGTGAAAAAGGCCGGCCAAAACAGCCGCATTGAAGTTGCATGCACCAAGGTAGATAAACGACCGGTAATCGATGGTTCCTTATGCGGCTCGAATATTCAGGACTGCTCAAAGGATAAGTTATTTGTATTCCGCAGCCCCACCCGCTTGGGCCCGTACCTTAAAGTGGCCGAGGTGCGGTCGCCGGTTTGGACTGACAGCGCTAGGTCCGGCAAAGCATTTTATCAGGTAGTTGCGGTAAGTCCTTCAGGAGTTTGGTCTCTGCCTGAGGACGCGTCTGAGCCGAAGGAGAAAAAATAAAATGTGTCGCTTGGGGTGCGCTCCAGTTAAACCATTTCTAGCATTGTTGTTGCTGCTTAGCGGCTGCGTTGGGAAGTTCAAGCACGAACTCGGGTTCAACCCGGGAGAGCCGATTCGCGTGGCCGTTCTTCCGGCTGCACAAGTCGATGAAAAGGGGCAGGTTATGGAGCCCGATAACGACTATCTAATCGACAATGTGGCGTTAATATCCGCGCGCTTAAAAGAAACTCCGGCCGCATTCGTCAGAAATCTGGTGCAAAACGAACTCACCAAATCCGGTCTCGATCTGGTATCCCCGGCTGTCGTAGATGCCAATCTTTCCCATTCGGGTTATGACGATCTTAAAGCCAACCCGCCCTATAATCTTGAAAAGATTCTGAATAGTGACCCAAAGGAGATCTGTTCAAGGGTTTTGTCATGCGATGCTGTGGTCTACACCAAGATCACCGATTGGGATAGGAATTATTACGGCATTCAAACGGTCAATAGCGTTGGAGTCGAAATCACCATCGTTTCGGCAAGCGATGGGCGAGTGCTGTTTCGCACCACTGCCAGCGATTCGGAGAGCCGGGGGCTGACAAAAGGCCCTACCGGCATCTCTGACGTGGTACTTGAGCCGATTAGAGGTCTCGACAATGAAATTATCACTGACCTCGCGCGGAGAACGGTAAGTAAAATGCTCGCTCCTTTAAAGGTCGAGAACCGGCCTGAGTTCCTGCAAAGCTCTCCCCCTGCTATATACGCGTCGGCACACGATGCGCGAGGTGGGACACTCTCGACCTCCGAGCCGCTGATAGTCGTTGCTTCTGCAACTCCCAAACAGGACATGTTTTTCTCTATCGGAAATATTATAGAAAACATCCCCATGGTTGAGCGCGACAGCGGTCACTACATAGGGAAGTACCTGCCGCTCTCCACCGATTCCTTCAATGATCAGCCTGTCTATGTGGCCGTAACGGATCAATTCGGGCGGGTCACCAAGCAAAAGATCGGCACCGGCGCTATCTCACTTATACGGAACTGAAGATGCGTGCAGCAGTAAGAATGGCAGTGGTTATCATTCTGCCTGTTCTAATAGGATGTTCTTCCCTTGATAACCCTCAAAAACAGCCACCCGGGAAACTTGCTCCGGACTTCACTCTGCCGTGTCTGGACGGCAGCAAACGATCTCTATCCAGCATGAAAGGCAAGTATGTTCTTGTCCATTTCTGGGCCACTTGGTGTGCCCCATGCATTCACGAGCTTAAAAGCCTTCACAATCTTTACCGCTACCTTCATCACGATCGTTTTGAGATCTTAGCAATCGCGCTTGATGACAGCTGGGAAGCCATCTCAAAAATGCAGAGAGAGAACAACTTCTCTTTTTCTATTCTATTCGATGAGGCGGGTGTCACCCGTCAAAGCTACCAGGTGACTGAGTTGCCGCTGACGGTGCTTGTTTCACCCGAAGGGAGCTTTGTCAGTTTACTCCAACCGCAAGGCTCGGCTTTAACTGAACGGCTCGTCGGACCGCAGCTCTGGGATAACGAAGCCACTGCCAATTTCTTTAAGCAGCTGCTGAACGGGTGAGGAGTTTTATAAGCGTCTATTCAATTCCTGATCAAGCGCATCGAGAAACTGATTGGTGTTCAGATAGCTCTCTTTCGGCGGGTTGCCGCCATGTATGCAAGCGGCAAGATCTTTCGTCATCTTTCCCGCCTCAACAGTGTCTATGCAAACTCTCTCGAGTGTTTCGCAGAACTTAAGAAGCTCTGTGTTGTTATCGAACTTGGCGCGATAGTGAAGGCCCCTTGTCCAGGCAAAAATTGAAGCTATCGGATTTGTCGATGTCTCTTTCCCTTGCTGGTGCTGGCGGTAATGCCTGGTCACCGTACCGTGAGCAGCCTCGGCTTCAATGGTCTTTCCATCCTCTGTCATCAAAACTGAAGTCATAAGCCCAAGAGAGCCGAAGCCCTGAGCCACGCTGTCCGACTGAACATCGCCGTCGTAGTTCTTGAGCGCCCACACGAAACCTCCCTCGCTCTTAAGGGCAAGCGCGACCATGTCATCAATAAGGCGGTGCTCGTAAGTTAATCCTGCCGATGCGAACTTTTCCTTGAATTCTTTATCGAAAATCTCTTGAAAGAGATCTTTAAACCTACCGTCATAGGCTTTTAGGATGGTGTTCTTAGTCGAGAAGTAGACCGGATAGTTAAGAGAGAGGCCGTAGTTTAAGCAGCTTCTGGCAAAGCTTACGATGGACTCATCCAAGTTATACATGCCCATCGCCACTCCCGAACCGGGAAACTGGAACACCTCGTGCTCAATTGTTGCTCCCCCATCAGCCGGAATGAACGAGAGCACGAGGCGCCCCTTCCCCGGAACTTTGAAATCTGTCGCTTTATACTGATCGCCAAAGGCGTGCCTACCTACCACAATCGGCTTGTTCCAAGTGCTTACTAACCGCGGCACGTTGCTGCATATTATCGGCGCGCGAAAGACCGTGCCGCCAATGATGTTTCTTATGGTGCCGTTAGGAGACTTCCACATCTTTTTTAGATTGAACTCTTTGACCCGCGCCTCGTCTGGAGTGATGGTGGCGCATTTTATGCCAACTCCATATTGCTTGACCGCATTTGCAGCTTCCACGGTGATCTTGTCTTCGGTTGCGTCGCGGCTCTCAATGCCTAAATCGAAATATTTAATCTCGATCTCCAAATATGGAAGTATGAGCTTGTCCTTTATGACCTTCCAGATTATGCGGGTCATTTCATCGCCGTCCATTTCGACTACGGGATTTGCAACCTTTATCTTGCCCATTCTGTAATCCTTAAAAATTTTAGACTTTTATTCATTACCGCCGCCCTTCGCCAACACTTCCCGATGAAGCACTGCCTTCCTCTTCGTCAATTCCCCATACGGCATAGAACTGCAACTGTTCGCTGCGGTGAGGAACGCATTCAAGCATATGATTTGTAAGCGCTCCTATCGGATAGCCACAACGAATTTCACCGACTATAACACACTTATCTTTTATTCGATAAAACATGCGCCATGCCCCGCAGCCGATCTGAAACAGTCCGTTTTTTAGCCGTTTAATTCTACGAGAGCGGTGAGGTTCGGGGTTTCGTTCAAGTATCGCTGTCGCCTTTTGTGCGATGTTGATTCCTCTTTCACCTAACCAGTCCAGCTGTTGTCTAGCCAACCGTTCGAACTGCACCGCATAGAGGGGAGGCCGGCTCTCTTCCTGCTCCACTTCCTCGAGCCAGCCCTGCCTGCAATCGTGGAAGGAATCAGCGCCCTCAATGTAAGGTTTAATGTCAAAGATCGGGGTGCCGTCCAAAAGGTCGCTTCCCGATATCTCAAGTGTCAGACCGGAGATGCCAAGCAACCTTACGGCGCTAAGTCCGAGCGGGTTTGGCCTGTGAGGAGAGCGGGTAGCAAAAACACCTCTTCTCTTCGATTTACCGCGCGGAGGACGAACCATCGGTCTCCACTCTCGGTTCTTATGGAACCACCATATAAGCCATATGCGATCAAATCCCGAAAGATCGGATAATGCGTTCTCGAAGCCCTTTCCGCTAAAAAGCTCTATCGATCCCCTCCCCGCCTCCTCTGAAGCTTGAAGAGGAGCTTCAAACTTCAAGTTAAGACCGGTCCGGGCTATCCCTATCGGTTCCAGAACTAACATAGGTTTATTTGTCATAGCCGTATGGCAATCAGGCTATCAACTATTAAATGGTAAGATCAATCTGCCTCTTCCCCGGCGGAAGTTTTGGCGCGCGCTTTAATACGCACCTTGCCGTCCTCCATCACCACCCGGAATGAGACCTTTTGTCCCTTCTCTTTGAACTGCTTGGCCTTCTGTATTAGTGACTTTTCGAACGCTTGGAAATCTATCTCCTGCTTGCGTCCCGTCTGCTGCTCTAGAGCGGTGCGATACGACTTGAAAAGTGCCTGGACACCCTTTTCAGCCTTGCCTGCGGCAGTTTCGTTCCAAGCATCCTCGACGGCAAAACGTTCGCGTACAGCCGCTTTAAAAAGGTCGCGGTGATAGGTTCCCTCCTCCCGCTGCTTAAGCACCCGCTGCCAGTAAGAATTGAAGGTGTTGTACCGCCCCTCCAAACTCTTCAATCTAAAATTGATGGCGTTGCTGCGAAGAGGCGCCTTCTGAAGCTCTCTAATCTTCCGCTTGACGGTGGCGTGCAGCCTTTCAGGCGCCAGCGGCAAAATCCCTGTAAAGAACTGTTCATACTCCGTCTTCAATTGAAAAAGAAGCTGCTCTAGCTTATCAAGCTCGCTCCTAACGTTTTGCGTTATATGCTTGTCAGGCGTCGGACGCATCGCTCCCTTCTCTCTCTGTAAGGTTCTTTATCAATATCGTCTCTCCAACTGAATATATTAAGTGGTTTCTGATACTTGTGGAGAAGTGAAGTGACGGATACCGCTTAGACAAACTGCCGTCGCTGCTGCCACCAGAACCGCCCAATGGACCGCACCTATCCCCTGATTAATACAGCACTTATCGTCCCCTGAACGGAAACTTTTCACACAATTTTCTTGCTATCTTCCCGACAACTTCACGGCAGTAGCCAATACTATTTATCAGAAGTTTGTTGTTTATTCCGGAGGAACCTTATGCAGCGCAATCTTTTTTTTAAATTGGTGGTCTTGGCATCTCTTTCACTGCTTGTACTTATTCCTCTAAATTTATTAGAAGGGTTAGTCCGCGAAAGGGCGGCGCTTCGATCGGCAGCTCAGGCTGAGATTGCAAAAGGATGGTCCGGCCCTCAAAAGGTGCGTGGCCCTGTACTTCTAGTTCCATACAACGAAAAGCACATTGAAACTGCCTATCTTCCTGAAGAAGAGGGAACGGTATCGCGAGTTGTAAAAAGGCAGTTGAGTAAAAAAGTAGTTCCGAGTGAAATTAGAACGAGCTCTGTTCTGTCAGTTGAGGAACGATCCTTGGGGGTTTACCGCTTCCCGATTTACCTGGCACGCCTGCAGATTGACGCCAAGTTTGATTTACCTCCTGAGCTAACATCGGAAACCGGACTAACCCACACGGCTTTAATTCTTGGACTGAGCGATCCATCGGCGATACAAGGCGCACCGTCTTGCAGCGTGCTCAATACGCGCGCGGATTTAGTTCCTGGTGCAGCCTCGCTTTTTGAGAAGGGAGTCTCAGCGCAGCTTCCGGTTCCCGTCTCGGAACTCCCTTCACAATTGCATATACAGTGCGAACTAGAGTTTCGCGGAAGCGCCTCTTTGGCCGTATTACCGAACGGGAAGAGCGCCGAGATCTCGATCTCAGGCAATTGGCCACACGTTAATCTTTCAAGTTCTTTTATGCCTGCTGAGAGAAAGATAGATTCAGGGAGCTTCTCTTCAATCTGGAAAGTTTCCAGTTTTGCCCAAGATTGGGCAGGCTCGCCCGATGGTTGCGGCGCCACGCAGGAGAGTTGCAGCAGCGGTGCAAGACAGGAGGCCGCGGTTTCGATGCTCACGCCGGTCGACATATACACTCAGGTAAACCGCTCTGTGAAATACGCTTCTCTATTCTGCCTTTTGACCTTTACCGCCTTTTTCCTCTTTGAAATTTTAAAGAAACTTCGCATTCATCCGGTGCAGTATGGATTAGTGGCGATGGCTCTCTCAGCATTTTATCTACTTCTGCTTTCACTCTCGGAGCACATAGGCTTTGGCGCGTCTTATCTAACCGCAGCTGCCGCGTGTATCTCTCTAATTGCTGTTTATGTAAGAGCGGTTCTGGCCACTGCTGCAAGAACAGCGGGATTTTGCGGAGGCCTTGCGCTGCTTTACGCATCCCTCTATATCGTACTGCAATCGGAGGACTTTGCGCTTCTGATGGGCAGCTCCATCCTCTTCGGGGTTTTATCGCTCTTTATGATAACTACGCGGAATATCAATTGGTATGAGGTGGGGCGGAGCCGCGAGGTTTGATAGTTGGGCCCGTTTGTCGTACTATTGGAGGCTGATAAATGCCCCCAATAACAGTACTAACAAATGACAACGGAGCCGTTAGCCATCATTATTCTCGCAGCCGGTTTAGGCAAGCGAATGGGCTCCGAGCTCCCCAAGGTCATAACTCGCACTATATCAAAGCCGCTCATTAATCATGTATTGGAAAGCGCAGCAAAGCTGGCGCCTGAAAGGATCGTTGTTGTAACCGGCCATCGACGCGAGCTTGTGGAGGATGCTGTCGGCGGCGATTGTTGTGTCGAGTTTGCATATCAAGAGAAGCAGCTTGGTACCGGTGATGCGGTGAAAAGCGCCCTCCCTGCGCTTCAAGACTTTAAGGGCGCTATTTTGATTTTATATGGCGACTGTCCTCTCTTGACGTCCTCTACGCTTGTTGAATTTCGAAACTCGCACGTTGCCGCAAATGCTACTCTCAGCTTCATTACTTCGCGGGCTGAAAGTCCCAACCAGTATGGCAGGGTACTTCGTTCTGCTGGCGGAGAGGTGGCGGGGATCCGCGAAGCTCGGGATTGTACACCGGAGGAGCTTTTGATCTCCGAAGTGAATTCCGGAGTCTATCTAGTAGACTCCAGTTTTCTCAAGCCGGCTGTAGCCGCTCTTAATAACGACAACGCGCAGGGAGAGTACTATCTAACCGATATAGTGTCGGCCGCCGTACGAGAGGGCCAGATTGTTAACGCCTGGCTGCTCGAAAAAAGTGAAGAGCTTTTGGGAGTCAACAATCTTTATGATCTGTCTTTAGTAAACAGGGTGCTGCATATGCGAAACACGAAGGAACTGATTGAGAGCGGAGTTATAGTTGAAGATCCGGCTACCTGCTATGTGGAAGAGGGCGTAAAAGTTTCGCCCGGGGCCGTCTTGGGACCGAATGTTAAACTTATGGGCAGCACGGTTGTTGGCCGCGGCGCCGTCATCGAGGGAACGGCTTTAATCAAGGACTCTCAGATCGGCGAAGAGGCGGTCATTAAACTTTGTACGCGCATTGAAGGAGCTTCCGTCGGGGAGAGATGCTCGGTCGGACCGTTTGCGAACATCAGGCCAGGGTCGCTGTTCGAGCCCGAGGTTAAGATCGGAAACTTCGTCGAGACCAAAAAGGCCCGTCTCAAACAAGGGGTTAAAGCCTCTCACCTGACATATCTGGGAGATTGCACTATAGGTGAGAATTCCAACATCGGCGCAGGCACGATCACCTGTAATTATGATGGATACAAAAAATACGAGACTCTCATCGGAAAAGGAGTATTCATCGGCAGCAATACCTCGCTGGTGGCGCCGGTGGCGGTTCATGATGGCGCGACCGTGGGAGCAGGCTCTGTAATAACTAAAGATGTTGAAAAGGACGCGCTGGCCTTTACCAGGCCGGTTCAAGTATCCAAGGCCGGATGGTCCAGGTACAAACGCGAGAAGTTAAGTAAATAATTGCGGCTGAAAAACCCCTCCTGACTTTTTCAGGGGTGCTCAAAGCTTCACCCGCGTCTGCCACTGATTTTTGCCGGCTGGGAGCTCCTTCCGAACGGTGTAATCGCCGCAATCGGCGGGGGACCTGGAAAGGTTTGTTCTCTCTATTTAATCATCCGCCTCGGTTCTTACTCCGAGAGATTTTAATTCGGCGATAGTTTGCTCTACGTTCCATTGCGGGTTGAGCCAACTTGAGAATTTGCTACTGCTATAGACCTTTTTCGCATTGAACCATAGGTAGCAAGGGGTGAGCGCTGACAACTCCCCCTCCCTCGCTCCCGAGCGAAGCGGCACTCCCACCACTGAGATCTTCTGAGAA
Source organism: Deltaproteobacteria bacterium (assembly GCA_024102635.1). Classification (GTDB taxonomy): domain Bacteria; phylum Bdellovibrionota_C; class UBA2361; order UBA2361; family JAGFJO01; genus JAGFJO01. The sequence goes on from JAGFJO010000084.1 coordinate 74,479, forward strand.
TCAAGATCGAAGTCGCTCGCTGCAATATGCCTGTACTCGGCCAAGATCTTTTTATTCTGTGGTTTCGTGTAAAACTCGAGCGCGGCCTTAGAACACTCGGAGCTCCCGTTTATAATGTCAGAAAGTATATCATCGCACCCGAGTTGATTCAGGTGAACAGCCCCAATAAATGCGGAGCTGCTTCGCAAAGAGCGAAATCGATTCAGGAAGTCGGTAAAAGTTAACTCGCCGTCGGCGCCTAGCCCAAAGACCGCAAGAACCACCTTGCTGTTATCAGCGCATGCTGCCAACACTGTCTGATCGCATATGGGGCTTCTTAAAGTCGGCTCGTCGCCGCTGCAAAGAACGTCTCCTCCCACATCTATCAATACTATGCGTGAAATGTCGCGCTTCTCGACGTACTCCTCGAGACACTCCTGTGTCTCCCTTATGCCGCCGCTAATGTCGATAGTTAAAACATCTCTACCGGGGTCGATCCCCGACACATAAGCTTCGACATGAACAGTGTCTCCTACTTTGGTACCTGGGTGCACCAATCCGATGCGATCATTGAAGTGTGTAATGCCGCTGAATTCGGCGATCCGCCTTGGTCTATGGAGGAAGTCATGCTCGCGCCTCTTCCAGCTTAGACCTGCCAAAGAAACCCTTACACCGCTCCTTTTCAGAAAATGGGCCAGGGGGAGGGTTGCGAGGATATCGCCGCCGCCCCCGATTCCTATCAGCAGTACGGAGGGGGCGGTTATATCCCCTAATACACCGCTCATGCCTTACAAATGAGCACTACTTACACCGCAGCTTTTTGCGGAGTTTTTTCTGACGTTTTGCTATCCTCTTCTTCGCCTTGTTCTTGCGAACGGTTTCCGTAATTTTAGTTAATGACGCCATTGCGAATTTCCTTTCTAATTAATGAAAGTGAATTGACTTTTTACTTCCGCCCTAGATATCGAGGTTTCTCGTTTTGAGCGCGTTTTCTTCGATAAACCTTCGCCTGGGCTCTACTTCATCACCCATGAGCACGGTGAAAATTCCATCTGCCTCTATTGCGTCTTCCACCTTCACCTGTATCAAGGTGCGCTTGGCCGGATCCATGGTAGTCTCCCAGAGCTGCTCGGGGTTCATCTCTCCGAGACCTTTATAGCGGGTTATATTGAGCCCTCTTCTTCCCCTAGCATCTATGCTTTCGGCCAACTTGAAGTAATCGTTAGCTACTCCGATCTCCTTGCCGCCCTCTTTTTCAATCAGCCTGTAAGGAGCCTGGCCAAGCCGGCGCGCTTCATCAAAGGCTTTGCTGATCCTCTTTGTTTCACTGCGCGCTGTCCAGCGCCTGTCTATTATGCTCTCTTTTTGCACTCCGTGCTGCCGGGTGCGCACACGAACACAAAACTCCTCTTCGCCGTTGCGCTTGCTGGTTATTATTTCGCACTCTGCATCCTTTATGGGGCTCGACGCTATAACAGCTTTTAGCCTTTGTAGATACGGCCCTAGAGACTCTTCGGTCGAAAAATCATCTGGATTAGGAAGGCTCTCCATGAATGCGGCCTGCAATACCCGTAGATCAAAACTCTCTTTTTCGAATCCTGCCAAAATCGATTTTGCCTCGGCTAGCGAGAGTACATGTGCTTTTAGATCCCCCTCCGACGTTTTTACATCGTCACTCGAAACAACCTGTATATCGGCCACGCCCGCTCCGATTACCAAATCAAGAAGCTCACTCTCATGCTTAAGATATTTTTCCAGCTTACCCTTCTTTACTCGATATAGAGGTGGTTGAGCGATATAGAGGTGCCCGGCAGTAACGAGCTCGGTCATTTGCCGGTAAAAGAAGGTTAACAACAGGGTGCGGATATGACTGCCGTCCACGTCTGCATCGGTCATTATTACCACCTTGTGATAACGAAGCTTGCTTATATCGAAGTCGTTAGATCCAATTCCCGTTCCAAGGGCGGTTATAATTGTTCTAATCTCCTCAAAGGCCAGCATTTTATCAAAGCGTGCTTTTTCGACGTTCAAGATCTTACCCTTAAGCGGCAGGATCGCCTGATTCACCTTATCGCGCCCTTGCTTCGCCGATCCGCCCGCTGAATCACCCTCTACAAGGAATATCTCTGTTTCCTCAGGATTTTCATTCTGACAGTCTGCCAATTTGCCGGGTAGAGATGCAGAATCAAGCGCCCCTTTTCTACGGACCAACTCGCGCGCTTTTCTGGCTGCCTCTCTCGCCCGAGCTGCTTCTAATGCCTTGCCTATAATTACTTTCGCCAGCGAGGGATTCTCTTCCAAGAAAATTCCCAGCCTTTCGCCGACGATCTGCTCTACGAAGCCCTTTACCTCGCTGTTCCCGAGCTTCGTCTTGGTCTGACCCTCGAACTGCGGCTCTGGTATTTTCACATTTATAACCGCTGTCAGACCCTCGCGTGCGTCATCGCCCTGAATGCCTTCGGATACATCTCTGAGCATTCCGTTTTTTGCGGCATAATTGTTCAATGTACGCGTCAGGGCTGCCTTGAACCCGATAAGGTGTGTGCCGCCCTCTACCGTGTTGATGTTATTGGCATAGGTGAAAATGTTCTCTTGGTACTCTTTGTTGTACTGAAGAGCTACCTCTACAAAGAGATGATCCTTTTCCGAGCGGATGTAGACCGGCTCTGCGAACAACGGGTTTTTTGCTTTGTTTACATAAGTTACGAAGCTTTTGATTCCTCCTTCGTACAAGAACTCCTGCCCCTTTTTGGTGCGCTGGTCATAGATTGACAGCTTGAGGCCGGCATTCAAAAAGGAGAGCTCTCTCACGCGGTGCAATAGCGTATCATAGTTAAAGCCCAGGCTTTCTTTGAAGATTGAGTGATCGGGATAGAAAATTACTTTGGTTCCGCTGCCTTCGGTCGGCCCCATCTCTTTTAGGGGAGCTAAGGGCTCACCCTTCCTGAACTCCATACTGTATAGCTTGCCGTTCTGCCTGACCTCAACCTTAAGCCACTCAGAAAGTGCATTAACAACAGAAACGCCCACTCCGTGAAGCCCGCCCGATACTTTGTACGCCTCTTTCTCGAATTTTCCTCCGGCATGAAGCTTTGTCATTACAACTTCAACACCGCTCACCCCTTCTGTCGGATGGATACTTGTAGGAATTCCTCGGCCGTTGTCCTCGATTGTAACTGAGCCATCTACGTTTAATGTAAGGCTGATGGATGTGCAGAAACCGGCTAAGGCTTCGTCAACGGAGTTATCTAAAACTTCATAAACGAGGTGATGGTAGCCGCGATCGAAAGTGTCCCCAATATACATGCTGGGGCGCTTTCTAACCGCCTCTAATCCTTCAAGTACCTTTATCTGTTCGGAGCCGTATACTAGATTGGAACTCTCGACAGTGGCGTTACTCATTACAACTCCCATGGGCTAGCCGCCAAATTTCAGAAAACCAACTCGAGGTGGAAGGCGTCAACTTTTTGCGCCCTTTTTTGAAATTTCCGGTCTAGTTTTTCCGTGTATTATAGCCAGGTTATGAGGCCCAGGTAAAGAGAATCGCTTACAAAAACAGCAATTAATAACCCCTGTTTCTGAGCGCTTAGAAAGGGATCTTGGGATACGAATTTCCCTCCGAGATTCGGCCAGAACAAGAGCGAGTTGCTTCAAATATAGCCGCACTATTGCAGACTATAGGGGCCGATCCCTATTCACTCCCGCCGTCTTGAACGGTAAATAGCCGCCCCCCTCCAAGTTGCGGTGTACTCTGCATACTCTCGCCTGTTCCGCTTAAAATCACCTGCCTTCGGCCATCCCCTATTAATTCAAAAAGAGCCCGCTTCCTTCCAGTATCGAGCTCTGCATCCACATCATCCAAAAGGACGATGGGTGTATCTCGGCGCCGCCTCTCTATAAGCTCGATTACGGCTATTTTTAGCGATAATACGAAACTTCTACTCTCTCCCTGTGAGGCGAATGCCCTAGCATCTTTAGAGTGGATTGTAAGCTGCAGCTCATCTCTGTGTGGCCCTACAAGCGATACCCCAAACTTGATCTCCCTGGTAGCGGCTTGGTTTATCTTTTCGGCCGTCTCTTCTGCCGTTAGGGGTTCCCCATCCGACGATGTCAGCGCACTTACAAGACGTACAGACACCTCCGATGCCGTCCCGGAAAAATGCTGATACAGCTCCCTTACCTTACCGTCAAGCTCGCGTGCCAATTCTACTCTGGCAGCCGTTATGAATCGTGAGGTTTCTGCAATGATTTGATTCCATGCCGCAAGTTTATTGTGGTCAGCGCCCCCGGTTTTTAACATGGAATTCTTATTTTTAATGGCTCTCTGAAACGCAAGCAATTTTTGCAGATATAGGCTGTCTATGTCGGCCATATGCTTGTCTATAAACCGCCTGCGGTCCGCCGGGGTCCCTTTAACCAATTGAATGTCCGCGGGCGTAAAGGTGACTATCGAGAGACGCCCGATGTAATCTTTAGACAGGCTTACCTTTTCGTGATCTATAAAAAATTCTTTCTCGCTCTTTTTAAAGGCCACTCCTTGGATGTGGGACCCATTGTCGGAATTTACCTTACCGAATATGGAACACTCCCGCTCCCCCCACCTAATAAAATCGGCTGCTCTGGTAGTGCGAAAAGACCTCCCGCTGCTCAGAATAGCTATTGATTCAAGAAAATTGGTTTTTCCCTGGCCATTTCGTCCCAGAAAAAGATTAATTCCGGGCGAAAGGATAATCGTTGAATCGATTAAATTGCGGAAATTATAGGTTGTAAGAGTTTCAAGATGCAATTTACGGCTAATGCACTTACTAATTAAGCCGAAAGGCGCATCGGCATTACTATTCCAAAGTATGACTCGTCATTCTCTGCGTAAAACTTGCCGGGACCAAGCTCGCCATTCAGCTCTATTACGATATTCTGCTCTTCCTCTAATGAGAGCGCAAAGTCCAACAGATATTTGGCATTAAAGCCCACGCTTAACGGTTTTCCTTCATACCGCAAGCTGACCTCCTCCGAGGCGTCTCCTAACTCCGGTGAGGAGCTTACAATGCGCAGAGAGTCTTTATTGAAATCCATGCGCACACACTTCCCTTTATCGGTAACCATCAGCGCTACCCGCCTCAGGGACTGCACAAGCTCGGCGCTGGGCACAATAGCAAGCACCCCCTTTTGTTTAGGAATAACCTGATTATAGTCGGGATATTCAGCGTCGATTAAACGCATTGAGACCTTCGCATCCCGGCTTTCCAACACCAAAAATCCATCGCTTATATCGATTCCTGTCGGGACATCTTCGCTTGTATCTAATATCTTTTTAATTTCATTCAAGCCTTTGCGCGGTACAATTACACGCCCTTTAAAGTCAAACTCTCCGATGCCGCGCGCAATTAGCGAGAGACGGTGGCCATCGGTCGCTACCATGCGAAGCGCCTTCTGCCCCTTCTTTCCCTCTCCAACGATCTCAAAACAGACCCCGTTTAGATTGAATCTAGTCTCATCTTGGGATACGGCATATAAAGTCCGATTTATCATCTCCAAGAATGCTTTTGAGCCGATTCTGCCCTTCACCTCAAAACCAACGCCGGGTAGACTCGGATACTCCTCTGCGCTTACACCGTTGATTCTAAATTTTGATTTCCTTGAGGTTATTTCAAGTCGTTCACCTTCAGAGAGCTTTATTCTGACTTCATCCTCTGGAAGCTCTTTAACCAGGTCACAGAACACCCGCGCATTGACTGTCGTGCTGCCGGGAGAATTAACATGCGCACTGCCTTGAGCAACGGCCGTTATCTCCAGATCGGAGGCAGATATTTTCAGCTTTCCATCAGTCGCGGAGATAAGAACGTTTGCCAGAATCGGCATAGTTGTGCGGCGCTCCACAACGTTCTGCGTTATATTGATTAGCTTGATTAATTCCGATTTTGCTACGGTAAGATCCATACTGCACTCTCTATGATCTGAATTGGCGTAGTTTACCAGATCAACTGATAAATACTACTTTTATGTTATAAGATCTAAATATCTAGTAGTTGTAGTATTAGTACATCAAGATTCTGTTAACAGAGTGCTTAATATGATGCTGTGACTATATAAAGCACAATATTAACCTGTTAAAACAATCTTAATATCACAGTGAAACTCTCCACAACTTTACCGGCCTGACGTCAAAACTTTCCGATAACATAAGATTCACCCAAAGTATTAATAACTTTTCCACAGGTTGTACCGGATTTTTTATAGCAATATCGGCTGGTTGGAGCCGATTTAGACAACTTTCAATCAGTTCCAAAAGAGGCGCTTCTCAATCTCATCTACCTGCGATTTTACATCCGGATTGGTTTGAACTTTGTTCGTTATCACATTGGCAGCGTGAATAACGCTCGAATGATCTCTGCCGCCAAAATACGACCCGATCTCGGGGTAAGAGCAGGTGGTGTGCTTCCTGCACAGGTACATGGCTACGTGCCGCGGAAAGGCTACGTTTTTGCTGCGCCGTTTTGAAACAAGGTCGGATACTTTAACTTTAAAATAATCGGCAACTGCCTTCTTCACGTCGTCGATTGAAAGGTTGCAAACCTTAGGTTGAAGAAGGGGTTTGAGCGCATTCGTGGCGGACGCGATGCTGATATCCACCTTTTGCAAACTTGAAACGGCATGTAACCTTGTTAGGGCTCCCTCCAGCTCACGCACATTAGAAGGGAAATTTTCAGCGATGAAATGGGCAACCTCTTCCGGTAGCGCAAAGGATTCGCGCTGAGCTTTCTCTTTAAGAATTGCAACCCGAGTTTCGAAGTCCGGGGCTTGCAGATCAGCTATCAACCCCCAGGCGAATCTGGTTCTAAGCCGCTCCTCTATAGCGGGAATCTCTGCCGGGTTTTTATCGGAAGTTATCACGATCTGGTGCTTGGCGGAATACAACGCATTGAACGTGTGGAAGAATTCTTCTTGAGTAGTCTCCTTTCCTCTCATGAACTGGATGTCATCTATAAGGAGAACCTCGATGTTCCTTAGAAGCTTTTTAAACTCGTCCATCTTCGCCTGTCTTAAGGAGAGGATCAGTGAGTTGGTAAATGTCTCGCTGGAGAGATAGAGAACTTTTGCGCTCGGCCTAGCCTGCAATACCGAGTTACCGATGGCGTGCAATAAGTGCGTTTTGCCAAGCCCTACACCACCATAAATAAAGAGAGGATTATAACTTTCGCCGGGCTTTTCGGCCACGCGCATAGCGGCAGCGTGGCAGAATTCATTGCTGTTCCCCACAATAAAATTAGCAAAGGTATATTTCGGGTTCGGCCGCTGCCCGAAAGCAAAAGGAGGCGGCTCGACAATTCTTTTATCAGTATGAGCGATTTTCTTGACGATTACATAGGGTGCAGCAGAGCTAGTCTCGGGCGAATGAGCCGACCTAGAGGCATTAGGTGAGGGAATCCCCGATAATGAAGAGCCCGAACGTTCCGAAACAAGAAACTTTACGGAGATATCATTTGAACCGAGCAAGTTGCACATCAAGCGGGCGATACGCTCTTTAAAGTTCTTGTCGACCTGCTTGGAGACGAAGCTCGAGGGAGACTTGATTGTAATTTCGCGCGTTTCTTCGTCAAATGATTGATATTCGAGCTTGCCGAGATACGCCTCGAAAATATTCGGATCGATATCGCGCCGCAGCACTGCCAGACTTTCTGACCAAGCTGCCTCGCAATTTTTCTCCTGTTGGCTATCAGAACTTCGTAGCATAGGGCGAGTAACGGCTAAACGGAAAATCTTGCATTGAACTTTTCGCGAGTCGGACTTTCTTGTGAAACCGCGCCTTCTAACTTCGCAGCGCTGAATTACAGATTGAGGAATTTAGTTTTTCGTTAACAACTTTACAATGAAATTTTCAAAAAATTTTCCCGCGCTTCTTTACACAAGTGAAATCAGTTTCTTCCGAGAAGGAAATTTTCCTTAGTACAAACAACCTAAAGTTAGAAAGATTGATTAAGGATCGGTGACGCAAAAGCCCGCCGAACAAGCTCTATAGAATCAAAGATTTAACAGCAGCAGGCCGAGGTAAAAATGCGTCCGACTGATTGAAAATCTACGCGGCTTAGTGCTAATCTTGTCCCGCGGCGAGAACCGATGGCCGAATCACCGTGAGTCACAACTCGATACGAGGTAACGAGCAAAATGGAACACTATACCTATTTTCAGCATCTCACGCCCGATGCCAACTGGCAGAAGCTGATTGCGGCGCTGATGGTCGGCGGGACTCTTATTGTGCTGGGGAAACGGCTTTCCACAAGACTTGCTTCCGAAAAGGCTATTGAACAGGCCGTAGTTCCGGATGAAAAGATGTCCGTATTTGGCGTCTTTGATCTAATCACCGAGACATTTGTTAACTTCCATGACTCCATACTTGGAAAAGAGAACCGCCAGTATGTTCCATTCTCCCTGTCGATATTCCTTTTCATCTTTGTAAGCAATCTTTTAGGGCTGGTTCCGGGAATGCCGGCCATCACAACAACAGTTTGGGTTAATGTTGCGCTGGCAATATCGGTGTTTATCTATTTCAATTACGAGGGGATTAGGGCGCACGGAGCCTGGGCATACTTGAAGCACTTTTGCGGGCCGGTTATCTATCTTGCTCCTCTTATTCTACCCATTGAGCTTTTCAGCTCTGTATTACGAATCCTTACTCTGAATCTTCGCTTGTATTGGAATATAACTGGAGACCACCTCGTCTTAGGGGTGTTCACGCAAATGGCGCCGTACGTTGTGCCTTGCATCTTTTATATTTTCGGCACCTTTGTAGCCTTTATGCAGGCGTTCGTATTTACAATCTTAACAATGATTTATATTCTTTTGGCAACTGTTCACGAGGAAGAGCACTGAGGCATGTTTCTCTGGGTTTTAACCTTCTAGAACATTAACTTGGGAGACTGAATAATGAGAACCGTATCCTTTTTTCTGGCCATGCTGACCACAATTCTTGTTAGTCCTGGCCTGTCATTGGCTGAGACAGCAGGAGCTGCCGCCAATATCCCACTCGGCGCCGGCATTGCAATCGGCATAGGCGCACTAGGTGGAGCGCTGGGCCAAGGCAAAGTGGTCAGTGCAATTGCGGATGCAATAGGGAGGAATCCATCGGCAGCGGGCAAAATGAACGTGCCGCTTTTCGTCGGACTAGCTCTTATTGAGTCGCTGGTAATTTTGGCCTTCGTAGTAGCTTATGGATTAGCCGGTAAGGTTTAAGCCAGAGCGAGGTAATATACGGCTAATGATCGTTAGCTGTTTTATTGGCCCTTGCCGCGAAAGTGGCAAGGGCCTTTTTGTTGCCGCCCTTTCGGTGTCTAGAGCAATCTGGTACGCCTAATAAATATTCGGTGATAATACTAAGGCGGAGAGCCGAACCTATCTACTGATTGCGGCTTTCCAGCCACCTCTCCGCTTCTATGGCTGCCATACATCCGGTGCCGGCCGCCGTAACAGCTTGCCTGAAGACATGGTCTTGAACATCACCGCAAGCGAAGACTCCTTCAATGTTCGTTTTGGTAGAGTTCGGCTTTGGTACTATATACCCGTTGGGGTCAAGATCGAGCTGGCCGGCGAAGAGCTGACTGTTGGGTGTGTGCCCGATGGCAACAAAAAGGGCGCTGCACTCCAGCTTACTGGGGGTGCCGTCCTTAGTGTCTTCAAGCGCGAGCGAGCTAACACCGTCTTTTTTCGTGCCTTGTATCGATGTGATCACTTTATTCCACAGTATCTCGATCTTCGGATTCGAGATCACGCGATCTTGCATGATTTTGGAAGCTCGCAGCTGATCGCGGCGGTGAATCATATAGACTTTGCTGCCGAAACGGGTCAGGAAGTTAGCTTCTTCGCAGGCAGAATCGCCGCCACCCGCAACGGCAATAACCTTGTCTCTGAAAAAAGCGCCGTCGCAGGTCGCACAAGTAGATACGCCATACCCCATCAGCTCCCATTCTTCAGCTAAGCCGAGGAGCTTTGGCGTAGCTCCCGTAGCGATTATAACGGCGTCAGTGGTGTAGGTCGCTTTCGAAGTTTTAATAACCTTGGGAATGGCATTGAGATCGGCCGAGGTGACAGTGTCAACCAGCACCTCCGTCCCGAATCGGACGGCCTGCTTCTCCATTACCTGCATTAAATCAGGCCCCATTATGCCCTCTGGAAAGCCTGGGAAGTTTTCCACATCGGTTGTGGTAGTAAGCTGCCCTCCAGGAAGCGGACCATGGATAAGAAGCGGCGACAAGTTCGCCCGAGCGGTGTAGACTGCGGCCGTGAGGCCTGCTGGGCCCGAGCCGATAATAATGACTTTTCTATGGTTGCTGCTATTTGAGTCTTTACTATTCATTATTCAAAAATGGCCGTGAAGTTACATAATCATAAGATAAAGAAGCTGCTTATTGCAAACCGCGGCGAGATCGCGCTTAGGATACAGCGGGCATGCCGCAACCTATCGATTCCTACCGCAACCACGGTATCAGAAGCCGACCTAACGAGCTTTTTCGCGAAAGAATCTCAGGAGATAGCAGCCATCACCGGGCTCTCTGCCAAGGATACTTACCTTAACATTGATAAAATCATCCAAGCTGCAAGCGATCACGGATGCAACGCAATTCACCCCGGGTACGGATTTCTCTCCGAGAATTATCAGTTTGCCGAAGCTGTCCGGCGCGCCGGCCTCATTTTTGTGGGGCCAAATCCTGAGTGCATGAAAGCTATGGGAAGCAAACTGAGCGCAAGGCAGATCGCATTTGAGGCGGGGGTACCGTGCACGCCGGGCAGTCCGCCGCAGCCGATGTCGGATAAAGAGCTGCACAAGGCAGCGGCGCATATAGGATTTCCCATTATTATAAAAGCAGCATTGGGTGGCGGAGGCCGAGGCATGAGAGTCGTAAACGACGCAAAAGAGCTCGAAGCTGCCCTTCCGTTAGCGCGCACAGAGGCCTTAAAGAACTTCTCCTCCGATTCAGTCTATCTGGAGCGTTATATCCCTCATCCCAGGCATGTTGAAGTTCAAATTCTCGGCGACCGCAATGGCAATATTATCCATCTCGGCACGCGGGAGTGCTCCGTTCAAAGACGCCATCAAAAGCTGGTCGAAGAGGCCCCGGCTCCGGGGCTTAGTAAAGAGACAAGAGAGAAACTCCATCAGGCAGCCTTGAGAGTGGCAAAAGCCGTTAAATACGATAGTGCCGGCACAGCAGAGTTTTTAGTTTGTGGGAAAGAGTTTTATTTTCTAGAGATGAATACCCGTATTCAGGTGGAACATCCGGTTACCGAAGAGGTAACAGGCGTGGACCTGGTGGAGCTTCAGATTCGCATAGCGCAGGGCGAGAAACTTCCGCTGCGTCAGGAGCAGATTAAGTTCCGAGGCCATAGTATTGAATTCCGGATATATGCAGAGGACCCCGTAGACAACTTTAGGCCCCACACCGGAGAAATTGAAAGCATAGCTCTCCCCAACAGCAGCGGCTGCCGCGTGGAGGCCGGTTTTTCCGTTGGGGATAGAGTCTCGCCGTATTATGATGCCTTGCTCGCTAAGCTGATCGTGAATGGGGAGAGCCGTGAGCAGGTGATCGATAATGCGCGGGCTGTTCTCGCCGAGTTTTCGCTGAAAGGACTGCCCACGACCGCCAATTTTCACCGCTGGCTGTTAAACCGTCCCGAGTATATTAGTAATTCAATCGATATCGGCTTTCTTGACAGAGAGTATTCAGAGCAGTTCGCGGCACAAGTAGCCTCATTTAATGAGATCGATCCGGCTCATCGGCTTCTTGCAGACCCGTGCCTGCACGTAGAGCTAATCAAATATATCACTCGCTCTTCTCAAGAGGTGGTGATCGAAATTAGCCACCGCAAGGATGGAACGTTTTTAGCCCGGCCGGTTTCTTTAGCCGCTTCCAGCGGCCAGGAAGCATTGATGCGCCGATCTAACCGGCGAGATGCGGCGCTGCAAAGTCTGATAGACGAAGTGCTGGAGCGCCAACAGATCGATGCCCTCTCAGGTTGAGAGCTCTTGCCCACGCAATTGTTCTAGAGCGGCAATCGGCTCCGGAATCGGCGCTTCTATCTCTATCTTTCTACCGGCGTTAGCCGGATCTTGAAACGAGGCGCGAAAGGCGTGCAGAAAAAACTGAGGGAGTGAGTATCCATGCCTGTTTTCTAGTAAAGAGATCTCGTGAAGGAGCCGCTCTGAGCGGTAGAGCCGATCCCCTATTAAGGGGTGCCCGAGAAAGGATAAGTGTGCACGGATCTGATGACGCCGCCCGGTCCGCACTTGGGCTTCAACATAGGTAGCAGAATCTTCTGCAGAGTAGCCGAGGGGCTCAAATGCAGAGAAAGCCTCTAAAAATCTAGTCTTAGGAGTTGGTGATACTCGCACCTTTTTGCCCCGGCGGTAGGGTGAGCCGATGTAAACCCGCGATGAGATCGGCTCCAACTTGCCCTGCACCAGAGTAAGGTAACTTTTGGAGATGCCGCCGCCTTTAATAAGAGCGGTAAGGGCGTCCCAATATCTCCTGGTCTTGGCGGCGATTAAGATTCCGCTGGTTTCGAAATCTAATCTGTTAATAAGACCGGCATCGCGGCTGCTTACTGATGCGGCGTGGAAAGATGGGTCGCGGTCCAGCAACTGCTGCGCAATGGAGCTCTCTTCATACTTGCCTAACAACGCAGAGTGAACCCCTGAAGGCTTGTTAATAGCTAAAAAATTTTCGTCCTCGGTAAGAATGTGCAGCATCTTGCATGCCCCCGCGGCCCTACCGTCAATGATAGGTAATTTCGGCGGCATCCGGGGCCTTCCTAAGTGCAGCCACCAATTCGTCTATCTGAGCGTTCAGCGCCTTTCTGTTAGATTCAAGCTTATTGCCGACATCGCTTAACTTTTTTGAAAATTCGGCAACAGCCCATTCGGGTGTATTTCCCTTGTTCGATTTTTCCTTTCGTCCGCGCAGTTTGCGCAGAGTGGAGCGCACATCCCACTCGGCTTTCATTAGATCGAAACGAGTCGCTATCAGAGTTTCCACCACCGGAAGATTCGAAATTCTAGCCGATCGCTTTTGTGCTAAAGTCACCAGCCTGCTGAGAGCCGCGATGTTATGAGAGGTGACGCTTTCAATCAGGGTAGAGTTATAGCGCACATGGGCAAGATAAAATGCATTGCGGCAAGCCGTTATGATCTCATCCTCACTTTGACCGCCCGCTTCCAAGGCGGTCAAGAATCTCTGCTTCTTAGCGAAACGCAATCTTTCCAATACGGCTAGAGGACTTCCGCCACCTATTGCTGACGCCACTACTCCGGCAACATATACCACGATCACCAGCGATATGGCGGCAAAAAACAGTGCAGGTACAATTAACGATGCGTTCATAAATCTGCCTGCCACCTGGGGGCGTCAGCCGAAAGGTGTCTCTAGCCTCTCAAAATTAATACCCTTGTAATGGTATCACAACTGGCCGGCAAATACATGCAACGGCCGGCAAAGGGGTGCCGAAGCGTTTCTTGGGGTGAGCGGGACTACGATCAAGGGCATGAGCAACGTATATTCGCGTTTCCGGAAAGGGAATTATTATGTAACATGATGTAGATCGGCCGCAAAAACGGGCAGAAGCATCAACGGCTAACGATAACCAAATTCGGCAATGACTGTCTTCGGTATGGTAACCACGAGAAGTTCTTGGGAGTACACCAGCTACGCCCTGAAGTCCTTTTTTCGTAAGACGCCGCTCAATGAGGGGGAGCAGGTATTCCTTATAGACAACGACGAGAGCTTCGAAGAGGACGCCTCATGGTTCAGTCCTAAACTAGAGATTATCAAGAACCGCAACCCGAGAAGTTTTGCCGCGAACGTGAACCAGGTAATGGAAATTGCAAAGAAGCGCTCCGCCGACCTCTTTTTTCTCAATAATGACGTAATCTTTACTGATGAATGGATAACGCCGATTCAGCAGTATGAAGGCAGTGCTATTCTATCCCCGCTATCCAACAGAGAGGTACAATACGAGATCGGCAATGTTAAGTGGTCCAACACCTTGAAGCTGAGCGAATACTTGGGGAAGGAAGCGGTGTTGAGAGAGGTCGTAAAACATCATAAGCAGAAAGCTCAAGGATGGAGGAGCGTAATAAGCCTTCCCTTTTTTTGCGTAAAGATCCCTTTTGACGTTTATTCCGCCGTAGGAACGCTCGACGAGAGTTATGGCCGCGGCGGCGCCGAAGATAACGATTACTGTTTGCGCGCGTGCTTGGCCGGATTCGAGATAAAATACGCGTTATCTTCATACGTTCTTCATTTCAGCGGAAAGTCTACATGGGCCGGCGGCGAAACTCCGGAAGAAACGGCCGAGCGGTGTGAACGCTTTCGCGCCGTATTCGAAGAGAAGTGGGGTCCCGAGCTTGCCAAATTAATCATCGACGCCGATCTCTCGGTAATAGAGAAAGATCCGCAGCTGGTTGAGTTTGCCAAGGCAGGCGACTATAAATCGATAATTACCAAATTAGCAGGAGCGAAATAGGCGCTTCCCTTGTCATAGCAGTTTAAGAATATGTGGAATTTTGCATATGCCTTATCTTGATCTAATTCCGGCGTCGGGAATCCGGAAGATTTTTGACCGCGCCTCGGAGCTTGAAGGACAGGGGAAAAGAATTCTCCATCTTGAGATAGGCCGCCCCGACTTTGATAGCCCATCATCAGCAAAAGCGGCCGTAATGACGGCCCTCAATGAAGGGCGGGTACATTACACCGAGAATCGTGGCATCCCTAAGCTGCGCCGCCTTATCGCAGAGAAGCTTCGAGACGATAACAACCTGCATTATGATCCCGAAAGCGAGATAGTTGTAACAAACGGGACCTCGGAGGGCGTGGCGATGGCAATGGCGGCGCTTGCCGGTCCGGGCGATGAAGTCATCGTTCCGACGCCGAGCTGGTCGCACTATGTCAGCTGCGCCACGCTCTTTGGCGCAACTCCCGTAGAGCTCGCTCTGAAGGCTGATAACGACTACCAGTTAACGCGCGAAGCAGTCGAGAAACTAGTGTCTGAGAGAACACGGGTTTTGGTAGTTAACACGCCGAATAACCCCAGCGGGGCCGTATATCCTGAAAAGGAATTAAGGAGCATTTTGGAGCTATGCCTTGAACGCTCCATCTACATACTCTCGGACGAAATCTACGATTATTTCTGTTTCGGCGGCGAGCGCCATGTAAGCATTGCCGCCCTGCCTAATGCAAAGCCGATATGCGTGGTTGCAAATGGATTCTCCAAGACATATTCGATGACCGGCTGGCGTCTTGGATATGTAGCGAGCAGCGCCGAGATCGCCGCAAAGCTTAACAAGGCCCATCAGTATCTAACCGTGTGCGCCAATTCGTTCGCTCAGCACGGAGCGTGCGCAGCGTTGGCCGATGATGAGGGGAGGCAGTTCTTGGAGAAGATGACCGAATCCTTCGAGCGCAGATGGCGCATAACTAATCAGCTTCTTAGTGAGATAAAATGCCTCAGGCTGCCGCGATCGGCCGGAGCATTCTACGCATTCCCCAGCTTCGACTATAAAGGAATGAGCGCGGACCAGTTGTGCGCCTATCTCTTAGAGGAAGGGGGCGTTGCTACCGTCCCTGGAACTGCTTTTGGAGAGGCGCATAAGGATGCATTTCGTATTGCTTATTCTGTCAATGAAACCGAGCTTGCAGAGGCGCTCACAATCATAAAAAATCTTTTGGCATGAGCACGATTCATCAACCGACACTTACGTTAGAAGAGGTTTTGCGCCGTTATAGCGGCGGGCCTTCCACCGGTCTTTTTACCGACGGTAGCGCCCGGCCGAATCCGGGGCCGGGGGGCTGGGCGGCTGTGCTGGTAAAAGATAACAAGGTACTGCAGCAGCTGCACGGCTTCGAAGAGAGTACTACCAATAATCGTATGGAGCTCACCGCGCTGATCGAAGGAATTAAGTTGCTTGATACCGGAGAGGAGATAGAGGTGTATTCCGACAGCGAGTTGTGCGTAAATACCATAACTAAGTGGGCGCCGTCCTGGGAGCGCAATAACTGGAGGCGCAAGACCGGGCCGATAGCGAACTTGGACTTGGTTCAACAGCTTTATGCGCTATGCAAGCAGCGGCCCAAGGTGAGGCTTAAATGGATTAAGGCTCACAACGGCTGGCTTTGGAACGAATACGCGGATTCCCTTTCGACTGCATGGACGCGTGAAACGCTTTAGTGCCCGGCCGCTAAAACTCCACTCTCTGGCAACCATTAGGAATGGTGACAAAAGGTTGACCGTTGCGCGAGTATGGACGGCCTGATGATTTATCTATTACTTCAACCTTTATATTGCTGCCAAAAGCGCAGCCCGGCCTGCTCGCACGATACGTTCCGCAGCGCCCATTTCCGCTGCCGGTGTATTGTAGCTTCTGTCCATTGACGTAAGCATCGGCATTGCAGTGTACTTCATGAATTACTAAGTTGCCGTCCTTCTCCGAGTTCGGCTTCCATAAAAACATCTCCATCTCCCCCATGCTTTTTACTTCGCTGCCTTTTAGTGCGTTGAGGCACTGCGCGATTTTCTCTCCGCCGCATGCATCCGCCTGATCGACTTCCACCAGGCCTGCTTTAACGAGCTTCTCTGAGACGCTCTCGCCGCTGCGGGAGACCAGCTGCCCGATCACTCCCTGCCCTCCCCCCTGAAGAGTAACATCGCAATCCGGAGTTGCCTTGAAAAAAGTTAGATCGCCACCACTCGCTTCGCGGATCATGCTCATGGCAGCCTGAGCCCTGTCAGCAGGTGCCGAACCGATGCCGTGAAGTTTAAGTAGAATGCGGCCGCTTGATTGAGGGGCGCTACTTTCTATTGAAACCAAATTACTTCCGATAATTTCACGCACCCTTACAGCTTCTCCATCCCCGGTGTTTACGGGATTCAAAAGTTCGCCGTTAAAAACAATTCCGCAGTCGGTGGTGATTTCGTTTCGCGCCTCTCCGCCACCTCCTTGATCCGAGGGGCCGAGAGAGCCATCTTCGGAAGGCTTTTTGCATCCGGCAAATCCCGCCAGAAGGATCGAGATGAAAACAATCGTAGTAGGAAAGCGAGAGAGAATCTGCATGACTGAGCCTCTTATAAAACCGCCGAACACTATGTTCGGCCAAGCCGCAATTTACTTGCACAAAGCTCCCTGATGAGGAGCTGCAAACACCCTTCGGATCTCCCCACTTTCCTCTGAGCGTTTTATGATGAAATATTGCGGGCAGTACCCCAAATTTCAGACTAAGACTGTACTAAGGTTATGGCTGATTAGCTTAAACAGTTGCATTTTTCAATCGGTGCAGTTCGGCGCTAAGCAGAAATGACATCAGGAAAAAAGAGCTTAACCCGCCGAAAATATGCCATAAAAAGTGAGTTCCCATGGGCAGCAGGCCGCTCCCATCCGACATTCGAAAGGTTATAGCGATTAGAAAAGAAGCCGCGCTGTATGCCAGAAGCGGAGCCTTCGATGGAAGGTGTTTCCAGCAGAATAGAATAGCCGGCAGCAGTACTGTTATGGCCAGGAAGGAGTATCCAAGAGAGATTCTAAGTCCGATAGTCATCGGGAGTGCTGCTCTCAATAGCCGAAAAGCGACGAAGGGACCGATTACGGCAAAAGCGGCTAAACACAGCCTGCCGGTTACCTGGTGCCAAAAATAGAGGCTGGCAAGCAGCGTAAGCAGCAAGATCGGCACAAAATCGAGATATAACCATATCCGATCGCTTCGGGTGGCGTGGAAAAGAGAGCCTCCGATAAACCCGACAAAGAGAATAGGCAAGCCCAGCAAAAAGATCGGCGAGGCGAGCCGCTCGCGGTATACTCGGCGCGAAAAATATACAACCACAAAAAAGAAAATTAGATTGCTGACGGTGTTCCAAGGCTCTACCGGGAATCGCCCGAGCAACGTTTCAGTGTATATCGGTCCAAAGTCGTTTGGCATAATCGAATTAGCTCTATCTTACGTGGGTTAGTAATTTCAGCAACCTTATCTTCCCCCTGGTACTGTTCCTTTTGCTGGCCGCGATCAAATCTCTCGCGCTGGATATTAAAATGCATTTGACGAAGCTGGCCTACTGTAGACCCTGCTAAGCAAAATACGAAGTTATAAAGGACGCCTCTAAAATCGGCGGAGTTACTGAGACAGTTTTCACTTTCAGGAATTCGGAGCAGGATTTACGCCAAAGGCAAGGAGAAGAAGAAGGAATGGCGAAACCGCTTAACTTATCAGCTCTAAATCGAGATATTTGAATTGCGCCATACTGTTAAGAAAACTCGCGTTCCAACGTCCGTGGTTGTTGATTATCGTCTTTGCATATCGAATGCAGGAACGGGGAACCCGCTTTTCATTGCGCAGCGCATCGATAACGTTCTGCGGTCCCCAATTGTATGCTATTAGCATCAGCTCGCGATTTCCCTCGAAGACCTCTTCCAGATGCTTGAGGTATGCGATCCCCAATCTAATATTGTATTCTGGGTCGCGCAGCTTGTGCACACCCTTCCATTCGGTTTTTAACATGCGCGCTACGAACTTTCCGGTGTCAGGCATGATTTGCATTAAGCCGGTTGCCCCGGCATAAGAGACTGCGTGCCGGTTAAAGGTGCTCTCGGACTTAATTACGGCAGTTACAAATAACGGATCGTAGCCGGAGCGAGCGCTTTCTAGAACGATCATACTCGCAAGTTTCTTTGCTTCAGCGTGGGAGAGCTTCGGATTGTTGATAAGCTGAGACACATAGTGAACCTGACTTGAAAGCTGGCGCTTGCTCTCTACCGACAGACGGGCAAGGAAAGTCTGCTTGTCAATCGGAGCGGGGTGGTTCAATTTAAATTCGGCAAGTTCAAGACCGGCAATCCGCGGGCTATAGGTGAACTTAGTCTTTAGAAATATCGCCGAGACGCTGAAAGTAATTGCGATTATAGCGGAGACTACAAAAATGGTAAGGCGCTTGCTAAGCACGGAGCCGGCTCTATTTTTATTTAAATGCCCGAACCCACCCACTGCTTGAATGGACTGAGAAAAAGGAACATACGCGATTAATTCGCAAGGGTGCTTGTTCGATGAGACGAAATTGCCCTTGCCCACAAATAGGCACGCATCGCGGACGGTTCGGCGCGAAGGCTTAAAGAGCGGATGTACCCATCTTTTATCCATACTCACTATTCCCTACCACTACCGAAGTTGATTCCGAAAACCGTGCGAACTATTCGTAGTTTATAACGGTTCCCAGCTCCCCTCTGCAGTCCCTAGTGAACCATCTAATCCTGTTCTAATCAAATTCCAGGCCAATTCGTTGAAATCACAGGGACATGCCTGTCACTGCCTCGAAATTCTGTAATATCAGCCGCTTAGGTGGAAGGAGTGCTCATTCTAGCTGCTTCTACCCGTAAGTTAGATGACTAACGGGGCCTATATAGATGTATGAAATTTGGTCAGTCATGAAGCAGCCTCCTTAGGCCCTTCTGGAGCCTAGAAACTGATTGTGCTCCATAAGGCACAGCTAAGCGGGGGCAGAGGTTAGTGAACGGGAGAGATTCTTAGTTCGTGTGCCACCCTTTGGCTCTCCGCTCATCCTTTAATAACGGCGAGAGGTTTAAGCTTTGCTATCACCTGTGCTATTGAGCTTTGCTGAATCACCTTGATGACCTCCGTAACATCTTTATATGCCTGCGGGGCCTCCTCAAGAAGGCCTCGTGCTGATGCTGCACAAACTATCACTCCGTACTTTTCCAGCTCGGTTTTGAGCCGGTTGTAGTCGAGGCTCTTTTTGGCTTTCATTCTTGAGAGCCTCCTCCCCGCTCCATGACAACATGATCCGAAAGTGTGACTCATGGCATAGTCGGTGCCTGAAAGTATGTAAGAGAGAGTCCCCATAGAACCCGGAATCAGAACCGGCTGCCCGCTTCGCTGGAATCGTTCGGAAAGTTCGGAGCGGCCGGGGCCGAAGGCGCGCGTTGCCCCCTTCCTGTGCACCACAAGATTCTCTCCGCGGTAGTTTTCGAGTTTTGCAATATTGTGCGACACATCATAAAGAACTTTTAGCGGCGCGGCCTCTTGCGCACCCACAACTTCTCGCCAAGCTTTTCTGATCTGATAAGTGACAATCTGTCTGTTGACCCAAGCGAAGTTCGCTGCCGCTGCCATGGCATGAAAGTAGCTCTGCCCCTCGGGTGAAGCGAACGGCGCGCAAGCAAGCTCCCTATCGGGCAGCTTAATGCCATAGCCGGGCATAACCTGATTCATAAGTCGCACATAATCTGTGCATGTCTGATGCCCGAGGCCGCGAGAGCCGGTGTGAATCATGATTGCCAGCTGGCCGGGAAACAAACCGAAGATCTTTGCAATCTCATTATTGAAAAGCTCTAACACTTCCTGCACCTCCACGAAGTGATTGCCGCTTCCGATGGTTCCAAGCTGATCTTTCCCCCGCTCCTTCGCTTTATCGGATACTTTCGAAGCGTCTGCCTGTTTGAAGCGGCCCGATTCTTCTACTGCATCCAGGTCGTCATCCAACGCGAATCCTTCTCTCTTCGCCCATTCAAGGCCTCCATTTAACACCTCGTCGAGTTCGCTGTTACTAAGCTCAACTTCTCCGCCGCGCCCTACCCCGGAGGGCACATAGTCACGAATCTTATTAGCAAGTCTTTCCAGTTTTGGGCGAAGCTCTTCGGCGGGCGATGAACTTAAAAGAAGGCGAACTCCGCAATTAATGTCGTAACCTACACCGCCCGGCGAGATTACTCCGTCGCGCGCGCGGATCGCGGCTACTCCGCCTATCGGGAAACCGTAGCCTTGGTGTATATCAGGCATCGCAAGCGCCGGCTCTTCTACTCCGGGAAGTGTAGCGATGTTGGCAAGTTGCTCGAGCGAGCGTTCATCACCCATCTCATCAAGCATCTCCTTGCTGATATAGACCTGGGCTGACACCAGCATGTCTTGGCGGTGGGTTTTTGGTATCTCAAACAGAAACGGCGCGTGCTGCAGCAGATCCTTAAATACTGTCATGGTTTAAAGTATGGGCCCTTGGCGCTGAAACGCCATGAGCAGCATTCTCTCGTTATATATCGTAGATTACAGTGGCCCGCCAAAGAGAGCTCACCCTCTCTATTTTTAGTCCATGATAAGTAACTGCCTTGATATCATTCACAGCGTCAGCCTTGCAAAAAGTGCCCTCGGCGGTAATGACGGAAGAAGAGATCTCCGCGACCGCAAATGCAACGTAAGCGCGATACTTCGACGCGGACAGGAACAAAATCTCCGAAAGCCAATCAACCAATAGCGAATCGAGGTCTAGCGATTCAACGTTAATCGACTCGCTTCCTTCCGGCTCACGCTGCAATACTTCCGGACCGAAGATATACGCAGACATCCCGCGCGCGGCGTTGCTGAAAAGTTCAGCGGTGTCACGGCCGAAAGCGCGAATAGCTATGTCGGCAGTATGCTCGATCATTTCATATTCCTGCATAAGAGATTTATCCATTGAAATACTCGGCGCCGCAACTCTCACCTTTCATGCCCTTCTCCAAGACTGTAAACTAAGCAAGAGCAATATCCCGCCGCTAATATGCCGACTAATACTTCAGCTAAAGGGCTTTACGCCGCAATCTTCTCCTCGCTTCTGTCGAGCTTGGGAATCGTTATCCAAGCAGAAGCGATAAAGCTTCTCGGGCCTCTTACTGTTTGTGCAGGAGCATCGCTTTTCGGCTCACTTATTTTGTTGACGCTGCTTTTCCTGCGCGGCGAATATCCCGACTTAGCACTTCTACGAAGGCATCTCGCTTCACTTATCTCGCTGACCATATTAAGAGGAGTAGTGGGCGCTCTTCTTTTTGTATATGCGTTATCTCTAACGCCCAGCATAAAAGCGATGTTTTTCACTAAAGCAGAGCCCTATCTTGTAATATTTTGGAGCTGGTTGTTGGGGCGCGGCGGAATTGCGCGCCGGGAGGGAGTCCTGCTCGTGCTGCATATCGCTGCTGCCGTGGTGCTTTCAACCTCCGGCCGCCTCAGTTTTGAACGCGCTCAGCTAGGAGACCTGTTGATACTTCTCGCATTGGCATGCAGCTCACTTTCGTACATTGTGGGAAAGAGCGTAACCCAGGCAATCGGGGCGAAGCTTACAAACGCCTTGACACAACTTTTCTCTGCTGTTTTGCTCCTTCCGGCTGCAATATACCTCGCTCCGCCCGGGGCGTGGAATTTTGTCTCGCTCGGTTGGGCGTACTTATGGCTTCAAGTATTGATGTTCAACATAATAGCGCTCACGCTCTGGTTTTATGCCATTAAGACAATCGATGGGTGGATAGTTTCAGCGCTGCGCGCGGTGGGGCCGTTAGCGGCTGCGCCTTTCGCGTGGTATCTGTTCGATCAGAGCTTGACTCCGTTGCAGCTTGCTGCCGGAGGAGTTGTCCTTGCCACTTCCGCAGCGATTGCCCGGCAGCATATAATTTCAAAGGCTAAGGTAACACTATGATCGGCGCTTTTAACCGTTCGGCAGCCTTCTGCATTCTGACCGGGACGATATTCGCTTTGGTCTTTTCGTTGCAGCTTCCAGTCGCTCAAGATCTCGACTTTTTTCCGGTATACGGACAGGTGCTCGGGATGCTGAACGGGATTCCTTTTTACAATGAGAGCCAACTCTATGAGTGGCTCTCAGGCCGATTCCCGACACTGGCTACAGCCGATGCTCCGCCGTTGGCGCAGCCCCCTTGGTATTTTGCGTCGCTATTCTTCCTAGGATTTTTTGGCCTGCCGGAAGCCGCAAAAATCTGGTTTTCTCTTAACCTTTCGATGCTGATTATTTCCGCCCTGATAATAACAAAGGGCGGCCCTCTGCGCGTGAGAGCGGCTGCTGCCATAATCTTTCTAACCTTTCCTCCGGCGATAGGGCACAACGTGGTGGGACAGTTTACCATGCCGGTTCTCTTAGGAACGGCCTTGGGGATAGAAGGAGTGAGATCGAAGAGCCCATGGTGCTGCGCAGCGGCTATGTTTCTCTGTACATATAAGCCGCATATCGGGCTACCTATTGCATGGGCAATATTGATGGTTGCTTTGTTCCAGGGGATTGGAAAGAGCGCCGCTTTGCGCGCGCTGTGGCTACTAGCGGCGGGAGCGGCGCTCGGGTTTCTCGCCGACTCAAACTGGTTATTAAACTACTCCGGCGCAGTCTTGCGCGTGAAGAACCTCGGACAGAATGTGAGCTGCGATACCTGTATAAGCTTTACTTATGCCCTTTCGTCACAGGAGATTCTCACTGTCTCAAGTGCATGGATATTTTCCATGGCAGCCGGTGCCCTAACACTTGTTGCTTCAGCCTGGCTTGCATATAGGACGCCGTCCTTCAAGGGAGCAGCGCACCTTATCGCCGCTTCGGGATTAATAGGCCTTCTTCTTTCTCCTTACGTTAGGAACTATGACATGGTGGCCGCTCTTCCTGCGATGGTAATTCCCTTCCTGTATCACGGTTGGAGGGTCCGGACTGCAGTAGTGGTTGTGTTGGCCGTGATAATCGTCATCTTTTATGATCAACCACGAGGTGCATACCAGCTCGTTTATCCTACAGTTTTGACTGCAGTCGCGGCAATTAATGCGGTGAGCTGTGCGGGTGCCGCACGGAAGATGCGGGAAATTCCGGCTTCTTAGAGCTTAGACTCGTGAGATATTCTGTGAGATAGGCAGCCGCGGCAGTTCCTTTTATCGTCTTAACGCATTAAGATATCCCGGATGGCAAGGAATACCTTTCATATAGTGGTAATTGGCGGCGGCCATGCCGGCGTAGAGGCGGCATCTGCAAGCGCCCGTCTCGGCATTAACACCACGCTTGTGACGTTCAGCCGGAGCTCTATCGGGCAGATGTCATGCAATCCGGCCATTGGCGGACTCGGCAAAGGGCATCTTGTGCGGGAAGTGGATGCGCTAGGCGGAGTGATGGCCCGGGCTATAGATGATACCGGCATCCAGTTTCGAACCTTGAATTCCAGTAAGGGACCGGCGGTGAGAGCGAGCCGGGCCCAAGCAGATCGCGATCTCTATAAGCGGCGCGTAAGAGAGTTGGTCGAGAGTCAGACCGGACTTAATATCGTCGAAGGCGAGGTATCGGGGATCGAGGCAAAGGATTATCGCATCAGCGGAGTGCGGCTAAATGACGGCTCTATTATTGAAGCTGATGCGGTAGTGCTCACCACCGGCACCTTCCTACGCGGCTTAATGCATACCGGTGCCGACAAAACTGCCGGGGGAAGGTGCGGAGACTCCTCCTCTAATCTGTTGAGTGACTCGCTAAAGGCTCTCGGCTTCCCGCTTGGAAGGCTTAAAACAGGAACACCTCCACGCCTGCGCCGCTCCTCAATTGATTTTTCACTTTTGGACGAGCAACCCGGAGAATCGCCTGTTAATCCCTTTTCCATGATGAGCAAGGAGATCCTCCGCCGGCAGATTTCGTGCTGGATAACCAGCACTAATGAAGCGGTGCATCAGATTATACGAGACAATAAAGAGCGCAGCCCGATGTTCAATGGCCAGATCAAATCCGGTGGCCCGCGCTACTGTCCCTCAATAGAAGATAAGGTGTTTAGGTTTGCAGATAAGAGCCGCCACAACATCTTCCTTGAGCCGGAAGGGTTCGAGTCGGACATAGTTTATCCGAACGGCATATCCACAAGCCTTCCCATAGACGTGCAGCTCGAGTTTGTTCATAAGATAAAAGGCTTGGAGCGCGCTGAGATATTGCAGCCCGGCTATGCCGTGGAGTATGACTTCGTGGATCCCCGCAATCTTTCTCCAACTTTGGAAACCAAGCTGATAGAAGGGCTTTATTTCGCCGGCCAAATAAATGGAACCTCGGGCTATGAAGAAGCGGCAGCGCAGGGAATCGTGGCGGGCGCGAATGCCGCACTCAAGCTCCTGGGCAACAGCCCACTGATAGTGGAGCGCGGCGAGGGCTATATCGGAGTGATGATAGATGATCTCACCACATGCGGGGTGGATGAGCCGTATCGGATGTTTACATCGCGAGCGGAATACCGCCTCGTGCTGCGCGAAGATAACGCCGGCGAGAGGCTCTGCCCTAAGGCTATTGCACTCGGACTTTTGAGTGAGAATCAGCGGAGATGCTTTGAAGAAACGGCCGCTGTAAACCAAGCGCTGAGAGAATGGATAGAACGCACGCGTGTCAAGCCGACCACGGAAACGAACGAGTGGCTTTGTCGAATAGGGAGCGCCCCTCTTAAGGATAGCATTACCTTGGCCGGGCTGCTTAAGAGGCCAGAGATCGCCCTTGCGGATCTGTTGCACCGCTTTCCTGCGCCCCAGCACTGCTTGCAAGCGCAGCAGACATCTATCGAGACCGAATTCAAGTTCGCGGGTTACATTGCTCATCAGAATGAGGAAATTGCCCGGCTAAAAAATGCAGAGAGGGAGCTCATTCCATTTGAATTTTGCTACGATTCGGTCCCCGGCCTTCGCATTGAGATCCGCGAAAAGCTTAAAAGCCTCCGCCCCTATTCTCTTGGTCAAGCAGCGCGTATTCCCGGAGTGACGCCGAGCGCAATATCACTTTTGAGCGTATTCTTAAAGCGCCATAGAAAAGCGGCCTAGCAGCCAGGCTGCCATCATCGAATTATCGGCTTTTTGAAAGAGCGATGAGCCCGTACCGCAACTTTAAAAGGTTTATCTCCGAGCAGCTTGATACCGTGCTCAGGCTTCCGCAGGCGGTGATCGTCGGATTAAACTCTACAGCGCCATATACGCGAATAGTAAACGGGGCTATTGCTACCGAGCAGCTCGCGCTGTGTAAAGCCGCATTTGAGAGCGGACAGGCGGGGGTTGCTCGAATTGTCGTAATGCATCATCACTTAGTTCCCACCCCTGACTTTGAAAAGAGCGAGTATATTGCGAACGCTAGGCCGATTCTTAGTCAACTGTCGCGGCTTGGAGTCGACCTTGTGCTTGGAGGGCACGCCCATCGAAGTTATGTCGGCAGTTCGCTTGATACCTATCCGGCAAGAGAACCCGAGAAGGGAATTGTGATTGTACAGTGCGGAACCTCCACCTCTCGGAGAGGGCGGGGCAGGGAGCGTGATCGAAACTCTTGCAACCTTATTGAGATCGATGAACGCACAATCCATGTCAGACACTATTAGACGTTGCCGACATCGCTTGGAAGGCCAACAATAGGAACTATAAAATACTGAGCTCACTGGAGGAGCACCGCCTTTCGCCAAGAGAGCCGCATACAGTTCGCGCATACATAAAATGGGGAATTGCAGCGCTTCTAATCGGGCTTATTGTTGCAGCGTTGTGGCTGGCGGTGGCGGTGATTAGACTGCTCGATGCACTTATCTTATAGCCAGGTTTAAAATCTCTGGTAAAAAGCAATCTAAGATGAGCTGCTAGAAACTCCCAATCTTTCAAACACTTATTTGTCTCTTTACGCCCCTTAAAGAGAGCATAATGCCGTCCCCGAACGACTTTAAGGGTCATAAGAGCCCGTCATCGCTTGCATGAACTTAAAAAGCCAGTATTCTGTGCAAGCAAAGCCCGATTTTATATGGCAAAACGATTAGTAATTGTAGAGTCGCCCACAAAGGCGCGTACCATTGAAAAGTTCCTCGGCAAGGAATACGAGGTGCTCGCATCATACGGCCATGTGCGCGATCTGCCGGATAGCGCCAGTGAGATCCCTGAAAACATTAAAAGCGAGAAGTGGACTCGGCTTGGGATAAATATAGATAAAGATTTTGAGCCCTTATATATTGTTCCTGATAAAAAGAAA
>JAGFJO010000060.1 GCA_024102635.1 Deltaproteobacteria bacterium
GGCTGCTCACTGAATGCTAGGCGCTGTATTCAATTGGGATTATTCAATCCACCTTGTCATTATAATTTTGATCTATGGGCTGCTTGCTCAAAGCTTTAATCTCACATTCGGAATGGGCCGGCTTTTTAATTTGGCCCACATCGCGGCATATGCTTTGGGGGCATATGTTACGGCTCTTGGCTCTATGGACTTGCAGCTCAACTTTTTTAGCTGTATGGCCGGCGCAGCCCTGGTGGCCGCGCTTTTCTCCCTTCTGGTTGCCGGCATCTCGACCCGTCTCACCAATGATTACTTCGCTATCGGCACGTTGGCCTTCAGCTCCCTAGTGTCCGCAGTTCTTATAAATTGGAAGGGTGTGACCCGCGGAGTACTAGGAATCCCGGGCATCCCGCGCCCGGTGATTGCCGGCAAAGAAATCACGGATAATTGGGAGTTTCTCCTGCTGCTCGCGACTGTTTTCATAGTGCTCCAGACCTTTTTGTTCATATTATACCACGGCTCCTTCTCCCGCTCCCTGCGAGCTCAAGCAGAAAACAACTCTTCTGCTTTGGCTTTAGGTATCGACACCGGTCTAGTTAGGTCACTCAGCTTTGTTCTCTCCTCCAGCTGTGCCGGGGTGGCTGGGGCTTTCTTTGCATACTACATAAACTATATCGACCCCTCTTCCTTTTCATTCAATGAAAGCGTTTTGATTCTCAGCATAGTAGTTATAGGCAGGCCGGGCAGCTTCTGGGGGGTGCTTATTGCCACCGTGCTCCTGGTATTACTGCCGGAGGCTATTCGGGAAGTAGATTACATCAACTCACGGCCTCATATTTTGGGACCCGCAAGACAGATGCTGCAAGCATTAATTCTATTCGGAGTAGTGTGGATTAACCGCTCGAGGTTGTTTCCGGTGCAGAGGGAAGTGTAGAGGTGATAGATGCTTAAAATTGCGAGTATATCTTTGCAGATTGGGGGAAGCGCCATTTTGAAAGAGGTTGCGCTCAGTATTGACGCCGGTGAGATGGTCGGCCTTATTGGCCCTAACGGCAGCGGAAAAACTTCGCTCTTTAACTGCATCAGCGGATTTGCCGTTCCTCAGAGAGGCAGCATTTTTTTTAATGGTATTGATATTACCAATGCACCTCCTGCGGCCCGCGCCGCGCACGGTATAGGGCGAGTGTTTCAGAACTTCGGAATTTTCAGAGAGATGTCCCTGCTTGAAAACATGCTTACGGCACTAGAGAGCAGAGATCGCACAGCAGCAAGCCTCTGGCCCTGGAGCAAAACAACAAGGACTCATCGAGAAGAGGCGCTGCAATTCCTTGAGAATATAAACTTGCAGCATCGCGCATCTGATCGCGCCTCGAGTCTCTCCGGAGGACAGATGCGCCTCTTGGAGATCTCACGCACTCTAGCCTTCGGAGCCTCTTTGATCCTACTCGATGAGCCGACAGCCGGAGTGTCGCCCAAAATGAAACAAGATGTAGCCGAGATCATTTTGCGCCTGCGTTCTCTAAAAAAAACGGTGCTGGTGATAGAGCACGATATTAATTTCATTCAATCGTTCTGCAACCGCATAGTGGTACTCGATGTCGGGAAGATTATTATGGATGGATCTCCGGAGGAGATTAGAAGTGATAAGAGGCTGCAGGAGATATATTTCGGAACTTAGTTCCGGCATTGGATCGTGGTGTAGATTTTGCAAGGTATTTAACCGCTGTATCCCCAGACAAAAAGTACCTTAAAGGAAATCAAATGATTAACCCGGCTCGCAGGTACCGCAGGAACAGTTCTTTGCACAAATTTGAACTAACAGCGGACAAAAAGGGGCAGTCTCTCCCTCCCGGTGCCCTTCTGCTTGAGTCTTTGAAGACCTTAGAAAGCCAGCTGCAGGCTCGCAAGATGCTTCTTCCCGATGACAGCACGCCTTACAATCCCCTATGGTTTCTTGCTGAGACGGAACGAAATATCTTTCTATGGAGGGCCGGCTATTCCCTGATACAAGCTGATGAATTCGAGTTCTGGGTGGATGTTCCAAGGCTTATCGAAAAGAGGCTATCCAAACTCGCGGGGGGAGATCCTCAAAATCCCTTTTTGAACGCTGCTTGGGGTTATTGCGATCAGGATACTCCGATGGGGTTTGTGGAGGAGGAATACCTTCACACATTACGAGACCTATTCCTTGCTATCCAGAACCATGCCAGTGCTCTTAGTCAAGTTGCGAGCATGTTATTAAAGGAGTATGGGTGCTGCGAGGAACGGCCGATCGTTCTGCTGCCGGTTGAGCGGCAGGTGTAAATTAATTCCTGTGCCGACAGCCCTCCTTTGTGGGCCGTAGAGTCCTGAGCGAGCGACTTGAAGTCGAAGGTCCTGCCCTGAGCGAGCAAAGCGAGTCGAAGGGTCTCTAGAACGACTTGCTCTCTCCTCGACATGTCACTTCAACTTCAAGCCGGCCAGAGGCCAGCGCTCCACTAAACCTTCACTGTTCCGCGACGTTTTTCGCCAATTAGCAGCGCCATCTAGTGGAGCGCCGTCGAGACTGCTTAGTTTCTCCTCGAGATCGCACTCAGCTTCCAGCCGGCCGGAGGCCGACGACGCGCCACTTCCGTGACTTGGAGGGTTACTGAGAGTACCTTAGTGGAGCGCCGGCCTCTGGCCGGCAAAAAAAAGCGCCCCGCTTTCGCGAGGCGCCTTTCGTTAAGTCTTCCTCTCTTACGAGAGAAGCTACTCGCTTAGATATAAGCGCTTAGCTGGAAGATCCACTTGTTGGTGTTGATGTCATCGCCACC
>JAGFJO010000087.1 GCA_024102635.1 Deltaproteobacteria bacterium
ATAACGGCATCATGGCGGATGGGTACATGAATTTTGGAACATTTGGACTTCTTCTCTGGGCCGTTGGTTTGGTGGCGTTACTGAAGTTGGGCGACGCCGTGGCACGAGGGAAGGACCGGATTATCTCCGTGGGGCTGCTCCTTCTCTCCATTATGACGCTTGTGGATGGATATCTTCTTACAACCTTTCTTTCGCACGGGCTCCTTCTTGCGATGTTTCTGGTTTGGCTTCTTCCAAAAAGTCAGAGTGCAGAGCCGGCTGCATCGCTAGAGGAGCAGAATAGCGCGCCCTCAAGAACCGGGGCGTTCGGAGGATAAACCTTTGCGCGCAAAGAAAGCTAAAAGTTTCGCGGTAAATATTCTAGTTTCTATATCCTCCATTGCGCTTACGCTATTGGCGCTGGAAGGAGGCGCGCGGCTATTTTGGCGAGAGGATAACCGCGGCGGGTACTGCACGGAGCCCCATCCAACCTTCCTTCACAGAAATAGACCTAGCTGCGAGTATCAGCTTAAAAAAACCGAAGGGAGCGAGCTTGTATCCTACACGATAAATGAGTGTGGCCACAGAGATCCGCGCCCCTGTTCCGAGTATGGCAAGGACGGAAAGAACTTGGTGATAGCTCTCGGAGACTCTTTCACCTTCGGAGCTATGGTGCAGGAGAGGGATACTTATGTGCGGAGCGCGGAAACGCAGCTTAAAGAGGCAGGCATCAATATAACGTACGTTAACGCGGGGGTAGGGGGGTGGGACCTTCACCAGTACAGAGAGGCTTTAAGGGATGTGTTAATTTATAATCCGAAGATGGTTACGGTGGGCCTTCTTCCAAATGATCTTTACGCTGATATATCTCCTAATGGAATCGAGGCACGAGCTAGAATGGCTGTCTCGCAAGATGCAGCCGCCATTTATGACACCATCTACTCCGAGCAGCGCCCCTCTCTGGAGCGTTTAGTGAAAAGCGCCATGCAGCAAAGCCGCTTTCTTGACCTTTTAACCCATCTTCTACTTCGAAACGACGCAATATACGCCTCGATTTACAAGCGCCGAAGCGGTGAGGATTCTTATCTCACTAAATCCTACTCCCGCACTTGGCGTCAGAAGATAGAACACGCTGCTACGATCCTGAATGAGATGGCAAGCGAGAGTAAAAAAGCAAATGCGCTTTTTGCAGTAATAGTTATACCGCAAAGGATACAGGCGCTTCTTGCGGCACGCCCGGAGGATTTCCCTGGACTAGACGCTGGTTCCTTCTCACGTGAGATAGCAGCCATCGGAGAGTCATCCGGCTTCCCGGTTATCGACTTTTTAGAGAGTCTAAAAGAAGATTCTCGGCCCACCTCGCATTACTATCCGGTAGATGGCCACCTGACTCCGGAGGGGCAGCGGAGGCTGGGGGATTTCGTTGCGGAGCATCTGGCTCCCATCCTTGAGGAGTCATTTAAGTCAATCCCACCAAGCTCGGCCCACTTCGCCAGATTGACGTACCGGCAGACGTAGTTGTCAGCGCTTCTACCTGTCACGATTGATCCTGCTTGTCTCTGGGCCAACCTCAAATCGATCGAATTATGCTCTCCGAACCTCCTTATCAATGGCATCTCCAACATCAATTTTCGCCATATCGAGGTCATAATCCATCTGAAGTCCCAGCCAGAACTGTGGTGAATTGCCGAAGTATTTAGCAAGTCTCAATGCAGTGTCTGCCGTAATGCCCCTTTTTCCCAAAACAATCTCGTTAATTCGTCGGGCTGGCACCCCCAAAGCTAGAGCCAACCTATTCTGACTGAGCTTCAAAGGGATCAAAAACTCTTCGAACAGTACTTCTCCTGGGTGAATAGGGTTCAATTTACGCTTAGCCATATCGCCTCCTAATGATAATCAACAATCTCAACGTTCAGCGCATTTCCATCGTGCCAATTGAAGCAAATGCGCCACTGGTCGTTAATTCGTATGCTCCACTGACCGGATCTATTGCCGTGCAGCTTCTCGAGCCGATTGGCTGGAGGAACTCTTAAATCAACAAGCGATACGGCTCGATGCACCATTCTGAGTTTTCTGACTGCAACCTGTTGGATATTCGGTGG
Source organism: Deltaproteobacteria bacterium (assembly GCA_024102635.1). Taxonomy (GTDB): domain Bacteria; phylum Bdellovibrionota_C; class UBA2361; order UBA2361; family JAGFJO01; genus JAGFJO01. The sequence goes on from JAGFJO010000087.1 coordinate 2,082, forward strand.
AAACTTTCTTGACCGTTCTAAGTTGAATATCTTCTCAGTCTCTTTGCACTTGAAGCTCCGAATCACAAAGTTAGTATATAACGCCTTGCGTTTAACGTCAAGCGTTATGCCATATTAGGCAGGCCCAAAGATAGATTCCCGGCCCACCTCGCATTACTATCCGGTGGATGGGCACCTGACTCCAGAAGGGCAGCGGAAGCTTGGGGTTTCTGTTGCGGAGCATCTTGGCTCCATCTTGCGGGCTCATTTAAGTCAATCCCGCTAAGCTCTGCCCACTTCACCAGATTGACGCACCGCCAGACGTAGTTGTCGGCGCTCCGTTTCCCACGGTTTATCATCTCCCAGTGGTGCAGCACCCTTTCGGATGAGAAAGCCTCTATCCCTTTAGCTGTTCTGCTTTTCAATATCGATTCGATATGGGGCCCCAGTGTGCGCAGCCACTCGGTTTCGGGAGTATCGAAGCCCACCTTATCTTTCCTATCTAAAACGGCATCCGGCACAATGCCTCGCATCGCAGCTCTCAGAAGGTGCTTTGTTTCGCCGCGCGGTGAGATTAGAAAGTGTTCAGGAAGTCCGTAAGCAAACTTAACTATTTCGGGAATAAGATACGGCACGCGGCTCTCAATTGAAAATGCCATCGAATTACGATCCCCATGGCGAAGAAGGTGCGGAATGCAGAGTTCATTGAGAGTGCGCTTGAGGTCCGCTATTAAAACATCTTTGCCCTCAAGGCGGCCACGCGGAAGATAAACGGCGCCGCGTGCGCGAAACCACTCACCGTTAAGCCACCTCGGGATTATCGGCTTCCCAGCGGCAATATGCGCAATCTCTTGTAGGCCCTGAGGCAATATGTACTGCAAGCTCTTTAAGATAACTTCTTGAAATGCTCCCTCCGGGTAGCGCGAGCAGCCTAGAGTAAACCGCACCGCATCGCGCCACCTTCGCTGCCTAAAAAGAGAGGCAAGGCGCGCCGCGCGGTACTGCGGATACCCGGCAAGAATCTCATCTGCTCCTTGCCCCTCAATCATAACTTTTACGCCGTGCTGCGCTGCTAGTTTCTGAACTCTAAACTGAGCGTACATAGTGGTCGAAGCAAATGGCTCGCCCTGCTCCTCTATCAGCTCATCAAGGTCACCCAAGAGATCTTCTGCAGTGGGGGTAACCTTATGCACTGCGGCTCGGGCATGTTTTGCTAACATATCAATCCAGCGCTCTTCAGAGATTGCTGAATTAGCCGGTACATAACTAAAGGCCGTTAGGCTTCTTTCAGAATCGCACACCTCCCGCGCTGCGCAGAGCAGGGCGGAGGAATCAATCCCTCCTGAGAGCGCAAATCCAACGGGGGCGTCGCTCCGCAGGTGAAGCTCTACGCTTTTTAGCATCATCTCGCGAAGTTTAAGAGCAGCTTCATTGAACGAAATATTTACGTTCTCTTTCTCACCTGCCGCTTCCCAGTACCTGCAAGGAGCAACATCGCCGGGGTCTTTAAGTGAAACCTCCAGATAATGAGCAGGAGGAAGCTGAGATACATCTTGAATTAGAGATGCCGCCCCGTAATCTGTGATGCCAAAGCGAAGGTAGAGAAAAAGCCTTAAGGGGTTTATCCGCCGCGCTACTCCCGGGAAAGTGAAGATCGCGCGCAAGGTAGATGCAAAGGAGAAATTTCCGCCTGTCAGTGTGTAGTAGAGAGGTTTAATGCCGAAAGGGTCTCGTGCCAGAAAAAGAGTCTCCTTTTTTGCATCAAGGAGAGCAAAGGCAAACATCCCCACCAAGCGATTTAGCGCCTCTTTTCCCCAGTGCCGGTAGGAGTTAAGCAGCACCTCGGTGTCGGAGGCCGTTTTAAACGAGTAGCCCGCTCGAGAAAGCTCATCGCGCAGCTCGCGGTAGTTGTAGATCTCGCCGTTGAATACAATCGCAAAGCGCCCATCCTCTGATAGCATAGGCTGAAGAGCGGCATCACTAAGGTCGATTATTGAAAGCCGCGTATGGGTAAGTAGCGCAGTGGGAGATCCTTCCGGAAGCTGCTCTCCAAATCCGGTGCTTAGTACCCCGTCACCGAGCGCGCAGTATCCGCGGCCGTCAGGACCTCGGCGGCGGAGCGCAGACCAGAGATTCTTCGTCAGTTCATCTGGGCGAGGGATGCCCGCCGGGTTGACTGTTCCTGCTATGCCGCACATAGCTCTTTCTCCCTTTCGCCGGCCGGCTCACTCCTGGCGCAGCTATAGCTAAGAACCAAGTTAAGAGAATATGCACAGAAAAGCGCAATTCCGTAGCCGTAAACGCTTCCTATCCATCCACCCAGATACGAACCGAAGTAGAAGCCTATTAGCACAGATGAGAAGTAAAAAAGCTGCCATAAAAGGTCGAGCCGCTGCCTCCCCGCTATAAGAAGCATGCAGGCAAGGGGAAAATGGCAGAACTGTGCAACATAGGCAGGCGCTAAGTAGCGGCACATCATCCCGACCTCATCCCACTCGTGCCCTAAAATAAATGGTATTAGCTCCGGGCCTACAGCGGCGAGTATGCCGAAGCCCAAAATCGCCGCGCTAAATAAGTAGAGTAAACTCTTCTGATAAAGTGCAAGGGAGCTTCCGCTGCCGATGTAACGCCGTGCGGCCTCGGGAAAATAAACTTGCTGCACGGCGCGCCCCACAAAATTAGAAGGAGCATCCATAATTCTCATGCATAAGCTGTAGTATCCTGCAATCTCAGGCGAGAAAAGCGCGGCGCTTAGCAGCACGGGGAGGTGCCAAGTAAAGCTATTAAGCGCATGGCCAAAGAGGGTAAAGCGCGGGAAGCGGCTGAACTTTCGCATTGTATCGCGCACTATCGGAGCCTTTATGCCTGCGGGCCGGAGCTTAAGCGACCTGTATGCGGTGAGCAGAAGCTGCAAGAAAGTTCCAATTACAAGCCCCAGCATCAGGCCCGTTGCGCCCATGCCGAAGTAGCCGAATGCGATATGAAGAGTCAAGGTTACAACGGCGTAAATTATCCTTGTTTGCGCGAGCCAGCGAAACTCGGATTTTCTTCCAAGCCACTGCCGGAATGCGTTTATCCAGGTGTTAGAAGCTGCATGCAGCGGAAGAAGAACAAAAACCATCCAGAACTCATTTAGAGCGGCCGGAACCCAGAATGCTAATGCGGCTGTTCCTACAAGAGAGAGCAGAAGTGCGATAAGAAGTGACGCTATTACCAGCGCCCAGCTCTCGGAGTCCTTCTCCGGAATTGGAACCGCAAGTTCATAACGAGCCGCTCCAATAATCGTCCCTATAGCAGAGATTGCGCTAAAGATTCCAAAGGCGCCAAACTCCTGCGGTGTATAGAGGCGGGTTAGAACTGGAAGGCTCGCGAGTAAAAGAGCCTGCGCAAGGGCCTCGCCCCCCGCTACCTTAAAGACATTCGCGGCAAAGCCCTGGTTGCCGGCCGGTTCACTTGACATCGTTTCCCTTTCCGCTTGAGAGGCTTTTTTTGAGCATGGGCACTTAAGAGGTTCCGGATCTATACTGTATGCCACCGTACTAATTGTCGTCTAGTGGCAACTCCTCTTTGGCGGCAGCGGTGTTACAAGGGAGGTTAAGTTGAGCAGCGCACACTTCTGGTCCATATTGGCCCTTTTTACCTTTGGCCTCTGGGGATTTTTCCCGAAGCTTGCAACTAATTACATCTCACCATCGAGCGCCCTGGTTTATGAAGCGATTGCAGGATGTTTGGTCGGGCTTGCCGCTTTTGTCTCTCTTGGCTTTAGGCCAGAGGTAAGCGGCCCCGGAGTACTTTATGCCGGACTGGCCGGCGCAACCGGCCTCCTAGGAGGGCTTTTCTATTTAATCGCCGCGTCAAAAGGAAAGATCTCTGTTGTCGTTACTGTTACCGCGCTCTATCCGGTTATCACCATTTTGCTTGCGGCTCTATTCTTAAAAGAGCCGATTACTATTAAACAGGCAGCCGGGATGTTAATGGCGGTGGGAGCGATATATCTACTCTCTTCATAGATGAGCTGTGAAAAGATTTGGCCTAAACCTACTTTTTATCCTTTTCGGTTTCACCTTTGCGGCGATTCTGGCAGAGCTTCTATTAAGAGCAGCGGGGATAGGTTACGGAAACTCCCCGGTAGAATCTCATGCGGTGCTGCACCATATTCATCCGCCAGGCTACAAGTTTACCGCCTATGACCCAGGGGGGGAGTACGGAGGGCATGAGGTGCGGTATGACAACCTTGGCATAAGAAGGAACGGCGAGGCCGACGTGAGCGCCGATTACAAGGTCGCCTTTATGGGAGACTCCTTTGTTGAGGCGCTCTCCGTCCCTGCAGAAAAGAGCTTTGTCGGCTTGCTCCAGGCACAAGCAGGGGAGAAGGCAGAGATGCTTAATTTCGGCGTATCTAGTTACAGCCCAGTGCTTTATCTTCTGCAGTGGAGAGAGGTTGTAAAAAAGTTATCGCCAAAGGCGGTTGTAGTAATGCTTTATAGCAACGATATCCTTACCGCCGTTCCATCAAAGTATAGACTTTCAAATAATGAGGAAACATTCGATAAGCCGCAGTTCTCCGATCGCGTGCGAGAGTGGGCCACGGGGGAGGGGGTAAATTTCATTGACCTTACCGAGGCCTTCAACGCGGCGGCTGCAGAGGCAAGCGAGCTATTTTTCGAGCGCGATATTCACTTCAATGAGGACGGGCACAAGGTTACGGCGCAGGCAATTTGGGAGCAGGTCAATTATGCAAGTTTTTTTTGAAGACATCGTATATTGATGAAAGCCAGCTTTTCTGAAAAAGTGAAGCCAGATCCCTTTGTTCAAGAGGTTAATAATTGCAGTTGAAGCATGTATTGATGATTAAGCCGGCCTAACTCGACGGGCATGTCCAATAACGACTTCGTATTGTTTTTCTTACAATTGGCCTTAATGGTTGCCGCCGCCCTTGCAGCTGGTGCTGTGATGCGCCGGATCCGCCAACCCGCCATTTTAGGGGAGATTCTAGCCGGAATCTTTATCGGTCCCACTATTTTCGGAGCAGTGTTTCCGGAAACCCAGCTCTTGCTTTTTCCTAAGTCAGGAGACCCGGCTGTGGCGCGAGAGGCGGTGGTTAAGCTAGGACTGCTTTTTTTTCTCTTTGCAGCCGGAATGGAGATAAATCTTACGGCAATTAGCAGGCATAGAAAAGCAATCTCGCTTGCCAGCATGCTAGGAATGCTCGTGCCGTTCTTAGCTGGAGTGCTCATGGTCGTTTGTTTACCGGAACTATGGAAAGGGCAGGCTGGCGGCCACTCGTTCATATTCGCCCTGTTCATGGGAACGGCGCTTTGCATAACCGCCCTTCCTGTCATAGTTCGAATCTTGCTCGATTACGGGCTACTAAAGTCCGAATTAGGCATGACGATCGTGGCTGCAGCGACCATAAATGATATTGTCGGATGGGGCCTTTTCTGAATTCTACTTGCATATTTTTCCCCGACGCACTCCAGCCAATCGGGAATGCAGTCATTTATAATATTAGTCGGTTTTTTCGTTTTTGCAGTGACGCTCGGCCGGGCAGCGGGAAAAAGAGCCATAATCTGGTTCCGCACTGAATTCGCCTGGCCGAGCGGCTTTCTAGGTGTCACTGCCATGATGGTGCTGCTTATCGCGGCGGGCGCAGAAGCGGTAGGAATCCACGCGGTACTAGGATCCTTTCTTCTTGGAGTGATGCTGGCTCCTCAAGAGGACTTAGTTGACGAGGAGCACCAGGTAATACTTCAGTTTACAACCTCGTTTTTTGCCGCGCCGGTATACTTCGTATCGATAGGACTAAAGGTTGATTTTATTAATAATTTTGATTTATTCATTTCATTATGGATACTTTTCGTAGCCTGTATCGGAAAGATTGCCGGCTCAGCCATTGGCGGCTGGCTTGGAGGGATGAATCATCGACAGGCGTTAGCCCTAAGCGCACCGTAAATCCCCTGGCTGACTTTGTCATGGCCCGCGACCGTACTCCAATCTGAAAATTCCATTTAGCCGCACCTTCATGCCGCCGATAAGTAGATCGGACTTTAGTATATGACCTGCGCTCATCAATAGCCGCAAAGGTCAAATGTACGCGGGGGGCGGCCGATTATCGGGGAGGGTATCGCTATGAAAACTGTAGACTTAACAAATGCTCCATCAACCGACTTTCTTACCAAGACGCTATTCTGGTCGCATTATACTATGAGGCACTTTGTAGGTCCTAAGTACGGATACTACGGGCCCAAATGGGCGCTGCCGATCCTGAAGCATTGTGAAAGGAAAACCTTGCAGGATTCGAAAACAACAGGCGAACTTCCGGTTCGCGATGTGCCGCGTTACCGCCCGGAAGAACTCACACCTGAGAAATTCCAGCAATTCTTCCTCAAGCCGAATACGCCTGTAGTAATCGAAGGCCTGGCTAAAAATTGGGATGCAGTAAAGGATTGGTCTGCTGAATTTTTTAGCGAGCGCTACGGTGATTATAACATCCCTGTGCGCATGATTGGCGATAAGCTCGATGAAACTGCACTCAAGATCGTCGATATGAAGCTCAATAAGCTTGTCGAGAATATTAACGCCGGAGGCAAGTTTTACGGTGCGAATATGGCCGATATCTTCAACGACAATAAAGAGCTGAGAGAGGCGCTCGATCTCAATATACTTACAAAGTACATGATCTCAAATAAGCGAGCCAAAATCGGCTCTACGCAGCTCTTTTTTTCGGGTGGCGGGACGCGCTCGGGGTTTCATTGCACAGGTGGAATAAACCTTTTCGTGATGGTAGCGGGGCACAAAGAGTGGACCTTCGTGCCGCCTAAATACACAATGTGGATGCAGCCAATTACTCGAAAGGATCTGTTCTACTCGGCTACCCCCTTCGATTGGAAAAAGCCTTTCGATGAGATCGACGCGGAAGGCTATCCGCTCTATCGCTATGCGCCGAAGTTCGTGGCAAACCTATATGCGGGCGACGTGCTGTTCTCGCCGCAATGGTGGTGGCATGCTGTTAACACTTCCTGTACGTCGCTTGCCGTGGCAGTGCGAGCGATCAATAAAATCGTACTCGGTAATGTCCCATACTCGTTCCTATGGGCCACATCCAAGGAGTTTCGAGCTCTGGTCTTTGAGATTATGAAAACGGGGTGGGGCTCAGATAAGCGCTCCGGGGCCAGACTGGCCTTCGAACAGGAATTTGTCGATAAAACGACTCACTGAGCGGCTCTCGGCCTCATAAAGCACACTTAAAGCACGTAGAACCTTGACCGGGGCGATGCTTACCCCGGCGGTAGAGCAGTGTTTCAGCAGTTCGAGAACGTCCTTCGCTGTTGCGTTGTATCGCTTAACCGTCGAACCCTCGCCAAACCGTGATTGAAGCAACAAGCGGGAAGCGAATGAGTTAAGTTTCTTTCGTCCGGCTACGATCTCGGCAATATCGAGATGAAGCAGGATTCCCGGTGCATCGCATATCCGGCCGCAAACCCGCTCATTCGCGAGAACGTCAAAACCCAAAACCTTGTGCCAAAAGGCCACATGCTTCGGGTTAACCACTAGTATCAGATCGTCAATCCGATTGCCGGTGCAGGCGTTGAAAAGTGCGCCGATCAAGGCGGCATTGGAACCTGCTTGCGCTTCATCTTCACAGGCGAACATCGAGGCTTCCGCAACCTTTCTGCCCTTTGCCCGCAGGGCGTTTAGCTCGTCGGCAAATTCACCATCGGCCGGCAATCCAGCAATGGAATCCTCGATTAAGGTGACGGTCCCACACACGCCGTCTTCGGCTGTGTCGATGAAAACTGTGGATGAGGGCAGAAGTTCATACCCACTGATTCGCAGTCCGTGTTCGTTAAATTGCGTATATCCGAATTTTCTATACTGCTGATACACAAGGGAAAGAGCTTCTTGCAGCTCACTAAAGTTGGCCCGTGATTCATGGCAAGCCGGTTTTTCAATGTCATTGATGTAATCTGTGGAGGAGTTAAGAAGCTTAGCAGGGACTTGAGGAGGCCGGGTCCGTTTATGAATAATCCCGCCTGAGAAAAGAATTAGAAAGTACTGCAACATCCTATTGACCCCAAATACAACCTTTCCTCATGTATGCAAGCTCTATGCCGCGTTTAGCGACCGCATTTTGGAACAGGTCCCTAAATGCATTACATGCTAATAGATGCCGATAGACTCGATTTCGAGCGGCTATAACCCATTGCCCACATCAGTGCTTACGACCGGTTAGTACGTTTTAGGGAATGGCAGCTCAGCACTAACGATAGCGATGCACCGGCGCCATCGATAATCCAAGACTGCTAGGAAGATCACGCAGGGTGAGGTACCAGCATTCAAATGCCCTGAACTGATTGCGCAACGGAATGATCTAGCGTCCGAGGAGACGCCTTATATTACGTACCAACCGGCCGGTCAGATACTGACAATAGGCCCACGACCCTACACCGGTGGTGCGGGAGTGCGATGCCAAGGTGCCGGCCACGTACAACTCCTTGGCCCGTTGCCTTTGCAGCTTGCCACTGGAAGTTTTCGGCAGTGTTCCGGGTCTCAGCAGCAGTACGTGAGACGCTTTAACGCCCAAGGTTTCTAAGAGATGACTTCGGATTGCCTCTACCAGCTCGCGGCCCCTCTCGATTCCGGCCGCGATCTCGGCAGCTATTACGAGCTCTTCCTGAACTCCTTCTCCGCTTATGCTGAATGCAATGACATTCCCGGTTCTTACTCCCTCAACTTGTGACACCATGGCTTCTATATCGGATGGATAGTAATTTCGGCCCGCTATAATCACCAAATCCTTCTTCCTGCCGCAAACATATAGTTTGCCGCCTACCAGGTATCCGAGGTCGCCCGTTCTCAGCCATCCTTCATGCATCGCTGCCGCGGTAGCTTCCTGATTATTGTAGTAACCTTTCATGATTGACGGGCCGCGCACTAAGATCTCGCCGATGACTCTTTCTGGACACGGGCTAAGATTATCGCCTGCAATCATTAGCTCGTGGCCCGCGAACGGCCTTCCGCAGCACACTATTTTGACCGCACTATTCCCGCCGCTCTCAGGATCCGCGACGCCGCGTGCCAGCGAATGCCGCTTCACCGCATCGACTTTCATACCGTGCTCGATATCCTCGAAAGCAACGGCAAGAGTGCTTTCGGCCAGTCCATAGCTGGGAACAAAGGCCCGCGCATTAAAGCCACATTTTTTAAATTTATCACAAAAGTTTTCAATAGTTCGATAGTCTATAGGCTCTGCTCCGCACCCCGCCACTCGCCATGATGAAAGCACCAGATTTTGAAGTTCACTATCAGGCACACGTTTTACACAAAGCCCGTAGGCGAAATTCGGCGCGTAGCTAATAGTACATCTACCGTCGGAAATGGCCTTGAGCCATTCGAGAGGCCGCTTTAAAAACATCGAAGGCGGCATTAGGATAGCCTTGATCCCGATGAAAATCGGCGTTAACAACATTCCGATAAGTCCCATATCGTGGAAAAGCGGCAGCCACGAGCAAGTAATATCGTCAGGACGGATCGCCAGCCGCTCCACGATAGCATGCATATTAGCAATGAGATTACCATGAGTCACGGTCACCCCCCGTGGCTGAAGTGTGCTCCCCGAGGTGAACTGAAGGAATGCAATCGAATCGCGGCTAATCGAGGCCGGCTCGATATCAAATTTTGCCTGAGATAGTACATTCGAGGAAAGTTCTATTCGCGCTTTCTCATCCAGATCGATGATCCGCTTAATTGGTGATGAGGTGAGAATGTGGGAGAGGCCCGTGACATCAACGATAGACTTCAGATGAGCGCAGTATACATCAAGCCCTCCGAAGCTGGCCGGCGGGGCCAGCGGCACGGGTATAATGCCCGAATGAAGTGCGGCTAAAAACAGTATTACAAAAGTGTGCTGATCTGGTTCCAGTAAACCAAATCGATCTCCAGGCCTTAAGCCGAGGCGTCTAAGAGATCCGGCCGCGTGAATGACTTGGTGAAGTATGTCGGGGTAAGAAAGGCCTACGGATTCGCCGCCGTCGCGCAAGAACTTGAGCCCTGTTCCGGCAAGATCCATCTTGGCAGCCTTTTCCAGGGCAGCCGGCAGAGTCAGCACACTGCTTCCGCGGTGTTGATCGCTTACTAGTTGCATTACGGCGAACGAAGCTTCGAAATCAGCTCTTTAATGTCTCCCAAAGTTTTAATGTTCGGGAGAAGCTCCATCGGAATGGCGACACCGAAATTATCTTCCACGGCCGCCACCAAGTGCATCGCCTGAAGCGAATCAAGGTTCAGGTCGCCGACCACCCTAGTACTTTCGGTCAGTTCAATGCCGACACTTAATTCGTTTTTCACTAACTTTGCAAGTTGGGCGAAAAGCTCTCCATTGGGGTGGGTCATGGTTAATCGTTCTAACTGACTCTAGACATTAGGCAGATAATTCTTGGTAGCATATAAAGCCCTATATGGCATCCCTTCAAGTTTTTTATCTAATCTATTCTAAAGCTTGAAGCAGCGCTCGACGACTATTCTTTATATGCGCCCGGTTCTCAAATGGCCGCAGCTTTCAACCGGACGGGCCGCGAACACTGTCAACATACTCGCATGAAGCTTCTGCTTATTGAAACCGGTAATGCTCGCGAAGATCCGTTCGCACAGTGCTGGTATGCCAAGGACTCGAAACGGTTCTTGGTGCCGCTATTGGCGCTGCCGGTAGTGGCAGCCATGACACCGGCCGATTTCGAAATTAAGATTATCGACGAGAAGCTCCGGGATATCGATTTCGATGAGCAGTGCGATCTGGTGTGCTTCTCCTTTAAAACAAAGGACGCTTTTAGAACCTACAGGTATGCGGACCGTTTTAGGGAACGCGGCGTCCCTGTAATTCTAGGAGGAGTGCATGCTTCATTGGTGCCCGAAGAAGCCGCGCAACATGCCGATGCTGTCGTAGCCGGCGAAGCCGAATCGGTATGGCCCAAAGTGATTGAGGACTTCCGTGCCGGAAATCTACAACAGATTTACCGTGCCGGTAAGGGCACTGCGCTCGAAACCGCGCCGGTGCCGCGATTTGATCTCCTCGAAAACGATCGATATATGGTGCACGCCATCCAAACCTCTCGCGGCTGTCTGGTGGGGTGCGAGTTCTGTCCTATTCAGGAGATGTTCGGTGGAAAATCGCGCAATAAGCCGGTTGAGAGAGTAATGCGCGAAATCGAGGCTGTACGCTCGATTGATCCGAATAAAGACATATTTTTCATCGATGAGATGTTCTGCGGAGGGAACCGCGGCTATCAGAAAGAGTTGTTGCTTGAACTAAGACGAGAGGCGGTGGATTTTTATTGCATATCCGACTTCAAGGTCATTAATCCCCAGTACATCTGGGATCTCGCTTCGGCAGGATGCAGAAAGTTAAGCATAAACATGCCGGGCACCTGTCTTCCACAAGAGCTGAAGGCGGTAAAGGCCATTCAGCGCCTCGGAATAGACGTATGGGGCTTTTTCATGTTCGGCTTCTCATTTCACACTAAGGACGTGTTCAAGAAAGTGGTGGATTTCGTGCGCGAAAGTGGCATGAAAAATCTGACCATTACGGTGATGTCGCCATTCCCCAACACTCCTATGGAGCGAAGAATATCCGCCCGGCAGGGAGTTATAACACGTGATTGGGCTTTGTACGACCAGTGCCACGTTACATGTGTTCCGGAACGCATGAGCGCGGCAGAGCTAGAAGAAGGGTTTTTATGGGCCTGGAAGGAGCTTGAGAACCATTTCGAGCTGAATGAACGGGATTTGGCGGGACCAAGCAGGCTGACCCGTTCAATTATTAGAAATATAGGCGCACTAACGCTGATGTTTGAAAAGGGTGTGGATAAGCTGCTGGGCCGTAAGGATGAACCGGTAGATCTCCTCAAGATCATTGGAGCACCAAAAGCCGAGGTTTCAATTACCACGCACAACTCAATGAGTACTGAGGCGCGTCCGAGAAATGACAAGTAATCCGACTATAAACCAGATGCTTGACCGCAGCCTTCCTCTGTTAACGGCGGAGGGGGTGCGAGTGCTAGGCCAGAAACGGATTGCCATAGCCGGTTGTGGCGGCGTTGGCGGAGCACATGCAATAACGATGGCGCGCATGGGGGTGGGGGCCTTTAACCTTGCCGACCCGGGCTTTTTCGATCCTCCCGATATGAACCGTCAATGGGGGGCAAATCGCGAAACAATGGGTGAAAACAAAGCCGAGGTCTACTGCAGGCAGATTGCAAATATATCACCCAATCCCGATATAAAGGTCTTCAAAGAAGGGGTAACACCCGACAATATCGAGGCGTTTCTCACAGATGCCAATCTCTTGCTCGATTGCCTCGATGTTTCAGTGAGTATAGATCTAAGGGAGAGGCTTCATGCCGAAGCCCGAAAGCGCGGAATCTTCATAATAACCGCTCCGATTATTGGATTCGGCTGCATACTAATCTGTTCAGAGCCGGAGGGCATGAGTATGAGAGCCTTTACGCCGCTTCTTAAGGCGACCGGCGCCAAGGGAGCTTTTCCTCCAATTTTTAAGCAGATTTTTACCCCATCGCATATCGATATAATCGGAGAGCGTCTCGCAACCGGCAGGGTGCCCTCTTTGGCGATAGCTCCAATAATCGCCGCTTCGCTCGCTGCAACGGAGAGCATCGCCTTTTTTCTTCACAAAGTGCTGCCTGGAAGCCGCCGGGCGGTCGTGTTGCCCCGCATTATGTTTTTCGACCTTTATCGCATGAGCTACCGCATTGTCGACGGGAGCCCCTTTTTAGCCAAGGAAGCGCAATGAGCCTAAAGAGTGCGCCGGATCGTGAAGCCCTACTGGCAAAATGCGGAGAGAATACGCTGCTTATTCCGCACGAACTAGTTTTGTATGATTTTTTGACGGACAGCCTTCAGCATCGTCTTCTGCCCCGAAACGCGAATGCAACTGACTCGCTGCCGCCGGGCATTGACGCGGCACTGCCGGAATGTTTCGCTGCGCGTTTTGGGATGCCGCATGCAATTCCACTGTCGCAAGGGCGTTTGGCGGAGGCATTTGTGGCAAAGCTCCTTGTTAGAAATGGCCACGTAATACCAGGCTCGGCTCCCTTTCCAACTCTACGGGCGCACATTGAGCTAAGCGGAGGCACATATCTCCCTGTTGTGCCGGCAAAGGCGTTTGATCTCTGGACCCGGCACCCTTTTAAAGGCGATCTCGACACGGAAGCGCTTGAGGCGGTAATCACGCGTAGCAATCCGGAATGGGTGCCGTTTGTTTGTATTGAGCCTTGCAACAACGCCTGCGGAGGACAGCCGATGTCACTGGCTAATCTTAAAGCAGTAAAGGAAATTACTGATCGCTTCGGCATTCCGCTTCTCCTGGACGCCTGTCGTGTTATAGAGAACGCGATTCTAATAAAAGAGAGTGAGCCTGGACAAAATGCAAAGAGTCCGTGGGAGATAGTCCGGGAAATCTTTTCGCTGGCCGATATCTGCGTTATGAGCGCTACAAAGGATTTTTATACTCCAATCGGCGGCTTCCTGGCATTCCGGAAGCGCGAGCTTTACGAAATGAGCTTTGATTTGCTTGCCCTCCTGGGAGACGGGCTTGCGCACCAGGCCAAGACTGATCTGCTCTCGGCGCTTTCGAATGAGGAGGCCATCTTGTCATTAGTCCAGACTAAGATCTCTAACGTGCGAGCGCTGCATGAGGGTCTTAAATGCAGTTACAATGTAGTCGAGCCGGCCGGAGGGCACGCAGTAGTCATTGACATCTCCGGCTTGGAATTGAAGCCTCCCTTTGCAGTCAAGAATTTTCTGCGCCATATTTACATGCAGTGGGGCATCCGGGCGAGTGAGCATGGCATGGAGAGCTCGTCCGCCATCCGTCTTGCGGTCCCGCTTTGTGGAGTAGATCAGTCAACGATCAACCAGACTGTCTCGGGACTTAGGAAAGCTGCCGAGCAGGCGTCGCTTGTCCCAGCGCTTAAGAAGGTAGATGAGCCGGCGGGCTTTACAGGATTTATGCGTGCAAGGTTTAAATGCGACAACAAATGAAGAACAAACTGACCGTTTTTGCGGTTAGCATTTTATGCGCCGCACATGCGATTGCGAGCGCATCGGCTCAAGAGCTTTCGGCCCGCGAAATCGCCGAGCGCACTAAGAACCGTCCCGGGTACATCCATGACGAGGTGACTGCACTGGCGATGGATCTTATAAACAGTTCGGGCCAGACAAGGTCGCGCCGTTTCCTTAGATACCAGGGCAAAACCGGAAACGGGAAAGACACACTAATCAAGTTTTTGGCTCCGGCCGATATCGAAAACACCGGTACCTTGAATATAGAGGTGCGCGACGATGACGACACGCAGTACCTATATCTACCGGCGGCCAGGAAGTTAAGGCGGATCTCGACTGCTAACAAAGACCAAAGCTGGGTTGGTTCTGATTTTTCATTTGAAGATCTCGAGGAGCTGGACCTTGACAAATTCGACTTCGGCCTCGACAGCCCTGAGGTTATCGAGGGACATGACTGCTTCAAGTATTGGATGAAGCCCAAGGATGAGGATGACTCTATCTACGGCAAACAAGTTCATTGGGTAAAAAAACAAGGCTTTCTGCCTATCCGAGCCGACTACTATGAGAAGGACGGCACTCTGCTGAAACGGATTTTCTATAGAGATCTTAGAGATACATCAAAAATAACCTATGCATGGACCATAGTGGTCGAGAACGTTAAGGACAGCCACCGCACGGAGCTTAGGCGGGAGTGGCTGCTAATTGATACCGGACTTCCCGAACACCTTTTGAGTACAAGGCAGCTCGAAGCCCCGATCAGCAATTATAAGCATCCAGGCAATTTATGGCAGCTGCTATCGCGAGCACCAGGGCCGTAGAATGCTGTTATTGAGCGGTGATCTCGCTGCTTTTCTCTCTGAATCTTGCATTTTTTCAACTACATCCAATAATTGGAAGCCGCGGAAGGCCTAAATCAATGGTTTTTGTCTCCGACCTGATGAGCGGTCGTATTAGGAGAGAACGATCTTTTTTAATTCATTTTCACAGCAGCGAGAGCGAGTGCAGACTAAAGAGCATAGCTCCAATAATACTATCTCTTGTGCACTTTCGGCGCTATATAAAGTAGTTTCGATTTTCGGACTAATCTGCTTGCTGCCACCGACACTGGTTGCCCAAGAAGGAACCGTCTTTTTTGAAAACCCTCAACTGATTGTTTCTCTTCGAAGCGCAAAGTCGCGCTCGGCCTATAGCGAACTTATAGTAACCTTTTCCGCCGGCCCGGCGGAATACAATGCTGGCATGCTCTCGAACCCGCCAAGGCTGGTTCTCGACATATCAGGCTCCAGCGCAAAGCGGCCTCAAAGCTTCCGAGTACTGGATGACAAGTTCCTTGAAAGAGTTCGTATCGGTGTTCATGACGACAAAGTGCGTTTAGTGCTCGACCTGCGTGAGGCAGGCCTCAATCATAAAGTCTTCAAAGCAGAGGCCTCGGTCAGGGTGCGGATCTTCGCGAAAGGATCCGTTTCCGGTAGAGCCGCTTCCCCGCCGATGCAGATCCTGCGCAGCGGTCCGCCGCCTAAGCGGAATAAACCGTTAAGCGGTGAGAGCTTCGTGCGCGGCATTGATGGATATATTCAGAACCGGAACTATATTGACCGCTCAAAAGACGGGTCGGCGGAACAAACATACGAATTAAGAAATGAAGCTTTGATCGGAGCCGATCTTGACCTCGGATTTTCGGCGGCCAGGGTATCCGCACGGCAAGAGCTGGATTACGGAAAGAACGACAACGACGGGTTCGAAGAGATAGAGAGCCCGCTCAGACTTTGGGACGCCTATCTTGATATCGGAGGCCGGGACTATTCGCTGCGGATCGGGAACCAGATTATGCGCTGGGGTAAGGGAGACGAACTTAATCCCACTGATGTCTTCACCCCTGAGGATCTGAGTGAGTTCGTAAACCTAGAGCGCGCCGAACGCAAACTACCGGTGCCCGCCGCCGATCTGAGATACTATCTTAATCAGTCTTGGACCTTGCAGGGTGTGTGGATCCCGGTTTTTGAAGAGAGTAAGTTCGCTGAGCCGGGACAGGACTGGGAGCTCTATTTTAGCCGGATTTTAAGAGCTCAGACCGGCCTTGCAAAGATTCCCGAGCGCCGTCCTGCCAGGACTTTCGAGAATTCAGTTGGAGCAGCGCGGCTCTTGCATCAAGCAGGCTGGGGCGACATTTCGTTCATGTACGCTTACCACTATGATGAGAACCCGGCCTTCATAGTGAACCAGACGGCAGGGCCGGGCGAGCCGCCCGTCACCATGGAGTGGGTAAGGGAACATACCGTAGGAGTAGATTTTGAGACTACGGTAGGAGAAATAGGGCTGAGAAGCGAGATGGCTTACACCACTGATCGACCATACTTTATCCTGCATCCCACTCAGCCGGACTTTCTCGTGCGGCGCGACACTCTCTCGGCTGTACTTGGCGCCGACTACACGCTTCCTTGGGAGGTATACATAAACCTTCAAGTGGTAGAAGACTTCGTCCCGGACAGACCGGAGGGGATGTATTACGATTCATCCGAAACAAGTCTGACATTACGTCTTTGGCGAAAGTTCCTTCGCGAGCAGCTTAAACTCCAGGCCACCGGGCGCTATTTTCTTACAGAGTACGACAATTTTTACAAGTTAGAGTCGATCTACGAGCTAACGGAAAATCTATTTTTGACTGCGGGATTCATGATGTTCGCGGGTGACAGCGACAGGGTTTTCGGGCAGTACGATAATAACGACCAGTTTTTTTTCAACACTAGATACTATTTTTAGGCGTGTTGGCATTGTGGTTAACGGTTTTATTTCTAAAAGGCTTGCCGCCTTCCTTGCGCGCAACATGCGACGCAACGCGATTGCAGTGCTTCTGACTGCGTTATGCCTATTCCCCTCAATCACTTACATACGCTTTGAGAACTCGGTCGAATCTTTTTTGCCCTCCGACAACCAAGATGGAAGATACTATGACAAATTCAAAGAGCAGTTCGGTGACGATCAGATAATTGCGCTCGTGATTCCTATGGGCGATTCCTTCACCAAGGACGCTCTGGAGAAGATCGAGGCGCTCTCCGAGTCGATCGAAAAGCTCCCCGACGTTCGAAAGGTTCGCAGTATCACCACCGCTCAGAATATCGTGGGAACCGATGACAGCTTCGAGGTACTTCCATTTCTAGATAAAATTCCGGAGGACGCCGCCGCATTGGCCAAGGTGAGGGAGGAGGCGCTCTCGAATCCTCTTTATAAGATAGATTTGATTTCGACCTCCGGAGACATTGCATCGATTTTGATCGAGGCCAAGCTTTCTAAGGATGATGAACGTTACAGGCGAATAGTAGATGGCCTGGAGCAGATCATGGCCAGCTCGCCCTTTGGTAATCGGTACTATTTAGCGGGCGACCCGATCATTGAACTGCAGATGACAAATGACATGTGGGGCGATCTCGCGGTCTTCGTGCCGCTCACCTACCTGGTTTTGATACTGCTACTTTATTATTGCTACCGCGATCTTCAGGGAGTGGTGGTACCGCTAGCCACCGTCAGTATTTCGACCATGCTCTTGATGGAGACAATAGGACTGTCGGGAATCACTATGAATGCCGTGACAGTGGGACTGCCGTCACTGACTCTTTGTATCGCCGTACTGCATGCCATTCACCTGATAAGCGCCTATAGAAAATTTAGAGCGCAAGGCATGGAGCCCGATAACGCAGTCCAGCAGGCCATACTAAATACTCTTGCACCTTGCTTCTACAGCGCGCTTACCATGGGGGTCGGATTTATATCGGTGTGCGTCACCGATCTGGTTCCGGTCCAGCAGTTCGGAATGCTTGCAGCCTATTCGGTCGTTTTATCCTATGTGGCGAGTTTCATGTTCGCGCCTTGGCTGATGCGGTTAATTCCTGCTTCAGGAGGGGAGGGACGACTTGAACGAATCCCGGCCGAGGGCTTTCTTTTCAAGCTGTGCACTCTCATGAGCCAGAGAAAGGCCTTCACGTTCGCGGCGCTGATACTTTTTCTAGCAGTCTCGTCGATCGGACTTAGCAAGGTAAAGATTGAAACTAATCACATCTCCTTTCTACGGAAAGATACTCCGATAAGCCAAGCCACCGACTATATAGAAAAGGAATTGGGCGGGATATCGTCACTGGAGATTACGATTACAAGCACATCGCCCGAGGGCATAAAAGAACCAGCGGTGCTGCGAAAAATCGCAGAGTTCCAAGATTTTCTAGCAGGGCTTCCGACAGTATCAAAGACGGTCTCCCCGGTGCAATTTATAAAAGAGATGCATCAGGCCATGAATGGGGAAGATCCCGCCTTTTATGATCTGCCCGACTCTCGCCCCTTGATAGCGCAATACCTGCTCACATATTCTTTTTCCGGACGGGACAACGATCTTGAAGATTTCATGGACTACAGCTATAGCATCGCACGCATTCGCGCCAGAATGAAGACCGTCGGATCGCAAGAACTTGCAAGCATAATAGCGCGCGTACGCAGTTTCGCCGATCAGCATTTCTCTGAAGAGCTGACGGTGCGGATAACATCGCACTCGGTAATGCAGGCAAACATGGTTGACACACTTGTCTGGGGGCAGATAGGTGGTCTGGGAACCGGCTTCTTTATCATGTTTCTAATAATGCTCGTGACGCACCGCTCGGCACTGATCGCCCTAATAGGACTGATTCCCGATGTGATTCCTCTGCTTGCTGGAGCCGCGCTAATGGGATATTCGGGTATCTCGCTCAACGCAGGAACCGCCATGACATCTTGTATCGCGCTCGGATTGACTGTTGATGACACCATATTCTTCCTGCATCACGCCGGCGAAGCTTTGGCTGACAAAAGGCCTCTGGACTGGACCATGAAAACGCTTCTGAGAAATATCGCTCCGCCGGTGATTTATGCTACACTCATATTAGCTTCCGGTTTCGGCATATTGGTCTTTGCTAGCTCATATTTGACGATATATTTCGGCATACTTTGTGCTTTCACCATAATAGTGGCGCTGCTTTGCGATCTATTAGTACTGCCGTTATTGGTATATCGTATCCCGGCCTTCAGAACAGCACTGGCAGCGTTACACACCATACCGAAAGAGGAGGAATCTAAAAATGAGTAGGGTTAGAATGGCGCTATTAATCGGCTGGGCGGCCTTTCTCAACGGCACCGCATTTGCGCAGCATGAAGCCGTAGTCCCGGCAGCGGCCGTCTATTCCCAGCTTCTCTTCAGCGAAAATTTCCCCTTGATTGAAAATTCATTTGTGTCAGCCGCCCGCGAAGAGCTGTACCGTAAAGATACTGCGGCGCTGGCAGACCTTATCTCAAAGGCGCGCGCAATTAGAGAAGCATATGGAAGTATTTTGAAACGGCATGGCGTGCCTATCGAACTTATTTACCTCACTCTTTTCGAGAAAGAGCTGCGGGGCCGTCCCTTCGGCGCAAGTGAACGCAGGATAGGGCGATGGTTTATTGCTCCCGATATGGCTCGTGCTCTCGGACTTTCTGTTGATAGGATGAGGGACGAAAGGGCTGATACACAGCGGGAAGCGAACGCCGCCGCTAAGCTGCTTAAAAACTTTTACCTTCAATTTTTGAATTGGGATCTGGCATTGGCTGCATTTTACCTGGGCCCGGTTGAGGTAAAAGAGATAAGCGCACTCTCAAAGAAGCAGAACTTTTGGGAGATGTGCCGAATTGGACTTATGCCCCGCTCGGGGTGCGAGATAGTAGCGCGTTTAACGGCCCTCGTTTCTCACATCACAGAGTCCGACCATGCTGCTTCGGATCTTGCAGAGGCCGTGTTCAAGATAAACGGGGGCATGAGTTACCGCTACATTACTTCCACCGTGCTGCTGCGTGACGGCTTGGAACGTCAACGGTACACCGCCGAGCGCGCTTTCAATTTCACGGCCAGCGAAGCAGCCGCGGCATATATACGATTCTCGAACCATCCTCGGCTTGCAGGGCTGGGCCTTTTAAGTTCTGAACGTAAGGGAGCCAGTGACAGCGTCCTTGTATATATTCCTCGTGAAAGGCGCCTTGAGAACGCTTCTTCCGGGCGTGTAACGCAGCTCCTTGATTCCGTGGGGCTTAGCGTTGATGACTTTTTGCCCCGCGCTCCCGGGCTTGATCATCACCGTCTGCTGGGCGGACGAACAGTAAACGGAAAGCGGTGCCATGTGCTCGAGAGTGTTCCGAGAGCGGGAGACGAATCAACCTACGGCAGCCGGGTGCAGTGCATTGACGATGAGAGCAAAGTGCCCCTTCTTATAGAGTACTACGATAAGTACGGCGCGCTTGTTAAAACTTATGAGGCCAGTAAGATCGGCCGGCATGATGGGACGTTGCTTGCGGAGGAATTTTCGGTCCGTCTCTGGCGCGACGCTGCAACTGCGCTCTCAACGATAATCCCGGAATCGTTCTCCACGAATGTCTCGCGTAGGATTTTCACCGAACAGCATCTGCGCTTCTCGGATGGATAAATTGGCTATGAGGATAGGAACTCAACGACGCGCTTATTAAATAGATCGGCTTTCTCCTCCTGAATAAAGTGCCCGCTATCTGTGATGTATTCTAATTTCGAGCCCTTAAGATCCTGCGATAGCCTCTCAGGAACCCACGGATAAAAGTACCTCTCATGCTCAGCCCACAGAATAAGAGCCGGCGGAGATTTTGCGCGCAGCTTTGCCATTATCTCGTCCGCGCCCCTTCCAAGCTCGCGCATCAGCCGCAGCGCGATCCAGCGGGACCTAACGGTACTCAAGCACCGCACATATTCATCAAGTGTGGGCTTTTCAAGAAAGCTGACATCAAAAAATCCCTTTCGAAGTCCAGCGCGCAGCCCTAGCGCCCCAAATGGCAAAAAAATCAGGTCCCCTAAAAGCGGTGCCATCATAAGCCGCACTTCAAAAGCGCTTATCCCGCTCGGATACGCAGTACCTGAAAATATCACCAGCTTATCAACCCGCGCCGGATCAAGAGCGGCTGCTGCAAGTGCTACCAAGGCGCCCGAATCAGCCCCGACAAGATGCGCCTTGTCTATCTCTAAAGTTTCCATAAGGCGCAAGGTAAAACGTCCAAGCCCGATACAGCTATAATCATAATCGGCCTTATCACTATCGCCGAGGCCGACTAAATCGAAGGCCACTGCGCGATGCCGTTCGGCGAAAGATGGAACGTTCTTGCGCCATGCTTGCAGCGTTTCGGGGAATCCATGAATAAAAAGTACGGCCGGACCTGAACCGTACTCGCTTATCCTGACTTTTATCCCATCTAGCTCTATAAATTTCGTATTCAGCATAACGGCTCTGCACTTATAGCCCCTCAATTATATGGCTTCTAGGTGTGGCTTACGAGTGTTAATCTGTGCCGTGATGAATGTTAAACTCAAGAGCTGTATCTCGGCATGGAAGGAAGCGCTTGGCGACGAGTTCGCAGACAAGCGGCCCGAAACCCTGCGCCGCTATGGCGCCAACCTAACTCCTTATGGCGCCCAGCCGGTAGCGGTTCTTTGCCCCGGAGATCAAAACGAACTTCGCCGAGTGCTCGAGATAGCTTCACAGCATCAGGTGCCGCTTTATCCGATTAGCAGGGGAAAGAACTGGGGCTACGGCGCTGCTATGCCTTCAAGTGAAGAATGTGCAATCGTAGAACTGAGCAGGCTAAACCGGATTATCGAGGTCAACCAGGAGCTTGCATACGCTGTGGTGGAACCCGGTGTTACTCAGCAGCAGCTCTATCGTTATCTTCAAGATCATAATCTCCCGCTGGTAATGGATGTGACCGGCGGGCCCCCGGAAGCGAGCCTTATAGGAAATATAGTCGAGCGAGGATATGGCCAGACTCAGTACAGCGATCACTTTCTTTTCTCTTCTGGAATGGAGGTGATGCTGGCCAATGGACGAACGGTTACCACCGGATTTGGCCGCTTTGAGAATGCCAAGACAACTTATCTTTATAAGTGGGGCATCGGGCCGGTTTTAGATGGCCTTTTCACCCAATCTAATTTCGGCATCGTAACCAAGGTAGGAGTATGGCTGATGCCCGAGCCTGAATACTTTGGCGTGTTCTTCTTTCAGGTGGAAGATGAAACAGTTCTTTGCCAGGTCATTGAGAAACTTCGAAAGCTGCGCATGGACGGCACCCTTACCGCCGCCACCCATCTAGCAAACGACATGCGGGTATTATCGGCTTTGCAGCAGTATCCGTGGGAAGAGGCCGGAGGCAGATTCCCGTTGCCTGAGGAAATTCGTAAAAAGGTTATATCGAGATGGGGAATAAGCCGATGGAACTGTGCCGGAGGATTGACTGGAAGTAAACCTGAAGTGCTGTCGAAGGTTAAAAGGATCCGACGCGAACTCCGCGGGCTTTGCCGGGTAAGATTTATCTCCGAGAGAATGCTGGCATGGATTAGGCGGCTCGCTCCTCTCTTCAAACTTCTAAGAGGGGTCGATCTGAATCAGAAGCTGGCGATCTTCGGTCTAATGAAAGGGATCCCTACTGAGAAGCCAACCCTCGGCTGTTATTGGAGGAAGCGGTGCCAGGCCCCGGCTTCAAATTTAGACCCAGTAGCCGATAGTTGCGGCGTGCAATGGTGCGCACCGGTTATCCCGGCTACAACGCGCGATTTAACGGAGATGCTGACGGTCACGCGCGAGATCACTGATCGGTGCGGCTTTGAGCTTAACGTCTCACTCAATCTCGTTACCCCTCGCGCACTCTCATGTATTGTAGGAATCTTTTTCGACAAGGAAGACGCCGAGCAGAGCTCTGCAGCACGGCGATGTAATGAAGAGCTGCATTCCCGCTACATAGAGCTTGGTTACATTCCTTATCGCTCCGGCACGCCGTATTTCGGTACTTATATAAAAAGCAGCACTTCGCCTACAAGCACGTTCGATGACGTATGCCAGGAGATTAAGAAGGCGCTCGATCCGGCCAATATACTGGCGCCAGGGCGGTATGGTATTGGTTAAGAGGAAGGGGCAGAAAGCCGGGGGCGCGATTCTGCCTAGGATCACAGACAGATTACGGCTCGTGAAGCAGCTCTTACTGTTGAGAGATTTTGCGCGAGGCTCTTAAGCCCGAAGGTAATACAAGCCTCCACAAGATCGGGAGCCAGGAATGGTTCTGAGCTTACGGGTAGTAGAAGGTCTTCCTATGATGCCTTTAGGATGCTATGCAGAGGGGCTCCGAGCGCTCTGCGGCCAACTGTCCAGGCTACTCCTGAGATAGTAACTATGCCTGCCAGTGCAAGAGCCAACAGTGCAGCAGACGGCACCACAAAAGCAATCTTGAATCCGTAAAGAGCAATCAGATATCCGGCTAGTAGGGCGATTATAGTACCAAGAGCCGTACCTGCCGCGCCCATAATCATATACTCAAGCAGTAGAATCTTCGCTGTTTGCCTCCGAGTCGCGCCCAAAGTCCTTAGCAGGGCTGTTTCAGTTTCGCGCGCACCTCTGCCTGCAAGAATCGTTGAGACCAGCACAACAATAGTAGTAAACAGGATAAGCGCGGTAATAAAGGTAAGTCCTAAAACCATCTGCCCCAGCACCTCAAAAATAGTGTCTACCACAGTGCGAAGGTTAATCATTGAAACTCCCGGATAGAGGCCGGAGATCTCTCGTTGGACCAGCGCCGCAAGGCGCGTGTCGGGGATGGCGGCGGTGGCAAAAAGAAACTTCGGCGCTTCTTCAAGTACCCCTTCAGGGAATACCACGAAAGCATTTCTCCGTAGCTGTCCCCAATGTATATCACGCAGGCTTGCAACCTGCGTCGGCACCTGCACACCTTGGATGTCAAAGACGATTGTATCGCCTAATTGAACACCAAGATTGGCGGCCAGCTTGTCCTCTAGTGAAACCGGAATAGGGGCGCCGGGCTCAACTCTCGGAACCCAATTGCCTTCAACTAAACTCTCATTGGTAAGAAGTTCGCTGCGGTAAGTAGACCAATAATCCCGCCTAAGCGTCCAGCGCGGGACAGGAGAGTTAGGATCGGCGGTAAGCTCAGATACTTCACGGCCCTTGATCTGTTTGATTCGCATCAGCACGATAGGCACTACTTCTGCTACCTCAACCCCATGTCGGCTCAATATGCTCTTAATGTCATGTAGGTCCTGCGGGGCTACATCGTAAATATAAAAATTCGCGATATTATCGCTTTTAACCAGCTCCACCTGCTTAACCAGGAGATACCGCGCTATAATCAGAGTTCCGGCAAGCGCAAAAGAAAAGGTAAACGCGCCCATAAGGGCGGTAGTCGCGTTATGCGGACGGCCAAGCGCCAGTAGTGAATAGCGCAGAACGAACGAACTGGACTGGCGCCCTAGCCGTATCACCCCGCGCTTCAAAAGAGCGCTTAATCCCAAGATTGCAAGCAGCGCTGCGTCCAGCGCAAGCCCGAAGAGCAGCCCGCGCTTTAACGTTGAGGTTAGAGCAACCATCAGTAGCGGGGAGGCAAGCAGGGCGGAGCCGATTAATACAACTCTTTCGACCTGCGTAAGCCGCACTGATTCTCCGCGCAGTAAAATAAGTGGGGGCGCGCGCCTCAAAAGCAATACTCCAGGAGCAGCGGCTAGAAGCAGGATGCCGAGTCCTACTGCAAAGCCACTCATGACCGCCGCCCACGGAATGTGAAAATACACAGGAGTTACGTAGAGACCCGCAAGAATTGAGATCGTTACCCAATACAATAAGCATCCCAGCACACTGCCGATCAGCGCGGCTGCTAGCCCTATGAACGAGATCTGAAGAGATATAATTGCCGCCACTTCTGCGCTTCTAAAGCCCAGACATTTCATCATCGCCGCCTGCGGGATCTTGCTGCGAAGGTAAAAATACAATGAAGTGCCGGCACCGACCGCACCGAGTACCAAACATATAGCGCCCACCAGGAAGAAAAAATGGAGCACGTTATCATTTATTCGTCCGAGCCTGCGGCGACGATCATCTGATGTTGTGATGGTGACACCGGCCGGGAGCAGAGCGCGCAGCTTCTCAGCAGTAAGCGCACCTTGCCCATCGGCGGTCTTAACATGCAGATAGTAGTCGGCAACGCTCTGGCGCGTTAAGAGGCCGCTTTGCAAGGCAGCATCGTAGGTAATATATACCCGCGGGGCGATAATTCCGCTTACATTGGCGCTGCTGGCAATTTTGTTGACGGTGCCCCGCAGTGTAAACTCGCTCTGACCGATCTTGATCGTATCGCCGATGCTGGCACCGGCCTCAATAAGCAAACTCTCATCAACCAGAATACCCTCGCTGTCCTTTAAGCGAGCGCTCCAGAGCTCCGGGGGCTGAGTCTCGACCGCGCCATAGAAGGGAAACTCCCCGTCATGCCCCTTTACCTGCACTAGGAGAGAAGCGCCATTTTCAAAAAGCGCCATCGACCGAAATCGCACCTCGCGCGTAACACCAGCGAGAGGAGGGGTGCTAACAAGATCGCGCTTAATGGGGTCCTTGGATTCTAGCGAGAAATCCGAGCCTAAGAGAGCCCTCGATTCCACATCAATAATCGAGCTCACCTTTTTATTGGCGGCAAGCGCTGTGACAAGAGCTGCTATCCCTAGCACTAACCCTAGTCCGAATACGAGAAGGCGACGGCGGCTGCCGCGCGTATCGCGCCACGCAATCCTAGCAAGCGCTAAGATATATTTAATCATCCCCGACAATCCTCCCCGATTTAAGCCGTATAATCCGCTGGGCGCGGCGGGCTAATTCATCGTCGTGGGTGACCAGTAAAAGCGCTACATGGTAGCGTGTGTTAAGCTCGAACATGGCGCTTAGAGCACGCTCGGCGTTTTCAGCATCAAGGCTGCCGGTCGGCTCATCTGCGAACAGTATTGCAGGCTTATTTATGAATGCCCGAGCAAGGGCGACGCGCTGCTGCTCTCCGCCTGATAGCTGAGAGGGATAGTGGTGAAAGCGCTCTCCCAGTCCAACATGAGCGAGAAGCTCCTTCGCACCGTCCCTATCGGCATAGCCGCGGATCTCAACCGGGAGAAGGACATTCTCTAGTGCAGTAAGTGAGGGGATAAGCTGATAGCTCTGGAAGACAAATCCAACCGATTTGCCGCGCAGCAGCGCCAATGCGTCCTCGTCAAGAAAAGATAGGTCCTGCCCTTGTAAAAGCACCGAACCGGAAGATGCCCTATCAAGCCCCGCAGCGAGGCTGAGAAGAGTTGTTTTCCCGCTGCCGGATGGACCAACTACCGCGCACGTCTCTCCCCGTCGCAGCGTTAGATCCACGCGATCTAAAGCAGTGATATATTGATCGCCACTCTTGTACCTTTTGGTTAGCTGATTACATTGCAGCACTAAGTTTGAATTCATACGATGCATAAAGTGACTGCTCTGCTCAGTTTTCGCAAGCCCGGCTGCTTATATTGTGCTCATATGCTCTTTATGGTGACATCTACATCACCTCAAAGGGGAATTGATGAGTAAAAGGCGGGGCTGCACGAACTGTCTGTTCCTTGCAGCGCTGTTGATGGAAGCGGCAGGTCTTAATGAAAAAACCCATATTGAATTTAAGTTTTATCATTGCGGTTCTATGCTCCGTAGCGCTGGCTTTAGGAAAAGCAAGTGCTTCCGAACCGGCCACTATTCTATTTCTTGGAGACAGTCTCACCGCAGGGTACGGAATCGAACAAGAACTTGCATACCCTGCATTGGTCGCTCTTAAGGCGCGTGAAGCCGGGTATAATATAGAGATCATTAACGCCGGAATGAGCGGAGATACATCCGCTGGCGGAGTGCGGCGGCTTCCGTGGATCTTACAGCGAAAGGTCGACATAGCCGTAATCGCGCTCGGTGCGAATGACGGATTGCGGGGGCTACCCGTATCGACGCTCAAGGAAAATCTAGCGGCGATAGTCAGCCAGATCCGTTCGAAGTACCCAAACTGCATCATAGTGGTTGCGGGGATGAAACTGCCGAGAAACTTGGGCAACGACTATAATAAAAGCTTCGAAGCGGTGTTCGAGGAAGTGGCCCGCGAACATAACACAGAACATATCCCATTTTTGCTCAAAGAGGTTGCGGCCGATCCTTCACTCAACCAACCGGACCGTCTGCATCCAACATCTGACGGACATGAAAAAATCGCGGCAACGGTTTGGCTGACTCTAGAGCCAATTCTCTCCAAAATGCAGAGAGGATAGGGTTGCGTGTAACGATTTGAGGCTGTAGCGCTTGCTCTCGATTCCCTCGGGGCGATTATTGCGGCATTGAAAACCTGACTGAAAATAGTAAGCGCAGGGTAGGAGATAATAAGCTATCCAACATTGAAAAAGCTTTCAGAGTATTAAGTAACCTAGGTTAGCGCTTAGTGCAAAGGCCTGACTACTTTCTACTCCTCGAATGAGTCATCCGACCCGCCCGAGCCACCTGAACCTCCCGATCCGCCAGCTCCATCTGAACCAACGGAACCTCCCGAACCACCGGATCCGCCAGAGTTAGTGCCTCCATTTCCACCGCCCCCTCCTGGTGGCGTGAAGATGCATGAGGGAGGATCCGATAAACAAGAACAGTCGTTGCTGCTCACTGTCGCTTGAGCCCCGTCGGTCAGACACTGTTCATAAGTTGCCCGTGCGCGCTGGCCACAGTGTACCAACCTGAGAGCGTACTTATCTAAACACTTCTTTTTATCGGGATCCTTCAGTTTTATACAAACCTTGTAAGCATTCTGATAATAAAGCTCACACAAGCGCTGTTCATCCATAAATGCCAGTTGGCAATTCATACACAGGTCCGCAAGCTCCTTCAAATCAATAATGTCCCCGGATATTAGGGTCACGGTGCCATCATTGTTTATTTTGAACCCTTGGTTAGATACGGTGACGCTGTTAGTGGAAGTTTGTAAAGTTTGGGTTTGTGCCATCGTGACGTCGCTAAGTAGTACGGAGGGAAGCAACGCCAAAAATATGTAGAATGGGAGCCTTCTTTGATACATTTGTATTTCTCCGCAGGGGACTATAAGTTTTAACCGATCTATATATAACGGAATGGTTGCTGATTAGCTTTAGCTCAAATCCGACACTAAGAGGCTTCTAGCGAAGCTCAGGTGATTACAAAGGATGCGTAGGGATTACTTGTAAGGACCATGGGAAGTGTTAGTAGGCAGCATCACGACGGTCGCAGTAGGATCGCTTAAACCCGATGTCCGCGGGGCATATTGCAGCTCATGTGTTGCTCTCAGCTGCGTCTCTCGATCGCCAAAGCCCCCAGGTAAGAGGTCCAATCACCTCATCCGGCAGCGGCTGACCCCGCGTCTTTAAGACGGATTTTTGGGACGTACCGAAAGGAGGTGCTTCACGAAAAAGAGAGCCATGATATTGCTTGAGAAGTTCGCGGCGGAACCTTTTCTCGATTATATCGCAGACAAAAATTCAGTAAAAAGCATCACCCCTCCAAGAAACTTTTCCACCAAATCTCCGATAATAACCCCACCATACGTATCCATTAAGGCTGGTTCTGCCTAAGACCGCATACGGACTACGGCTCGTGAGTCTAACCCTCACTGCCAAGGAATGGTGCGCGAGGCTATTGAGCCCGAAGGGACCTTTAAGTCTTCGTAAGATCGATGGCCAGGTCTAACTCTAGCTGCGGCGGGGCAGGGGTGTATCTAGCGCTTAGGAATGCAGAAAGTTAGCTGGAACCCGGATCTGGGCGACGCTTCCCTAACTTCGAGCGCCAGTAATGAAACGTGTTCTCCTTGATACCGTGCTTCCGGCAGTACGCCGCTGCGCTCATGCCGCTAGCAGCTTGCTCCTCGACTCTCCGCTTCCATTCTCCTCCGTCCATCCTTTCCTTCATTGCCATTGCATAACAATGGATACCTTCGCATCTACTTCCCTCTTTCTCATCATGGGCATGGGAGGACGGACACAGAAAGTTAGCTGGAACCCGGATCTGGGGATTACAAAAAATGCGTAGATTGATTGATATGGGCCATGGGAAATTTTGGTAGGCAGCATAAATAGTGAGGGGGAGGGCAGCAGCTCACAATAGACAGCTCGCGCCTTGTTAGCTGGAGCCTGAATTTGGGTTATATATCAAATCAGTTGTTGATGGAGAGAAGATTCACAGCAATCGCCGGCTGCTGGTTTGCCTGTGCTAACACGGCTGTTGCCGCTCGTTGAAGGATCTGTTGAGTTGCGAGTTTGGCAGCATCTTCAGCAATGTCAGTATCTCTGATACGCCCTTCTGCTGATGCAAAATTTTCGGATGAGGCTGTGAGTACATTTGTTGCAACCTCCAAGCGCGCCTGAAATGCCCCGATCACGCCTCGCTGGGCACTCAAGCGATTCAAGCTATTCGAAAAAAGCCCTAGAGCCTGATTTGCATCGGCGATGGTCCTTAAGCTAAATGCGTTTAGGGCTCCTATCCCGGGGCTCGTATCTTGTAAACGAATGGCCGCACTCGCGTCACTTATGCTACTGCTGTAGCCCCCCGTGACCACATCGTATACTCCGTCACCATTTAGATCTCCGAGAGCAACAGAGTAAACAGTCCCATCGTCCATCACATAGCTTAAGATCCCACCAAAAGTGCCGTCGCCAATTCCAAGAGCAATGTGTAACGCACCACCGCCATTACCGCCGAGTACGTCTAGATGACCATCGCCATTGAAATCTCCAAGTTCAAGCACACCAAAACCAATGGTGACTACATCCCCGAAAGTTCCGTCACCGTAACCAAGGCGCACTATTGAGTTTGTCGAGCCGACGGCGCCGGCTATGATATCAAGGTTCCCATCGCCATCGAAGTCGCCGGCTTCGACCGTCAGTCTATTTGTGTCCATTGCATATGAATAAGAGGCACCAAAGGTCCCATCTCCCGCACCAAGTCTGATTGTAACTGCTCCAACTCCCGAAGTTGTTCCGGCAGTTAGCAAGTCAAGAACGCCGTCGTTATTAAGGTCCGCAAGCTGCACATCCCGCGAGGCAGTGCCCTCCATCGTCAGAGTGGTCACTGAGCCAAACGTTCCATCACCTTGCCCCATACGAATGGAGACGATTCCGTTTGTGAGCGGCGCCGTGACGACATCAGCGATACCGTCACCATTCATGTCGCCAAACGCAATGCCGGAGACGTTATAGGGATGGGAAAATAATGTTGCAGCTCCGAATGTCCCATCCCCATTGTTCATTCGTATGTTTAGACTGTTCGCTGAATTGGTAACTATGTCGAGGTGACCGTCATTGTTGAGATCAACTAGCTCCAGGTCGTTAAACGAGCTGTCACTTTTAAAATAAGTTGTTTCCGTTCCGAATGTTCCGCTGCCATCCCCAAACGAGATGCCGATGTGACCATCTGATCCGTCATCAACGCCGGTTACCATGTCTAAGAAGCCGTCCCCGTTCAAATCGGCGAGCCTTACCTCCTCGGTATTTTGTGATCCATTCCCCAAATCCAGCAGCGTACGGGAGCCCAAAGTACCTAATCCGGCCGCACCGCCCAGACTCGACAAGATGCTACCGTCAATTCCAAACCCGCCCTGAAGCCTAAGCTCGCCGAAGTCAGCAGAAAAAAGCTGTCTCCCGTTAAATGTGGTTGATTGTGCAATTCTCAGATACTCGTCCGCCAAAGTTTGCGCCTCGCTGTCAAGCGCAGCCCTTTGTTTGCTGCCGTAAGAGCCATTAGCCGCCTGTTCGGCAAGCTCCTTAAGCCTAATTACGATGCTGGATAGGTTTTGTACCGCGCTATCAGCGATAGATAGAAGGCTGATACCATCATTCAAGTTTCGCACGCCTTGCGTAAACACAGCGCGGTTTGATCTCAATGAGTCTGCTATCGCTAGCCCGGCGGCGTCATCGGATGCACGGTTAATCCTCTGTCCGCTTGAAAGTCTTTCGAACGTAGAGGTTATGTGTGAGGAATTCTCAGCTAGTCTGCGCTGAGCTTTTAAGGAAGAGATGTTTGATCCAATTGTGATCGGCATTACACTAAGCCTCGCCTTTCACAATTTGTTAAAACACTAAACACCATCACCGTTCCGTGGTAACAAGACTTCTCCGGGTTGGAAGAAAGCCCCTTAGAGCCGTTCCTCCTAATACATAAGATCGAATGAATTAAGAAATATATTAGGATCGGGGGCTAATTATTGCGTAGCCCCTCAAGATATCTCCTAATACTATTAGGCCATTAGGAGAAGGCGTGTTTTCCGTAGTTCATATATTGGTTCATACGGGGATGATGCAGGGATGTTACTTATAAGGTTTGCGAAAATTTCGTAGTGATACTTCTGGTAAGCTATGAGTCACGCATTTAAACCAGCCCACAATTTTTAGGCCTCTCTGCGTGACAGGCTCTTCTGACAGGGAAAAAGATTCTTTCGGGTACCATCTCGCTTCCCAGTGCAGCTCCGGCACGGCACGATAATTGCATTGCTATCATACTCTTGAAATAGATCCTAAAAAATCGTTCGGAGTGGGAAACATGCAGTTCAATTTTAAAGCGCTTTATGTCTCTCTTTTACTCTTCGGATTTATATTAAGCGACATAGATTCCGCCGAGGCCCGACGCAAGATTAAGCGGCGTTCTGCTACTATAAAGGTGTCATATATATGCCAGGAAGATGGAACTATCCACAAGGTTACCTATCGGGGCCGCAGAGTGATTGGCCGTACAACAATAGAAGATCCGGAAAAGTATATTCAGTTACTAATAGAAAATGGCGAGATGAGGCAGGCTGATAAACTTGAAGCCGCATACAACGAATGTAAGAAATCAGATCCCCCCCCTACGCCAACAGCTACCTCAACCGCAACTCGGACTTTTACGCCTACTCCACCGGCGCCAACTACCACACCGACAAGGACACCAATACCTCCTACACCTACAAGCACGCCCGTTCCGCCTAAGCCTACTTCAACTCCTGCGGTTCCTACGGCCACCCCAACTGCAACGCCCACAAGTACTAGTGGAGGAGGCGGCGGCGCGAATAACGGCGTAAATTGTGCCGCTTATGTGCCCAACAAGATTTCGACCAATATAACCCACTATGTCTGTCCAAATGGTTCAGACAGCGGACCCGGAACACTTTCTCAGCCATGGAAAACAGCGCAACATGCGGTTGCGCAATTAAATAAGCTTCCGGGTGGCACTACCATTGCGTTCTGTAGAGACGGGGTCTTCCCGGTGTCTGGGAGCATGTTTGTATATAACCGGCAGTGCAATGCATCTACTCCATGTACTATCCGAGACTACGGCAACGGGCTTAAGAAGCCCCGCTTGGTTGGTGCGGGCGGGCACCTATTTAGGATTGAAAATGGTGGCAATGCCATAGATGACGGTGGATATGTATTGGCTAACCTTGAATTGCAAGGACAGTTAAGTCAGGGTGCCCCGGCCGGTGCGGGAATCTTTATCTACAACGGAGTGAAAGATACTCTGATTCAGGACCTAGAGATCAACGATTTTGCGCTTGGAGTGCAGATCGCCGGTTCGAACCCGCCAGCGAGCGGCAACGACGGACTGAATGAGAGAATCAAAGTTCAAGGATGCACAATTACTAACAATCGAAGTCAGGGATTCCTTGGCAGCGGAAACGGTGTAGAGGTTAAGTACAATACGTTCGACAACAATGGGTTTGGGCGTATCAATCTCGATCATAATTTATATTGGGGTAAAGCAGGTAACAACATCCCATCAAATAACGGGGTAATAGCCTGTAACACCCTGGTGAGATCGACTGTAATTAGCGGAAAATGCCAGGGTGCTCATCTTGTAGTTCACGGAGAGCATAACGATCTGTTGATCGAAGGAAATATAATTACCGAATCGCCGGGTGTCGCTGCAGCCAATTGCTGGGGTATCGCAGCAGATGGAGGATACAGTGCGAATACGGCAACGGGATATACGGGATATGAGGTCTTTAGGCGGCTTATCATTCGAGGCAATACGGTAGCAAACGTTGGAAACATAGCCATTGGGTGCCAAGGTTGTGTTGATTCAGTTATAGAGAACAACTCGATAATCAATTATCAGGGATTCGGTGTCACCGGGATAGCTGTGCCGAACAAAGCTCCCAATAACATTGACGAGCCGGTATCAAACATCACAATTAGAAACAACTCAGTTTACTATGGTCCAGGCACCTATGGAGTAGGAATTAGACTCGGTACACAGGGCATATCTCATGCCGTCAACAGCAATGTAGTGCGCTACGAGGGAGCCTCAAGCAGCTTCTCGTGTTTTGACTTCAATTTGCCGTTGAACACTACAAGCTATGAATCGATAGATTACAATTCATGCTCCTTCGATACCAATCGGGTGAATTCGATAAGATGGGCAGCGCAATCGAGCGTAAGTAGCGATCCTCTTGCTGCTTGGCAGTCAGTTTCGTCTTTTGATAGCAACTCAAAGGTTGCAGATCCGATGTTCAAGGACCCAATAATGTTTGACCTCAGCTCAAAGGCGAGTACGGCAGGGACGATAAATTCAGGCCACCCGACTATGAGCTCCCCAAACGACATGTTTGGAATAGCGCGTGACTCCAAACCGGATATGGGGAGTACCGAATTTTAAACTCCCTCCCTCGTGTCCATCGCGTCCTTCGCGTTAAAAAATTTTCTTGCAAATATCTTAGCAGGGAGAACATAGGGAAGATGTCCGAATATCGGTTTCCATATACCGGTCGGACGTCACGGGGAGTTCCACTCAGTAGATCATATCTTTTCAAAAGCTCCAAAACTCAAAGGGCGCTTATTCAAATACCTACGCACTCATATCATAGATATCCGCCACTTCTTCTTTATAATTGCTCCAACAAAAATTTCCCCTGCATTTTACAGCCGCCGCTCTCTTTCTCTCAATCTCTTGCGGAGTAAGGGTATTCAAAAGCGCTAAAAGCGACTTCTCGTTTACCGGTATCTTCCAGCCACAGCCGTGCTGCTCGATTATTCTGCCCATATCGGGAAAGTCGCTTACGATAACCGGAATTCCGCTGTGGATGTACTCAAAGAGCTTATTAGGAGAGGAGTGGTAGTAGCTAAGTGATACATCCTCAATAAGGCATATTCCTACATCCGCTCCTGAGGCGTAGCGCACTGTATCTTCAGGGGGCACCGCGGGGTGAAAGTGAATGTTGCTAAAGCGCCGGGCGTAGCTCTTAACTATATCTTCAAGCTCGCCGAATCCCATGATGACAAGATGCTTTGAGCCGCTTAGCTGAGCAAAGGTGTCGAGTAGGATTCTGATTGCACGGCCCCGTCCTAAAAGCCCGTGATATAGAAAGACCTGAGCATTATTTGGTATGTTTAGGTTCTCTCTCAATATGCTTGAGCGTAGGGACTCAAGCTCTTTAAGAAAAGGGGTGTTTAAAAACACATGCACATCGCTTCGGCCGTAGTTTTTGCTGTACCAGTCAGCACATCCCTGGGAGGGTACAATGATCTTGTCTACAAACGGCATAAGGGCGCGCTCTACAAGTTTTGAGAGTTTTTTTCTTACTCCCGATAGCCCGGTCCTTTCGGTCTCCAGTTCATGGGGAGTGTATACCAGGCGCGGCCTCTGAAATAATTTAAAAAGCGCTCCTATGGGGAGCACCGAAAGGCTATGGCAGCTTACAACGCTTACTTTGGAGTTCCTAAAGTGGAGCAGCAGCTTAAACATCAGCTCTAAGTATTTAAGTATCTCGGTGAGAAAGAACTTAGGGAGCCTTGCGCATCGGAGCTTTACCCGCCAGACCAGCCGCTTTCCGTCAAGCTCTTCGTATTCCTTTAGCCCCTCGCGCCAGAGTGCGGTGATTATTATCCGGTCCATTAAGCCTTGCTCTGCCACCGACTGAGTCTCCTTTAGTATGCGGCTCTCGTGCTTAAACTCAGTGGGGTAGATAACTAAATTAGTGCGAGTCATAGGGGCGGAGCATTTATTTATGAAAGATATTCTTTTTCCGAAGGAAGTTCTGAAGAAGTTTTAGCCTTGATATTAGAGCATGGCGTGAAGGGTAGTCCCTGAAGGATTTTACAGGGAATCCCATTATCTCCTCAAACTGCTGCTCGGAGAGCCCTAGTTTTTTTATGACAAAGATTTTGTCCTGCCTTAGAAGGTGCTCAGGGCAGATCTCTTGCGAAAGTTCTTCAAGCGCCATCTCTCTTGTGAACTTACCCTTTGAGGAATAAATGAGGGCCGAGAGATGAGAGCGGCGTTTATCTATTCCGAACTTTTTAGGGAGAATGTAAGACTGAAAAAAGCGGGTATAAATAGACTCGTGGTGCTTGCCGCCATAGTACTGCCACCCAAGCTCGCGCTCTAGCTCGGAGATCGCGGCGGTTTTGTCGTAAGCTATGTAATTTAGCGGCGATATAAATTTTATTCCTTTCACTATGAGGTGGTAGAAAAGTGAGCTGACTGAATAGTAGGGGAAAGTTTTTATCGGTTTCGAGCCGAAGCGGCGGTGAATTCCTTTAATGTAAGCCCAGTCATTGTGGCCATACCCCCATGATTCTACATGGATTCCCTCGGTGTTAAAGTTAGTGCCGCTAAGAACGTATTTTATTCCGTGCTTGGCGGCTGTTTTCATTAGAACTGCAAATATGGCGTGATCGGTCGGGATCTCAGAGTCAGGGGTGGACGCCTTAAGAAAAGATAGCTGTATATCTTTAAACTCCTCCCATTCGACTACATAGGTGATTAGATCTATATCGAGCTTTCTTAGGGTCTTCTCTATATTGCTTACAGCAAGCTCTGAGTTCCAGCCGTTATCAAAATGCACAGCCAGAACCCGGAGACCAAGCTTTTTTGCAAGATAGGCAACATAGGTGCTATCTACCCCACCGCTTACTCCTACGATGCAGTCGTGGGCGCGGCCCCGCGCAGATCTTTTGATAACTTCCGCCAGCTCAGAAAGCTTTCTTTCGCCCTCAAGCCCTGTAACGGTGCGCTCCTTAGCATTAGCCTCAAAATGGCGGCAGTGATTACATGCTCCCTCTGCGTCAAAGGTAATTCCGGAATCTGAGGTATCCATGACGCACCGCGTGCAGATGCGGTAGTGCGCTGGATCTTTTCTCCTTGCTGCAAGGGAGGGGGGTATTTGAGGCTCTTTTAAATGTGCGGCGGGGGCCGCCTGCGCAGTCACTTTTTGCCGGGCTCCTTTATTAGTTCAAAGGTAAAGATCCACGCCATAAGCTGCACAAGAGGGATTTTGGTTAGTACACTATCGGCGGCGGCAAGAGCGGGAGCTAAAAGCGGGAGATGGGGAGAGAGGATACTAAGGATGTTCCAGTAACGCACCTCGCCGCGGGTAAAAAAGCGCTCGGCAAAGCGGAGATCTGAGAGCCCCAGAATATGCTCTTTCTCCCAGTTAGTGCGAAGCGAGGGGGTTAGCTTTCTATAAAGCCGGATTAGCGGATTATAGTTTAGGGCTTCAAAGGCGAGGATCTTTCCTCCTGGCTTAAGAATTCGGCGCAGCTCAGGGAATGCGTATGAGAGGTCAAGGTGATGGAGCATCCCACTACAAAGAACAAGGTCAACTGAGCTGGCAGGGAGCTCTGTCTTCTCGCAATCGCCCTGAATAAAGGAGCTTCTCTCTGAAAATCCTTCTTTCTCTGCCAGAGCGCGAGCAGTGTCGATAGAGGCGCCGCTAATATCTATCCCGATTGAGAGGCTTGCGCCGCAAGCTGCCGCTTTGCGCGCGGCTTCTCCGGTGCCGCATGCGTAGTCTAAAAAGACTTTCCCCGGAGCGTTAGTTCTTATCCAATCGTCGCAGTAGCGGCGCGCTGCATCAACGTAACGGTAGTAACGCTTATTAGAAGAGGAGGCGAGCCCTTCGTCATTTGCGCCGTCAACTGTGCGGTCTACCCTTGCGTCATGAAACTCAAGCTCTTCCCGCTTTCGCGGCGCAAGCCGCTCGGCCCAAGCGGAATCCTTAGAGCGATCAATGGAGGTAAGGTGCCGTAGGAGAAGCTCGGTATTCATCCGACCTAAAAATTCACTGCTTTTTTACTCAACAGTTTTTCGCTTCTTATAAACTGCATAAGATGCTCCGCGTACCTCTTATAGATCGCATAGGAGTCAAACTCACGCTTAAATCGCCTTAGCGAGGCGCTCCGCATGGCGTGCAGGAGGTCAGGGCGCGAAAGCATGCTTTGGAGGGCATCGGCTATAGCGCGGCTGTCATTTGGCGCAACGTTCATGCCGATGCCGCTACTCTCTATTAGATCTTTTAGCTCGCTTGTCGTGTCGTTTATAACGGCAAGTCCGTGCGCAGCGTACTCAAAGAATTTATTCCCAAACCAATACTTACTAACTCCTCCGCTAATAGTGATAAAGCCTAGATGCGAGCGGCGGAGCACATCTTCAGCCTCGGTGCGGTTTAGCCACCCTGTAAAACGTATGTTTTTAAGCCCCTCTGCGAGTGCTTCCCATTTGGCTCTGAAGATTCCATCTCCGGCCATAGTTATCTGCACGCGCTTCTCTCCTCTTGCTGCAAGCTCTTTTGCGGCGCGAATCACCACCTCGCCGTTATGAAGGTTTCCGAACATGCCGTAAAATATGCATTGCAGCGGCTCGCTCTCGCTAAAACGCTCCGGAGTAACGGCTTCTAAAGCGCTTAGCTCCTCTTTACGGTCAAACCTATAGCCAAGGTAGAACACCTTATCCTGGGAAGAGATCTCGCGGCCGCTGTAAGATGCCGCCCACTCAAGCATCCTATCGCTCATAGAGACAAGGGAGGCTGCCTCTTTAGCGGAGCGGGAAAGGAGCTTTCTATAGTAAGTTACGAGCGGATAAAGCAGAGCCTTTTTTACTGTGTTCCCACTTTCAAGAAACGAGTCAGGCCACGGGTCGCGGGCGTCCATGATAAAAGGAATATTATTGGCGGCTGCGTAACTTCTTGCGGCTTCGCATAGCTCAGGGGTGGGATAGGCAGCAAGTATTAGCTGCGGTTTGGGAAGCTCGGCGGCGCACCGGGTGAAAGCTTTTGCCGTGAGGTGTTGATGATAAATGCGGCTAAGAGAGAGGTTCTTTTTATAGCCAGGACCCGGAAGGAGGTATACACGGGCGCTTGGGGCAAGCTGCCGAATGGTTGTTTTATCCTTTCTTGTTAGGTGGCGCTTTGAGCCGTGGTCAAAAGAGCTTGTAAACCACCCCACATTGCACCCCTCTTCGGCCAGTGCGAGCGCCAACATGGTTGTTCTAAGCTTTTGGGAATCTCTGCTGAGAGCAGGGGGCTCTCCCTCTTTTAAAAGCCAGATGTCGTGGTTGTCTATCTGCATTTGAAAACTGCTCTCCCGGGGGGCTTGGCGGTATGTGGGGATTATAACCAACACCACCCGATGCTGCTAGCTAAAGCTTTTGCTTTAAACGGAGCAAGCCGCCTTTGAAATTCGTTGACGTTAATCCTTACCGGTCATATCGTACGACTTAAGATGCAAACGCAGCGGGTGGTATCAATTGGGCAGTTGGGGGTAGGGTATTGGGGCCCAAACCTTCTTAGAAATCTAAACAGCGATCCCTCCTTTAGAGTAGTTGCAGCATGTGATCTATCAGCCGAGCGGCGAAGCTACGTAGAGCGGCATTTCCCTGATATAGCGGTAGAATCTGATGCCGAAGCGCTGATCAGCAATCCTGCAATCGAGGCGCTTGTAATTGCAACCCCGGCCGGGACTCACTTCGAGCTTGCAAGGCGCGCGCTTCAGTCCGGGAAGCATGTGCTGGTAGAGAAACCTATGGCATCGACTTCCGCCGAGGTGCAGGAGCTTGGGCGGCTTGCAGAGAGCAAAGGGCTGGTGGCGATGGTTGGCCACACGTTTATCTATAACTCGGCAGTGCAGTACTTACGGAAGATGGTTGAGGACGGGACTCTTGGAGAGGTGCGCTACATATACTGCCAGCGCCTTAACTTGGGGCGCATCCGCTCAGATGTTGATGCTCTCTGGAACTTTGGGCCGCACGATATAAGTATCGTGCAGTATATTTTAGGAAACTCAGAGCCGCTCTCTGTCGCCTATCACGGAATGGATTATGTGCAGCCGGGGATTGATGATGTTGTATTCCTAAATCTTGTATACCCCGGCAAGGTGCTGGTTAACATTCATGTAAGCTGGCTTGACCCCAGCCGCAAGCGAAGCATCGTTGTGGTGGGGTCAGAGAAGATGGTTGTTTATGACGATGTGAGCGAGCATAAGATTACCATCTTTGATAAAGGAATCGACCGGAGAGCAGAGCTTGGGAAGCATATGGACTACGATGCACGCCAGCCGCTCACTTTTGACTACCGCTCAGGGGATGTATGGATTCCAAAGATCAATTTTACCGAGCCGCTAAAGGGAGAGGTGCGTCATTTTTATGAGTGTGTTGCAAACGGCGCTGAGTGCTTAACTGGTCCTGCACACGCCCTTAAGGTAATTGATGTGCTGGAGCGAGCAGGCGCTGCGCGTAATGCCATAGGGCCGGTTCATAAAACCTCTCCTTTGCGAGGGGCGATTATAAAAGAGCGAGTTGAAGAGGAGCATGAGGCGCCAATTCCTGATGGAAGCGCCGAGCGGGCAATGAAGGGCGCGCGCAAGGCGAAAAAGAGCAGGGCAAAGGTCGGCTCAAGTTAAGGGCGAGAATAGCCATCCGGCAGCGCCTTTAGAAATCGCGCCGGGTTCCCGGCATAAATCCCAGGCTCCTTTATCTCCTTTGTCACCACCGCACCGACTTGACCGAACCGCACATTCAAAATCCCGCTCTTTAAAAGCCTAGGTTGGTGCATCTCGTGTATAACGCTCCCTGCGCTTTTAAAGCCAAAAAGGCCCTTAAGATAGGTAATTGATGCAGAGAAAAGCTGAGTTTATGCTATCAAGAGATGGCGCTGCCTGTCATCCCTTAATAAGGCTATGGTTTGTTCTACACGGCTGCTGAAGGATTAGGTATTAAATGAGCACTGGGCGGCTTACCGTTCCCTTCAATGATCTCTACTCACAGTACAGATCGATACAATCCGATATCGACCGGGCGATCTCTGACGTCATCAGGGAGTCAGCTTACATAAAGGGGCGGTTTGTAAGTGAGTTCGAAAAGGAGTTCGCGGAAGCGCTTGGCGCGAGGTTCTGCGTTGGCTGCGCTAATGGCACAGATTCCCTCGAGATGGCGCTTAAGGCGCTCGGCGTAGGCGAGGGCGATGAAATTTTAGTGCCGGCCAATACATGGATCTCAACCTCGGAGGCAGTAAGTGCAGTTGGTGCAAAGCCTGTGTTCGTGGATATCGAACCTGACTACTACACAATTAACACCGCCCTTATTGAAGAGAAGATCACCTCCAAGACTAAGGCGATAATTCCGGTTCATTTATATGGACACCCGGCAGATATGGGGGCGGTGCAGAGGATCGCCAAAAATCAAGGCCTTAAGGTCATAGAGGACTGCGCCCAGTCGCATCTTGCAGAGTTTAAGGGACAAAAAACGGGAACCATCGGCGAGATCGGGAGCTTTAGCTTTTTCCCCGGTAAAAACCTTGGGTGCTACGGTGACGGAGGCGCGATTGTCACCTCTAGCGCCGAGTATGCAGAGTTTATGGCAAAGCTTGGAAACCACGGGAGGCTTGGGAAATTCGATCATGAGTTTGAGGGGAGAAACTCAAGGCTCGATGGGCTGCAGGCTGCAATCTTAAGCGCCAAGCTGCCGCATCTTGCAGAGTGGACTAGAAAGAGGCAAGGCATTGCAAAGCTCTATAGCGAGCTATTGCAGGATAGCGCCGTTAAGGTTCCGAAGATAAAGGATGAGGTCACCCATGTATTTCACCTCTATGTTGTAGAGGTTAAAGGCCGCGACAGAGTGCGCGAGCTCCTTAGCGCAGAGGGGATTGAGACCGGTGTTCACTATCCCCGCGCGCTCCCCTTTGTGAAAGCTTACGAGCGGTTAGGGCATAAGCCCTCTGATTTTCCTGTGGCCTACGCCGCGATGGATAAAATCTTATCGCTTCCTATTTATCCTGAGATGAGCGCCGAGGCGGTGGAGTATGTTTCTGCAAAGATTAAGGAGGCCTCCGAGGCGGCACTATGAGAAGGAGAACTCAATACTTACTCCTTAAGTACCGCCTTCCTGCGATTCTCCTCGCGCACCTTACAATCGGTGTTATTGGATACGTTCTAGCGCTGGGGCTTAGGTTCGATTTTGACCTTGAGCTTATGACTGCTTTCCAGAGGATGGAGCTGCCGCTTGCGCTGCTCCTTCTTTTTAGAACCTTTAGCTACACCTTCTGGAACCTTAACCGCGGGTACTGGCGCTACTCCTCGGTAAGCGACCTTATTAATCTAATTAAAGCTCACTCGCTCACCTCAGTTCTTTTTGCTGCAAGCATCTTTATCCTCCGGCTGGACGGATTCCCGCGTTCGGTAATCTTTATTGAGTTTGCTATATCAGTGATGCTTAGCGGCGGTGGCCGGCTTGCTACAAGGCTTTTGTGTGAGAAGTTTTTGGAGCGTCAAGGAAAGCACGGCAGTAGCTCGCTTAGGGAAGTAATAGTGCTGGGAGCTGGCGAGTCAGGGCATCTTCTTATCAGGAACCTTCAGAGCGGAAGAATGGGGTATAAAGCCGTCGGGGTGCTTGATGATAACGAGTGGACGCACTCGCTCCTTGTATCTGGAGTTCCTGTGCTGGGAGGCCTTACCGATCTAGAGGCGGTGCTTGAGCGGCTTCCGCGGGTGACCTCTGTCATCTGTGCGATTCCCTCACTCTCCCTTCAGAGATACAAAAACATCGAGAGTATATGCCGGAAGATAGGCGTGCCGCTTAAGAGGCTTCAATCTTTTGAAGACCTGGCGCTTATTGACTCTGGCGATACGGTTGAAAGGCTCACAATAGAGTCAGTTCTTGAAAAGGAGATAAACGTAGAGCACGAGGATGAGATCCGCCGCGCCGTCCACGGTAAAAGAGCGCTGGTTACAGGGGCGGGAGGGTCTATCGGCTCCGAGCTGGTGCGCCAGATTGCTCCGTTTAATCCGAGCCGGCTAATCTTGCTTGATAACTGCGAGTATAACCTTTTTAGAATTGAAAGAGAGGTGCGGCGTGAGCATCCTGAGCTCGCCATACGGGCGGTGCTGGCCAATGTGTGTGATAGTGAAAGGATTGAGAGGGTTTTTCTTAATGAGGCGCCGGATCTTATCTTTCACGCCGCCGCCTTCAAGCATGTTTCGCTCGTGGAAGGGAATGCGTATGCGGCCTTCCTTAATAATGTGCTCGGTACACGTAGAGTACTAAAGGCTGCGCTAAAGAGCGGCGCCTCGCGCTTTGTGCTGGTCTCAACCGATAAGGCCGTTGAGCCTTCAAGTGTAATGGGAGTTTCAAAGCGGTTGGCAGAGCTTATCGTTCAGAGCGTGGAGCTAATGCGAGAGGAATCTGCGGGAGATG
Organism: Deltaproteobacteria bacterium; assembly: GCA_024102635.1. GTDB lineage: Bacteria > Bdellovibrionota_C > UBA2361 > UBA2361 > JAGFJO01 > JAGFJO01. The sequence goes on from JAGFJO010000087.1 coordinate 44,465, forward strand.
GAATCAGGCTCAATACCGCAATCGTCCGCTTCGGGAATGTAATCAACAGCAACGGGAGTGTTATTCCACTCTTTAAAGAGCAGATCCTCAGCGGCGGACCGCTTACAGTAACGCACCCTGATGTAGAGCGGTATTTCATGTCTGTAAGGGAGGCTGTGCGGCTTGTGCTTACTGCTGGAACTTTAGGGAGTCACGGTGAAGTCTATATTCTTGATATGGGAAGCCCGGTGCGGATTGTTGATGTAGCTAAAAAGATGCTCGCTCTATACGGGCGGCGTGATATCGCGATCGAATTTACCGGCCTAAGGCAGGGTGAGAAGATGAACGAGAAGCTCTCTCATGAGGGCGAACATAAAGCGAAAACACGCTTCAAAAAGGTCTTCTCGGTAGGCGGCGATAGTGTAGCAAGCGGATACATTTTGCAAAAAGTAGAGGAGCTTGAAAGACGACTCTCTACTATAAGTGACGAAGTTTTAGGCGCGGCGATGTTCCGTCTAGCGGAAGAGTCGTTTGATAACTTGCGCCGCGGGGCTATCGATAAATTAAGACCGCAGGTGGCATAGAAAGATGGATAAGAGAAGCGATTCAATAGCGCTTGCAAAGCAGATACGGATTGATTCACTTGAGATGACAAGCTCAGGAGGGGGGTCGCATCTTGGATCGTGCCTCTCATGCGCCGATATCTTGGCGGTGCTCTACGGCTCTATCATGAATAAGAACCCCGAAGATCCGCTCTATGCCGAGCGCGATAGGTTTATACTAAGTAAGGGACATGCTGGAGCCGCCGTATACTCGGCGCTTGCACGAAGCGGGTATTTCTCTCCAGATGAACTTAAGACGCACTACCAGAACGGCTCTAAGCTCTCGGGCCACGTGTCGCATAAAGATGTGCCTGGAGTCGAGCTTTCAACAGGCTCCCTCGGCCACGGCCTCTCTGTGGCGTGCGGAATGGCTTACTCCGCAAAACTTGAGGGCAAGAGCCACCGAGTCTTCGTGCTGCTTAGCGACGGGGAGTGCGATGAGGGCACAACATGGGAGGCAGCCCTTTTTGCTTCGCACCGCGCGCTCAGCCGCCTAGTGGCGATAGTTGATTACAACAAGATTCAGAGCCTTGATACCGTTGAGAGCGTTTTAGCGCTTGAACCTTTCGCTGCCAAGTGGGAGAGCTTCGGCTGGGATGTCGTCGAGGTAGATGGACATGATCACGAGGAGCTCTCTGCCGCGCTCGCTGAGGATCACAGCGGCCTTCACCGCAAGCCGCGCTGCATAATAGCCCATACCGTCAAGGGAAAGGGAGTATCGTTTATGGAGAACACCGTGCTCTGGCACTACCGCACAGCGCGAGGAGAGGAGCTGGAGAACGCAAGGGACGAGCTTGGGGCAGATAGTGAGTGGGCGGAGACAAGCGGTGAGTAACCGGGCCTTTTTAGGGAATAACCAAAGTGCGTGATACGTTTATAAGTGAGCTTTGCAATCTGGCTGAAGCCGACAGCAGAATTATGCTGCTCACCGGAGACTTGGGGTTCCGGGTATTGGATGAGTACCGGCACCGTTTCCCAGCGCAGTTTTTAAATGTCGGGGTTGCCGAGCAGAACATGATAAACGTCGCCTTTGGCATGGCGCTTGAGGGGCGGATAGTGCTGGCGTATTCGATAGCAAATTTCGCATCACTTAAGTGCGTGGAGCAGATACGGAATGGTCCTTGCTACCATAACGCAAACGTCAAGATAATCTGCATTGGCGCGGGGCTAAGTTACGGGCAGCTTGGAGTTTCCCATCACGCCACCGAGGATATAGCGGTAATGCGCGCCCTGCCTGATATCACCATTTTTTCGCCCGGCGACGACGAAGAGGCTAGGGAGTGCACACGCGCGCTTATCTATACGCCGGGGGCAGGTTATATAAGGCTAGAGCGCGAGGGAGCAGACCTTAGTGGGACGCGGCGGGAGTCTTTTGAGCTGGGGATACCGCGGGTTCTAATGGAAGGAAAAGACCTTACGATAATCTCAACAGGAAGTATGTCGGCGGTGGCGCTTGAAGCAGCGCGGATTCTAAATGCCGGGGGCCTCTCGGTTAAAGTTCTGCAGTGCCACACTCTAAAGCCTCTTAAATCAGAGCGCGTGTTAGAAGCTGCCGCAGAGTGCGATGCTGTCTTTACCATGGAAGAACATTCGGTGGAGGGGGGGCTCGGCGGGATTATCGCTGAGATCCTTCTAGAGCAGGGCCGCGCGCCATCACTATTTTATCGTTTCGGCATAAGAGGCGGCTTTACCTCAATTGTGGGGGATCAAAAGTACTTAAGGAGCGAGTACGGTTTGGACGCAGAATCGATTGCCACCGAGATACGGATGAGGCTCGGCAAAGTTCGCACAATCAAGGTACGAGGCGGAAAGAAAGCGTCTTCCGGCCAAGCTATAATTCGTTGACCCTGGAAGAGTTGCAAGCATCTTGCGTATCTTCGAAGGCTTTCTTTAACGGCTTGGAAGCCGGCCCTCCAAAGGAATAAGATTAACTAAAGCCTTTGCAAAGGTGTGGAACTTTTGACCGCTTCAGCCGGCGCTCCAGGCTGCCGTCTTAATGACTCCTCCGCGTACTCCGTGTCCTCCGTGTGAAAAAATTGCCGCCGCACTTCTTCGATTGGCAGCGATAATCCCCGTATGCGGCATTTTGATTAATTTAACGCGGAGTACGCAGAGGAACACGGAGGATGGCAAGCAGGGCTAATCGGCGCTTGAATTTGCGAGGATTCGGTCGAAGTTCTGATCGTCCTCGTACCTGCCATGGCATCTCTCGCCCCGTCCAACAATGGGACAAATTAAGTCATCCAACCTGTAAAGGATCATTTGAGACTGTAACCTCCAGCCGCGTTAGCAAACTAATGCGTACGAGATATAAGGGTCAAACTCGAACCGCTTAAGTTCTAGATTGCTAACCCCCACCGCTTCCATGAGTGCCATAGTTTCACCGGGCCATATCGGATTATCCAATTCGTCGAACGCCAAAACAGCGCCGCGCGGCATCCTCGGCAGGAAATTCTGGAGGCACACCTTTGTGGGCTCGTATAAATCGAGGTCCAAAAAGAGAAGGCTTACAATCAGGTGTCCATTCTCCTCTATAAATTCGGGAACGGTCTTCCTCACATCGCCCTTAATCAAATGAACCTTATCGACATGCCCAAGAAAGCGGTTATCGTCATAGATTTCAATTAGCTTAGTAAGCTCATCATAGGAGTCCGCTGCGAGATCGCCCTTTTTTGGGGTATATCGCTTGGAGCGATGCTTCGTTACACCATGAGGAAAACCGGTGAAGGTATCAAAGCCGTAAATTCTCCTTGTTAGGTTGTTGGGCTCAAGGACCGCTGAAAAATTTGCCCAAGACATAAGTCCGAATCCCTGGTTCACACCACATTCAATTATTGAGCCTTTAACAGGGAGAGAGAGCTTGAAGAGCTCATAAAGCGCAAGGTAACGGGTCACCTTTTGGCGCCTTATGTATTTCGGAAAGTTTTCTAGCTTTGAAGCGGTACTATCTCTATTTTGTTCAAAGGTAGACGCAATTCTGCCCGGCACTTCTGCCTCGCCTGGTGTGCGGTAGCCGCCCTGAGGAGATATCTCATCTTTCCCTGCAACGTTTCCTTTTCTCATCTTGGCTCTCCATTAAAAAGTATCAAGCGCCCACTATCTGCCCTCTTCACTATCGCCTTTCTCAAAACCAGAAAGCGTGCGGTCAATCTGCCAAGCGAGAAGCGCAACTACTACTGTAATCTGAAGAACTATCGCCGGCATCCGAAGAGGGAACTCAGGAAGTGAGGCAATAAATAGCGCGGCCGCAGCGCAATAAGCCGGGAGGATGAGCCAAGAAGCTGCCGTGTCAGCGCGCACAGCGCGTCCAAGTGCGCGAAAAGTAAAATACGATACTCCTACTGTCGCAACTAAAATAGGGAGAGAGCCAATCAGGCCAAGCTCTACAAAGAGCTGCAAAGGATCCGAGTGCAAGTAGGCAGGGAGAATACCTGCCAGCGACGGAGACATATAGGCCGGGTAAACAGAGCTCCAATTGCCTAGCCCCACTCCAAACCATAGGTGGTCTTTTAACATCTGCAAGGTGTCTCCGTAGAATGTCCAGCGGATATCATCCTTGGTGTGTTTAAGACCGAACTCGATTCTCCCCGCAATAAGCTCGCTTCCTCTGTCGCTTAAGAAAAACGCAAGAAGCGAGAGCGCGACAAGAAGGGTAAGGGGCCTGCTCCAGCGCTTTAACCTAGCAAGCATCATCTCCAATCCCGGAGTAATAAACTTTGCCCCGCGGTATCGATCATAAGCTGCCGGATGGTATCCGGTTGGGATAAGCGCAGCAGCTCGGATGGGTCTGCGCGCAGAGCGGGACATTATTGCGTTGCAAGCGAGCATTAAAAGCAGAGCCAAACTGAAGCCGAGCCAAGCGCCGCGAGAGAGCGAAGCAAGGAGCGCAATAAGTAAGCACATTATGGCGCTGCCTAAGAAAAGGTAGGTAAACACGCTCTTAATTACCTGCTGCTTTTTCGGGTATCTAAATGGCGCAGATGATGCGGGCTTTGAAGCTCCAAAAATCGGATTTGGCCTTGCTAAAAGGAGAGCAATTAGGAAGAGAGCCGGCGCCAGCAAAAAGTCGCCAAGGTGATTGGAGTTTACAAAGGGCCACCTTGCGCGCTCACTTATAAATACGCTCTTTGGCGCAAAGTTCCAGAAGAGCTTACCGTTATCATAAAACCAATGCGAGAGAGCTATAGCGGAAGCTGCAAGACCGCTAACTATTATAGCTTTTACCAGGGTCTTTGAGGCATTTGAACGTTGCTCGATTACCGCTCGCGCTACAAGAAACGTTGCGGCGCAAAAGATAATCTCACTGAGCGATATAAAAAAGGCCTGGGTGTTTGCAAGCGCACCGCTGGAACCAAGAATGGGATGAGGGGTGGAGCGGCTCTGCATAACCAGAAACTGTAGCGCAAGATATCCAAGAAGCGAAAAAAAACAGAAAGTGATAAGTGCGGTGGCTGGGGAGCGGGAGAAGGTTACAAGTCCTGACGGCACCCCTCCTTTAAAAATGAGTAAGAGAGCTGCTGCGAGGCATAAACTTATCTGACTGGAGAGCGCTGCAACTTCATTGATTCCGCCAAAAAAAAGCGGCAGAAGTACGAGCGACACCGCCAGCACCACAATCGATACGTCATGAAGATGGGAGGCTGCCGCTCCGGGCCTTTCTTCCGCTGCCGATGTAATCTCCGGCCCTTGAACTGAGTCCGCTCTTTCAGAGATGCGAGCGGTGTTATCGATATGCGCCATTCTGCCCCCAAGGCGCCGAAGGGAATTTTCGGCTTAAGCCCCGTAAAGATTGTAAGTCATGGGAACTTGGTACGTAAAGAGCGATGTTTAGAGCACTTCTCACTCCAGCACTCCGGCTCGGCGCAAGACCTCCTTAAGAAGGGAGAAATACTCATAGCCCACCAGCCTCACATATGCAGGGTCCTGCCACCACTTATCCCAGCGGGGGAGGTTAGCTGCGACTGTGGTGTGCTCAATATCGGGCGCCACGCGGCTCCAGATCCAATTGACCCGCCGGGTGTGCTGCACCGTTGTTACTAAGATTGCCCGCTTCCACCCGTTTTTTCTAAGATAGTCCGCCACGGCGGCAAGCTCATAGGCGCTATCAAATGCATGGCTTGAGTCCACAATGTGAATATCATCTCTTGATACTCCAAGGCTTCTAAGGGCTGTTATAAAGCGTCCCGAGATTGGCAGCCACTCATATCCGGCAGGGGCGCTTTTTAGCACCTCACGGTTTATATATCCTGAGCTCATTACTATACGGGGGGCAAGCTTTTCTCGGTAAAGCTCCGCGGCCTTTATCGGGCGCTCAGGACATTCGCCCCCAAGCATCATGACGATGGCGTCTGAGGGACGGGGATCTTGATCAGCCGTCAGGATATATCCAAGCCATCCAATGGTGGAGGCCGGGAAGAGATAGACTGCCGCCGCTAGCAGCGCCACTGCGAAAGCGGTAATTGCCGCTGTTTTTAATATCTTCAATTGAGATCCCCTGCAGCTATCGTTGATAGTGTTAAT
>JAGFJO010000089.1 GCA_024102635.1 Deltaproteobacteria bacterium
CGCGACGCCACGCTTAAGCTGCTGAAAGGATCGCATGCGGTACTTAGCGCTTTGCCCTATTACTGCAATCTCGAAGTAGCCACATTAGCCGACAAAACAAAGATTCATTACTTTGATCTCACAGAAGATGTTCAGACGGCAAAAGAGATCAATGACCTTGCAAGAAAGTCGCGCTCCGGAAAATGCTTTATGCCGCAGTGCGGCCTTGCTCCGGGCTTTATAAGCATAGCAGCCTCGTATCTTATTAACTCATTCGTTGAAGTTGATACCGTCAAGATGCGGGTCGGTGCGCTGCCTATCTATCCAAGCAACCGCCTGAAATACAATCTAACCTGGTCAACAGAGGGGCTGATAAACGAATACGGCAACCCGTGCCAAGTAATAGATGACGGACAGCTTTTATGGACTTTGCCTCTTGAAGGCTACGAGCGTTTCTCTCTGGACGGAGTTGAGTACGAGGCTTTTAACACCTCGGGCGGTCTCGGGACACTGTGCGAAACAATGCAGGGACGGGTGCGCAAGCTCGATTATAAATCAGTGCGGTACCCGGGGCATCGAGATCTCTGTGCTTTCCTAATGCAGGATTTGCGGTTCAACACAGATCGCGAAACTCTGCGAAAAGTATTTGAAAGAAGCATCTCAACCACCGCGCAGGATAAATGCTTAATCTTTATTAATGTGGTCGGAACAGTTAAAGGGCGCCTAAAGCAGCGCACCTACGCCAGCACAGTTTACAATAACATCATCCACGGCGAGCATTACGGAGCGATCCAGATAACCACCGCTTGCGGTATCTGCGCGCCGCTAGACTTGGTGCTGAATGGAAAGATTAAAAAGAAGAAGGGCTTCCTAAAAGCCGAGGATATTCCCTTAATGGAGTTTTTAAATAACCGCTTCGGGAAGTACTACCGGGACGATAAAGCTCTGATGGGAATCGCGGTGTAGGCTGCGACACGCTCAAACTAGCACCTGCCTAATCCTCTCAATCCCATAATCCAGCTCTTCTCTAGTAACCGTAAGCGGCGGAGCAAAACGTATCGTCTGTTCACGGGTGTCTTTAGCAAGCACCCCTAAATTTTTAAGCTCGATGCAGATTTTCTTGGCCTTACCCTCCGAGGGCTTGATGTCGAAACCGAAAAAGAGTCCGCGCGCGCGGATTCCATCTACTTTAGAGCTTTTTGCGGCTATCTCCCGCAAAGCTTTTTCGAAATGAGCGCCCAGGCCTTTTACCCGATCTCCCAAACCTTTCTCCTTAAGGAGATTGATCACCTCTCGCGCGATGGCACACGCAAAAGGATTACCTCCGAAGGTGCTGCCGTGCGAGCCGGGGGTTAGTACCTCCATTATCTCCCTTGAGCTTGCTACCGCCGAGATCGGAACTATTCCACCGCCAAGCGACTTGCCGACTATGACCATGTCCGGATGAACTTTCTCATGATGGCAGGCAAAAAGAGTCCCGGTGCGGAAAAAGGCGCTCTGAATTTCATCTGCAATCATCAAAACATTTCTTTCGGTACAGAGTGCACGGAGATCACGAAGAAAGCCGTCAGGCGGAAATATTACTCCTCCCTCACCCTGCACCGGCTCAATTAGCACAGCCGCCGTTTCGGACGTAATGGCAGCTTTTACTTTATTGAGATCGCCGTACGGGGTCACCTTGAACCCGGGCGTGAAGGGGCCAAAATCCTCGCGGCTGGAATCCGAATCGCTAAAACTTATAATTGTTGTAGTCCTGCCGTGGAAGTTCCCACTAAACGCAATTATCTCGGCTTTGCCAGCCGCTATTCCTTTACGCCTATAGCCCCAGCGGCGCGCTATCTTCACGGCGGTCTCGACCGCCTCCGCCCCCGAGTTCATTAGGACAACAGATTCCATTCCGCAAAGCTCGGCGAATTCGCTGCAAAAAAGCGAGAACTGGTCGTTGTGAAATGCTCTGCTTGTTAGAGTCAGCTTTTTAAGCTGCTTGATGGCAGCCTCTTCAAGTCGTGGATTGCAGTGCCCGAAGTTTAGCGCGCTATAGCCACTTAAAAGATCAAGGTAACGTTTGCCCTCAACATCGGTAACCCATGAGCCTTTGCCCTCGGAAATAACGACATCGAGCGGCGCATAGTTGTGAGCGCTAAACTTCTCCGACAATTGAATATAATCAGCTGAGCTTTTCATGATCGTTTAAAAACTGCACTTTTAATTTACGCTCTGAACTTAGAATTTAGCGTACCCCGGATGGCGTGGGAACGGAATAACATCACGAATATTCTGCATCCCCGTGACGTACATCAAAAATCGCTCAAATCCCATTCCAAAACCTGCGTGAGGCACACTGCCGAACTTGCGGAGCTCCAAGTACCACCAGTAGTTCTCCTCAGGAAGGTTCATCTCCCGGATTCTATCGAGCAGCACATCATGGCGCTCCTCTCTCTGCGAGCCGCCGATTATCTCGCCCAGCCGCGGCACCAAAAGATCCATCGCTCTTACCGTTTTGTTGTCTTCGTTAACCTTCATGTAAAAAGCTTTAATGGTCTTCGGATAATCAATGATGAAAACAGGCCCTTTTACATGCTTATCGGTAAGGTAGCGCTCGTGCTCTGTCTGAAGATCAATCCCCCACTCCACCGGAAATTCAAACTTCTCGCCGCTCTCCTTTAGGGCTTTAACAGCGCTTGTGTAATCCAAAACTTCAAAGCGCGATTCGGCCACCCTCTTTAGGTTCTCCAGCAAGTCCTTCTCGGCCCACTCGCGGGCCTGAAGGAATTCAAGATCAGCAGAGCATCTCTCAAGGAGGTGCTTGAGGAGAAATACAATAAAATCCTGCGCCAGCTGCATATTCTCATTTAGCTGATAGAACGCAGCTTCAGGCTCAATCATCCAGAACTCAGAGAGATGCCTTGTTGTGTTGGAGTTCTCTGCTCGAAAGGTGGGGCCAAAGGTGTATATCTTTCCCAGCGCCAAGGCGAAGATCTCTCCTTCAAGCTGCCCCGAGACAGTAAGGTGCGCCTTCTCCCTAAAAAAGTCTTCGTGGTAGTTGATCTTCCCATCACTTTTCGGCGGACTTTCGATATCAAGAGTTGTCACCTGAAACATCTCGCCTGCGCCTTCACAATCCGAAGTCGTGATTATGGGGCTATGAAGATTGTAGAATCCGCGCTCGTGAAAAAACTTATGTACTGCAAATGCCGCTTCGGACCTTATTCTGAAAACGGCTCCGAAAGTATTCGAGCGCGGCCTAAGGTGCAAAACCTCTCTTAAGAACTCTAAGGTGTGTCCCTTTTTCTGAAGAGGATATGTCTCGTCGGCTGCACCGATAAGCTCGAGCTCTTCGACTTGAAACTCAAACTGCTGCCCCTTAGCAGGAGAAGGAACTAGCTTTCCGCTTGCTTTCATTGCCGCGCCCGTCCCGATACTCGCTGCGACGCTTTTGTAAGACTCTAGAGCCGGATCAATTACAAGCTGCAAGCCCTTAACGGAAGTGCCGTCATTAAGCTCGATAAATGTCACGCTCTTTGATTGCCGATGCGTGCGAACCCATCCGGAGAGAGTGTAGGCTCCGAGTTCAGCTTGACCTGCCAGGATAGTACCAATCGATGTAACGTTCATAAGATAAGATAGTTATTGCGTTACTTGCCACGGCAGAAGCGAAACGCTACACTGCCTGGCTGTTATTCTGTCATACTGCTTAGCAGTTACCAAGTCACGGGCAAATTCCGCGGCTTTTGGATTAAGTAGTATTCCTTTCTTTTCGGGGTGTAGCTCAGCCTGGCTAGAGCACTAGTTTTGGGAACTAGGGGCCGGAGGTTCAAATCCTCTCACCCCGATTCTGGTCCAACGGCTGGCGCCGTTGGCACATCGGACTCGGAACGGCATTGGTTTGCTAATGCTACGAGAGGATTTGGACCGACGGGGGAGCAATGCGACCCGACTCCGCGCCTTCGCGCTACGTCGGGCAAGCCCGATTTCGACTACTAGCTTGCCTCAAGCTCGGTTCATGTCCAACGGCCTAGCTTCAAACCGCCACCTAAAGGTGGCGAGTCTCGCTTCTTAAAGGGGCGGATCCTCTCACCCGGATTTTTAAGGCCGGCCAGAGGCCAGCGCTGCACTTAAACTTCCAGGTGGATAGCTCTGGTAGCAGGCGAGACAACGTTTGCCGCAATCACTGTTTCATTTTAACCCTTTACAGGATAAATGCGCATCTTTTGCCCCGGCAAATGTATCCCTTCTATTGTGAGGATCTGCGAATCCGCGTAATGCTTATCTTTGATAAGAGCTAGGAATTTTTTTCGGTTTTCTTTAGTCCGATGGCGAAGAGTAAAAAGGCAACTGCTTTTCAGCGAATCGTAATTATCGGTTCCTTTCTAATAGTTGTTCAGCTTGTAATCTACTTCCTTTTTAACCGGGATAAACCGAATAGCGTGCGCGATGCCATCAATCGGCAGATCGAGCAGATGCCGGGCACACCGCGTGAAAAAGATATGAAAAGAATTCTGGCCGCGGTACATGACTATAGGCAGAAGACTCTTAAGTTTCCGCAGCATCTTGTAGAGCTCATACCGGACTACTTCGATTCAATACCGCTTGACCCGGATACAGGCGCGCCGTTCAAATACACGCTCGTGAACAATTCTCCGCAGATTGGAGATAACGAAGATAAGAAAAAGGGACCGGAGACTGATGATGAAGCTATGCTTGCTGCATTAACAGCACAGGCTGAAGCGACTCCGTTTGTGTACGATCCTACCGGGAAACGCGATCCCTTTCGCCCCTTCAGCCTGGCGCCCCAACCAGGGGATCTCTCCAATAAGACTCCGCTCGAGAAGTACGGCATCGGGCAGCTGAAACTGACAGCCGTGCTTGGCGCGGGAGACGAAGGCTCCGCCATGGTGGAGAACTCGTTAGGTAAAGGATTCACTGTAAAGAAAGGCACCAAAATCGGTGTTAACGGCGGTGAGGTAATTGAGATTCTTGCCGATAGAATCCTGATTCTGGAAACAAGCACCGATTTCACCGGGGAGACGAAGACAAAAACGATTGAGATGCGCCTTCGCACCAAGGACCAGGAATAAAGCTGCGCTCACCCTACTCACATACAGTAACAGCTCTGTAGACGCTCCAGTGACCTAAAGCCTATCGCTTCAGCTACATGCCGTTCATCAACCTGCGAAGCGCCCTCCATATCAGCAATACTGAACGATACGCGCAGTATCCTTACAAATGTGCGCGCGCTTAAACCTGTTTTCTTCGCCGCTTGCTCAAGAAGCCGCAGCGCGTGCGGCTTGATTCTGGCCATTGCAGCTATCTCTTCGCCGCTAAGAAGGGCATTCACCTTCCCCTGCCGCGATACTTGCAGCTTGCGGGCATGATGAACAATTTCTGCAGGCGAATCGAATTCTCCTCCCTCTCTTTTTGCTCCGGTAAGAGCTTCTACCGGCACTCCTGCCAGCTCGACATGGAGATCGATGCGGTCAAGGATGGGCTGCGACAGTTTCTTAAGATACGCGGCGATAGAGGAGCGTGAGCAGAGACAGCTATTTCCCTCAATACCGAGCCTTCCGCATGGGCATGGATTCATCGCCGCTATCAGCTGAAAACTCGCCGGGAAAGCAAGGTTAGCTTTTGCGCGTGATATGCATGCCAGTCCACTCTCCATCGGCTGCCGCAGCGCCTCAAGAGCGCTGCGCCTAAATTCAGGAAATTCATCGAGGAACAGCACGCCGTTGTGAGCGAGACTTATCTCACCGGGCTTAGGAATTGAGCCGCCGCCAATCAGCCCCGCATCGCTCACAAGGTGATGCGGATGGCGGTAAGGGCGGACGCCGCTTAAGTACCCTTCAACGGGAGCTCCGGCGACAGAGTGAATTTTTATTACTTCGAGCTTCTCGCAGCTTGAAAGCGGCGGGAGAATCGTCGGAAACCTCTGCGCCAACATGCTTTTGCCGCACCCCGGCGGCCCTATCATAAGAATGTTGTGCCCTCCCGCTGCAGCGATTGTTAGCGCCCTTTTTGCTGAGTGTTGGCCCCATACATCCGAGAATCCGTTCAAAATCGGCGCGTAAGGCGATGCAGCCGGCAAGGGATCTTCTTTCCGCTCAGGAAGCTCTCGGCCTTTAAGATAGGCGATCAGCTGTGCTAATGAGCTTACCGCCGTGATTTTGATGCCAGGAAGAAGTTCCGCCTCGCGCTTATTCTTAAGCGGAACGATTACCTCTTTTATTCCGCGCTGAAGAGAGTTGATTGTAAGAGCAAGTATGCCGCGCACCGGTTTGATACGGCCGTCAAGCGCAAGCTCTCCAAAAAAACTTCTGTCTTTTACCTCGGGGTAAGATACTGCTCGGGCGGCAACCAGTACTCCAATAGCTATTGGAAGATCAAAATGCGCTCCCTCCTTTCGCACTTCGGCCGGCGAAAGGTTAACCAGCACATCGCCCTTAACACTAACTCCCGAGTGGCGCATCGCCGTTTGAACGCGGTCTTTTGCCTCTCTGACAGCGCTGTCGGCGAGTCCAATTATCGAGATTCGCCTCTGCCCCTTCTTAAGGTGCACCTCGGCCTCAACGCTAAGCGCATCGATTCCCTGTATGGAGGCGGTTTTAATTCTCGCGATCACGGCTGCATTAATAATCGCTAACCGGCCTAAAAAGTTTCTTAGGACGAGCAAGGAATTGGCCTGCTTCCTGCATTTTAGAGAGTGGGCGGAAAGGCCTGCGGCTCAGAAGCACAGCCTGAGCAGGTTAATGTGTTTGGGGCATCTTAAAAAGTAGCAAGGTCAATAAGTTATGATGCCGGGCCAAGTCCGCCCCCCGACTCAGGTATAAGCGGCTTTTAATGGAAGGTACGGAATTGCCTTCAATGGGAATATTTTTCCGCTATGGCGAACGTTGAAACAACTGAAATTTGGCGTCAAATTCCTCCTGAGGAGAAATTCTCGCTGCTTTCTAGGGCGCACTCAAAAGGAATCGCCTCCGCCATAATCACAATTGTTGTCGCTTGTACCTTTGCAATCAGTCTGCACAATGCATGGCTAATGTGGGGTGCAATTGTGGTTTCTCCAATTATCTTTCAATTAGCTGCGGGCAAAGCTTGGCGAGACCTCCGTCCCCGCCTGGTGCTCGAATACCTGGCCGCAAGATCTGCTGCGAGGCGGTATGCCTTTACGGCCGGCTCAAGAGACCTGGCAATCAACTTCCTTTTCCGCGGCCGTATGGAGCTGACCAAAGAGAATACGGAAGAGGACCCGATGGCTGCGCTAGAAGCAAGCCTGGAGAACCCGGGAGAGATCGATGTGTGGATTGGGCTTTTCGGAGATGCCGTGGTGCTGATGTCTGAGCGGGCGGGCGGCGCGCACTGCGAGCTTGCGCAGGTGCTAGGACACAAAATCGAGCTTGAATCACGAAGCCTGGATGACAAGGGGGACTACTCTAGCAATAAAGAGCTATACATAACTGCTCTACCTGAGCGCGGAGCGTCTGCTCCGAAAAAATATAGAATCACCAGTGACGCTCCAGCAGCTCTGATTGTATTTGAGAAGCGGCTGCAAGTATTTCTGGAGAGAGCCCGCGCAGAAGCCGACAAGGAGGCCGCGCGGCTTATAAGCGGCGGTACCATCGGAATAGAATAATCTTCCTCGTGACTCCCGCTACTACCCCGAATGCGCTCTAATAATTTCGGGCTGGCCGTATACTCCCGAGCGGATTAATATTAAATCGCTGAAAATATAATAAAAATTCCTGATGTTAAGATATTGCACGCTTTCACTTTTTGCCTTTGTTCAGGTTCTGACGGCGCTCTGTTCTCAAGAGGCCTCTGCCTTGCCGCTTCCAGTCAAAGTAGAGGACGGAGTATCGACAATCGAGATTACTGAGAACCCCTTGACAAACGAGCTGTCGGTAACTGTCACCTCGCCTAAGATTACCGGGAGCGCTTCGTTTGTGGTCGAAAACCCCACACGTATTGTAGGCGATATCGAAGGGATGAAAAGCACACGTAATCGCACCATTAAGATAGATAGCGGCTCCCTGGCATCCGCTCGGATACGTGCCGTTCGCGTTGGAGCACACGACGACAAATCCAGGGTGGTTGTGGACGTAATAGGAAGCGCCATTCCTCGCTTTACCTGGTCACAGTCAGAGGGAACTGCAACGCTTAAGGTTAGCCTCTCTGAGACTCAGGCATCTGTGCCTGCTCTTTTAACCCCTTCAGCTCCGGACACTACGAGCGCCGCACCAACTGAGTCTCCCGCAGTGATATCTGCGAAAAGAACACCAACTTCCCCTCCGGCCACTCCTACATCCAGAATTGAGGAGGCGGTAGATGACATGCCGGTTATTGAGGAGCTAATTCCTAAGGTTCCGAATCCGACACCAACCCATACGACAGCACCGACCTTTACAGCTACACCGGCTCCCTCGCCCACCTCAGTTAAGACGCCGACAGCCGCAAATACTCCGACCGCGACTTCTGGCAGTCCTGATATTCCTGTATCTCCTGCGGCGATGGCGGTAGCTACCTTAAACAGCGCCAAGCTGAGCGGCAAAGTGGCTCCCAAAGGCCAGCAGGAGGTTGTAGCGCTTGAGTTCGGTTATAGCGGCCGAACAGTGCTTCAGCCCACAATAAAAATCAGGCTCGCTAAAAAGACCAGATTCGGCCTGCAAAAGCTCGATGATAGAATGTACAGGCTTGTAATTCCTGACTGCCGGCTGCTTCGGCCCCCGCTTAAACTTCCGCAGTTCCCACCGCAAGATTTTCTAGGATTTAACATGGTGTTGATGGAAGAGACTAGTGAAGGAGTTGAAGCGAAGATTGCAGTAGAGAGAAACGCGCGTATTACCGCTGCTCCCGCCGGAGACTCTATCTGGATTACACTTGCCGGAAAAGCCTCGCCGATTACAAAGTCGGCCCCTAACCCGAGAGCTCAGCGGCCGAGTGCGAGAAGGTAAAAAGAGCTGCACCTTTTAATCGTTAAGCTTATCCCGTAAATAGAGATACGCCTCCTTCGATGCGGGTGAAAGCGCATCTCGCGGAAGTTCAGAAAGCGTAGAGTACGCCTCTCTTAAGCTGCCAAGAGCAAGGTATGCGGCTGCTAGGTCTTCTGCAGCTTCCGTAGATTCGGGGCTGACCTTTTTAAGAAATGGAAGGGCTCGCTGCGGGTCTCCCCCTTGAAGAAGGCTTTTCCCAACTAGATGTTCACCTTCAAGGAGCGCCTCAGGAGAGCCGGAGAGTTTTTTCACTGCCAATGCTGAAGCGTATGCCATGGCAGAATCTCCCTGATTAAGACCTAGGAGCGCGAGACGTCTATGGCCCTCTCTCCAGTACGGAACTGCTCTAAGCTTCTCTTTGAGCCAGACGATCTCCTGAAGCTCAGCTTCGCGCTCCATAATAAGACCTGAGTCCGTATCGAGCTTACTGATACTACCAAGGCCCTCCGATGTCTTACGCATGCTCTGCGAGCGCGCCCATCTATATAATTTACTTTGAAGGGTGAGCCAGGCGGTGATAAGAGGCCGAGCGTTTTCTAGAATCCCCGGCATAACGGCTTAATCGAAAAAAAAGAACTATCTCTCTCCCGCCCCGCTATTTGGAACGGCACGTAACATCCTCTCATCCGTGGGTCTCCCAGGGAGGGAGCTTTGTGAGCGCCTCATAACCTCAAGCACCTTGGCGTTTTCAGCCTCACCTTTCGAGTTAGAAAGGTAATAATCAGAGAAGTAGAGAAATAGGCTAAACCCCACTGCTAAGGCCCCTGCGGCTGAGAGCCAGGTAAATGCTAGTTTGCGGGTTTCAGAACTATGTTCCATAAAGTCTCACCAAAGAAAAACGGCCATCAAAGGATCTGTAGCATCTCATATAGTAGTTGTAAACTTCCTATAACTGGCTCCTTTAATTATTAATTTAGGCCGGTCTTATTCTATGATGCTCTCAAATGAGGATATAAAAAAAGCGATCACATCTGGGCAGCTTAAGATTGAGCCGTTCAGTGAAAAATCAATTAGGGCATGCGGAGTGCTGATGCATCTGGGGGCCGAGCTTTTAAGGCCGCGGCCGGGAAAGGTAGTCGACGTTAAGAATCGAACCGCACCGGACTATGACGAAATAACAATCGGCGCCGAAGCTCCCTATCCTCTCCAGCCGGGCGAGTTTCTGCTTGGGCATACCTATGAAAAGGTAACAGTAGGCCCCACACTTGGATTTCTAATTGAAGGGCGCAGCACTCTGGCGCGGGTGGGGCTGACTATCGTGCAGACGGCGATGATTGTCTACCCCGGTCACCGCGAGCGGTGCATCACGCTGGAGCTTGCAAACCACGGCAGTAATCCGATCCTACTTTACCCTAAGATGAAGATTGCGCGCGTCGCGCTGATTGAGCTTAAGACGCCGAGCAGCGAGCAGTATGATGATAATGGAAAGTACCGTAATCAGTGCTCGGTGGGGCTTCCGATATTTGAAAGTGAGATCTTAGAAGATTGAGCTACTAAGTGGCGGTTGCCGAGTCCTCTTTTTTCTCTGGCCGCTTAGGGACTTTCAATTTAGACAGATCCTTGTCGTGACCCGGCCAAGCTCCAAGCTCCTCCCGCTCAGGGCGGTTTCGGACGGTATGCATCGGCTCATCGGGGATCGGGAGCCGTTCTTCCGCCTTGGCTCTAGCATAATACTGATCATCTGTCTCGCCTGGTTTACGGCGCAACGTAGACCACCTATCATCCGGAGCAATCTTACTTACGCCGCCTACATGTTTGAATATCTGTGAGTAAAATTTACCGGCAGTCATATTGGTATCGGGCTCAATATGACCATTGGGCTGCGTCTGACCGCGGCTGTCTTGCAGTATCGCAAATCCGACCTGATTGTCGCCTTCCATATACTGATTGAAAACGCTGCCGGTCATCCAATTACGAACGAAAGGGATGGAGCGCGCCATCACGGTTGCTGTATAACGAATCTTACTTTTCCTTCTCAGCTCTTCAGGGGTATCGCGATATCCGAATAGCTCTAGCCTGCTGTTGTTATTAACGCCCGCCAGCCCTAAGCGCCATACGGCATGGCGCACGGTACCGGTCCTGGCTCCGCCCGTCATTGACTCTACATCGAGACGGTCTGCGAACACCTGTTTCCCATTGGCTTGAGCCAAGCACCGCATAAGCTCGGGCATCGTCATCATGCCGGCGCGCTTCCATTCGTAATAATATTGGCCGAAGAACGGAATATTTGTAGGTTCCCAGATAAGCTCTTTGTAGCGCGCATCTTTCACGATCGCCTTCATTATCCTTGAGCCGCGCATTGCAAAGTAGGTCTCCCAGATCGACTTATACTGGAAGGTGGGACTAAACTCATCCATCTCAAGCATATTGCATGCAAACCGCGATGCAGAGAGGCTTCCTGATTTAATGCCTCCATATAGCTCAACATCCTTACCCCAATTTCCGCGCAGGATCTTAACTCCCTCGGCTGATCCCCCATCTCCTCCCTTGAACATCATTCTGGTGTTGGACACGGTGCAGTTTGAGAATGTTGCTCTATCACACTCCCAGGCGATTAATGGATTATCGTGAATCCAGCATTGGCGCACATGAATAATCTTGGCGCGCGGCCAGTTGCAGCGGGTGATGTTTGCTCTAAAGATACCGACCGCTGTTTTTGTTACCGCATGCCCGTCATCCTCACGCCGCTGCCTGTCCTGATGCTCCCACATATGGGCAACAATCTCCGAGTTAGGCATCATATCGTCGTGCTTCTCTACGTTATGGTGATCCCTACAGAGTATCTTGGCAAAACCGGCTAAATCATTTCGCGGTTTAGATGGATCTTCGGTCGGATCACCTAGCCAGATAAAAAGCATAGTACGGTTGTGATCGTCGTAGTCACTTGGATCATGATGATTTATATCGTCCGAGTCTTTATTGTAGGCATGGTGACGTGACGCATCCTCGGGATAGTACTCACGCTTGACCTGGCAATCGCCATATATATATAGGTGGTGCCCGTCATCATCGTGAAAATACATCACTTCGTTCCACTTCTTTTTCTGAAGAGTAAATTCCTGATCTGGAGCGCAATTTGCTGGCCGCTCAAAGATCCTTAGACGATATTCGTACTGCCCGAAAAAGGTGCGGTGCGCCAGCTCCACCGTTTTTTCATAACGAAATTTATTGAGCTGCTGCTCCCATGTCCTATTTTCTGACACATCCGTGATTTGACTGCCGTTCCATTCGGCCAACACGTCGCCTGCTGAAACTACCCGGGCAAGAGCTTTTTCATACTTCCATTTATCGGCCTTATCACTAAGGTTTAATGAGGCGAGATCCGGAAAGGGAGACGGGACGATGGGCTTACCATCCGGGCCCACCGCGTTAATATGCATGTCTTGGTAAAGCTCATCGTAAGCTTCTTTTAGGTAAGGATACCACCTTTCCTTTTTCTCGATAGTCTCTTGAGTCTCTTTTTCGTTATCCTTGTTGAGATCCCACTCCTTCCTCCATTCGTCGTTATTCCACATCTCTTCAATCGCGGCATCACGCTCAGCGGCTGAGAGTTCACTCCATTTTTTCCACTTTTCGGCCTTGCCCTCAAGAAAACGTTTATACATGGCGACGTAAGCGAGATCCCGAATCTCAAGATAATGAAGCTGAGCTGCCTGGGATTCACCCCGCTTGACCGACTCCGCCTCACCGGCGCTCAGCGTGTCATCCATATTCCAAATCTCATTAAACTTCTCAACAACGAGAAGCTGCCGTCTTACAACCGCGATTCGCTCTACGCCTGTTTCGCCTATTTCCAGTTTAAATTTTTCGTTAGCTTCGTTCTGAATCGAGGTAAGCGTCTGCCCCATCTCGTCATATCCACGCCGGCTGAATTCAGGCTCCATATCGAGCGATACCATACACTGTACCACTGCCTGACCTGTGACACCTCTAAAGTAAACCGGCTTATCCTCAGTGGGGCTGGCCGAGCGCGCCATATTAAGGTGTGTGCGAAGCTGATTAACGCGGGCCCATCTCCCTTTAAGGTCAAGACTATTCGCCCCAATATCAAAAACCATCTCGATTGAGGGGTTACTCAGGTCTCCCGGCTCGGCGCGGTTGTCGGCTCCCTCGTTGGGAAAATGCTGGATGATTATCCTCCCTTCAATGTTGTCACCCTTTTCGTTCGAACGAACTGCGATACGGATTCTCGTACCGGCAGCGTGCCAGACATCTTCTGCTATCTTGAAGCCATATTTTTCCGTCAGATCATGTTTGTCCTTCGTTTTAACGAGATCGGTAATCTCCCTGGGGGTCTTAGGAAATTCATCTTTTTCCTTCTTCTTATCCTCTTCCTCCTTCTGTTCTTCTTTTTTCTTTTGATCTTCTCCCTGCTGCTGCTCCTCAACTATGCCGGCACCGCTTTTAGGACCTCCTTCAGGCCCGCCATCTTGAGGTCCCGGGCTGTCCGGAGGCTCAGCTCCTCCGCCACCTCCGCTCGCCGAATCCGGGCCCTCATCATCTTTTTTCTTGGCGGGGGTTCCACCATCCGGCAGCGAGGGAAGCTTGCCGCTTGTTAATGGAGGTTTGAACCCGTCTTCTAGTATTAGGTCAAATTCAGCAAACTCTTTGTGTCTTAAAGCCTGTGCCGCATCGTCTTTGTCCGGTTGTAAGATTACATTGAGTGTATTTTCTATTGAATCGTCGAGCTGCTTCAAGAATGTCCTTGCTGTAGCAGGATCATCGAGCGTAACATCTTTAACTTTGGTTAAAGAGATTCTAAAAATGCCTTTAAGCTTATCGGCCGCCCCCTGATCGATCCTTGGCCCCAAAAGCTTCTCAAGCCGCCTACCGATTATAAAATTGATACTCTCAGCAAGAGAACGTGGCTCTGACTTGCTTTTTTCGGCATTGATATCCTTGGTATATGTCTCAGCGCTGGTATAGCTGACAAAATCGTCAGGAAGGTTATTTAGCTGAATGACCATCGTCGATTCCGGCTTAGGTGTCTTGCCGCGGGGGGTTTTTATCGCTTGCCCCCTTCCTTCGGGCCGGAAGGTCTTAGCCCACTCCTCTATGGCAACCTCACCGCCGCCCATAGTGATATCAAGCTGCACCTTAACGCCGCCTACCGTAAATTCTTTCCCAGGCTTAACCGTGATAGAGTTAAGAAGCTGCGATACCGCATCGTTCGGATCTCGCTTTTGTTGATTTGGATCTGGAGCTGCCATCCTGTCACTCTCTACTCAGGCCCACGGTCTCTATTTAGGGCCGATAAGTGCGCGGATTTAACCCACACACTGACTCTGTAAAGGTTATGGTGGCTTATGGAATAGGTGTTACACCGATAGCGCCGGTTTTTTGCAGAAAGCAATAAAAATTTTTAGCGCGTTACGGCTACTTAAGCTCAAGCTCCGTCTGGCGCTTCTCAAAGCGCTTAGGAGTTCCGATAGGATAGTTTCCGCTAAAGCAGGCGTCGCAGAAGGTGCCCTCCCCGACGGCGCGGTAGAGCCCCTCCATGCTGAGATAGGCAAGGCTCTTTACGCCGAGGTATTCGGCAATCTCAGGGATGCTTTTGCGAGAGGCGATAAGCTCCTCTTTTTGCGGCGTGTCGATACCGTAGTAGCAGGGGTCAATCGTTGGAGGCGCCGAGATTCTCATATGAACCTCGCTTGCTCCGGCCTGCTTAAGCATTTTAACGAGCTTTTTGCTTGTTGTGCCGCGTACTATCGAGTCGTCCACCACCACTATGCGCTTACCTTTAAGAAGCTCTGAGTTGGCATTCAGCTTTATCTTAACTCCGAAGTCGCGGATAGACTGCTGCGGCTCAATAAATGTTCGCCCGACGTAGTGGTTTCTTATAAGCCCGAGCTCAAGCGGAATCCCTGCCTCCTGCGCATAACCGATAGCTGCGGTGACTCCCGAGTCAGGAACAGGGATCACATAATCGGCCGGAACCGGGTGCTCGCGCGCAAGCTCCTGTCCCATTCTTTTTCTAATCGGGTAAACGTTTTTTCCGAATACGTTCGAGTCGGGGCGGGCAAAATATACATATTCAAAGATGCAAGGCGATGGGCGGGTGACTCCGAAGGGAAAGTAGCTCTTTGTATCGCTCTCGCCGCTTATCTCAAGCACTTCGACGGGCTCAATATCACGGAGATACTTAGCGCCTATAAGATCAAAGGCGCAGGTCTCGGAGGCCACTACAAGCCCGTCTCCTAAGCTTCCAAGAGCAAGCGGGCGGAGGCCGTTTGGGTCGCGCACAGCTATCATGCGGTCGCCGAACATCAGAAGAAGTGAGAAAGCTCCTTTTATCTCGTGAAGCGCGGAGATAACACGCTCAACAAGCATAAGGTTCCCGGGGCTTCGCGCCAGAAGGTGGAGTATCGCCTCGGTATCAGATGAGCTGGCAAAGATAGCGCCATCATCAATAAGCTGCTCTCTTAATGTATCTGCATTTATGAGATTGCCGTTGTGCGCAATTACCACTCCGCCGCTTGAGATCTCGGCGTAAAATGGCTGTACATTCGAGAGGTGATTCCCTCCCGCCGTTGTGTAGCGTACGTGTCCTATGGATTGTTTTCCAGGAAGAGAGCCGAAGTCGTACTTTTGAAAGACCTCGGAGACTAAACCTATTCCTTTATGGATGTGGAAGCGGGGACGCCCGTTATTTGAAACCGATACTACTCCTGCGCCTTCTTGGCCGCGGTGCTGCTGCGCATAGAGCCCGAGGTAGACAAGATTAGCCGCCTCGGGGTGGTTCCACACCCCCATGAGGCCGCACTCCTCGCGGAACTTATCAAGCGCCATGCCGGCCTCTTCCGTGCCGGCTTTATATATACTCATCGAGTCCTTTGAGCCAACCATTGTATGCTGCGTCGAGCGGAATCGCGGCAACCCCCTTAAGCTCTATTTTATCCCCCCCGACTATACCACGAATTGAGATCTCTATCCCCATCTCTGAAGCGATCTTTTCTATCTCTGGGGCGGCCTCCGGGGCAGAAGAAACGATGTAGCGAGCGCCGCTCTCAGAGAATAAAAGCTCATCTTTTCTCCCCTTGAAAGCGCTGCACTCAAGCACTGCTCCCAACCTGTTTTCTTCGCCGAAGCAACACTCTGCCAGAGCAGCCGCTAAACCACCAGAGGAGATATCATGGCACGACGAGAGAAGCCGCCGGTCGATAAGCTTTCGAACCAGCGCCGCAGCTTTTAGTTCGCGCTCGTAATCAAGCGCGGGAAGCTCGCCCTTTTCGACTCCGGCATGTAAGGCCATATATTCTGAACCGCCAAGCCCGCCGGATGGCTTAGGGCCTAGCACAAATACGGCATCGCCAGCTTTCTTAAAATGAATGGTCACACATTTTGAGGCGTCCTCAATTAGGCCTACCAGGGCAAGCATCGGGGTGGGATAAACAGCTTTTCCTTTCGTTTCGTTATAAAGGCTTACGTTTCCGCTGATAATCGGTGTATCGAACGCTTTTGCGGCCTCGGCCATACCGCGTATGGACTCCGCAATCTGCCACATCCCATCCTCGCGCTCGGGGCTCCCAAAGTTAAGGCAGTCTGAGAGCGCCAGCGGCGTGGCGCCTACGGCGGTGATATTGCGATAGGCCTCGGCCAGCGAAAGCGCTGTTCCTTGGCGCGGATCTATCGAGCAGTAAAGGGAGTTACAATCAAGAGTCATTGCGATCCCTTTTTCGGGCCGCCCGTCATCTCTTTTGACCCTTACAACTGCGGCATCACCGCCGGGATGAATCACCGTGTTGGTTCGCACCGTAGAATCGTACTGCCTATAAACATTGCGCCGGCTGCAGATATTTTCTGAGGCAAGAAGCTTAAGCCATACAGCTCCAAGGTCATCAGGCTCAGGCACTTCACTAACGGCAAACGAGCGGCGCGATTCGTAATCTGCAGGCGCCTTTTCAGGCCAGCGGTACTGCGGCACTGCGCTAGTAAGAACTGCTACCGGAATCGAGGAAACTAGCTCTCCGTGCCAGTAGAGATCCACGTTCTTTCCGTCCACCACTTCGCCGATCTTCACGGCAGAGAGCTCCCAGTGCTCGAATATTCGGCACACCTCTTCCTCACGGCCACGCTCTACAACCAGTAGCATGCGCTCCTGCGACTCTGAGAGCATTATCTCATAGGGGTTCATCCCCTCTTCCCGCTGCGGCACCTTGTCGAGTTCAATTCGCACCCCTGTGCCCGCTCTATCGGCCATCTCATAGGTAGAGCTTGTCATACCGGCGGCTCCCATGTCCTGAATGCCGACCACGGCGCCGGATTGGAACACTTCAAGGCACGCCTCAAGAAGGAGTTTCTCTTGGAACGGGTCGCCGACCTGCACTGTGGGCCGCTTCTCTTCCGAGTCATCATCAAATGACTCAGAAGCCATCGTGGCTCCGTGTATTCCGTCGCGCCCTGTCTTTGAGCCTACGTAAAGAATTGAATTACCGACCCCGCTTGCCTGCCCCAAGAAGATCTTGTCGGTATCGACAATTCCCAACGCGAATGCATTAACCAGGCAGTTGCCATCATACGACTCATGAAACCAGAGCTCTCCACCTACGGTAGGAATCCCCATGCAGTTTCCATATCCTCCGATCCCCGCCACTGCGCGCTTCAGAAGATATCTGCTCTTTGAAAGCTCAAGCGAACCGAAACGGAGCGCATTCATAAGCGCAATCGGCCTAGCGCCCATAGTGAAAACATCTCGCAGTATTCCGCCCACTCCGGTTGCTGCGCCCTGGTACGGCTCAATGAACGATGGATGATTGTGGCTCTCAATTTTAAACACCACAGCTTCCCCATCGCCGATATCAACAACGCCGGCGTTCTCGCCCGGGCCCTGAAGCACGCGTGGGCCTGTTGTAGGAAGATTTTTAAGATGAACCTTGGTGCTCTTATAAGAGCAGTGCTCTGAAAAGAGAGCCGAGCATACGCCGAGCTCCAGTATCGAGATCTCGCGCCCGAGAACTTCTTTAATATGTTTAAATTCGCCCTCCTTAAGCCCCATGCTAAGAGCATCATCGAGAGCCGCAGTTTCCAGCCATTTCGGAGTTGAGGTCATATCCTTTATTAATAACAAACCCATTAAAGAGAGGAAGATCTGCACCAGCCGCACCAACAAAACAGTGAAAATCGGAGATGCATTATGGATTGCGAAAATAACCCGGTATCATGTGCGCGAACAAGCATTCTACAAGAATTTCTTAGGAAAATCGCCGAGTAAGCGGTTCAACCACTTTAAACTTTCGCATCCTGTTGTTTTCTATGGGAAAATTCAGTCATGTTGGCTAAAATTAGAGTTGATGTTGCTTTCTCGTCAAAGGTGGTAGTTCACAGGTAGTAGTCGAAGCAGTTCTAAGGTTCTTCTGCTTCTCCCAGCAGAAATCTGAATTTAGTAGTTTGAGATTTTTGACTGGGTGGAAAGATTCAATTTGAGAGAGATCTGTGGGATATGGTGTAGGCCGAAGGAGAGAACCGATGAGCGAAAGACCAAAAAAAGAACGTGCTGAACGCAAGACCGAGATTATCACAAACGACTACCTCGACACTCCATATCCGTACTGCCTGCTTCCGCTGAACCGGGCACATGGCAGAACCACGGTGGAAAAAATCTCCATTCCTAAGAGGCGGGCTCTGCTTACGGTCTCTACTTGGGATGGGCGAGATATTCTTCAGGTGCGGGCCGACTAATTTTTCCGCCCTGAAAATTTCTAAATAGTTCGTTCCACAGCTAAGTGCGACCGTTTAGACTCGTCGCAAACTTAACTGTGTGCCTCTTCTTAAGAAATTTTTACGGCCAACTAGGGCCTGCAATCAGCCGTTGTTCTGGGTGGCCAGTGCGGTTGGAATTTGGAGCCGCCAATCTTTCGGCCTTTCAGATCCGATTACCACATATAAAGTATCAGCGGGACCGTCCAGCTCCCCCTCTCCTATTTTCAGCTCATAATACGGCAGATCTGCCACCGCGGGACCGGCTAGTACCTTGCCAAACTTATCATAGCGGCTGGGCGTCTCTTCCGAAGCCCATACCTTACCGCCATCCAGCGGCTTCAGTGCCGTAAGGTCATAAGTGCAAGAGGTGCTCATAACCGAAAGTCCGCGGCCATCATATCTTACTATAAGGCGATCATCAGGAAGGTGGGTCTCCTCCTTTAGAAACGATTGCACTTTCCCAAGGCGGAGGTATCCCCAAGGGCGGTGCTGCACGTTCGTTCGGCATGAGGCGAGAAGAAGCACCCCCATAAGTAGCGACCAGAAAAAAATTGAAGGCCGCAGACCGCGCAAAGGGCCCCTGTTTATAGGGCTGCCATGGTACTCTCTATTCACCAACCTTCTCTATTGAATCCAGGGAAGCTCGCTTTGCAAGTTATGTATTAGATCGGCCATCTGCACATCCGCCGGCGCAATAACCACACCGGCATCGTAGCTCTTGGCTAACTTCGTTGTTGCATCGTGAAGCTCAGCGCGGCTGCTGAAAGTCGAATAGCGCTCCACTCTATCCCCTCCTAGATAGTCCAGGCCTTCCTGAAGCCACTCCTCCTCAGTCGAGAGTATGATCAAACGGTGTCCATTGATGTCGAGGGCAGCGGGTTTATCCCCCGCAAAAGGTATATAAACGTCAGCCATGAGATCTAAATAATCAGCCCAAGGGCCGTTTTCAAGGGGAATTCTTAGTCCGACGCAGTGTAAAGTCATGATCTTATCACGATTAATCGTGCCTTTATTCGCTCTTAGAAGCTCTGCCGTGAAGCTTTCCCATAAGAGGTACACCCATAATCAATTCGGCAAAGCTAGCCGCCTCCAGATATGCGTTCAGGTCAAGGCCTGTTGAAACTCCCATCTCTTCGCACATCAGGACCAGCTCCTCACTCGCTATATTGCCTGCCGCACCGGGCGCAAAAGGACAGCCGCCCATGCCGCCTACCGAACCGTCAAACGTGTGTACACCCATCTCAAGTCCCGCATATGCATTCGCCAGTCCGCTACCTCTGGTATCATGGAGATGCAGCGCAATCTCCACCTCAGGCCAGCGGCTGCGCACGGCGCCGACTACCTTTTTAATGAGCTCAGGATTACCCCATCCGACCGTATCCGCAAGAGAGATCTCGCTAAATTTTTCGTTCAGCTCCTCGGCTTTCGACACCACGCCCGATATCGTCTCAATCACGGTCGTTGGATTGACCGCACCCTCGATACTGCATCCAAAAGCGTTAGAGACAACCAGGCCGTGAAACTTTTTGCCTCGCGCCTTGAAAGCGGAGAGCCAGCCCGGCAGCTGCTCAATCACCTTGCCTCTCGAAGTGTTGCTATTCCTTTTTAGAAAAGATTCGCTGCAAGCCGTATAAATCCAGCCGCGGTTATCAAGGCGACCGGTAGACTCTGCGCGCTCGAAACCTTCCAAGTTAAGATAGAGTCCCCAATACTCCGTGCCGGGTCTCCTTTCGAAGCGCTGAGCAATCAGCTCTGCATCCGCCATCTGCGGCACCCGGTCCGGACGCACGAAGGAGGCGATTTCAATATAGCTAAGCCCTACTCTATTGAGCTTTGAAATGAGTTCGAGCTTGCTCTCGGTCGGTACGATTTGGCGGTGAGTTTGAAACCCTTCCCGGGGCCCGACCTCTCGTATGACCACTTTAGGCGGTAAAGTCATAACGGGATCATAAAAGATAAATCTCTGCCTTGCCAGTAGCACTTATAGCATAATTCCGGCAGGGTAGCGTGCGCCGATCTACCTGCATACCGGCGCGATCTTCAAAGAAGACCAAATACATGCTAGTTATGGTGGATGAGTAAAAGTACCGTTCAACGCTCCGACCTAGCTGCGGCGGCCAAGGCCCTGGCCGATATTCTGCACATCACCCCTTTAACTAAAAGCGCGGCCCTAAGCTCCTTGTACGGACGCAATATCTATTTTAAGTGGGAGAATAAGTTTAGAACCGGGTCATTTAAAGAGCGCGGTGCGGTAAATTTTTTAAGCCATCTTAGTAAGCAGCAGCGTACTAAGGGGGTCTGTGCCGCCAGCGCGGGCAATCATGCTTTAGCTCTTAGCTACCACGCCTCCAATATGAAGGTTCCATGCCATATCTTCATGCCGGTCACCGCTCCCTTGGTTAAGGTGCAGACAACTAAGAGCTTCGGCGCAAACGTAATGCTGCAAGGCGATACCTTCCATCAAGCATGTGAACATGCAATGCAGTTTGCTAAGAAGAAGGGACTTCTGTTCGTATCTCCATTCAATCACCCCTGGATCGTCGCGGGTCAGAGCACCTGCGGCACAGAGATGCTGGAGCAGTGCCCGCAAATGGACTCCTTAATCGCTCCGGTTGGGGGCGGCGGTTTATTGGCCGGATCGGCGATGGCTATCAAGCTAAAAAGGCCCGAAGTCTTTACTCTCGGAGTACAGTCGGAATGGGCTGCGCAGAAGAAGTGGCAAACGCCTGCTGACATTGCAATTAGGCCGCACTCCATAGCAGATGGAATTGCGGTAAAAGAGCTCGGAGAGGTAACTGCTCCTCTGATTGAACGTTACGTGGATTGCATGACTACGGTTAGTGAAAACGAGATAGCGCGGGCCATGGTACAGTGCCTAGAGGTGGAGCGGGCGGTTATCGAGGGCGCCGCCGCTGCTGCACTTGCAGCGCTTCCCAAAGATCTACTACCGGATAGGTGTCAGCACACGGTGGTTATCATCTCGGGTAGCAACGTAGACATGAATGTGCTCTCACGTCTCCTTGAGCGAGATATGGGAGATAAAGGGCGGTTGTTAAAGGTTGCAGTCTCGGTGCCAGATAGGCCCGGCACGCTCTTTACTACCGCCGGGGTGCTTGCCAAAAGCGGAGCCAACGTCTTGCAGGTGCTTCATGACAGGTCCTTTTCAAAGATTCCCGGCAATGTAGATATTACTTTTCAGCTTGAAGTGCGCGATGTGCTGCACCGTGAAGAGGTGCTCAGGGAGCTCAAAGTCAAAGGCTTTCTTGTTCGGGTGCTGGAAGAGTAATCATTGCTCAGGGTAGCCGTTCGCCCACGTTCCGAAATTTAAAATCAAGAGGAAGAAACCGTAATTTCTCTTTTTTTTCATGAGATAACCGGCGAGCTTAAGCATTTATTTTAGTCTATAATGAGTAGCACATAATCGACTGGCGTGCTTAAATGCCGACGTTTGCAAGAAGTCGAACATAACCTTTATAGGTAGTTTTTTTATTTTATGAGAAATTCTCCGGTAAAAACTCTTCAACCGGCCGAAGACGTCAAGAGAGAGCTGGCGGGCTCAATGCCGCCAGTGGCATCTGTCCAAGATCAAGAGACTGTCCCTGTACGCGACGTCAAGCTCTCGACAGAAGCAAAAGCCGAGCACACTGCTTCACTTGATGTGCAGATCTCAAGCGGATTGAGGGAGAAAATTCAAAACACGCAAGGGCAGAAGTCCGCTTCTTCCAATGCCCAAGTATCAGGACGCCGATCAGCCGAGCGTGACCTATTTTCGAGGGTTCTTGATTTTCTGGCCGGCCTGCTAAAAAAGGCCGAGCTAAAGCTGCTTGCCGCAATGGAGAAGTTGCCGGTGTTAAGAATACTAGTTCGCCCGAATAATCGGGAGGAGCTTGAACGTAAAAGGGCTTTTGAGCATGAGCAGCTTAGCAAGAAGCAGCGCAGAGAAGCCCCCCGCCGCCACGGACCTTGAAGTTCGTCAACTAAAGTGCTGTTTAATTGCCTGCGGGATCGCCTGTTGCCGGCTCTTTTGAATGCGCGATTTCTTCCGCTGTATTTGCCGGCTTCCCAGCTGTATGCTTCATTAGACGCTCAATCGGCTGGCGGAGCAGGTCCGCCTGCTCCGGCATGCGGCTTCTTAAAGATTGAAGCAGCGTAAGCGCCTGTGTCTTTTCTTGCGGTGTGGCCGCGAGTTCACTCAATGCAATGGCGGCCGGAACCGCGGCATAAACTCCGCCCTCTATAATTCCCACAAGCTGCTTTTTCGCCTCTTCCGCGCCCTCGGAGTGATCAACTAAACCTCGCGCAGCCACTAATGCTAAGTATTCGGACTGCAAACGCTCAAAGCTATCCAGCTCCTTGATAGACTCCCAGCGCGAAGCCTCTTGCGCCTTGGCCTTAAGCACCGCAGCATCACCGCTCAGCCGCGCAACTTTTGCTTGATAGACAGACGAAAGTAATGAATAGGGTTCACGAGATTGGTTGACCGCCTCCGCCAACACCTGCTCGAATTTCGTGCGGGCTGCATCGGCCTTCTCCTTCAGCGCTTTCAGCTGAGCAGCTTGCTCCTCTGCTTCTTTGGAGCCCTCTTTCGGCGCGCCCTTCTCTAATGCTTGCCGATATTCGCTTTGCGCGGCTCTAAGCTCCTCGAATGTCGAATCAACATAACTAAAATGATCGGCGGAGATTTTAAGATTCTCTTCAAACGCCTCTCTGAATGACGAGACAAAATAAGTAATAGCGATTACTGCCAGTGCAGCGTAAACAATCTGCTTCCAGTGAGACTGTAATAGTTCTTGAACAGGGTCTTTAGGGGCGCTCTCTAATAGGGCTGGATCGGTGTAGATGTCGTTTGCGCGGGGTTCCTCTCCGTTCTTGGGAGCTGCCGGGGTGCCGGCCGTCTCTGCTGTCTGGCGTTCTTCCAATTTCGTTCCTTTTTTTGCGATGCTAGCTGGCAGTAGCCGCGAATGCTCCACAATCTCTTCTCCACTTAGGAGATGCTTACGGAGCTACATCTTATACTTGAAGTCGTCGGGGTCAAGGTCATTTAATATTTCAACCCACTTATCCTTGTCAATGTTGGTGAAGTCCTTACCCCCACCCTCAGCCGAAGTACCTTCACCCTCACCCGACGGCTGTCCCTCCCTGTCGCCCTCCGCTTCTGCACCACCAGGCTGAGAGAATACAATCTTAGCTTGGTCCAAAACCCGCTGAGCGACATATATCGGAGCTGACGCCCGCAGCGCAATCGCTATGGCGTCGCTAGGGCGCGAGTCTAGAATGAGTGCGCGATCTCCATGTGAAAGCACAAGTTCGGCAAAATAAGTAGAGTCTTTCAGTTCAGTAATGACGATGCTTTTGACCTTCACACCGAGCTCTGAAAGCACATCGAACATCAGATCGTGCGTTAGAGGACGGCTCATGCTGATCTGCTTGATGGCACTCGCAATGGAAGTGGCCTCCGCTACGCCTATCCATATCGGCAGGCAGAGATCTCCGCTTTCATCCTTCAATACTACAACGGGGGCCTGAGTATTGGGATCAAGCATCAGACCACCTACAAACATTTCAATAGCTGTGTCTTTGGACATGCAAAAAAAGTAATAAATAGTTAATCCTGAATAAGTCATCCTGACTTATTCAGAAATGCTGCAAGCCTCATCCGCACCAAAACGGTCACGGAGTCCGCTATTTAGTTGATGCTGCATCAACTAAATAGTCTATTTTAGCCATCTGTTGTTTTTGAAAAACAGTTAATCTTCAAAAAATACAGATATTTAATATTCTACATAGTTGGTTCAGCAAAGTCTATTCAAATAGAATTACTGTGCTGCTCCGCCGGTTTCCGGCTCGCCGCAAAGCTCTCCTTTTAGTGTATAACGCGCCGATTCCCGAATGCGGCACTGAACCAAATCACCGCTCTTGACAGGATACTGATCTACTAAGTTAACGGTAAAATTCTGTGAAGTACGCCCCTGCAATTTAGCCGGATCCGCCGCCGAGGGCCCTTCTAACAAAACTTCCACCTCTTGCCCGACCCATGAGGTTAGTTTGCACTGAAGTATCTCGTCCTGTTTAGCCTGCAGTATCTGCAAGCGCTTTAGTTTCTCGCTATGAGGAAGATCATCTTTCATCTCCGCGGCCGCAGTACCCGGCCTAGGGGAAAAGACGAAAGAGTAGCTGTTATCGAACTGCACCTGCTCCATTATGTCTAGAGTCTCCTGAAATTCGCGCTCCGTCTCGCCGGGAAATCCGACTATGATGTCAGTGGTGATCGCGATATCGGGCACTCGCTCTTTAAGCGCCTCGATTATGGAGAGATACTTCGCGCGGCGGTAATTGCGGTTCATTAGCTTCAGGATTCTATCACTCCCGGATTGCAAGGGCATGTGAATATGGCGGCAAACTTTAGGGTTGGAACTTACTAACTCGAAGAAATCTTCCCTAACCTCCTGAGGATGGGGGCTGGTGAACCTTATCCGCTTTAAACCCTCAAGCCGCGAAAGCCGCTCAAGCAGCTCGACAAAAGTTATTTTAGGCGAAAGGTCGCGGCCGTAGGAATTAACTGTCTGCCCAAGAAGCACGATCTCCTTGGCTCCCCGGTGCAGTGCAATGCGCGCCTCGCGCTCTATCTCTTCCATCGGCCGAGAAACTTCCGGTCCCCGCGTAGTCGGGACGATGCAATAGGTGCAGTTCTTATTGCATCCGCGGCTGATTGATATAAAAACCGATACGCGTTCGCTCTCTACAAAACCTGCCGGTAGCTCTTCCCATTCGTCGCGATAGTCGACCGCTACCTGCGGAGCAGCGCCGCTCCGCCTTAAGTTAATAAGCGACGGAACAACAGACAAGTTGTGAGTGCCGAAAACAAAATCAACCGCCCGGCTCCGTTTGATGATCTTCTCACCTTCCTGCTGTGCTACGCATCCGCCTACACCGATAAGCATCTCGGGCCGTCTCTCTTTTAGCTCCTTCATCTCGCCAAGTAGGCTGTAAAGCTTTTGCTCAGGCTTGTCGCGCACGCTGCAGGTGTTAATAAGAACCAGGTCGGCATTCTCCGGGGCATCGGTGCGTTCATAGCCATTCTGCAACAGCCGCTCGAGCTTAAGGGAATCGTATTCATTCATCTGACAGCCGTAGGTGCGAATATACACGCGGCGCGGCTTGTCGCTCGCATTATGGGCCTGCGGATGGATAATTTGGTCTTTGCAGCCTTGATTGCAGGGCATTTTAGGGATCGATGGAAATCTAGGCCGTATCCGGCTAATTATCGTACGATATTATCCGCATCACCGGCTTCATATTAGGATCCGGAACGCTTCGCTCGATATCCAATTTTATACTGCGAGAGCCTCCCGGTTCTAAACTGACGTTTGGAACCTCAACGCGCTCTTCATTCTCCGGGATCTGCTTTGACAAATCAAGTGCCGCGCCCGGTTCAATCTTAAGGAATCCGACTCCGAGGACCACCCGGTTTACAGGCGTCAAAGTCGAGTTTACAAGCCGGCCCGAAATTTTGTGCTTGAAGGTGCACCCTGTCAATCCGCACTGCTCTTGAAAGGTTGTAACTTCGATGTTCCTTATCTCCACCGTACCACCCTGGCTGCTGCCTATCTCCTTTAAGTACTGCGCTGCGTCCCTTCCCCACATCAGCTCCAGTTGATAATCGGTTATTTCATTTGCCGGAAGAGAGAGAGAAAAGCTATATTTTTCGCCCGCCCGAATCATGCCGCCGGGTGCTGCTTCACTCGCTATTTTTTGAAGCGGCAAATAA
Organism: Deltaproteobacteria bacterium; assembly: GCA_024102635.1. Classification (GTDB taxonomy): domain Bacteria; phylum Bdellovibrionota_C; class UBA2361; order UBA2361; family JAGFJO01; genus JAGFJO01. Next base: position 26,434 of record JAGFJO010000089.1, read on the forward strand.
GAGACACCGACAAGAGAGCCCTCTTTAAGCCCGGTCAGCTTTACAACCACGTCCCGCATCTGCCAGTCAGCTTCGGACGAAATGCTCCCAAGAACGTGAAGCCTCTGTCCGTCATTTACTTCATCAACGACCTCAAGCTGAAAAGGCACCCTTGGATGCGGCAGCGGAGCCTGATCTACAATCGCAGATGGAGATTCGCTTGCAGATGAGAATGAAAAATCTAATCCGAGCGAGGCGCAGCCTGCGAGCGACATTAGCAACACGGTTAGAATGAAAGAAACCTTCATAGAGCGAAAACTTTGTATCTAACTAATTTTCAGTTCTTCATCAAAACGCTCTGAGACGCTGGGCTAAAGGTGCGACTAGGCTATTCATGGGTATGCCGCAGGAGCGGCCTTAGCTTCGCAACAACACGGTCAAAAGGCTTTGCCTTTGTCCTCTTTCACCTCCAGATCCCAGAGCTCCCATCCGCTTGCCATGGAAAACTTCCAAGTCTGTTTTTGTTCGACCTCAGTGACTACATAGACCGGGATACGGTACGAGCGCATGACAATGTGTACACCCGCAGTGAAGGAGCTATCGCCGAACTCGATATTTCGTACCTTTCCATCAACCATGCGCCTGCCTTCCACCATTCTCTGTAGTTTTGGCGCGATCTCACTGCGGCGTTCACTATCTACATACTGCAAAGCCTCTATAGGGCTGTTCCAATAGAGAGAATCGTTGAAACGCTTCAAACGTTCAGTAAGGAGAGCTTGGCGATCTCCCTCCGACACTCCGGCTTTTTTGAATGAATCTATAAACGGTACCAGGACGCAAGACGGCAAAACTGCCAGTAGAACAGCCACAGCTAAGATTCTCCTCATGGAGCTACCTGATCCAAAAGGTTCCCCAACTGTTTGCGGTCCTCGCTTTCAAGTTCATCGTTATGGGGTTTGCCGCTGGTTTGGACTTTATTGACTTTTATCCCGGCGCGCGCGTCTGCCGGTGCCTCTTTGCCGGAAGTTCCAGCTCGGCGCTGCTTCATTACTTCCTCTTGCTTAGCCGAAGTCTTATCTACAAAAAACTCGCGCAATGAGAAGCCGCCTCCCGAGTAACCCTTCCTGCCGGTTCCAAAGTAGTCGTAACGAAGCTGATGAGCGGCGACAAGAACAAATGCTCCAACGATCAAAACAATCAAGAAGAGACGAAACGAGGAGCCTTTCCCGGAAGCCATAGTGTTATGCTAGCCAATATATGGCTAATGGACAATGTAATTTCCTATGCGCGTCGAGCGCATTTGGACTTACCAAATAAAAAAAAAGAGCCTCGGAAACCGAGGCTCTTTTACTTATTGTCCACCTAGCGCAGCCGCATTATGGCTCCGCTGAAGGACCTCTCTAGCGGCGTGCACGCTTGGCAGATCGCTTGGAGCTGGAGCTCTTCTTTGCGACCTTTGCTTTGGCGCTCTTGCGCGACGCAGATGAGAAATTACGGTAAGGCATGCTTTTTACCAAAAGCTGCTTGAAGGCATTGGTGTTCCCGGCTGCCGGCGAGAACTCCACCGAACGGGCGGTTCCTTTTACATGCCGTCTACGCAGCACCCTCTCCCGCGCATACTTCATAATAAGCGGCTTAAGGGTGGAAGGATTGATCCTCAGCTTGTCTTGAATCTGTCGAACTGTAAACCATTTGCCTACATGGCGGGTAAGCTCGCTGTCGACTTTGGCACGAATTGTGTTTGCCATACTATTGTCATCTCCACTTTAATAAACAAGTACAATTGGACGCTTCAAAACCATACAACCTGAAAGCAATCCAAGCTGACCGTATAACACCATCACTTCCTATTGCCAACACCTTTTGAAAAAAAAGGATCCACAAGATTGGAGAGTGAAGCCGCGGCCCAAAAGTTTTCAAGCCGCCGAAAGCCCGTAAGAGCGCGCTTTCTAGCGGTGAACTACATTGCTTTCAATCCAGGAGATGATGTCCGCGGTCTTTGAGCCTGGGGGAAAGATCTCTCGCACTCCGAGCTCTTTGAGTTTGACTATATCCGACTTTGGGATGATGCCTCCTCCGAAAACCACTATGTCGGAGGCCTCTTTCTCTTTGAGCAGCTTTATCAGTTCAGGGAAGATCGTCATGTGAGCGCCGGACAGGATGCTGAGTCCCACACATTGCACATCTTCCTGCAAAGCCGTCCGAACGATCATCTCGGGAGTTTGATGCAGCCCGGTGTAAATTACTTCCATTCCCGCGTCACGCAAGGCACGTGCAATCACCTTTGCGCCGCGATCATGGCCATCCAATCCGGCTTTGCCGATCAAGACGCGAATGGGAGCCTTCTGCTTTCCTTTCATAATCTACACCATCCCCGGATCAGTATAGATCCCAAAAATCGAGCGGTAAATGTCCGATACCTCGCCTAAGGTTACGCCTACATCCACAGCTTCGATAAGGCTGGGCATCACGTTGCGCCCCTCTCTGCACGCCCTCTCGAGCTCCGCCCGTGCAGCTGTGACCTTTTTTTCATCGCGCCGCTGCCGAAAAGCCTTGACCTTCTCAATCTGCGTCGCTTCTATCGCCAGATCCACCTCCAGAGTGGCAATCTCGTGCACTTCATCGTCATAGTAGGAGTTGACTCCTACTATTGCATTCTCACCGCTGTCGAAACGGTTCTGGAAGCGGTACGCCGCTTCGCTGATCTCCTTCTGCGGGTAACCGGTCTCCACCGCTTTCAGCATTCCGCCGAGCGCATCTATTTTGTGGATGTACTCTAGCGCCTCGGCCTCGATTTCATCCGTAAGCTTCTCCAAATAATACGAGCCTCCGAGCGGGTCGACCACATTAGCGACTCCGGTTTCTTCAGCTATTATCTGTTGCGTTCGAAGCGCCACCTTCGCGGCATGTTCGGTTGGAAGCGATAAAGTCTCATCCATGGCGTTGGTGTGAAGAGATTGGACACCGCCAAGTACAGCGGCGAGCGCTTGAATAGCGACCCTCGCCACATTGTTGGTAGGCTGCTGCGCTGTGAGGCTCACTCCGGCCGTCTGAGCATGCGTCCGAAGCCGCATTGACGACTCCAGTTTTGCTCCGTAACGCTCTTTCAGAAGAGTTGCCCAAATCCTACGGGCAGCCCTGAACTTGGCGATCTCCTCGAAGAAATCGTTGTGCACATCGAAGAAGAACGAAAGCCTTGGCGCAAACTCGTCAACTGCCATCCCGCGCGATAAGCACTCGTCGATATAGGCCAATCCATCCGCCAAAGTGAAGGCAAGCTCTTGTACCGCAGTAGCACCAGCCTCCCTTATGTGATAGCCACTAATACTTACCGGATTGAAGCGCGCCGCGTTCCTTGCGCAAAACTCGACAATATCACAAGTCAGCTTCACCGACGGACGGGGCGGCGAGATCCACTCTTTCTGAGCGATAAACTCCTTCAGCATATCGTTCTGTATCGTGCCGCCCAATTTGTCCATTGCAAGGTTCCTTCGCCGGGCGGCTGCAAAATATAGCGCCATAGCGATGGTCGAGGTGGCGTTAATCGTCATCGAGACGGTTACCTGTTCGAGATCGATTCCGTCGAAAAGCTCCAGCATGTCGTCCAGAGTTGCAACGTTTACCCCTTCCCGTCCGACTTCGCCGCGAGACATGGCGTGGTCGGGGTCATAACCCATTAGAGAAGGCATGTCGAACGCAACCGAGAGCCCGGTCTGGCCATGTTCCAAGAGATATTTAAATCTCTGATTGGTATCTTTCGGAGAACCAAAACCGGCGAACTGACGCATAGTCCAGAGCTTGCCGCGGTACATGGTAGGATGCACGCCGCGAGTGAACGGGTACTCGCCTGGAAACCCCAGCTTCGCGCCTGCATCGAATCCGGCTAGGTCTTCGGCAGTAAACAGTGCCTGCTGTTCTCTGAAGCTGATCGACTGATAGCTTTTCTTTCGTTCCTTCTGGCGGGAATAGGTGTTTTTTATCCATTCGGCCTTGCTTTGCGATCGGCCGTTCTTATCTGATGTCATCGTTTAGTACTGTTCCTTCAGAAGATTAGTCGCGACGATTATGCGTTGTATCTCGCTAGTACCCTCATAGATCTCGGTTATCTTTGCGTCCCGAAGATGACGCTCAGCCGGATACTCGGTAACATAACCATAACCGCCATGAATCTGTATTCCCTTTACGGCCGCTTCCATCGCCGCTTCCGAGGCGAACAGCTTAGCCATTGAAGCCTGTCTGCCGTAGCTTTTCCCTTGATCTTTAAGCGCAGCAGCGGAAAGAGTAAGATAGCGGGCCGCGTCGATTCTTGTGATCATATCGCAAAGGTAGTTCTGAATCGACTGATGCTCGGCAATTAGCTTTCCAAAGGCTTTCCGTTCATTAGCGTAATTCAGCGCATCTCTTAAAGCGGCGCGCGCTATCCCCACGGCCTGAGATGCAACCCCGATGCGGCCGCCATTCAAGGTGCTCATGGCGACGGCGAAGCCGCGTCCCTCCTCGAACAAGAGGTTGTTTTGGCCCAGCTTAACATCGTCATACATGATGCTTGAGGTGGGGGAGCCGCGAATACCCATTTTATCCTCGCGCTTGCCCAGCGAGATCCCTTCAGTCTTCATGGAATGAACAAACGCGGTGATCCCTTTGTTTCCTTTAGCCGGCTCCTGCATAGCGAAAAGGATGCATACGTCGGCTTCAGGAGCGTTGGTGATCCAGTTCTTGGTGCCGTTTATGACGTATTCCTTGCCTTGCTTCTTGACGGTACAGGTAAGATTAGCTGCATCACTGCCTGTAGATGGCTCAGAGAGCGCGAAACATCCCAGCCACTCCCCACGAGCCAACTTTGGAAGGTAGGCGCTTCTCTGCTCCTCGCTTCCGTACTCCAGCAGCGGCGAGATACACAGAGAGTTGTGTGCGCTGACAATGATTGCGGTTGATGCGCAAGCGGCTGCAAGCTCTTCAATGATTAAGCAATAGGCAATCTGTGAAAGCCCCGCACCATCCAATTCCGGGGGCACAGCGACGCCCATAAAGCCGAGCGCGCCAAGCTTAGGCAACAGCTCCCGAGGGAAGTAGTGCTCCTGATCTATCTTTGCGGCCAGCGGAAGCACCTCTGATTCTGCGAAATCACGCGCCGCCTCCTGCGCCATCCGCACCTCCTCCGGCAACTCGAAAGAAAACCCGTTCGCCCAGCCCATCTAAATCCTATCTCGCAATGTTCACAACACTTACACTACCGGCTACTTCCCGGTAAACTTTGCTTCCCGTTTATGCTTGAAAGCATCCATTCCCTCTTCGCGATCAAGCGTCGGGAAAAGTTCTAAAAATGCCGCCACTTCGAGCCTGAGTCCGGCATTAAGGCATTGATCCTGGCTCTCCCGTATCACCCTTTTGGATGCGGCAACCGCCAGTGGAGCTTTTTGTATGATAGTATTTGCCCATGCATAAGCTGCATCTATAATTTCGCCTCTCGGTACCAGCTTATCTACAATTCCCAATCTTAAAGCTTCCTCGGCGGAGATTATCTCACCGGTATAGACAAGCCTTCTGGCTGCCGCTACTCCGCAGCGGTGTATTAACCGCTGTGTGCCGCCGAAGCCGGGTAAAATTCCGAGCCCGACCTCGGGCTGCCCTAACTTAGCGTCATCGGCGGCCACTATCAGGTCGCACGCCAGAGCCAGTTCAAGTCCACCGCCCAACGCATAGCCGTGAACCGCAGCGATTACCGGAAAGCGAACGGTCTCGATCTGCCTCATGACTCGCTGCCCAAGCTCCACGTAATCCGCGATCGGTCTAGGACCGAGGCTTGCCATAGAGTTGATATCAGCTCCGGCTACAAATGCCTTTTCACCATCCGCCGAGATGACAAGCACCCGTACCTTCTCGTTTTTATTGAGCCGCTCAAGATGAGTTAATAACGTCTGAAGCATCTCCGGATTAAGGGCATTCAGGTGCGCAGCCCGATTTAGTACCAGATGGGATAGCTGGCCCTCCTTATGAACACGAACACTCTCCGCTAATGTTTCACTCATACCCTAATGACCTCGTAACAAAGAAACCTTTTGATTAACCCGGCGGCCACTCAAAGGCACGCCCGCCTAAAATATGTAGGTGAAGATGAAATACCGACTGTCCTGCTCTTTCTCCGTTATTGATAACCACTCTGTAGCCGTCCTGTGCAACTCCCTCAATTTTGGCGACCTCGGCTGCTGCAAGAAGTAGCTCTCCGAGTATCTCCCGATCTTCCGATGATGCATCGTTCAGATTCACGATCGGCTTTTTGGGAATGATTAAGACGTGCGTACTTGCTTGAGGATTAATATCCCGGAACGCAAGCACATTCTCAGTCTCATGGACAATCTGAGCATTAATCTCACGGCGAATTATTTTTGAGAAGATTGTTTCGTTCTGGCTCATTTTTGATACTTACCCATGCTTTCGGCGCGGCAATATACCTCAATATACCATAAGAGCTACATCACAACGTGTTGTAATACTTCTATAGCCCTTTTGATGCACATGATTTCAACCTCTTTGAAGCTCTCATGCAATAGTAAAACGCGGTGCTAGATATTAGCGGCTAAAGGCGAATCTCCCATAAGGAACTCATCCATCACCGCAACTTCACCGGTTGATTCGTCGTAGTCTACCGAGAGAAGGTTTTGGACCCCTTCTCGGATATCATCAAGATGAGTAATCACCAAAATCTGATCAAAGCGAACGTTCAACTTCTCCAGTAGTATTAAGACGTTAGTGCGTCTGCTTTGGTCAAGGGAGCCGAATACTTCATCTAATATAAGAAGCGAGAAGGATTGTCCTGCTCTCTCGGCAAGCAGCTGGGACAGTGCAAGTCTCAGACAGAGGTTCAACAAGTCCTCCTCACCTCCGCTAATGATTGCCTTAGCCTCTCCATCTTCAAGTACTGAGGGGGTAAAGTCGTGGGCGATCTCAACTGCGCTATAGCGTCCATCGGTAAGTTCGGATAGGAACTCACTGGCCAGCTCAGCAAGCCGGGGACGGAGCATTGAGTTAAGCGATCTCCTGAAATCACTGAGAACTTTGTCACTTTCTTCGAGCACGACCAGTTCGCGTTTCCCGGCATTCAGCAGCGCCGCCTTTTCATCATGTTCGACTAGTGCGTTCCGGCTGCGCTTCAAGAGCTGCTCCTTTGTGGTCAGATCTCCCTCCGCCTTTACTCTTTGCAGCCTGGCGACTTCCAGCAGCCTGCGGCAACTCTCTCGGTGAACACATGCTTTATCGTATACGTCAGGCTCGAATTGAATCGAATTGAGTGTGGCTGTCAGCTTATCCAGCTCTTGCCGGGCCAGTTGCGAAACGTTCTCAACCTTCTCCTTGTCTTTTTGAAGGAAGGCGATTCTTTCAGCTACCGAGCGGAGCTCAGAAAGGGTGCCGAGGTCTCGCTGAAGGGAATGTCGCTGCTCCTTTAAGCGGGCCAGAAGAGCTTCTGTTTCTGTGATCTGCTTCGGCTCCTTTTCCATCTCCTCCACACGCTGTCTTAAAGCGAGGAGCTTCTGAGAAGCCTGCCGTGCCTCTTCTTTGTGTCTATCCACAACACCTTGAAATGACTCCCCGAGCTCCTGTTCGCAAGTCGGGCAGGCATCATGAGAGCCAAGCGAGATCATCTTTTGCAATTTGCGATCAAATTCCAATAGCTCATCGCTCCGAAGCTGCAACTCGGCTCTTGCGGCCGCTACCTCCTCTTTCCACCTTAACCTCTCTTCATTGACCCGGCTCTCACAATGCATCACCTTCGAGGATATCTCGCTAAGAGCACTCTCCGTTTCTTCGAGCCGCTGCGCGTATCCATCAGCACCCCCCGCGCCGGCGATCTGCTTTTCCAGCTCGGCTATCTCTACATGCAGCTCCGTGAGGCGTACACCGAGCAAGTTCAGGCTCGAGGCGGCCTCCTGGTTCAACTGTTGCTGCTTTAGATACAACGCCCTTCGACCCTCCATAGAATTAACTGCCGATTCGGCGCTCTGAAGCTCCTTTTCAGCATTTGCAAGCACTCTCGCGCTCTCTTCATATTTTTCCTTTACCGGATTGAGCTCTGCTTCCTCTCTTTTTATCTGGTTCTCTATCTCTTCACGTGTTCCTAGCGCGGCCTCCAAACCGCTCAAGTGATTCCGCTTATCACGCCGATCTACTCGCAACATCTCTTGGATTCTCTCAAGCTTATCGTAGCCCATCATCCGCACAATGAACCGCTCGCGCTCGGTGGCGCCCTTCTTACCGCTTAGAAATTCAAGTCCCTTCTGCTCGGTAAAAAACGTCGCTACATACTCGTCGTAGCTCATTCCGAGCAAGGCAGTGACACGATCGCTTACTTCGCGCGTGCCCTGTGAACAGGGATCGGCTTCTCCTCCAAGGAACAACTTGGCATCCGAAGTGCTTCGCTCTACTCTAAATACCTGCCCGGCATGTTCGAAGGTGAGATGAGCTTCGGCCTGGAGATTTTTTCGTGCTCCACGCGTTTTCAGATCGTCGACTCTTCCGCGAATCGCCTTTGTGCCGTACAGGGCAAATGCTATCGCCTCGATAAGCGAGGTTTTACCGGCACCATTGGAGCCTATAATTCCGGTGAGGCCGGGCTGAAAGTCTATCGCCGTATTACCGTGCTGGCGAAAATGTTTCAGATGAAGCCTGATGAGCCTCATGCTGTTCCTCCAATTGCTTTAAATAGGAGAGGAGCAGGTTCTCGACCTCCTGCCGCCCTGATACCTGAAGCGGGTATAATCCGCAAAACTCCCTTAATTCGCTATCGAGCCGGCCGCGCCTATGCAGCACCGGGAGCACTCCCCCCATGCCTTGTGCGGCAATCGGCGTATCGAGGGTGAGATTCAAGCAGCGACCTCTCCAGCGCTTTACCATCTTGTAGTCAATCTGGCGGTATACCTCTCGCGGCAGATTATGGATGGTCAGGCGCACGATCTTGCCGTCCGCTCCACCCGGAATGTTAGTGAGAGCAAAATCCACCAATTCCGAAACTTTGGCGGGCTCGAGCCCAGCCGCATCGATCGGTTCCAGCACGACGACTTCGCGCGGAGATGAGAGCGCATGGAAAATGCGTTTTGACTCTGGCAGCAATACTTGCAGAAAGCCCTTATTGCGATCACCTTCAGCCCATATATTGGCCGCAGTGTGCTCGGTTGAGCCGCTGTATGCCGCGTTGTAGCCGAACTCCTTGAAGATGTGCAGGTGACCCAAAGCGATATAGTCCCATTCGTTGGGAGAGAGCGCACTAAGACTTAAATCAACGCCTCCGAAGTCACTTATCCAGTTGCGGTCAAGCTGGGCATGCACAGCTAAAATGTTATGCGAAAAGCGGTCATCAGCGCGCACCTCGTGCTTTTGGAGCTTAGAAAGTGACGCGTGCGGGAGGCACAGGACAGATAGGTCAAGGTCGGAGAAGCGGAACTGCTCAGCCGATTGATCCGCTACATATACTCCAGGAATTTCATTGAATAACCGCAAAACGTTGCCGGTATCGCTGCGCTTAGGAGTTTCATGGTTTCCGGCCACAAGTACCAGCGGCGCTTTTGTTAAAGTGACGAGCCGCTTTATCTCTCGGAAGCAGAAGGTAAGAACCGAATTGGAAGGCCGAACGGCATGGAAAAGGTCGCCGACTACTAGTGTGATATCCGGCTTTAGCTCTGCAATGCGAGTTACAGCCTCGCTAAAGGCGTGATTAATGTCGACCTCGCGCTGATTTAACCCCTGAGGCGTGAGCTTGCCGTAACGCCTATAGCCCAGGTGCACATCGGCTAGATGGCATACATTGAGAGGCGGCTTTGCCTCATCCGAAGCGCTTTTTTTTGCAGCCGCTGGCCGGCTCTTTTTTGACGTCATTTTACTGCTGATACGTTTTAAACAACCGGCCGGCGGCAAATCGAATCGCCGGAGTGCCGCACGGGCCCTTTATGAAACCGCGCTGATGTGCAGATTAACATTTTGGCTAAAAATTATCGAGCTTGATATCGCGCTAGCTGTGCCCGGAAAAAGCGGACAATCTCAGGATCGGTAATGCCCCCGCCCTCAATTTTCTCTCCGATCTCCCCGAGATAAGTACCGGCAGCGTGGTAATCGCCGCTGCTGAGCAGGCAAGAGATTAAAAAAAGGAGCGCCTCCGGACTGGCAGGGTCAGCCGTATGGGCGCGCCGCGCCGCTAATAAGGCGGCATCATAGTTATTCGAGAAAACCTGGATATAGCAGAGTCCGAGCCAGGCCGGCGAGAAGTCGGGGACCACCTCGGTAAGTCCCTGCATAATCGCCTCTGCAGCTTTCAGATTCCCGTTCTCCAGGTATATTCTTCCCAATTCGTAAATGCTGGAGACCTCTTCCTCGGAGTATCCACCACGCATCTGATCAGGGACTGAACGGTCTTTGGCATGATCCATACTAACTTCCCGGTTTTACCTCCAGCCAATCGAGTACCTGCTTTAGCATCGCTTCCTCCGCCAAGAACCGCCGTTTCGACTCTGGTGCGGCGCCTACAGGGTTCTCTTTTAATATTCCGCTGACCTTCTCATACCGGGCGAAGAGCGACGAGGTAAGAGAATCAAGCCGCGACAGCTTCCCTTTGACGGGTAGAAGCGTCAGCAGCGGAGAAAGAGAGAAATCATCGGGGCCGGAAAAAAGGTTCTTACGCATCTTGCCCTCTCAGCATCAACTATTAATCATTTTGTTCCGCCCGTAAATCAGCTCTCGACATCCTATGCTTGAGCATAAACGAACTCCAATTAATTAACCAGGATAGCGCGGCAATAGACAATAACGCTGCAAGCCACAAAGCCAAATGAGAGGTCACAAATTGCTCGGGCCAAGCGACAAAATGCTGCCGCTGTTTATTAAGGAGCTCTAGAACCTCTGCTGAATATAGCCACCAGACCAATACACCGGCCGCGAGCGCTGCCACAAAAGCGCCAATGTAAAGAGCCAGCGCCGCCACTATGCCGCCACGCCCCTCGCGAACGAACATATTCATCCGGGTAAGATTAAAGGCGGCAAACGAAAATCGGAAAAGGAATTTTGAAGATCCGAGAACAGCTGTTAGAAAGGTAAGGATAGTAAGCGCAGCCAAGGTAAGCAAAAGATTGCTTAATAGCGATAGCAGTTTGTACCAATGGGTCTCTACCGGGTGCACCCCGGCAACTACACCATTTTCTACCAAAGCATCGTAATGCCCCCACAGATCACGCCACGCGGGGAGCATAAGCACAAAAGCCAGCATAAAAGCGGATAATAAAAGGCATCGTGCAAAAAAAGGAGTGTACGGAAATATGCCTTGGTCTCGAAGCTCTCGCAGTCTCTCCTGAGTTGGCCATTCCGTTTTGTCGCCCACAGCTCCTCTCTCTGCTTTACTTTACTATTGCGGCCACAGCCGCACGGCCTAGCTCGCTTACCAACAAGTCTGAGACAAGATTGGCGCACCAAAAGATAAGTGTCAGTACGGCGATCGTTCTAATCCCAGTAAGAGAAACCGCGCCTTGTTTCTGCATCCCGGCCGCATGCATCAGCCAGAGTGCGCTGGCCTCGAAAATGAGGACGGCCGCCATAATGGCGAAAGTTGTAACCGATGCACAGAATAGCACTGAAGATGAAATGCTTAAGAATATGGAAAGGGAGTGTTCAGGTGACGCACCGCTCAGCGCAATTATAACTTCACCCATAAATACATCGCCTCCTCCGATCTCAAACAGCACAAGCAAAGCCGCAACGGGAGCGGCTTTAAGTAAAGGTCCGGGCCGAAGCGAGCAGCTGCAATAGCGGTCAAGCAGCGCTGCTGACAGCATCGCTGCTGCCGGGAATGAAAGAGCAAATGTTGCTGCAACTGCCCATTGATGCCAAGCCGGTTCAATCTGAAATGCGGCAGAAAGTAAGAACAGGCTACAAGCCAAAATTGCGGCTATGAGCAGAGGAACCGCATGGGAAAAGCAAGCTAAGAGCAATAATGAAGCCGCAAGCGTCACGTTGAGTCACCGAAAAGCCAGCTGCGCAACGGCAACGACCGATTCCGCAGCAGCCGGCACTATCATATAAAGGACTACAATAAGGGAGATAAGCTTGACTGCAAAACCCACCGCAGCCTCCTGAAAACCGAATGCCGCCTGAATAGCAGAGGCGAGAAGGCCCGATACCGTAACAATCAAGAGCAGCGGGAGCCCTACAATATATAGAGCCCTCAAGCTTTGCAATAAGACGTCATGGACTTCCGGCGGCATATCGCACCTATATATATCCGTTGATTAACTTCTGAGCGATCATGCTCCATCCATCGATCGCAAAAAAAAGTAGTAACTTGCAAGGCAACGAGATCACTTCCGGTGAAAGCGAAGTTACTCCGAGAAGTACGAGCACATTGGATACCAGCAGATCAATCACGAGAAAAGGAATTAATATAAGAATTCCCAGCTCCAGGCCCTCCTTCAACTCCGTCAACAGAAAAGAAGTCACAAGCACCGGCATATCGTCTGTACGGGCTGCTGATGCGCTCTCCTGAAGACGGGACTGCATACCCTGCAGCCTGCTGCGCAGTTCAGCGTCACTGTGGCGCTCGAGGAACGGCTTCAATTTCTCCTGCACCTCTGAGCTTTTCTCCGCAGACGGTGAGAGCATACTTTGCAACCCGCCTAGCTGGGTCAGTTGGGGCTGCATTACAAGATAGGAGAGCGCGAGACTTAAAGCGACAAAAACCAGACCGATCCCTGCCGTGTTAAGTCCAAGCCCTATTCTTAAGATACTAAGAGAGAGCAAAACCTTTACGAAACAGGTAAGCAGCAATACCGCTAAAAAGGCATTAATATAACCGGCAAAACTCTCCATGTTGCCAATAATAAATGAAGGGCTGCTGGGTGGCTATCCGGAATATTTCGGCGAACGCAGCCTAAGCGCGCTTCGGCCGAACCAAAGCCCGGGCTTGAGCCAAAAGGTAAGTTTGCACCTTAAGCGGGGCGAGTCCGGCGGCTCTGCCACCGTGAAACTCAAGACAAAGGTCACACCTCCATTTCCACGCCGTCCGGGCCCCGGTAACAGATGGTGTAGAGCTCCCGCCGCCTATCGGCCCATGTTCGAACCGTGCCGCTTGCGCGGTTTTTCCTCAAAAGATTCACATCCACATCGTGGACCACGACCGCCTCTGCGTTGACGGTACTTTCGGAAGCTATTGCATCGCGCGCGAAGGGGAAATCAGAAGGCGTGAAAATAGCAGCTTGTGAGTAATGAATGTCCGCGTTCTCGACAAATGGGAGATTGCCGGTGCATCCGGCGATCGCCACATAGGCCTGATTTTCAATCGCCCTGGCATGTGCGCAGTAGCGCACGCGAAGATACCCGTAACGCTCGTCCGTATTGAACGGCACGAAGATAATATTAGCTCCTTTTGCAACTGCTATGCGGGCCAGCTCCGGAAACTCTACGTCGTAGCATATTAGGATGGCAACCCGTCCCCGATCGGTATCGAACACTTCCAACCTGCTGCCGGGCTGCACGCCCCACCATTTTTTTTCGTTCGGTGTAGCATGAAGCTTATACTGTTTCCCTATCGAGCCGTTGCGCCTGAAAAGAAAGCTGACGTTATAGATATTTTCCTCCTCTTCGACAAACTGCGAGCCCGCCACAATATTCACGTTGTATTTTACGGAGAGAGAGTGAAAAAGCTCTATATATCTCGGAGTGAACTCAGCGAGCTTGCGAGCGGCCTTACCCGGCCGCTTTGCGCTCACCAGCGAAAGAAGCTGAGTAGTAAAAAGCTCGGGGAACACGACAAAGTCGGACTTATAGTCGGATGCCACATCAACGAAAAACTCGCACTGCTTGGCGAAGTCTCCGAAGCTGCGTATGGTCCGCATACGGTACTGCACCAAGCATAGCCTTACGGCAGCTTCCTCCAAGAACTTGAGACTCTCATCGATCACGTAGTCGGGGTTAATCCATTCGCAAGATGTCGCATAGCCGAGCGATTCCTTATCATTCGGCATGTAATTAGGAATCAAACCTGTCACTTCAAATCCGTTAGCTACTTGAACGGTAAGCACCGGATCGGTAAGCCGTTTGTTGATGACCTGCTTGACATACTCCTCGGCGCTCATTTTGTCGGCAAATCTGCTGTAGCCAGGGATTCGCCCGCCGATGATGATCTTTCGAATCTTCAATTTTTTCGCGAGTTGCTTACGGGCATCATACAGCCTCCTTGCCAGCTTATGCCCTCGCACCTCGGGAGACACCATAATCTCAATGCCGTAAAGTGTATCACCGCGAGGATCATGGTTTCGGATGAACCCGGCATCCGAGATCTCCTTCCAGTTATGCCATTCATGGTAATGATCGAATCTCACTATCAAACTGGACGATGAGGCCACAAGTTTAGAGTTATAAACTATTCCAATCTGCCCTTCAGGAAAGATCTTCATCTGGCTCTCGAACTGTTCCAGGGACCACGGCTTCATGCCGGGAAAGCACTTCAGCTGCAAGTCCACCACTTTTTGAAAATCTTCAAGACGCAGCTGCCGTACCTTTATCTTTTTCTCGAATTGTTTAAGTGAGAGCTTGGTCATGATGATTCCCTTTGGTCCTCTGGAGCAATGCGGCTGAGCCGGCTGGCTCTGCCCCGGTAAAAAATCTAATTATAACAGTAAGAAAGGTAAGTCTAACAAAATGCTGCTAGGTATACCAGGGCCATTGTGAGACTTCAACGTGCAAAGCTACTGCGAAATTCTTTTCTCCCAACCGGCCTTCATAGGCCGGTCAACTTCACAAGTAAGCGCAGGAGTCACAGCATTCGAGCGCAAAAACTCCTTTAGTTGCGAGACGGGAATGTCATTGACTTTAAGCCACTCCCTGGCAGCCCCATCTTCGAGAAAGATAGGCTGGCGATCATGGCCGATCTCTCTAACGTAATCGCACGGCTCATCAGTGATAAGCGCAAAGGATCGTAAGGGTTCGCCGCTCGGTTCGCCTCGCCATTCGTCAAAGATTCCGGCAGCGAGCAAAAACTCACTTGCTTCGTCATGGAACTGAACCATGTTGCCGGCATACTCGCCGCAATAGATCGGTTCAATGAAGCGTGAAATAGGCACTATACAGTGATTACGGGCAAAGGGCTTTTTCCAAGCAGCCTTGCTCTCAATAGTGTCCAGCCGGGCGTTGTATGTAGCATACTTTGGGCGCTTCTCCTTGGACCAGCTTGGAACCAGCGAATACTGCATCAGCTCGAGCACCGCAGAGTCGTCTTTTAAGGTAAGGACTGCGCCGCTGCGAAATGGCATAACACGCTCGGGTAAAGTCAAGTCTTTGTTAGAAGGAAGCACTGCCGCTCCCAGGCGCTCTAGCAATCTTGTCAGCGAAGTTCTAAGTATAAACTGGGCGCACATGTCTGTAATAATAGCGCAGCTGCCGCTGCAACACCAACTTGCGGCATAAGAGCGTATGTCACTGAAGCAGATAAAATACCTGCATGGGGTGAACAATTTCGAGCTTGTTAAACGACTTGAACCCCGCTGCGCTTGCAAGCTCGCGCGCTTTACTTTCCCCCATAATTGCCCCCAGCCCGGCACCGCGACAAGCCAGAGATACCGTCAGGCAGTGGAACGGACTTAAATTAGCACGAAGTTTACCGGGCAAATTGCGGTTCTCTAGCGGATTTTCTGAACCCGCCGGCTCCGACCAAAATACCTGCCCACCCGGCTTAAGCAACGCTTTAACCGCCGAAAGCGCTGCGACCGGATCGGGCATGTCGTGAATAGAGTCGATCGCTAAAACTAGATCGAATTCGGATGCATGCGGCAGCATTTCTAAGGCGGCCGCCTCAAGACGGAGGTTTTTTACTCCTTGCTGCGAAGCCGACTCGATCCCCCGCTCAATACTTTCAGAATGCGGATCAATTCCAGTAACGTTACAGTTGGGGTAGGCCCTTGCAACTGCAATCGACGATCTTCCAAGTCCGCAGCCGACATCCAGCACCTTGATTCCCGCAGCCAACTTGTCAGAGAGCCCGGCTACCGCAGGAAGCCACTCATTTGTGAGCAGGTGGTCAAACCAGGGTCGATGCATTAGATCAATAGCAGCGGCAATCTCCGGTCCAAGTTCCGAAAATGAAATTCCCCCACCGCTGTGGAAACACTCCATCAGCCTGGGTGCATACATCAACGAGGGCAAGACAAACTGGAACACTCCCCCGGTAAAAAAAGGTGACTCCTGATCCGTTATAACGCTCTTCTGTGTTTCATTAAGATAGTAACGTGAACCCTCGACCTGAAAATCTATGTACTCGGCTGCAACCATCCCTCTCAACCATTCTCGTACATAGCGCTCATTTAGTCCGCATGCCGAAGCCAGCTCAGCGCTGGTTAGGCCATCGGATTTAGAGAGTACATCGAAAAGCCCGGTTTGCCTACCGATATACGCAAGCCCCACCGCAAAGGCGCCGGCAGCGTCTGCCGCCACTTTTTGCGAGAGTTCTTTCGCACGATCGTGATTCAATGCCATAAGGTACTGCTCTTTGTATGACTCTTAAGATGAATTCTTCAGCGCCTGCACTGGACCCGCGCAGCATTGCGCAAAAACATAGAGCGTAGCCTCTGCTTTTTACGCTTTACCTTGCGCTTGGCGGCTGCCGAGGGAGCAAAACTGCCTCTAATTATATCGAGCCAATCCCTGATGCGCGCCCCCTCGTTATCTACGCCGCAATTCATAAAACGGCTGAACACGTTAGAGAAAAAAGGAGTGGTTCCTCCACCACAATCTGTCTCGACCACCATGTGCACAATAGGCCTAGCGCCATCCACCCTGCAGATCCGTGGAAGTCCTGCTGCCGTTCGCTGAGATACGTCGGTGGAAACGAAATCGGTGTATACAACCGTAACCGGAAGCAGCGAACTACCGACCGCCACCCTAGCATGCAGTGTCTCGGAGCAGGATGTGCTCGGGACCTGGTTATACTGAACCTCAAGATTGAAACGTCCACGCTCAGATATTGAGAACGACATCGTAGAACTTGTAGGAAGTACCGGTGTTGCGGTCGGAGTTGCCGTCGGCGTCGGTGTTGGCAGCGGGATGCCGCGCCATGCGGTCACGCTGCCACTATCTGTACTGTTGGTATCGTCGAATGTTCCTATCACTAGATCACGCGTCCCATCCTGGTCGAAGTCGCATCCGGTGCTTGCCAGGGAGATTCCAAAACCGGTACCGGATATGGGAACAGTGGCGTTTTGCAAACTTTGAAGGAAATTGCAGTTTCCGTTAGCACGATCGTAAGTGTAAATGAACACCTTGCCTGCCTGCGATACTAAAGGACCACCGGATGGCCCTGCACTCGCTGAAGGATCTCCAATCGCAAACTCAGAGATACCGTCGTCGTTAATATCTCCCAGATCGGCAATCGCATGGCCGAAGCTTGCGCCGGAATCACTTACCGCACTGATATTACAAAGAATCGCCGGCATAACATTCAAATTAGCACCTGAGTATACTCGAACATACCCAGGACCGGGAGAATCAGAGGCAGTTGCTCCGGCCGCTACTTCCGGCACTCCATCTCCGTCGAGGTCACCAAGCAGGGCCACACTTACGCCCAAGTTTACATCCGGCACATCCCCAATTGCGCGCGAGAGTATCGTTCCTTGCTCAGGAGAAATCAGCGCAATTCCGCCTACACCATTCATTAGCCCATCTTCACGCTGCGGAGTTCCGGTGAGGACCTCCGGAAAGCCATCGCCGTCGAAGTCCATTATGACAGCCGCGCTACTGCCAAGGCTCTCGCCGGCGATCCCCGTTATCGTGCGGATCTCCGACCCGACCGAGGTGTAAAAGCCGAGCGCGCCGTCACCGGTCATAAAACCGGGGAGTCCGATAATGACGGCTCTATCCGGCACAGCATTAAAGGTTAGCATGCCATAATCGGCCACAACTTCACCAAGTCGGCCATTAGGATCAGAGCCAAATATTGAGGCGATGGCGCCGGAAAAACTATTGGACGAGCTATATATGTATCCTTGACCGCTACCTACGCCGGGCGCACCGATCAGAATGTCGTCAATTCCATCCGCATTTAGGTCGGAGAGGTTGGCCACATCTGTTCCGAAGCGATCTCCAAGCCCCATGCTTAGTGGAGCCAACGTCTGAACCACTGAACCAGAGATCGGATCATAGATACGCACTGAGCCGTCATCGCTGTCGGCTCCGGGAGCACCGACTAAGATCTGAGTTTGCCGGTGGCATGCTACCTTGCTGCCCAGCTGTTCACTCGGCTGGGTGCCCATGAACTCATTAATCTTCTCAAAGGCAAGCGGAACGGTTTGAGCGCCAGCGTTGGCCGGAAAGATGAAAACCAGAGCGAATGCGTTTAGTAGTAATCGACGAATTAACACCAACATAATCTACCGGTATGAGCGCGGCGAGAAAAGGGGAAAGTATCAGGATGAGATCAAAACAACGGTCTGCCCGTTCCTCAGATGGATTACACCGCGCGCCGACGGCTTACCGTTCACGCAAACATCGACTTCGGGCGCGGCGCTAATGGAGCTGGTTAAAATGGCTCCGGGCTGCGTTAGCTCGGACATTAGTGCCGGGTCAATCGTAACGGTGCCAAGTGAAATCGATATCCGAGCTGTAGTATCACCCCCCGGCGACTCTAATACTGGGGAAGCCAGCGTTTCAAATGCAAACGCGCCGTCAACAATAGCCAGTCTTGAAGGCAGCCACGCGCGTCCCGCTCTCCTGAGTATCGCAGATTCGGGCTGCCCGATATCAAAGCTTATAGTATTTCCCGGGCTTAGTGTGTTCGTGACCTCGGACTGAGCAAGCATCGTGTGCGCTATTTCGAAATCGATCTGCTGGGGCTCATCCGAAACGCGGCTTGACGATTGAACCTGGCGGCGCCATAAACGGTCAAGCTGATCTGTCATCGCCTCCCCCAACAATAGCCATGCTGAGCAGCTCTGATTATTGAGTGAGAAAGTAAGCCGCACTGCTCCGGCTTCGTTGACATCAAGCGTTGCCGCCCGGCCGGTATAAATTATGCTCGAGGCTTCAGGGCCGCTCCATGACATACGAAGGCTCGAAAAGAAGCGCCGTGCAAGATACTCAAGCACCACACCCTCCGCCGCTGCCGACGCCCCTGGAACGATGGAAGCTAGAATCGTTCTGCTTGATTCACCGTCACAGAATAAAGTTACCCTCTCCCCTTCCAAGCTTCCATAAAACGCCGCACCGACCGAACGCGGCGCACGCTTAAACGGCTTGACTTCGATCACCTGCATCTCCACGCCGAGCGAATGAGCCAGCGGCAACCAGTGCGCAGCAAAGGCAGGCACCCATTTTTCGGGGCGGCAGCGCAAAAATCCGCGAGAATACCGGGCATCATGCTCGTCCAGTGCGCGAAGCGATGCCTTCGGATCCCACACTGTTGCAGCACCGGCTGTATTAGAAGAAGAGACTGCCATATTCTAGCAACGACTCCTTATTGATTAGACCCATCTGACTCCCGCATTTGACCGTAACGCTCGCTTAATTCTAGAAGCTCCGCCTGCACCAAATTGCGGTGCTTAATCTTTCGCTGAAGCTCTTGTTTCAGCCTGCCACGAAAACGGTCTGCAACCAGAGCTTTCGCAGTATCGCAAGCGGCAAGTCTCACACCGCGCATGTATTTTTCCAGACGAAACTGTACCTCAGAGATCTGTTTCTCAATCTGCTGCAAACTGACATTTCGCTTCTGCATCTCCTCTAAAATCCGATCAAGCTGCCCCTCGTCCTCCATAAAATATGCTGATTACAGCCTCTCTAATTCCAGCTCGCTAAGAGCTACTCTCAGCAGGGACCCGAGTAGGGGCATGCGCAGTTCAGGTGAAATTGCCGCAAGTTCTTCCGCTGCTTGATACAGGCGCTTTCCATCATCCCCCTCCGAGCCCAGGTAGTTGGGAGCCTCCCGTCCATCCAGTAACACCGCTACCGCGAGCAAAGCGCGCTGCCGGGCAGGAAGATTTCTAAAAGAGGATAGTCCTTCCATTTATACCTCCGGCATATCTCGATTCGGCCGATCCAACCTCAAAGATTTAATCCCAAGTTCAGGTAAAGCTCCTTCGTGAATATGCTTAGCCCCGGAATATAGGCCGAACCAATAACCGACTAGCCCCCCAATCACGGCAATTACTCCGGCGCACAATACGATAACGATTACCATCGCAGCATAGTCATCTTCAGGCACCCTCCAATTAAAGATGAATGGGACCAATGGCACAGTAGTAACAGCTCCTTCCGAATTAACCACGCCTATACTGCCGGCAACAGGCGCTAGGTCTGTCACGGTTTGAATTGAGAGAGTAATCTGTTCGGATTTTACTCCTGGTATTGATTGCATAACGAGCCGCTTAGTCTCTTCCGCCGAAAGATCGAGCCCCTTTCTCTGTTGGATTACTAGCGACACGCCTCCCTGCCCTTCGGTGCCCTGTGCGTGCACGCGCACGACCGCTCTAACAGATGCGACTGCCGGGTGGCTTGCGATCAAATCTTCCAGTTCCATTGCAAGGGCATGATCTAGCCGTACCGCTTCAAACTCCCGCGAGTTCGGAAGTATACCTTTCGCAGCCACGAACTCTTCGAAGCTGGGTCGCGGCTCACTTGGAAGTCCCTTGGCGGCCATCAATTGCACCGCTTCGGAGTATGAGGACCTCTTTACCTGAACGGAAAAGGTGGCCGCGCTGCTGCCCTCTTTACGGGAATAAGAAGCCATGCCGTGCGAGGTCAGAAGAGCGACAATTTCATTGGCTTGCTTCTGACTTAAGTCCTCTGCAACCGGCACCGAGCCGCAACCCGAAGCTGCAAACAATATGAGAAGCAGAACGCAGACTCGCCGTACTGCGCGATGTAGATGCGCCGGCATGCGAAAAATCCTAAGATAACCCAATTCCATCATGCTGGAGCGATAGCTCTAAAGCTACTTCGTCAGCTCAATCAAGGCGACGCAAAACTCCGCGTCGCCGAACTTTACGGTATCACCATGAGCCAACGTGGTAGCGCCTTCTTCTCGTTGAAAGTTATTTTTTTGCCGGCGCTTAATATAAAGACCGCTTTCGCTCATCAGATCCTGCACCCGCACTCCGCCTGACGCGGAGATCGAGACCATAGCATGAGGCGTCGAAAGATTCTTATCCGCGATCACCAGATCAGTGCTCTTGAGTAAGGTGCCTGAAATGAAGAATTTTCCCTCGCGCAGTTCAACAGCTTCACCAAGCGGCTGATCAAAACTTACAAGCCATCCGACTAGCCGCCCTGCCATTGGTGTGTCCGTTACGGGGGAAGAGCTTTCGCGCCGTGGTTGCTGCTCAGACTCCCGATTCTGTCTGTGCTCTCGTTCCTGAGCATGCCGCTGATTCTGATGGGGCTGGCGCCTATCCCGCTCGCGTCCTCCTCTCTCTTCGTTACGCTGATTCTGAGTACCTCCTCCTCGCGAGCCCCCTGCCTCTGCCCGCTGTTCCTGCCGCTGTTCTTGCCGGTTACGGTCCCTGTTCTGTCCTGGGCGAGCCTCCTGTTTCGGCGGACGGGTCTGCTGCTCCTCCTTGCCCTTTCCGAAAGAGAGCGAGGAGGGCCTTCCCATCGGTCTCGGCCCTGATTCGACTACGACTTTGGGCTTGTTCTCTTCACGAGGAGCAGGTTGCTCCTCTACGTGAACAGGCTCAATCGCTGCCGCTTCTTGAGCGACAGGCTCAGGCTCCACATCATGCGCTGCTACAGCCGACACTTCCATTGTATCGCCGTCAACCTCTTCGTCTTCTTGCAAGTATTGTCCAAGTGGATTATCGTCCGCGCCGAAATCTTCCATCCCCTCGTCGAAATCATCGACCTCGGATATTGTGTCCTCCTGCCGGTCCAGTTCATTACGGATCTGGCTGGCGGTGCTGCTCAATTGGCTGTCAGCTTGGGACATTGTTCTCTGCCGCACCCGGCCAGGCTTCTTTTGCTCTTCTTCCGCCTTAACGCCTGCATCCAGCGTGGCGCCGCACATGCGGCATCGCGTGGAGACTGCCGGAACAAGACTTCGGCAAGATGGGCAGCGGACGAAGGTTAACTCTGTACTATCGGTGGACATGATTCGCTTCCTTTTAATTGCTTACGCTACATTGTTCAAAAACTTATGTGAATAATTAAGTTGAAAATAACTACCAAAACAACCAATACGGCAAATAGGGTGATCAAGAATGTTATCTTGCTCCTCAAACCCAATGAGCGGTACATCGTTCCCAGCTTTTCCGCTTTCTGCTGCCATCCGGCTTGCTCTTGAGTGCCAGGGAAAGTGAGCCTGCGGGAAGCCATGGCACGGGATTTTAAGCGCGGATCATCAAGAGAGATGGAGCGGGTCGAAATATCCGAGTCTCGAAATGTTGTCGGGCTGCCTCCGCTTGCGGTGAACTGCCTTTCCTGCTCTTCGTTGAAGCAGATAGCCAACGTTACTCCACCGCCAAAATCCAGCACCTTTGCTTGATCGTGCAGCCGCAGAACGTCACCCCTTCTTAAAACACCCTCGTCGTAGGACGTTCCGTTGGTACTGTGATCAGTGATCGCTACCTCACCTGTCTTCCCCAGCGCTATCGAGCAGTGCCTGCGGGAAACATGAGGTGCCCCGAGCCAAATATCGCTTCCCGGATCGCGTCCGATGTTGATTGATGCATCTATCGGCATCACCATCCGCGCTGGACGAGCCACTTCCGATATCGAGATTAGCACCGGATAGCGCCTCTCGTCCGCGGTCTGGCGCCTCGACTGCGCTGGATTAACCGACAGTATCGATGACAACTGCTCTTCAGAGGTGACTCCTACCAACGTTACCAAACGTCCTAGACTGATCAACTGTCCGGGTGGCACGGTAGTCCGCCCCGAAACCTGGGATTCCATAACGAAAGTGCCGTTAGTTGATCCGAGGTCCTCAACCCAAAATTGTCCGGACTCATATCCTATCAGCGCATGCCGTGCCGATATTTCAGGATTTTCAAGCCTCAGTGCGCACTCCTTCGAAGTACCGACATAGACAGGCATATTTGGAACGAAGGACCAAACCACAGGAGCCTCTCCCAGTACGACCAGAGCCGGAAACGCCGGAGCGGCACTGGCGCAAGCTTGCCGCAAAATTCTTACGCCTGCGCGATCAAGAGTTTCGGAGTCCTTAATTTGCAGGTCGGAATCAAGTGGAAGCACCACAAACTTAACTTGACCGACATCGAACGTGCCCTGGTCCATATACACTCCCTCCAACATCGGGGGAACCGGCACGCCTGCTGAACTGGGCACGGGCTTGCAGCGAAAGCGGCGTCCCAGATCACGAGTCAGTCTTAGCTGATAGTTAACGGACTGCATGTCTTGAACTTCGACATGCGCTTCCGGCGAAGCTCCGACCAAAGCGCTCTGTCTTCTAACGAAGATCAGCTCTGGATCAGAAACTCCATCTTTAAAACTAATTTCAAGCGCAAACATAAATTCGATTTATCAACCATCCGGGCAAGCCATATGCGGAAAGACCGGCACAGAACATAAAAATGAAACCTTTTCTGCTATCTATAAGAGTTTAGTTTAACTTTTACAGATCCACATATTTCTCTATTTTAGCGGATCTGCCCTACTATTCCGTACTAGGGCTGAAAACAGTTAAAGGGACTACTTGTCGGCTAATGTAACTTACTGAAAATACGACAACTATAATCAGTTAGTACCATCCTTCAATTGAAATAGAAAGCTCCAGCGGCCGAGGATATAAAAAACTCATAAAACAAAGGTTGAGGTCAAAAAGGATCCGGCCCGCTTTGATTTACATCATACTTAGAGGGAACACTGCTTCTGTCCCTCGCACTCCCGTTGTATAAATGGAAGCTGGCGATAAGAGCGTAGCTAAAGGAACAGATGGAAAATAAAAAAATCCTAATTATCGATGATGATGTAACCGCGCTGGACATCGTTGATTTCCTCTTTGAGGACAAGGGCTTCGATGTTGTGAGGAGAGCTGACGGACTTTCGGCTTTGCAATGTGTGGAAGAGGTTCAGCCAAATATTATCCTCGTCGACTTAATGATGCCAAAGATGAATGGCCAAGAGTGTGTAAGGCAGATCAGAGAGAAGGGTCTAACCGTTCCGATCGTTGCGTTCACAGCAGTCGACGATCCCGAAGTTCATAGAGAGGCTATGGACGCTGGCTGCAACCTGGTGCTCACGAAGCCGTGTAAGCCGAATGTGCTAGTGCAGCATGTAGAAAGCTTGCTTGCGAAGTGACTCTTGTAAAATCGAAGGATGACTTGGCTCTACACCGCGCAGGACACAATCCTGCCCGCCAACGGTTATCGGCTCTTGCCGGCCTCAAAGCGCAACAATACCTTGCCGACTAGAATTTCGTCCCCATCTTGCAATGTGTGAGGGTGCCCCGGTCTTAACTGCTCGCCTTGATTGATGTACGTCCCATTCAAACTGCCGACATCCTCAATGGTGGCGGATGTCCCATGCCTCTCGATCACGCAGTGCTTCCGCGAAATTTTTGCCTCACGATCCAGCTGCTCAAGATCAATCTCCGGAAAGGCTCCCTCTTGAGGGTCCCACCGGCCAACAAGGTTATTGCCCGGAGCGATCTGAAAAAGTATCTCGCCTTCCCCTCTTCCAATGACGCGGAGTCTCATCGAACCGGAGTATGGGCGCCCGCCCTCTTTCTTTTTGGTCTTTTTGGAAGGCCTTTGCTTTGCTGCCGTTCGCTTAGCGGCGGGCCTCGTCCTCACCTTGGATTTAGCTGCCTTCTTTTTTGTAACCTTGTTTCTGATCAAGCCTTTCTTCCTGGCTGAACCAGACTTCGAGCTCCCCTTACTCTTCTTCATATACCTGTTCTTTAATAATTTCTTCAGTTTAGAGCAATGCCTAATATTAGCTTGAGATACCTAAGTGAAGGCCGTTCTATTTTTTGGAAGCTAAACGCATGCAGGTTCACTCTAAACACTTATAGAGCAATGGCCCAGCAGTTGCTTTCGGTGTACATTTGACCGTTTTTGGGTATATCCTGGGTAAGTTCGCCCTCCGGCTAGTCTGTTTTATTGAGCGGTCTACCGGCGTGCTGAAACGCAAATTTTGTTTAAGAAGCGTTTTGCGCCTTATCGCAAAACAATACAAGTCTTTAAACCTTCAACTAGCGTGAACCGAATCCGTGTAAGCGAAGCTCAAGCTGTTTTAGACAATTTTGAGCAGGCACCAGCTGATAGAGTCGATCAAGAGTACAGTTTGATCCGATCAGGACAGCTCCGTTCTCCCAAGGATGTCGCGTATGGTCGCGATTCTCTGATGGCGGAACCGCTTCAGCAAGACATTGAACTTCTTGTGTCTTTTGCCCGATCTTTGAACTTAGGATCGCTAATTACCGATTCGGCCGCGCAACTAAAGAAAGGGCTCATTTTATGCAGCGGCAAATGCTTATTAATGCTCTCCACCCTGAGGAGTGCAGAATTGCAATCACAGAAGATAGCAACCTCGTCGAGCTTGAGGTTGAGTCTAATCTAGGTAAAAAGCTCAAGGGCAATATATATAAAGCGCGCATCGCTCGTATTGAACCGAGCTTGCAGGCGGCTTTCATTGATCTTGGCACAGAGCGCAACGGCTTTCTTCAAATAAATGACGTTCATCCTGCGTACTTCCGGCGGGTGCAGGGAAGGAGTGGTGGTAGGCCCCGCATCCAGGACGTACTATATGCCGATCAGGAGTTGATCGTTCAGGTGGTCAAAGAAGAGCGTGAGATGAAAGGAGCTACTCTTACTACCTATCTTTCTCTGCCGGGACGATACCTCGTAGTGATGCCTGGAAGTGAACGCGGCGGAATCTCGCGTAAGATTAACGACAATGAACAGCGCCACCGGCTAAAGAAGCTGGCCCATGAGCTTGAGATCCCTGCCGGAATGGGGATCATCATTCGCACGGCCGGGCTTGACAGATCCCTTAGCGAGCTTTCGCGCGACCTCTCACTGCAGCTGAAGCTCTGGGAGCGGATTTTATCTGACGCGCAGAGCGCTCCATGCCCCACCGTCCTCTATAAGGAGAGCGAGCTGGCCACGCGTGTGATCCGCGACTACTTCACTCCTGAAATTCGCGAGATTGTAATCGACGATCCTGCAACCTATCAAAATGTAAAGACTTTCGTTGGCGAAGTAATGCCTCGGTACAGGTCGAGGGTGCGCTTGTTCGAACAGAAGCAGCCTATCTTCTCATACTACAATGTAGAAGAGCAGGTGCTTGAGACCTTCAAGCAAGAGGTTAAGCTTCGGTCGGGTGGCTCGATCGTCATTGATGCGCTGGAGGCGCTAGTAGCTATCGATGTCAACTCGGGCAAAGCTACCGGAGAGGTCAATATTGAAGAGACCGCCTTCAAAACTAATCTTGAAGCAGCAGATGAGATCGCACGCCAGCTACGGCTTAGAGACCTGGGCGGGCTGATAGTCGTTGATTTTATCGACATGATAGATCGGCGGCACAAGGCTGCGGTGGAGCGGCAGATGCGGGATGCGGTCAGATCAGACAAAGCCCGCATCGAAGTTGGCCGGCTATCTAAGTTCGGCCTGCTCGAGATGTCCCGCCAGCGTCTGCGTGCCTCGCTTACAAGCCAGAGTCATTTGAAATGTGCCCACTGCCAAGGCATTGGAAAACTTAAGAATCCCGAGCTGGTTGCACTTGAGGCGCTGCGCAAGATTCAGTCGGCAGTAATCGTGGGGCAAGCCAATGTGGTTAAGGCGAGATTAGCGCCTGCGGCTGCCCTGTTCCTTTTGAACAACAAGAAACAGGACTTAGCGGGCTTAGAGAAAGACCATAGCGCGCGAATTTTTGTATTGGCAGACGGCCGCATGAGACCCGACGAGTACGAATTCGAAATCGAATCACGACGGCTGCACGCCGCTGCGTCAGCTGCGCAGATAGCTGCACTTAAGCCGATTGAAGATAATATCGAGGATGGAGACGGACTTGATAGCGACGCGGACCTAAGCCGCCCTCCTACCACCCTAACCGCGGAGCTCGAAGAGGAGGACGAGCGCTTGAGTGCAATGAGCACACGGCACAGCGGTGAAGACGACGACCTAGACGACGAGGGACTGGACGAATCGGACGACGAGATCACTGAGATCGAGCAGGCATAGCATTTATTGATCTGTCAATCAGAAAGTGGATTGTCGGAAGAAATTCGGTCTGTTACCTTGCTAACATGTCCACCGTAAATCTTCGCGACGATCTCTGCCGGCTAGCCCGATTCGGCGCTAATATTACCGATGCTTTCGGCTGTTTTATTCTGCTTCCCCATTCCATAGTAGCGGCCCCTGATGCATCCGGTTCCGGATCACATGCCAATACTGAGATATTGGTACTGGCAGGCCACCACTCACTCAGCAATGACGTTATTCGAGGCTGCCAAATTTATGTCGGCAACGGCCTCGTTGGTTGGGTCAGCAAACACAAACGTTCTATTCATGTGTCGCCCTTTGAGCGTGACAGCCGTACTCTTGGCTTTTATCACACTGATCAGCAGCTAAAGAGCTTTATCGGCATTCCGATCTTTCTTGAACATTTGGATGGCACGTCGCAATCATCCGCTGCTTCCATCGCCGGAGTGGTGGCGTGCGACAGCAAAAAATCATTCGCTTTCTCAAAGCTGCAGGGCAAATTGCTGGAAGATCTTTCATGCGAGATTTCCAGCACGCTGCGCCTCGCGCATATGCTACAGAGAAACGGTGGACAAAAAATTTCCTGGCAGCGCTTCCTCTCTCGGGCGCATCAGCTTAGCGATTCTTTAGGGAGAGATTCATTGGAAGTGTTGCGCGTAAAAGTTAACAATCAGAGTGAGCTTGAAAGTCAGCTTGGAAGCGGCACCTGCATGTCTTTGATGGATCAAGTTCTGCGCTTAGTAGAGCAGGCCCTGCCTCCGCACTTCCCTTGTTTTCGCACACCGCTAGGCGAGCTGATCATGATCGTTGATAACATGATGACCTCGTTTTTGGAGAATAAGATATTAGCGCTGTGCAGTCACTGCGCATCGAGCTCTCCCTTACGTCCGGGTTCTCATATCCCCTCTATCGATATCCAATTCATAAAGCGCTCCAATCGCATTAGAAAGTACCGCCGGCATACAATTGAGGAACTGATCGATGCAACCGGAAGGATAGACGGCGAAACCGACGCTGAAGTGGTGCGCACACAGAATTTTGGCAAGGCTTCTGAGTTAAATTATGAATACAAGAGGGCTTAGCGTTCCGTCAGTATCGGCGTTGGAGATGCCGAATTTTCTCCGCTCGCCTGTTCAGGTGATGCGCTCGCTGTTCTCGAACGATATGGCGATGGATTTAGGCACCGCTAATACCCTTATTTACATTCGCAATCGCGGCATAGTGTTGAATGAGCCCTCGGTGGTAGCGGTTGCCGAAGATACAGGTCAGGCACTCGCGGTCGGACACGCAGCTAAGGATATGTTCGGAAAGACTTCCAGGTCGGTGCGGTGCGTGCGGCCGATGAAAGACGGTGTAATCGCCGACTTTGCGATGACGTCGCTTATGATTAAGTACATGCTAAATCAGGTAAAGCGGCGATGGACAATCTATAACCCGCGCATCGTAATTGGAGTGCCGTCAGGCATTACTCAGGTAGAAAAAAGAGCTGTGATTGACGCTGCGATGTCGTGCGGGGTGCGATCGGTAATGCTGGCGGAAGAGCCTATGGCTGCGGCCATAGGCGCAGGGCTGCCGGTCGATAAAGCGGTCGGCAATATGGTTGTTGATATCGGCGGAGGCACAACAGAGGTCGCGATTATCAGCATGAACAGCACACTCTATTCGCATTCCATCAGGGTGGCGGGTGACGAAATGGACGAGGCTATCCAGCGACATATTCGCAAGCTTTTTGGGCTTCAGATCGGCATATTCGAGGCGGAGCGGATAAAACTAGTTTTAGGCTCCGCTCTCCCCATGGGCAAAGCACGGTGCATTACTACTTTCGGTCGCGATGTTTCTAGCGGCATACCTCATCAGATTGAAATTAACGACGAGCTAGTACGTGAAGCGCTGCAAGAGCCTATTTCTGTTATTATCTCCTCGGTTATGACTGCGCTTGAACAAACCAGCCCGGAAATCGCCCAGGATATCGTGGCCCGCGGCATCTATCTCGCCGGCGGCGGTGCTCTCCTTAAAGGTTTGAGCGAAAGGCTCTACCGTGAGACCGGAATTAAGTTCTACCGCGCGCAAGATCCCCTTAGCTGCGTCGTCAGAGGCGTCGGTACTATCATCGACAATCTAAAAGAGATGCGGCAGCTCTGCATCACCTAACTGCCAACCCGGTATTAGCTCAATTTTCCTTTAATCAATCATGATTGTGGTCATCTTCCACTCCGCTGACTTATGAGGAAATATCACAACTTGGCTTGGTATTTCGCTCAGGAGAGAGGAAAAATGACACCCGTCAGACACACCGGTAAGTTGCTTGCTGCATTTACATTGTTGACTTTAATCGCTTCTTCGATGTCGGCCTGCGCCGCTAAGAGACCTTATGAATTGAAGCACGCCGAAGCTGAACTCGCCGAAGCTAAAAGAGATACTTTCGTAGTTGCAAATGCACCGCTGCTTCTAAATGAAGCGGAGAGAACCTATCTTAAAGCGGACGAAACATGGAGGAAAACCAAGGATGACGAGACTGTAATTCCTCTCGCGCAACTGGCCCAGGAACAGATTGAAGACGCACGGTTGCACGCTGGAAAGGCGGCTGTCGTAGAACAAGGAGAAGCGCAGCAGCGCGCTATGATGCAGGCCGAAGCCGCATTGAGGACCAACCGGATTCTACTGCAGGAACTAAGGCGGCTGTCGCAGGATCAGTTGATGCAAAGAAATATCGTATCGCTCAATAGCGATCTGCTTTTTGAGATAGATGACGCAACGCTAACTGCTGGAGGAAAGCAAGACTTGCAGCAGGTGGCCGATTTCTTAAGGTCGCACGCGAACTATAATGCAGTGATTGAGGGGCATACTGATAGTACCGCCGACGCAACATACAATCGCCGCCTTTCCGAACAACGTGCGCGCGCAGTAAGAAACTTTCTCCGCTCGCAGGGAATCTCTGCTGTTCGCCTGAGGGCAGTCGGACAAGGAGAGCAGTATCCTATCGCAAGCAATGACACCGCTGCAGGCAGGCTTCAAAATCGGCGGGTTGAGATAATAATAACTCCACAATTGAATTAGTGTAATCGCACTGTACAAAATTCTTCATGCTTCATTGCGCGTGACCTCGCCTGAACATGCTCGCTACAGAGCAGAGAATCGATCTCTTCAGAGGCGAGTGGAACGGTATGCGGCATTCTGTAAATGCCTTCGAACTTGCTTTGTAATAATCGCGGCGCCCGCGGCCGAAAGTATTGTAAAGACTACGGCCCATGAAATGCCCTGTGGCTTGAGATAGGCTAAAGGCATTTGTGACATAGCCACAATTCCGTCGCGCATAAGCTCAAGACCGTCGCCGATAAAGTTCATGAGTAGAGTGCTGAGTAGCTGCTCGCCCGTCAAAGCCAGAGCAAGAGCAACAAATCCAACATTGCAGCTAAGGAACGAAAGGATCGGCGCCAATAGCGGATTCACAATGAATCCCAATAGGGAAATTCCATCGAACCAGATCAGTACTGCGATCGATGTGAATATCGAGATATACCCGCTAGCCAACAAGTAGCTACGAAGAGTGGTCCTCCCCTCGAGGAACCCTCCTAGGCCTATTCCGAGCAGTGCAGCATATGTCAGTTGAAGACCTGGGTCCAAGAATGAGGCCGGCCAAATTATACAGATCACAAGCAGCGAAAACGTCATGCCGTGAAAAAAGCCTCCTCCGCGCTCTAGTTCCCTTGATATGGTAACAAGCGAGGCTGCTATGACAGCCCTAATGCTGGAGGTCTCGGGTGAAGTAATCAGGACAAAAAATGCGCTAAAAATAAGTGCAGTGATAGAAGAAAAAGTGCGGCAGTTAAAGTGCCGGGAAAAACGGGGGAAGAGCTTGAACAGCGAAAAGAGCCCTGAATACAGCATTACAAACAGCAGAGTCACCTGATAACCGGATAGTACCAGAAGATGAGACAGTCCGGTTCTTCGGAAACTCTCTTCCGTCCGACTGCTGAGATGATCTCGAAATCCAAGGCCCATGGAGAGGAAAAGCCCGGCCCTCTCGCCCTTGCCAAGAACCGCCTGCACCCGCTGTGCAATGACATGCCGCAGTATATGCAGCCAGTTCTCTTCCCTTGATTGAGGAAGGGATGACCACCTTATTTTACAGGTTGCAGAGAACCCCTTTCTGATAAGGCTGCTGTCGTACGAAATCGGCCCCTTGGCCACTATGGGAGTGACCCGCGCGTATACTATGGCGCTATCGCCCTGTTTTAGGTGTGATACGTTGCGCCAAGGCAGATCAACTGCACGGCAGTAGGCCAAAAAAGATCGCGCATTCGGAGCAGATGACTCACGAATGCCACGCCACGCCATTAGCTGTAGATTGAGAGTCACTTCACCGGGACGTGGATGGCGCGGCTCCGAAATAACGTAGGCCAGATAGGGAGAATCTCCATTCGGAGAAATCGGGCGAGGATTATTCACGGTAAGAAGCACAGAAGCGCCGCCGCTAATGAATACCGCCAGACTGAGCATTTTCCTGGCCGCTTCCCCCGGCGAAAAAGCGACCGCGGTCAGCGCGGCGAAAAGCGCCAGTAAAAACGATGGTAGTCCAAACAATCCGGCCACTTGGCCGATGATAAGCGCCGAAAGTACCGGCAGGAGCGGAAGATTCGCCCGAGTTATCGCTAACGCACGCTTTATAGACCCCTGCTTCATAATTTACAAATGAATGTTGACCCGATATATCACTGCTTATGAGATTTTCGGCCTCAGTGCTCATTTGTTTCCTGGTGCTTTCAATTTGGCTACCGGCATGCTCTGCGAAGAGACAGACATCTGCGGAGGACTCTTTCAGAGAGGCCTCACTCAAGACTAACGCTCTTGTACAGAGATATGGGCAGATTGTGGGCTCGGAGCAAACTGATTACTTAGCCTCCCTGGAACGCAGGCTTAGAACCGCATTGCCCGAGAATTATAAACGCGAAAAACCATTCAAAGTAATCCTCATTGATACCGGTAAACCGTTGGCCTACTCGCCGGGAGCTGGATTTATAATTATCTCAAGGGGAATGGTTAGAGCACTGGGAAACGAAGCCCAGCTCGTATTTGTCCTGGCCCATGAGATGGCCCATTACTATCTTAAGCATAATTTCATAGCTTCTGAACGCGATGAACTTTTCAGCCCCGAACAGGAACTGGCGGCTGATAAACTGGCTGTAGGGATCATGGCTCTGGCCGGATGGGACCCGATGCAAGCGCTTACAGCCATAAGGAACATATATAAGGAAGCGCGCCCGTTCTTACTTGAGCACGGTACGCATCCCGATCCATCGGCACGAACCGCCGCCATCCGCCAGGAGATGCATGAATCGGGATGGCGATCAGCTTCCCTCACTGACCGCCGCGACTTCCGCAAGTTCAAAATGTCCCTCTGATCCCCAGATTGTCATCCCCAGATTGTCATCCCCAGATTGTCTCAGTGACCGCGCGGCAGAAATGGCTCTCCCCCAAATTGTCTCCCCCAAATTGTCTCAGTGACCGCGCGGCAGAAATGGCTCACCCCCGGATTGTCCCCCCGGATTGTCTCAGTGACTGCGCAATAGTGATTCAATACCAGCCAAGCATAAGCAGTCCGTTTGACCGGAGAAATTTCTCTCAATCCTTAGGAAACTTTCCTTTCGCTAGAACGATAATTCATGCATGGGCTATCATCCGCGAATTGAATCCGCAACTATTCCGACACTTATCACTACTCGAAGCCGAAACTCACGCCTCTGGTTCATCAATAACAGGGCGCTAGAGGAGGCTGTCCTTGGATACGTAGCGAAGTTTTCCAAACGATATGGCGTCAAAATCTACGCCTTTGGGCTTGAGGGTAGTCACGAACATGCACCGATATTATGCCCACTGGGAAACAGAGCAAATTTCATGAGAGATCTCAACTCTTGCATTGCTAAGGCAGTCCCCCGACACACTCCCGAGTACGACGGCGGAAGGTTCTGGGGAAGAAGATATTCGGCTGAGTTTCTCCCGGGAGACGAGGACCTTGAGAATTACTTTTTCTACACCGTGCTGCAACCTGTACAGGATGGGCTTGTGGAACGGATCTCTGAATACCCCGGCTATAATTGCTTCCACGACGCGGTTTACGGCATTAAGCGTAAGTATAAGGTCATAAGATGGAAGGAGTTTAACGATGCACGAAGGCGCAATCCCAGTGCAAAACTAAAAGATTTTACTGATATTGTGACATTGGAATATGAGCGACTTCCGGGATACGAAGATCTGACCCAGCAAGAATACGCTAAGATCATGCATCAAAAGCTCGAAGAGCGGCGCCTTGCTATCGTGGAGATGCGAAGAACAAAGGGCGTCGGATTTGTCGGGCGCACTAAACTCTTGCAAGCGCCTAGAGGAAAAAAACCTCGCAACACCAAAACCTCTGATCGATACACACACCGAGCAAGGATCCTTTCATCGTGTCCAATCAGAAGGAAAGAATGCAAACAATGGTACTTCACTATTTACTCCGATTACAAAGAAGCATCCTATCAGTATCGTAATGGAAACCTTTTAGTGGAATTCCCGCCGGGGACCTATAAGCCTCCATTGCCTCCCGACACCCCCTCTGCTTATTAGCAGTGACTATATTCCTATCGCCACCGCAGAGTGCATTCTAAGTGTATTCGCAAACCCCCGCTTTGAGCGAGTTTCTACTTGCTCTTTAGCGTTATGTCGCTCTCACAACTAAAGTCGCAGAATAACGGCGGCGATCCAAACGATAACATTTGCCGATACCGAAAAATCCCGGGCCTTGAGAGAGCCCTCTGACGCGCAGTCTCTGAGACAATCACAAACAACGGACATCCTGTGCGCGGTCACTGAGACAATAGCTACCAATAGCTACCTACTTGGACAATTGCTGCTTTACTTTGGCGGCAAGAGAGGCAGGCATGCGGCCGGCTTTGGCAATCTCGGCGATTTCGGCACTGCCGATCCGCTTGATGCTGCCGAAATGGCGCAATAGACGCGCTCTTCTCTGGGGCCCGAGTCCCGACACTTCATCGAGCACCGACCGAAATACCCTCTTCGCGCGCCTTCCTCTATGGTAGCTGATGACAAAGCGGTGCGCCTCATCTCGCACGCGCTGCAAAAAGTGAGACACAGGATCGTCAGCGTTGAGCGATACCGGAATTGACGCTCCTTCCACGAAGACCCTCTCGGGTTTACGCTGCTGCTCGCGCCGTTTGCCTCGAACCACAAGACGTTCTTTCGCTAAAGCTATGATATCCAGCTTTATTTCCAACTCATCTCTTGCCCTAACCGCCCTTTGGAGCTGGCCTAGGCCGCCGTCTATTATAAGCAGATCCGGCAGGTCTTCCTCCTCCTTGCCGCGCGTCAGCCTTCTCGTTACCACTTCCTGTATTGCTTGGAAGTCGTCGGGCTTCCCTTGAAAGCGGATGCGGTATCTCTTGTAGCTGCTTTTATCGGGGCTGCCGTCAAAAAATGACACTAACGCGCCTACAATATCAGAGCCTTGTAGATTCGATATATCAACGCACTCAATACGCCGCGGCACTTGCCCCAGAGCAAATCGCAGGCTCAGCTCACGTGATATCTCTTGATAGCGCTGGTCGGAGTTAAAACGGCTTATGAATCCGTGCCCGGCATTAACGTTTGCAAGCTGAAGCAGTCGTAGCTTGGAGCCCCTCAGCGGCAGTGTGAAATTAACAGCAGCGCCACGCCTCTTACTTAAAGCCTGTTTCAAAACCTTTTCGTCTTGCAACACAACAGGAATCACTATCTCCTCCGGAATCTCCCTGTCTCCTTCATAGTATTGGAGCAACGCGGACTCAATTACTTCGCTATCCGGTACTCTTACTTCGGTGAAGGAGAAGCTGTCGCTGTCCGATATCCTTCCATTTCTTACTTTCATTATGCATAGCGTAGCTAGCGCGCCTTCTCGATAAAGACCGAACACATCCCTTCGCTCTCCATGGTGCTGCACATACTGAGCTCCTCTCTTATACTCCTCGAGCGCTTCTACTCTATCTCTAAGCACTGCCGCTTCTTCGAAGTTCAGTTTTTCCGAGGCTTGCTCCATCCTGCCGGTCAGCTCTTCTATTACTTCATCTAGCTTCCCTTGCAGCATTGCAATGGCCTGCTCGACCCATTCCTCATACTGACGGGAATCTACTGTAAGGCAGCATGGCCCGGCGCAGCGCTTAATCTGATACTCAAGACACGGCCTTTGACGGTTATAGAAAACGGTATCGGAACAGCTTCTAAGAGGCACCACGTTACGGATTACTTCGAGCAAACCGTACAGCTTGTGGCTGGCAGTATACGGTCCGAAATAAACCGCTCCGTCATTCTCAACTTTTCTTACAAGCTCCAGCCTCGGCCACTCGGCGTTTTTATCGATTCTTACGTTTATATAAGCCTTATCGTCCTTAAGCCTTATGTTATAGCGCGGCTTGTATTTATTTATTAGATCACGCTCGAGTGCTAAGGCCTGCTCCTCGTTCTCGGTGATAAACTTATCAACCTTATACACCCGCTGCATAAGGTACTCGATCTGCGAGCGCCCATCGCCTCCGAGAAAATAGCTCATCACGCGAGCTCGAAGATCGATCGCCTTTCCCACATAGATGACAGCATCATCCCGGTCCCGCATCACATAGACTCCGGGCAACTTCGGAAGCTTGCGCACCTCTTCACGCAACGCGTTCAGCCTTTGATCTTCAAGCTCCAGCTCGCTCATAGCACTACAACTTTAACAGCGCCTCTTGTATCACATTTATCCTGTCGCGAAGATCCGCGGCACGCTCGAACTCCTTAAGCGCAGCGGCATCAAACATCTGCTTTCTAAGCCGCTCAAGCAATCTCCGTTGCTCCTTTGGATCTTGCGGCAGCTCTCCCGAGCTTTCGAGATTAGAAAGTTCATTAAGCTCGGTGTCAGACACCAGTCCGGCGCGCAGTTCACTGCGGGCTGAGGCCGGAATAATCCCATGCTTTTTATTAAAACCATCCTGAATTGTGCGGCGCCGCTCGGTCTCCGCCATCGCCTGCTTCATCGAATCTGTTACTATATCAGCGTATAAAATAACCCGCCCGTTAATATTGCGCGCGGCCCGTCCCATGATCTGGATAAGGGATCTCTGCGAGCGCAAAAAGCCCTCCTTATCGGCGTCAAGGATTGCAACTAAGGAAACCTCGACCAGATCAAGCCCCTCTCTTAAAAGGTTAATTCCGATTAAAACATCAAAGTCGCCGCGTCTTAACCCTCTTAGAATATCCACTCTTTCGATGGCGTTTATGTCGGAATGCAAATAACGCGATTTAATATTAAGCTCCCGCATATACTTCGAGAGATCCTCGGCCATCTTCTTTGTAAGTGTAATCGCGAGTACACGCTCTTTTTTCTGTATGGTGGTTTTGATCTCTTCGAGAAGATCATCGACCTGGTGCGTCGCCGGCCGAACTATCACTACAGGGTCCAGAAGACCCGTTGGACGATTTACTTGCTCTATCACCCTCTCCCCGCTCTTTTCGATTTCGAATTGAGCCGGAGTGGCCGAAACGAAGATTGTTTGGCGGGCTTTTTTCCAAAATTCCTCTGAATTCAGAGGTCTATTGTCGAGCGCTGAAGGTAGCCTAAAGCCATATTCAACGAGTGTTTGCTTCCTTGCCCGGTCACCTCGATACATTGCTCCAAGCTGCGGCACGGTAACATGGCTCTCATCTATGACCAGAAGAAAATCGTCGTCGAAATAATCTATTAAAGTTGTGGGAGGCTGCCCGGCTTCTCTCCCCGCTAAGTGGCGGCTGTAGTTCTCTATACCCGGGCAAAATCCTATCTCAGCAAGTAGCTCAAGATCATACCGCGTCCGGCTCTCAAGACGCTGCGCCTCTAAGACCTTCCCGCGGTTTCTAAGGTCCGGCAGAGTTGCCTTAAGCTCCGCACGAATCGCCATGATTGCACGCTTAATATTCTCGTAGTCGGTGACAAAGTGACTTACAGGGTAGATCGCCGTCCACGGTAGTTTTTTAACGGTGTTTCCCGTTATCGAATCTATCTCCCGGATCTCTTCGATCTGATCTCCAAAAAAAAGGAGCCTCACGGCACGGCTGTCTTGATCGGAGGGGAATACATCGATAGTTTCTCCCCTTACGCGAAACTGCCCGCGGCTAAACTCGATATCCGAACGGGTGTACTGAATTGTAACGAGCTTTCTAATAATCTCTTCTCGGCTAATATTTTCGCCGCTTTCGCAAAAGAGCATGTTATTAAAATAATCTTCAGGCGCTCCCAATCCGTAGATGCAACTTACGCTTGCGACAATAATTACGTCGCTTGCCTCAAGGAGCGCCTTGGTGGCGGAGTGCCGCATTTTGTCAATCTCTTCATTGATTGCGGCGTCCTTTTCGATATAGGTATCGGTGGCCGGAACGTAAGCCTCCGGCTGATAGTAGTCGTAGTAGCTCACAAAGTATCGCACTCTATTTTCCGGAAAAAACTCCCGGAACTCACTATACAGCTGCGCTGCCAAGGTTTTGTTGGGAGCAATGACAAGCGTAGGCTTATTAACTCGCTCAATTACATTCGCTATTGTGAAAGTTTTGCCGGATCCGGTGACTCCTAGCAACGTTTGATATGGCGCCCCCGCCTGGAGCCCTGCGACAAGTTTTTCAATAGCCTGAGGCTGGTCTCCCTGAGGAGAAAACTGCGAAACCAATCTGAAAGGAGTAGTATCTTTGGATACACCCCTATGTGGGCGGGCGATACTCATTAAGCAATGATATCACGCGCTGCGAGACTGAACCAGGAGGGGTCAGGCTTCGGCCTTCTTCTGCCGTGCCTGCTCGATTCGCTCTTTTGCTATTTCGACTGCAACTATCTCTGGGAAAAGGGACTGCCGCTCCGCGCGCTCTAGCACTTCGTGAATCGTATTATAGATATTTTTAACCTTCGCCTCCGTCCAGCTCTTGCTCCAGCCGCCGGGAAGAAGTTCTGAAGCGCAATTAATCACCCCGCCGGCGTTTATTACAAAATCTGGGCAGTATAATATCTTTCGCTCCAGAATCGGCTTGTACATCGAGTCATCGGTGAGCTGATTATTGGCTCCACCTGCAATAATCTTACATTTAAGTCGCTTTATCGTGTCCGAGTTAATTGTTTGTCCAACCGCGCAGGGCGAATAGATGTCGCATTCTGCATCATAAATTTTGCCAGGCTCTACCACCTCTGCACCAAAGTCCTGCCGCGCAGCCTCAAGCTTACGGCTATCGATATCTGTGACAACTAGCTTTGCTCCTGCCTTTGTAAGAAGCTCAGCAAGAAAAACTCCAACGTGCCCCATACCTTGGATTGCGACAGTTTTCCCTTTCAGATCCTTGGAAGAGTAGTATCTCTCCGCCGACGCTAAGATTCCCTGGAAAACTCCTTGAGCGGTCCAAGGTGAAGGATCTCCTCCGCCCCCCTCTTCAAGCGAAGTGCCGGAGATAAAAGAACAGACCTCTCTGACGGTCATGATATCTTTAACTCCGGTGCCCATGTCCTCGGCGGTAATATAACGCCCGCCCAGATCTCGCACGCACTCGCCGAACTTAAGGAAAAGCTCGCGCCTCCCGGCTGAAAGATTATGATCCGCTATGATGCACGCCTTACCCCCTCCAATGTCGAGCCCGGCGACGGAATTTTTATAAGTCATCCCTTCGGAAAGTCTCAGTACATCATCTATCGCCTCTTTTTCGGAGGGATACAGCTTCATGCGGCAGCCGCCGAGCGCAGGACCAAGCACGGTGCTGTGAATGCCGACAATTGCCTTAAGGCCAACTTCCGGGTAGTGAAAAAATACTACCTGCTCGTGGCCACGTTTCTCGACTTCCTTAAATAATTCAAGGCTCATAAACACACTTCAATTGAAGGGCTAAACTACTGACGCACAGCAGGCTTGTTTACTACTATCTCGACATCATATTCAGGATCACTGCCCGGGTAAGGCACCTCGCCGCCATACGGCTCGGTACGCCGCTGACAAGCGCTTGAAGCTGCAAAAAGAACCACTAATGATAAAGCTATAAAAACTCTAGCCATAATTTTTATCCCCATTCAGTTGATATTTCCCTATAGCGGCTCGGCCTTCAAAATGCCCCCGTTAAAATGCCCCGGAGAAGACTTGAACTTCCACGTCCTTTCGAACAC
This sequence comes from Deltaproteobacteria bacterium, assembly GCA_024102635.1. Lineage (GTDB taxonomy): Bacteria > Bdellovibrionota_C > UBA2361 > UBA2361 > JAGFJO01 > JAGFJO01. The sequence continues at coordinate 65,758 of JAGFJO010000089.1, forward strand.
ATGATCCTGAATCATGCCTGTCTACCAGTTCCAGCACCGGGGCCCGTGTCCTAGCTGCTACTGTAATCAAACTTTATCCCCTGCGCTAGCGGCAAGGCATTACTCCAATTAATTGTGTTAGTTTGCCGGCGCATATACTGCCGCCAGGAGTCAGAACCGGACTCGCGCCCGCCGCCGGTATCTTTCTCCCCTCCGAACGCCCCCCCGATCTCGGCGCCCGAGGTGCCGATATTGACATTTGCAATGCCGCAATCGCTGCCTGTTGCGGAGAGAAACCGTTCGGCCGACTGTAGGCTGGTGGTAAAAATGCTCGAGCTCAAGCCTTGCGGCACTGAATTATGGACCTCTATAGCTTCATCGAGACCTTCAACGGTTATAACATAGAGAATCGGGGCAAAAATCTCCTCCTTAACTATAGGCATGCTTTTTTTGGCTTTAACGATAGTCGGTTTAACGTAAAGGTCAGATGGCATCCCTTTAACAATCTCCCCTCCGCAAACGATCTCTCCGCCCTGCTTCTTAATCTCATCAAGGGCGTTTGTGTACATAAGTACCGCTGCTTTATCGATGAGCGGGCCCACCAGAACTCCCTGCTCCAGAGGATTCCCAATTCGAAGCTGTTTGTAGGCAGATGCAAGAGAACTGAGCAGCTCCTTCTCGATCCCCTTTTCCACTATCAGACGGCGCGTGGTAGTACACCGCTGTCCTGCGGTACCGACCGCCCCGAAAACGATTGAAGGCACCGCAAGCTTTAGATCGGCATCCTTTAGAATTATCATTGCGTTATTGCCGCCGAGTTCGAGCAGCGAGCGCCCCAAGCGCTTTGCCACTGTCTCGCCTACGCTCCTCCCCATTCGGCAGGAACCGGTGGCTGAGATTAAAGGTAAACGTTGATCGGCCGCCATGCGCTGCCCCAGCTCCGGACCATCCGATATCACAAGTGAGAAAAGACCTGGGAAACCGTGACTAGCGGCGACATCTCTGCAGATTTTGTTTATTGCAAGCGCGGTAAGAGGCGCCTTCTCCGAAGGTTTCCAAACAACAACGTCACCGCACACAGCTGCGATCATGGAGTTCCATGCCCAAACAGCTGCCGGAAAATTAAAGGCTGTGATGACTCCAACCACTCCCAAAGGGTGCCACTGCTCATACATCCTGTGAGCCGGCCTCTCAGAGTGCATGGTCTTCCCGTACAGCTGCCTTGATAGCCCCACTGCGAAATCGGCGATATCAATTGCCTCTTGAATCTCTCCTTCTCCCTCGGCGAGTACTTTTCCGACTTCAAGGGTAACGAGTTTGCCGAGCGCTTGTTTTTTGGATCGTAGCTGATTGCCTATCTCGCGAATAATCTGTCCGCGGCGAGGCGCGGGAAGCTGCCGCCACTCATAGAAAGTCTTACGAGCCTGCTCCACAATGACATCGTAGTCTGCGTTAGATGCGCAAAGTACGGACCCTAGTTCCTTTCCATCGATCGGAGAGTGAACTGTTAGATTTCGCTCCGAAGAAGCAGGAATCTCTTCGGCTCCCCAGGCTCCGTTGTTTTGAGAGTTCAAATTTAGTGACTTTAGAATCTCTTCCATTTAGGAATGACAGCGATGCCGTTAAGGTGACGCCTTACAACAAAAATGAAGACGGTGAAAACCTGCCTTCAGAAGAAGAAAAAAGGAAGGCACGATAACTTAAGCCAGCGCAGAATTTGCTTCTCGCGTCGCTCGCAGGGTTCAAATCCCACGGACTCTACTTGCAATAACCGCGGCCAACGCGATCTTCACCACCAGGTGAAGATGCCACAAATAATGCGATCTTCACAGCCAGGTGAAGATGCCAAAAATAACGCGATCTTCACAGCCAGGTGAAGATGCCGAAAACCAAGTACGGTCTCTACACGTGTTGACCGCACACCATGCGATCTTCGCCGTTAGGCGAAGATGCAATCAATATAGCGGGGGTGGGATTTGAACCCACGACCTCCGGGTTATGAGCCCGACGAGCTACCTGGCTGCTCTACCCCGCGCCAAGAAAAACCCCGCATGAAGTATACTTCAGGCGGGAGAGGACTAGTTATATGGCAAGCCACGTAGGGTGTCAAGGTAACGGAAAGACGGCGTTCTAGGTCATCAAGGGCGAATTTGAATTAATTACCGTCTTCCCGAGCGCCCACCCAAAATCTTACTTCTGACCACCACATATTGCTTCTGCGTTAGTGGTCTCATATCACCTGGCTGCATCCTTCCCAGCTCGAAAGGGCCGAAAGAGACCCGTTTTAGCTTCATAACCGGATGCTTAAGTTTCTGCATCATTCTCTTAATTAGATGGTTTCGCCCCTCCTGAACCGTAAGCTCCAGCCAAGTCGATTTTTCATCCTGACGTAAAATTTCTCCTCGAGCGGTAGCAAGACCATCTTGCAATCGCACTCCTTTCTTCATCTTATCTATTAGCGTTTGTGAGACGCTGCCTTCAACCCGGGCATGGTAGGTGCGATTGAACTGATTGCGCGGATGTAGCAGCGCATCTGTCAGTTCGCCGTCGTTTGTAAGAATCATTAATCCGGATGTATCCCAATCCAATCTTCCAACAGGGAAATAAGATTTATAGTGCTTGGTGATATAATCGCCCACGCATGGCCGCCCCTCGGGATCACTCAAAGTAGAGATGACTTGGCGCGGTTTATAAAACACTAGCACCCCCTTTGGTGCCTGCTTCACCGTCTTGTTGCGAACCTTTACGATATCTCTTTCCGGATCTACCTTGGTTCCAAGCTCCTTAACGATCTCTCCGTTAACGCGCACCTTGCCGCCAGAAATCAACTCCTCCGCCTTCCGGCGGGAAGCTACCCCACACTCTGATAAAAATTTTTGCAGGCGCACTAATTCGCGTGCCATCTGTTCCCGGTGTTTTTAGGAGACGGAAGCCTCGAGGCCTTCGGGGATCTCTTCGCCTTCTTGAGTTAAGGAGTGCTCGCCTATTTCAGCATCATCTTGCTCGCCGCTTTCACCCGGATCGCTTTCTAGCTCCTGAATATCACGGAGACTTGGAAGCTCCTCAAGAGAACGGAGGCCGAAAAGATTGAGAAAGTCATCGGTCGTCCCGTATAGAGCTGGCTGGCCTACGCTTGCCTGATGACCCACTATCTTTATTAGATTACGTTCAAGCAGCGTCTTTAGAGTAGGAGTGGCATCAACTCCTCTTATCTTCTCAATGTCGCTTTTCACGATAGGTTGTCGATAAGCAACAATAGAAAGGGTCTCCATAGCCTGTCCGCTTAAACGGCGCGGACCGCCCCCCTTAAGTTCTCTTAGATAGGAGGAGAATACCGCTTTGGTTCGAAGCTGAAACTTATGCGCCACCTCAACCAGCTCAACGCCTCTGTTATCATCCTGACAATCAGCCTTAATCGAGGTTAATAGCTCACCCACCTGCTCCTCACTCAGTCGAGTGATCGAAGCAAGCATCTCGAGGGAAAGGGGCTCTCCGCTCGCAAAAAGGAGCGCCTCCACCAGAGCGCGCTGCTGTTCGGTTGAAAAATCCTCAGAAGCGCTGCGAATGCTTTGCTCACTTTGTGCTGAATCCTGAGTTACTCCCTCTTCCGTCTCCGACATTGCTTGGTCCTCTAACTGCATTGATCCTGGTCCCTCAGCCGTTGGCCGTTAATGACTTCTCCTCATCCTCGCTCTGAACATCAAACTCAGAACTTAAGCCAGCAGCGTTATAATCTCCACTAGCAAGAGATACGTAAATAATATCAAAGGTCTCGTTTTGGCTTATCGAGACTACAGCACGCTTACAAAGCTCTAGGATGGCGATGAACGATGCGATTATCGATGCGCGGCTGTTAAGATCGGGGATTAATTTATCGAAACTAACCTGCTTAGCTCCTCCCTCCAACAGCTTGAGAATCTGCATCATGCGCTCAACAATCGAGACCCGTTCAAGTGATACTGTATATAAAGCGTCCTCTCCTTTAGCTTGAAGCAGCAGCTTGCGTAAAGCTTTACCAAGCATCATCGGATCGTGCTGCTTCAGCCTGACGATTCCGGGCCCAAGCTGCGAAAGAGATCCGGCAGAAGAAAAGACATCTACTCCCAAAATATCTCTGGCGCAAAGTTTCTCGACGCTCTCTTTAAAAACCTCTGCCGCACGCAGTTTTCTCAGCAGCTCCTCATGCGGATCGACTAAGTTCCCGTCCTCATCCAGCACAAGTTCAACCGGCTCGTTAAGCAAAATACTGGACTTAATTGAAAGCAGTGTCGCGGCAACGACGAGATACTCGCCGGCAAGTTCAAGATCGAAGTGCTTGAAAGCTTCTACACACTCAAGATATTGATTTGCAACCAGAGCTAACGAGACCTTTTCAATAGGCAGCTCATTTTGTTTCACAAGGTGCAAAAGGAGATCGATTGGACCATCAAAAAGGTCCAGTTTAACCTCGAAAAAATGCCCTTCGTCCGCAAGATTGGTCATAAAATCAAACTATCACTAGACTCAAATTCAGGCACCCCCATATACTGCGGAAGGCATTCCCTTTGTTTAAGTCCCTTTAATTAAACTATAATTTGGATTTGGTGTCTAGCAGGCTAGCTTCCTTTCCGCTGCCGCCGCAGCTCATGAAGAAAAATCGCGCAGGCCTGTGATACGTTAAGGGAATCTATCACACCCTCCATCTCTATCCGCACCGCCATATCGGCCTCTTTTTTGAGGAGAGGCTGAAGACCCTCCCCCTCCGAGCCCAGCATTAGCACGCACCTTTCAGGAGCTTCGAATTCATTCAAAGGTTGAGAACTCGGGCCGCTGTCCGCGGCAATCACCCAGTATCCAGCTTCCTTTAGCTTTCGGACTGCGTCGGCAAGATTAGACACCTCCACTATCTCCAACAGCTCCGAAGCGCCGACTGAAGATTTGGCAGCTATGGGAGTGATGCCGCATCCACGGTTCGGGGAGAGCACCACTGCATCAACCGCGAAACACTCTGCGGCCCTAAGAAGGGCACCGAGATTCTGAGGATCATTTATCGCATCAAGGACTAAAACAAGGTCGAGCTCTTTCTTGAGGAGATCCTTAAGTGGTAATCGAGCGCGCTCCTTAACCACTGCCATCACGCCTTGGTGGCTGTCGGTACCGCTGTATTTGGAGATCTCATGCTTGCTTACTTCGTGGATGGCGCTCTGATGAATGGACCGCTGCAGCTCGCTTTTGGCAAGCCACCGCTCTTGATTGCCCGGCGCTACATAGAGCTCAAGAATTCGGCCGGGGTCATGGCGCAAGACTTCCCTGACTGCATTGCGTCCCACTACAATGCGAGTCCCGTCCTTGAACCGGGGCCGCGCACCATGTGTGCGGGAATGATTGTTGCGAGGTGACGCTCTTTTTTTGTTCACTAAACAGTAACGCAAGCGCCTGAGCCGCAGCCAGCGGGAGCACTTAGCGTCTCATAGAAAAGTTCCGTAGGGTACCCTTGGCTTTTACGGCCTCATTAATCCTGCGAAGTGCCGATATGTAAGCTGCCGTACGGAGTGGGACTTTATATTCTTTGCCCAAATCCAAAACCTCTGCCGCAGCTTTGTCGATTATTGCCTTCAACTTGGAATTGACCTCCTCCTCGGGCCAATAATAGCCGGTGCGATTCTGTACCCATTCGAAGTAACTTACGGTTACGCCGCCGGCGTTTGCCAATATATCTGGAATAACCGGAATTCCCTTCTTCTCGAACACTACATCGGCATCATTGGTGGTCGGACCATTGGCAAGCTCAACAATGCACTTTGCCTTTATTCTATCTGCGTTCTCGGACGTGATAACTTTCTCTAGAGCAGAAGGGACAAGAACATCAACGTCCAACTCCAGCAGCTCTTCATTGGTGATCTGCTGGTGCTCGACAAATTCACATACCGACCCCTTGCAATAGGCTGCCTTTAGTTCACGCTGCTCTTGCTTCACCTTATTTACGCCTACAGGATCGAGTCCTTCCTTTTTATAAATTGCACCTTTCGAATCCGACACAGCTACAATCCTGTGCCCAGCTTCGGCTGCAAGACGCGCAAAATGGTACCCGACATTTCCGAAACCCTGTACGGCTATAGTAAGCGGCTTTCCGCCCAGCCCAAGTCCGGATCTCATCGCTTCAAAGGCGTAAAAACCTCCGCGTCCGGTCGCCTCCTCACGGCCCTCAGAACCTCCGAGTGCAATCGGCTTACCGGTTACTATTTCAGGCTTGTGCTCACGGGTGATGTTGGAGTATTCGTCCACCATCCACCCCATAATCATACTGTTCGTATATACGTCAGGAGCCGGAACGTCTACATTCGGACCGATGAAGTCGGCTATTGCGCTCATGTACCCACGCGAAAGTCTTTCAATCTCAAGAAGTGAAAGCTCCTTCGGATTCACCGTCACTCCACCTTTTGCTCCGCCATAAGGCAATCCGACTACGGCGCATTTGAAAGTCATCCAGAATGCCAACGATTGAACTTCATCTACATTGACATTGGGATGGTAGCGAATACCTCCTTTGGTGGGTCCAAGAAGGTCATTGTATCTGACTCTGTAGCCCTGGAAGACCTTTAGAGACCCGTCGTCCATTCTAACGGGAATTGACACTTGCAGGACGGATTTCGGCGTTCGAAGCCGAAGCTCAGATTCTTCATCGATCCTGAAATGCTCCAAAGCCTTATCCAGCTGGCCTTTTGCTTCTTCGAATACTGATGAGCTCATATGCGATCAAATATTAAGTTAACCGGAACGATATGCCCGCACTCGTAGCCGATGCGGACACAAGATAACGGCAAAACATCGCTAAATACAGCTTCGACGGGCTACAAACTGAAAAGACTAGAATGGGCGTTCGACTCGGTCAATACTTTTAGGGTACCGTAATTATGAATCTTCATCTAAATTATGAAGCATATCTACCATGCTGGCGTGCATCAGGAGCGATCCGGGCGCGCTAATCCGGCTTAGTCCGGTTTTTTGGGTTTTTTGTTCATTTCAACATCTTGCAAAGGCTCACATGGCACAAGACAGCGCACTTCGTTCCCCTAGCCTGGGAGATAGATCTTTGGAAAAAAAGAAGGGTGACATGATTATTCAATGTCCAAAATGCAAGACAAAGTTCTCCGTCAGTTCGGAACTTGTTGCAGGGTATGAACTCCCCCGCTTCCACTGCTCAAGGTGCGACAATGTTTTCGATCTCGACACTAAATCGGAACTTACTATCGAAAATAGGGATATCGGACTGGCTTCTGAAAAGAGATTAAGCTCCGTGCCATCGCCTGCCCCGCTACAAAGCCCGGCCCCGGCGGAGCCGCCCCCGCAGGCCACTCAAGTAAAGACTTTCATGCAAGAAGAATCGGAGGAGCAAGAGTCACTTACCGCCGTGCCCTCTCAGCCGCAAGAACCGAGATCACTGCAAATTCCGAGAGCTTTCGATTCAACATTCACTCCGGCCGCGCCTCACGAACCGCGCCGACAAGAAAGTATTGAACAGCTCCCGTTTTCCTTCTCAGGAGGGTCCGACGAGACTTATTCCGAGCAAGACTCCTTCGATCTTGCACAGGAACAAGAAAGCTCGGAGATGCCCTTCGGCATCTCAATCGGGTCGAACCCGAAGCAGGATTTTACTTTAGTGAACCCCGGAACGACACCGCCCTTATTCAGCAAAGAGTTTGATCTGCCGCAGGCTCCGCATCATTCACCCGAAGCCGCCGCGGATATGGTTCCTGACTTTCCCGGAGTCGGAATCTCAATTCCGGACCACCTCCCAAGCCGGTATACGCCGTGGCGCAGTTTCTTCACCATCGCCACCCCAATGCTAGTAGTGCTGGCGCTGCTCGCGGGAGTGAGCTACTACCTCGTTAAATCACCCACTTTCGCTCATGCCTTCATCAACTCAATATCGGCATCGGCTCCAAAATTTCCGCCCGCTGCGCTGCATATAACCAATCTTCGCTTCAAGAAGATTATATTGGACAGCGGTGAGAGTGTTTACGCCGTGGTCGGTAAGGTTCGTAACAATTCGAATCAAGCCTTCAAGGAGGTAACCTTGGAAGGGTTGGCTTTCGGAGCAAACGGCCACCTGATCGCTCAAAGCAAGGTAAGCGCAGGGGCAACACTAGTTGATGCCCGTATGAAATCATTTCCAGTTGAAACTCTGCGTGAACTGCAAGCGGCTCCCTCAGGAAAGAATTACGAACTCGCTCCCGGGAAATCACAGGACTTTCTAGTGGCCTTGTTGGATGCGCCGAAAGGCACGGACCCCTCAAAAGCCGCATACTTCTCGGCAAGAATTCACTCCGTCAGAAATTAGGATTTGAAATATACCGATTGTTGAGGGGCCTAACAGAGGACTACTTTTTCTCTTCGGTAGCTGCCTTTTCGCCCTCTTTTGGAGTTACATCGATTGCAGCTCCTTCCTTATAGGTCTTTTTGAAGTTGCTGATCGCCTTTCCTAGGCCGGAACCGAGTTCTGGCAGCCGTCTTGTGCCAAAAAGCAGCACAATGATTATTGCAATTACGGCTAGTTCTAACGGGCTTAGACCTAACATTTGGAGGCCCTAATTAAGATTAAAGTTGTTTAACTGCTCGAAGCTACTACGATTCTATACTATGCAGTGCTGACCGAGCAAGTGGCTGCCTGGCAAAAAAGAGCACGTTTGCCCAACGGAGCCGTTCCCTCTACTCTTGATGCTGCCCGGAGGAAGCGCGGTTCATATATCATATACTCGGTGTCAGCCCACTGAGATTCTAATTGGGCCGCTGCAGTCTTCGAGGATTTAACTTCAGATCGGTACCAACTTAGCACCGTGCATACCCGCAATTTCATAATCGCACAGAGATATGATCCTCCGGGTCGCGGAGAGTCGGTGCATTTTATCGTCGGCATCGGTGTCTCAATCGCTGCACATCTTCTCTTTGCGCTACTTGCGCTGCGTCCCTGGCCGCTGCCTAAAATGCAAGATACGGTTATCGAGGTTTCAATTGTCCCGCCTCAATCAGTTCCCCCTGCACCGCAGCCGGAGCAGAAGATAACGCGTCAGATTGTCTCCCCTGTAATGCCTCCGCAGAGTGAGGAGAAACCGCCGGAAGCAGCGAAGTATCTTTCGGATAAAGACGTAACTGCAGCTAAAGAGAGCGTAAAGCGCGGAGACGATCCCGCTGCTGGCGCTTCTCTCGGCAAGCAAGGGGCCGGCGCTCCGCAGGATCGTCAGAATGCAACTATACAGAAAGAGTCGCCAAGAAAATCGGCGCCGGCTCTTAGTTCCCTCAGAGAGGAGCAAAAGATTCAGCAAAAAGCCCCGTTAACAGGGCTTTTGCTGGATGATAAGACTTTATTTGAGAAATTCTCGCAGGAAGCGCCAAAGCCCAAATCACTTTTGGACGACCGAGCTCAAACCGGATCAACACATAGCGAGCCTTTCTCAAGGCCGGCGGGAAGCGGCGCGGCCTTTATAGGACGGCTCGGCACCAACGATTATCTTCCGAACTTGCCGGATGGAGACATCACTCTCCTTAACACCAAGGCCGACAAATACGCCGTGTTCGTACGGCGTGTTGCTACCGCGGTTTTCGCTCAAGTGCGGCTTTCGGGGTGGGAGCATCTTGGAGCGGGCGATATAAATCGCATCTCCGATTTTGCGGTGGTGCGAGCGGTTTTGGATAGGAGCGGAAATCTTGTTAGGGCCACCGTCGAAAGCAGCTCGGGGAGCCGCTCGTTCGATAGTGTGCTGCTTGAAGCCGTAAAGAAGGGTGCCAAAGATCCGAACCCACCGGAGTCGGCGCTGGCTGATGACGGGAATTTTCACTTCATCTTTAAGTCACGAAGCTGGTCGCGTGCGTCGAGCAGCGCGAGAACAGGGGCTCCATTTGAAAGAAGGTGGCTTCTTTTAGCTACTGGACTCCTTTAAGCATGATATACTGTGTAATTTCAGTAGTTTGCATCGTGACTAAAGCACGTTACTTGTAAACCTCCCATAACATTAGTGTATAGCAGCAAGTGTAGTTTTATCGTGCTAACATATTAATTTTACAAGGTTAACGAATGGGTCAGCTTGAGGCCGAAAAAGCCCAGTCCGCGGCGCCTTCCAGTCAGCCGGCTGCGGACACCCTCGATCAAACCGCCTCACCGGAAGGAAGTGTCCGCGCACAGTATCTGGATGAGGTTAAGTCGCAGCAGGAAGATCCCAAAAAGCAGGCTGCGGTCAACAAAGCCTTCGACATCGCCCGCACCGCAATTGAGAATGATTACCTTGAAGTGGTGCCGGGCGCTATGGATTTTATCGTCCACGCTATGGGAGGAAAACTTCCGGCTTCAGGCCCTCCCACTCTGCGGGCGCGCAGACCGGAAAACGAGAAAGCCCCGGACGAAAAGGAGATGCAGCGCCTTCGCCAGGAATCATATGACAAAGCGCTTGAGGCTGCGCTCGCAGCGGCGCGCGCTGGAAATTTTGAGGCTGCCCTCCAATCCATCGACCTCGCTGAGACAATAAGAGATCCATCGCGCAAGTATAAATATACTCCTCAGGTCCTCAGGGGCATGGATGAAACAAGCAAAAAGCTCGCTGTGAGGCAGGAAGCGGTAAATATCGCCCATCGCTTTGAACTAGAGTTCGATATTCCACGCTCGATGATTGCGACAAGAATTGATGGCGCCGCGCAGAGAAAGATGGATTCTAAAGTGCTTGAAGAGGAGAGCCGCCTTGATGATGTAGTCGGCACAGCCCGAGAGGAATTTATCAAGGACCGGGAGAGATTGAAGCGAGAAGAGCTTGAAAAGCAGAAAAAAATGAACGGCTCTCAGGTGGCAGCTCACGAGCAGGAAGTAGCGCAAGCCGCGCCCGTAGTGGCAGATCCCAAACTGACTGCGATGACAGAAGAGTTATCGAAGCAGAAGATAGCCCTTGGGGTAGTCGGCAATCAGCTTCGAGGAAAATCGGAAGAGGTCGGGTTAGCCGATCAAAATCTGAACGCAGTGGAACAAGAGGCCGGGCGGCAACGACGGGTAGAGCAAGATTACGAGGCTGAGTTAGTTAACTACGAAGAGCTAAAAAAGAGACTCGATGCAATGGGGGGACCGGTTCCGCAGGAAGAGATGGAGCTGGCAGCCCAGGCGCAACAGGCACAGAAAAAACTTCTGGATGATGCCGAGAAACGATACCTGGAAGCGGACGAAGCGCTTGCCGCCGGGCAGAACGCTCCTAAGGAGCAGCAAGACGTGCTTATGCTCCAGTTTGAAGCTGCACGGACAGAGTATGAGACGGTGAAACGGGGCTACGACGAAGCAACCGCTGTGGTAGAAGAGCTTGAAGCGCGAGGTCAGGCACTCGACGCGGTAATCACAAGCGAAGATAAGCTCATCGCAATGGAGGAGGATATCGCCACGTTCCCGGATATCGAAGCTGAGCGGCAGAAAGCGGAAGCGGCTAAGGCAGAACGATTGAAGGAATTTAAAGAGATTGAGAAGGTCCATGAGGAGCTTAGGCGCCAGCTTGAGGCCAAGGAACAGGAGATCACAAAATACAAAGAGAGCCTTGAACAGTCGGGCGATAGCGCTAAGCCCGCACCTGATGCTTCAAGTACGCAGCCTGATGAAGATAAAAGTGCTGACAATCCAGCCCATAAACCTTCTGCAAAAGCTGAAGACGTACCCCCAGTAGGAACTGACGCTGCTAACCTCGCTGAAGAAGTGGGTATAGAGGATGAATTGGACTTTGTATCAGTCTTAGACGAGGAAGAGTTAGTAATAAGCCAAGCTTCCTAATGACTGCACAGAGAAACTAGTCACACATTCCGTTTGAGCATTAAGCACTTGCAATTGCTCTGCTTTTTACATGTTGCTAATGCAACAGAGGTAGCATTTTTGCCCATATCACTTGTAGGGGTCATCCTGCGTTACTTCGCCCACAAGCTAGAGGTTATTAAGTGGACAGTAAACTATTAGATACAACATTGAAGAGAGCTCCTGATGAGCTCGCTGCTGGACTTGCGCCATCCCAGAGTCAACCCAATACTGAAAGATCCGCCTTCCAGGAGCGCACAGCAAACATTCTAAATGATAGCCGGCTTTATCATGTTGAAGGGTTATCAGACCTTAGCGCTTTGGACCAAGAGCGAGTCGCTCGCATTTTTTCATCCTTAAGTGAAGGCACAAGCCAGGGTACTGCAGCACCTATTGACCAGATTGAAGCACTTCTTTCGAAGCGAGCACCTAACGGTGAACTCCTTATCTCTCAAACCTTTGACGGCAAGAGCATGCTAGAACACCTTGAGGCTCTGGCTACGGCGAGAAAACTTGACTCGCGCGTTGAAGAGGCTGGATTTAGCTCGACGAAAGTTCTGTCAGAACTGATATCAACGCTTGTAGATACAGGACGCGCTTCTCAAGACAATAGGTTTACCTGCTCGGCATGCGGACTGGAGTATGCACTCATTGGTGTTTCACGCAACGGGACTGATCTAGCGAGGTATGTAGCCACGGTAAAAGATCTGGCTGTCAGTGGTGAATTTGATCCCTTATCCGGCCAGGGGACACTTAAACTGCCTGCGGCCCTTGGATCCGATAAAAGGTCTCCGGTATCTAACATCCTGCAGTCAGCCTTTATGCACTACGCCAGCGATACCGGCTATGATGCCACCACGGACACAATGGGAGGAAAAGTCGGGTCTCACAGCGGCGCTTATTCAAGACAGATTGAGAAATTATTCGAAGGATATACCGGCCGCGCATTTGAGAGGGTGGATAACGGTCGCGCAGAGTTTGAAAGTAAGTTTTTTACCTCGCTTGACGAAGGCACCATCAACGTGGCGTGCATAAAAGGGTTAGGCGCCGGAGGGCACTCACTCCATATTGTAAATGGAGTGAAGCCTGAAAACTTCTCGCAGCTTACAGCGCAAGGGTGCCACACCGGAGACGGCTATATATATTTCCGCAATCCTTGGGGGCGTGACATACTTCGCGACGGACAAGGCGGTGCTGAACTTGTGGATGGTAAGGAATCAATCTATCGACTTCCCAAGAGCGAATTCTTTACCCGAACCACCTACGTCATGGTTGAGGGTGGAAATATGGGAGAAACCCCTGGAGCAACGGATGAGATCGAACGCACTCCGGCAGTGTTCGTAACGCTCAAAATCTCTGAAAATAATGAAGCTGAGCTTGCAGCTAAAAGGATGAAATACATCAACCAGCCTCTCGAAACCGCTCGTATGGACAATATTGAAGGGCGTACACAAGCAGAACAAAACCAGGGCGGAGATAATCTCCTGCATGCAGCCATGGCAACGCATGAGCAGCGTCAAAAGGAAGCTTTGAAGAAAGGCTCCAAAAATTCCGAGGATTAGCTCCAAACTTTAACCCCAAGTTCCAGCTAACTTTGCATTAGCCTTTGGCGTTGGGTTGGAAGCATCGTATTGTTCGCTGCGTTTTAGCGGCGTGCGTAGCTTAGGGAGGTGTAACTTCTTGAAGCTACGTTCGATTACCGAACTTTAGATACACGTGTAGCG
>JAGFJO010000095.1 GCA_024102635.1 Deltaproteobacteria bacterium
TAACCTTGCTTGCGAAGCACGAACGCCTGGCGGCGAATATGTTCGAGGGCTTCGGGCGGCAGCTTTCTGGCATCGATCTTTTCCATGCCAAGATTATATCAAAAGCTATTTTATTGCCGGGTTAATAAGGACAGCCTTCAGCGGACGGCGCAATGCGCAGCATTGTGACGGTCCGCTGCAAGCGCTCTTCAGGATTTATCGTTCGGCTTCTCTTGGTTACTCAGACGTTTGATAACCTGCTCAACGATTTTCGCATCGGTTTCTGTGAACTGGGCTTCCTCACTATTTGCAGTGCTAGCGATCTTCTTCTTCAGCTTGAATAGCCGATAGCCACCATAGCCGAGCCCTACCGCCCCACCAATTGCCGCACCGCCGACAGCGATGGGAACCCAGATGGGGGTGGAAGAAATGATACCGGCGGACATCAGTGCACCAGTGACTCCAGTTGCCCCGACAGTTGTTCCAAATATTCCCGCACTACCGATAACGCTACCCGCGACGCCGGAAAGATATAAGGCACCGGCTCCAAGTGCGGTAGAGCCAGCGGCAAGAATGCTTCCGATAGCTGCGGTGCTCAGATACGTACCAGCGACATACCCAGTTGCCGAAGTGACGATCATGCCGCCAGCGGCATGTGGGACGAGTGTGCCGCCAGCAGCGAGCGCGGCGATTATCGGAATAAGTGGTAGCGGCATATCTATTCCTCCAAGGCGTTTATTCTTTGGGCCTAACGCGAGAAGCATACCGTATGCGGATCGTGGATGTCCGCTTACGGGCGCCAACGCTCACCGTCGGCTCCGGGCCGGACTGAGACCTCCGCCAGTGATGCGGCACAAGGCCGACGGCCCCCGTCCGTCTCGACCCGACCCGTTGCCGCCATTGAGAATTTAGGAAAGCTGTCGCTCACGTCTGATTTCAACTAAGCCGTGAAAAGGCGTCGGCAAAGAGGAGCAATTCGATTGCTGACGAAGAGTGCCATAGCTCCTCATAGATCCTGGGCTTTTCCATGACGACATCTGAAGAGGTAGGACGCAAGATATGTTGGTCTTCTTGCGGCTGCGTGCTTGATCAAAGCGCCCTGTACTAGCCGAGTAACTTCCTAAAAAAACCAGATACTCGACTCGTCAAGGAGCTCTGAGTCGTCTCTTCGAAACTGCTGATAGGCTCAACGGAAGGACTTAGATATTTCAAATATCTACTTACGTAATCTTCTGATTTTTTTCCGCCAAAAAAGAAAGCTTCGATGTCAGCTATTTCCATTCCTTCTAGTATTCTTTTCATTATCAAGTTTCCATCTGACGTCTTTTCGCTCAAAAATAATTCTAGGAAAAACAAGTCCTCCCAGCCATCGATTGACTGAGAATTATCTTGCGTTCCTAGTTCCAAGATGCGTGCATGTCGTATCTTTTTTATGGCGGCCTTCGCTCTTAATGATAGAATTTCAATAGTTCTAAAGAAGTGCTTTCCAGGAAAGGCGGAAAGAGGAAATCTTTCAGTATAGGTTTGAGTAAGCGCATCGTACGAATGATCAAGATACTCGATCAAAGTAGTGCTACTTGCGTTTTTCTTAGCTTTATCTAAATACCAGCCGTAGCAGATTTCGGCATTTCCCGCATGGATGAAATCGTCAGCAGCCATTTGCCCACTGTAAATACTCCACATGACGGAAAAACATTCGATATCACCAGCCTCACCGCCCTGCCTTAACAGCTTCAGCGCTTTATCGGTGGATTTTGCGCAGCCATTTCCGGATAAGTGTTGCATGGCAAGCCAGTAGCACGCTCTATTTTCTCCCAGAGCCAAAGCACGCTCAAAGCACTCTCGGGCGACGCGGTAATCTTGAAGCGTGTCTTCGGTTCCCGTGAACGCGCTAATGCCTTTATTTAAATAGTGGAGAGCTGATGAGGAATCATCATTATCAATAGCTTCAGTGGGTTCTATTAGCGCAGGGCTTGAATCTCGAACATGCGCAGCGATAGACGCAGTGAGCCGTATTGCTTCTTTTAATGGTATGGAAAAGAATTCACGACTGTCGTTGATTCGTAGGCCTTTTGCTTGAAGCTCCTCATGGATTAGCTTTTCAACTAAGCTGCAATCAGAAACAAGCTCCTCATAAGCAACTATAAAGGGGGTAGGCATGTTTGTGCTCTTAGAAAGCTCTATGGCGCGCTCTTCCGGTGAGCGATTTGTCTTTCCGATTTTTAGCATTCCCGGAAGAGATGGATTTATCAAGATGTATATGTATTGATTCACTTTTTCACTTGCGATTTGAGATAGTCTGGAAGTCGGGTATTATTTTTTTATGCTAGACTTTTTCGGTGAAGACCGTGTGACTGATGCGGATGGTGAGGCGTTTCAAGTTACACATTTACTCCTCGACACGCTTAGATAAACTCTGAAATTTCGCAGAAATATGATAATGACTATTAGATAATTTTAAGAGCTTTTTATGAAGCTCGTCCAATTGAGTATAAGTCCCTCCGAGTTGGGCTCTAAATTTTTACCTTGGCCCCGGTTCTGCTGCATGGCGTCGGTATTGATCAAACTTGTTCAAAAATTTCCGTTTTTAGAAAAAGAAGCTAAGCGCAAAAAAGATAAATAAGACAGAAATGGCAGCAGCGACGTCTTGGAGGGTTGATGCGACCCATCTCCATCTTCTACATAGGCAGGGAGCATACCGCCTCTCCCGGACAGCCACTATCCGGATTAATGGGCTAGTCACGGCTCACGGCCGGAGTGAGCCTTTCAGTGGTAATGCTGAAATGCCAACCGCCCTGAGCCTCTCGACCCCTTTTCGCCCCAGAGCTTTTAGGAAAGCGCTCGTTCAACACTCAAGCTCAGCCGATAGCAAAATGCGCAGCGTTTTGATGGTCGGATGCAGCGCTGTGTTAGAGCGCATAATTCTCATTCAACCAAAGCAGCATCTCTTCCACGGCCAAAATACCTTCATTCGCATGTGACGCCGTCAAGTCGTAGGATGCGAACCATTCTGTACTCTGAGGGTCGACAACCCTCTTTGCTCGCCATGCAAAGTTAGGTTTTTGTAGCTCGATCGGAAATGGTTGCAGACGCTGCCGATGTTTGAAGCCTTCAGACAGCTCTTTGAGTTTCAGGACATCGTGCCAGCGCGGCCAGTTATTCACGTCTACGTGTCGTGAAAGTAGTGCCTTTTCAATCGAACCGCGGGTGGCGGTGAAGACGAGCTCGCCAGTCGGAAGCTCCTCGCTTTTTGCAACAGCCCGCCACGTGTTCTGGAGGGCGAATTCACAAAGTGCGCTCAACTCGTTGATCGTGGAACGAATGACAATCTGTTCAAAATTGTACTGACCGTGGGGATGAAAGATGACCTCTTCAATTGTTTCTTCACTCGCTCCTACAAGTCCGGCGCTCTCAGACGCGGCCTCCGTCGTGGCCCAAGAGAGCGCGCGGGCATAAAAAGACTTAACGATTTCGAGTTCATGCCAGAGAAGATCGTTCAGCACTTCGTTATCCTTTGCGCTATAAGCCTGTTTTATAGTTTCAGCTCTGCCGTATAACATTGAAATATCGAATAAATCTCCCGCAGGTTGATGTTTACAAGCAGGATCTACGTGCAAGGGGCGATAACAAGGCGGAAATATCAGCAGCCGGCAATTTATTGGGCTAATGGGACCCATCTGGCGTATAAGCAGAGCATATCTCGTAGCCCGAATGGCCGCTACCTGTATTGGGTGGCGACTGACAGCTCCTGGTCGTTATGAACAGCTATCCATAACGGCCATTATGCGCAGCTCCCAGTTATGAACAGTTGCGGTGCGGGCCGCGTCAGCGCGCGAGTGCAGCGTTGGTGCGCGATGCCTGCGGCCTGCACATAACTACAGGGTCTTGAGGAACTGGACCAG
>JAGFJO010000103.1 GCA_024102635.1 Deltaproteobacteria bacterium
CGTGGCAGTAGGACATAACGAGACTCCTTGAGGGTCCAGGTTTATGCAACCGGCCTCAATCATGTCCAGCGAAAGGTCAATGGAGTATGCCGGCAGACCGTTTACGTCCAGTCCATTCACCACCTCCATGGTAATCGCTCCAACGTTATTCAGATCGGCGCTACCTCCCGGACCGGCTGTTGTTAAGGCTGAAAATGGCAGAACCACCTTCTTATTAAGATACGGCTGGTCTAAGGTTAGCTTGCCGCGGGAGAACTTCTGGCCGGTCGCGCTTGAAGCATCATATACCGTAAAGATTACGTCTGCTGTCCGCCCAAACGCATTGTCGAATGAAACAATAGTGATGCGAAAGCCTCTGTCCGGTCCCGGCTCGAGCGATATTCCTCCCAGTCCGTCGAAATCAATATTTGAAGCGTTGGTATCGCCATCCCAGGTGATCATTGTCGAGCCAAGGCTCAGGTCATCAGTGCTGTGGGTATAGCGTCCCTGCAGTGTCCTGGCGGTGACATCGCTTCCTTCGTCAACGAACGCCTTATATGCACGCACCCCACCGATGGCGGAGGGAGCTATCAGAGATTCAAAGTTGGGATTCGTGCCCCCGAAAAGCAGGGATGCCGTCGTACCTTTATCTCCGGTGAAGTCGTCAATCAACACCTCAGCCGCGGCTTGCTTCGAAGCGGTCACGGCGACGGCAACAGCCATTAGAAAGCTGAAACGTATGATTCCGAAGATAAGGTGCTTAATTGATTCCATTCGCGTCAAATTCGGCTCATCTCTCTATGCTAAGATGACCTCTCTCCCCAATTTGCCTCAAAGCAATAACGATATTTCGTACGGGAGGTTGCTAGGACTTTAGCGAAAAGCGCCGCGGCTCCAAGAAACAACAGCCATTTAGGAGAAATAAAGAAGCATCGCCGCCTTCTTGGAAGATAAGAGAGCATACTGTGTTTGAACCGATGGTGCTGATATGAAAACCTCAATAAAATTAAGCCTCTTAGCTATATGCACAATCTCTGTATTAGGGGCCGCTTCATCCGCGGACGCTAAACCGAACAGATGTAAAGGCTTGGCCGGTGTAACTCCCGCGCTTTTTGCTATACAGGACTTCATTAAGGAATCCAAAGATCTCTCGGAATACGAGTTTAAGAAACAGATCGAAGAGCTTAACGATTCAGTAAATGAACTCTTTGACACTAACTACGGATGCGATCCCTACTCGGACAACTTCTTGGACCAGATGGTTGGTGCAATAGCAAAAGTGCGAACTTCGAGAAGCTCGGTCACTGAATAACTTAAGAATAATCTCTTAATTCCCTACCAACGATTCTTGGTTTTCCTGGCCGTATAATTCGGCAGGGAAAGTGAGATCTCCTGTCATGTGAACCCGGTTATTTGAAAAGGTTGCTTAAAATACCTGCCGACGTATGATATACAGTGCTCAAAAGCTTGGCTTCACACGCCACAGCAATCTTGCACGAGCTTAAATCAATGCGGAGTACTGAATGTCTCAAGAATTAGACTTAAGCCTTTACCTGATAACCGATAGAAAATTGGCGTGCGGGAGGCCGATGGAAGCCGTAGTTCAGGAGGCCATCGACGGGGGAATTACGGCACTTCAGCTAAGAGAGAAACATTGTGAGGGCGGAGATTTCCTTAAGATGGCTCTCCGTTTGAGAGAGATTACTGCTGAAGCTGGCATACCTTTAATTATAAATGATCGCATCGATGTTGCACTCGCAGCAGATGCCGACGGCGTTCATTTAGGCCAAACGGATATCCCCTGCGAATATGCACGCCGGCTGCTGGGGCCGGAGGCGATCATCGGGCTTTCGGTGACCAATGTAGAGCAGGCGCGCCGCGCACAGCAGTTGGACCTTACATATATAGGTGTCGGCCCGATTTTCTTTACAATGACAAAAGAGAACGGCCGTTCCCCGATCGGCTTTGAAGGATTACGGGCAATAAGCCAAGAGAGCACGCACCGAATTGTCGCTATAGGGGGGATTAAGCGGGTATCAGTGAAAGAAGCCATCGAACAGGGCGCCGAAGGAGTAGCCGTAGTATCCGCTATCATGGCCGCTGCCGATCCGCGCATAGCGGCTCAAGAGCTGCTCAATTCAGTTCGAGCTGCCCGCTCAAGCGGGAAGCAACTATGACTCAGTTGAAGCGCGTCCTCACTATCGGCGGCTCAGACAGCAGTGCCGGAGCCGGGATTCAGGCGGATCTTAGGACCATTGCTGACTTTGGCTGCGCCGGTATGTCGGCCATTACAGCTCTTACAGCACAGAACACAACGGGAGTGCATGCAGTTTTACCTGTGGCCCCAGATTTTGTAACAGCGCAGATCGAGGCGGTATTTAATGATATCGGGGCCGATGCCGTGAAAACCGGAATGCTATTTGACACGCCCACCGTTATTTCAGTGGCACACGCGGTTGAAACTTTTTCACTGCCGAATCTGGTTGTCGATCCCGTGATGATCGCAAAGGGCGGCCACCCACTCATATCGATCGAGGCCCTTGATGCTCTAAAATCAGGACTGCTGCCTCGTGCTGCGCTGGTTACTCCCAACATTCCGGAAGCAGAGGCCTTAACCGGCCGAACTATTGCTGGCAAACATGACATGCAGGAATGCGCCATTGCGATACTTCAGTTCGGCTGCAAGGCAGTACTCATCAAGGGTGGACATAGCACCAGCGATTCTTGTGACGATTGTCTTGCATGGATGGTGAATGGAGAACCTGAAATTAAGTGGTTCAAAGCGCCAAGAATATCCTCCGATAATACGCATGGAACAGGATGCACCCTTTCCGCTGCCGCTGCCGCATGCTTGGCTCTTGGCCAAAGGACAGACGAGGCGGTAGCCTCAGCTAAGGAATACGTAACCAACGCATTACAGGCTGGAACAAAATTGCGCCTTGGTGCCGGAATAGGAGCAGTAAAGCCGATTTAGCAGCCATGAATAAGGTTATTCTGGCCGTATAGCTATACAATGGGTGGCGGCGGCACCCTGCCCGGCCCCTGTCTGCCCGGCCCGCGCCCTTCGCTCTCTACTAATGGCCCCGGACCAGCAGCCGGATGTGGCGGCCGGCCTTCCGGTGGCGCGAGCTCCCGCGCAATATCCCGAATGGTCCCAAAAAAAGTCCCGATAGCTAGATCAGCTACTTCTTTGAGCTCCTGTTGGAAACGATCATTGAGATCCGACATTTTCACTTTAAGTCTTCCCGCACGAACTGCGCCCGGCGCCCTTAAAACCAGCGCGGAATAGGCAACTCCAATTAGCACTGACACCGCGAAGAATGGCCAAGGATGCTCACGCGCCTGCTTCTCTATATCAAACATCTCTTCCACCGCCACCGTCATGCTCTCCTTAGCATCACCTATCGTATCTTTGACCTCGCCTTCCAAAGCTTCAAGCTTGTTTGTAAGCGATTCTCGTGTCTGATCAATGCGTCTCCTTATATCCATAGACTCTTGATTTAAACTCTCTGCTTCACCCATTTGAGATTCTCCTTAATCGACTCTACGGTCTGTGTCGGCACTACATGCACCTCCTGCGCGCTGCTCTTTCCAATCGCGATAAACATAGCTGCTGCTGCTGCATAGATTAACGCGATTACTCCGAAGCAGGCCCACAGAGGAAGCTCTGGGAATAGCGCTCCTAACGCATAAACCATTGTCCAGCTGACTAGCAGGGCCGTAGCAAGCGCAAAAGCCGCTCCGACGGAGAGAGCGATGGCTGATCGCTTGGCTTTCATCACTTCATGGCGCATCTCGGTGCGCGCCAGCGCTATCTCCTGACGCATCAGCTGCTGTGCGTCTTCAACTATGCCGACAATATGCGGCGCTATCGCGCCGCGAATGTCGCGCCCCGCTTCCTCAAGCACTGGCCCTCCTTGATAGGACTGCGCCGCCGATCAGAACGCCCAGCCCAATCCCTATCCACATCGAACGCGTAGGATGCTTCCTAATCAGGTCGGAGATGTCGTGGGCGATATCACTCAAGCCGTGCTCGGAAAGATAGTGTCCACCCGCTTCTAGCCTGTCGGCCACTGTCTCGGCAGTTGAGCCAAGCGGCCCCTTCTCCGGT
This sequence comes from Deltaproteobacteria bacterium, assembly GCA_024102635.1. Lineage (GTDB taxonomy): Bacteria > Bdellovibrionota_C > UBA2361 > UBA2361 > JAGFJO01 > JAGFJO01. Next base: position 4,091 of record JAGFJO010000103.1, read on the forward strand.
GCGCGCCGGCGTATCGATTCAGCAGTTTCTGAGATTTTGTTACCCATACTAGATATGGCCCGGTCGGCTTTACCGCCCGCCTCTCCAGCCTTGCGCTTTACTGCATCCGCCATTTCAGCCGCACCTTCAGCAGCATTCTCCGCCGCGTCTTTCATAAACGAGTCCTCCCAAAATTAGTTCGCACAATGCACTATAAACTGCGATCCCACTGGATTCCGATTCTCAGTATGAGGCGGCCGGTTAATTAGCATCCATGATCGGGCTCATACAATCACGAAAAGAAGCCATGCAGCACTAAATGAAAGCGACCCTAAAGCGGAATGCCCCGTATGCCCTCCAGAACAGCGAAAGAAAAGGAATTGCAATTGAAGTTAAGAGCACTTCCGCAACATGTGCTATGGTATATTGTGTGTCACGCAATCTCGACTGGGCGAAGTCTAACGTAGCGGCTGCCCATAACATAAAACAAATCTGCGCGCCCGTAGCAGCCCCCAAGATCGTAAGAGCGGCGCACGCCATGAACAGCGATACGATCGCATAGTAGCGCCATGGCCATGCGGGCCGTATGAGGCTGGTGTAATGCTGCTTATGCCTTTTGTAGAGCAAAGCATTGAACATTGACTTCCGCTGCTGCAGCAAGCTAATCCCCCAACTAGCTCTCCTGATCGGATGGTTCACCATTGCCGCACTCAAGAATTTCATACGCACTCCGCTCTTTAATAAGCTTAGGTAAAGATCACTATCCTCGCGCCATGCCGCCGTGTAATTTTCATCGAATCCTCCCACCTGCCAGAATACACTCCGCTTGCAAAAGCAGTTTGCAGTCACAAATCCTGCTACGCATAGCTGTGATTCGTTTCTCTGGTAATCAGTTGGAATCCCCGCAAACGGCACACATACCCTGCCCCAGGCAGCTTCTATGCCCGACTTCAAGAACTCCATTGCAGCTGCCTTTAGCCAATCACCATCTGGAACGCAATCATCATCCGTAAAGGCTACCAGATCTCCAGTGGCTACCTTTACTCCTGCATTGCGGGCAGCTGCCGGGCCTTTTGAGTCAGGAACAGGCACATAACGAAGCGGCACTCGCTGCTCCGAGCTTTTAACCAAAAGCATTACACGCGAATCACAACCATCATCGGCAATTATTATTTCACTTGCTGAATAACTTTGATCTTGTACCGCCCTGAGGCAGCGCTGCAGTAGCGCGATGCGCTTATAGGTAGGTATCACGACCGATATGCGGCAATTCATCTGCGGACTATGCCTTCTGTTAAACACTATTCGGGATACATCTCGGTCTTTTCGAGAATGAAAGGACCTATCGCCAGAGCATCGAGAGATGATGCAAAAAAAGTTCTCAGAGCATCAGCCGGCCGGCAGACAATAGGCTCTGAAGCAACATTAAAGGAGGTATTCACGAGCAGCGGTATGCCGGTGATGGAATAGAACTGCCTCAGCAGCTCATATAGGAGCGGATTCTGATCGTTATTTACGGTTTGTACCCGCGCGGTTCTATCGATGTGGCGTACAGCGGGAATTTTGGCCTCCACCGAGGGAAGTATATCGGTCACGAATAACATAAAAGGCGACTCCTTGCCGTTACGGAACCATAATGGAGCTTCCTCCTCCAGTATCACCGGCGCCACGGGACGGAAGTCCTCTCTATCCTTGAGGCGGTTCAATTTCTGCTGCATGTTTTGAGATCGGGGGGATGCCAGGATAGAGCGAGCTCCTAAGGCTCGCGGTCCGAACTCCATTCGCCCCTCGAACCATCCGATAACTTTATTGTTGGCAAGCAAAGCCGCTACATCCTCAGTGAAGTTGTGAGGCTTCCGGTAATACAGCTGAGATGAGATCAATAGATCCTCGATTTGGTCATCCGAAAATTCCGGCCCGAAAAATGCATGATCCATAGGTACGCGCGCCATTTTCCTGGGACCACGTTTGGCATCCAGCCATAGGGCGGCTCCTAGTGCTGTGCCTGCATCACCTGCTGCAGGCTGCACCCATATATGTTCGAACGGACCCTGCTCTCGAATGTAATTATTGAGAACACAGTTCAGCCCCACCCCTCCAGCAATGCATAAGTTCTCACAACCCGTCTCATTATGCAGCCACCCGGCTATCTCGAGTACTGATTCCTGAAGGATAACCTGTAATGAATGAGCAAGATTGAAGTGTTTGTTTTCAAGAGGTGCTCCATAGAAACGGGCCGGGCCGAACCACTCGGACAGATTTAGCGGAGTTATGGAATACTGGCCCTGCCCTCCTACCCTAACGCAGCTACGAAACTGCTCCACATATACGGGCTGGCCATATGAGGCGAGTGCCATTACCTTGAATTCGTCTGATGAATGCAGAAAACCGAGATACCGAGTCACCTCTTCATAAAGCAGACCTAGCGAGTGCGGCAGATTAACCTGACTAATGCGCTCCAGGTCGCGGCCTTCGCCTACCGAATAGGTTGTAGTAGCCAGTTCACCGCGGCCATCTAGTGTCAAAACCGCTGCCTTATCGAACGGCGAGGGATAGAACGCACTAGCGGCATGACATAGATGGTGATCTAAAAAGTGCCACTGGTATGGAACACTATCGCCGAGACGGAAACGCTCCTCAATGTGATGTGGAGCCCCGCCACTTAGCTGACGGGGCGCGTTTACTATGGAACAAAGGAAGAGCGGCTCCCACGCGTGACTAGCACCGGAAGCACTGGGAGAGAGCGGCAATGAAATTGTCTGACTCTCTTTTAGATCCGGCCTTACTAAGTAAGGGTCAAAAGAATATCCCACGTGGTGCACATCGGCAAGTGATATCCCGGCTTCACTAAGGCAATAATCAATCGCATAGTAGGGAAGCTCGTAAGTCGAGAACGGAATAGGCCGCTTTGCATGTTTTATTCTAGTGAACCGCTCTTCTTCCGCGGCCGCAAGTATCTTTCCGTCTCTGATGAGAGCGGCGGCGGAGTCGTGGAATGCAGCGTTGATACCTAAAATGAACATGCTCTCCTGGCCGTTATGGGCTGCGTTATTGCTGTGCCGCCGCCTGCTATGACTTCAATACTTGCTTTAACTACTTCCGACGGCTCTACCGCGCTTATACACAGGTTATCGCCGTTCGGGCAGACACTCTTGTAACAGAAGCAGCATGGTACTTCATTGTAGAGCGTGCGATGACGCACACCCCACGGAGTGTGTTGAGGATTAGTAAGGGCGTAGATAGCCACTACCGGTGTTCCCACGCAACAGGCAAGGTGCACCGGTCCTGTGTTATTGCTAATAAGCAAATGTGCTTGCTCAATAACAGCGGCGAGCTCGGACAGGCTTAAAGCCGAGCACAGATTTATGATTCCACACTCCCCGGATGTCACTTGATCTACTATGGCTTGCTCCTCCCCGCACCCGGTAACGACAATCTGCACCCCATGCTCGACCGAAAGCCGACGAGCTACCTCCCGGAAGCGTGAGGCAGGATACTGTCTCGAGGAAGCGCTAGCCCCCGGATGTAGAACGGCGAGCGGCCGCCCCAGATCAACCCCCAATTCTCTAAGAAGTGCTCGCGCCTTGGACCTTCCGGCCTCCGGAACGATCAGCTCTCCACTTTGAACCGCCCGCTCGAAGCCAAGACGAGCCACCAATGCTATCTGGCGATCGACCTCGTGCCGAATCTGCCTTTCCGGCTCCCGCTCCTTAATCCAATCGGTGAGAAGTGAATAAGGGTTCTCACGGCAATAGCCGGCCCGTAATGGAACTCCTGCCAAGTAGCAGATCAACGCTGCGGGAAAAGATGATTGGCTGTAAACAGTAAATATTATCGCTGCATCGAATCGCTCGTTGCGTATTGCGCTGATTATACTGTAGTCCTCTTCGGCCGGCATTATCCGCCCCCTGCCTGGTTTCATCCAAGGCGCGGTGTAGACGAGCGTTTTGCTGAGCCCGCGAATGCCCTCCGTTGCCTGCGCACCGGCCGGCGATGTGAGCAAAGTGACCTCGCAACCGCTGCTTATTACCGCACCTAGAGCGGGGGAGGTCATAAGAACGTCGCCTATTGAGTCAAGACGAATGGCTAGCACCTTGCGCGCCGCTCGCCAGAGCTGGAGGTTATCATTCGAGCCGTTATTCATGCCGGAGATGCTCCATCAGATATCTATCGCGTTTGCTAAACGCAGTAATTATACTTGCCGCTGAGTTGATGCTTTGTGCCAGGTAATCTGGCTTGCGGAGAGAGTTGTCGACTCTCCACTCTCTCTCATTTCCATTGTTGATTAGTATGGTTCGGCATCCGGCCCTTTTCCCTGCTTCGATATCGTTTAGAATATCTCCCACCATCCACGATGCGCTCAGGTCTAGATCAAGCCGTCTGGCCGCTCTAAGAAGGAGTCCCGGCATTGGTTTCCTACAATCACATTGCTTCCGGTAGCGTTTCACAATGCCGTCGGGATGGTGAGGGCAGCAGTAAAATCCGGTTAGCGGCACATCCATTGCGCCGAGAAGTTCCTCCAAACATCGGCGCACGCGCTCAAGGTCGGCCTCCCTGAAATAGCCACGAGCTACCCCATCCTGATTACTTACAACTACAAACTTGTATCCGGCTTGATAAAGCATTCGAAGGCCGGCAACGCAATTCGGTGAAAGCCGAATTAATTCCGGCTCGATGTTGAATGGAACATTCTCGATAAGAGTGCCGTCTTTATCTATGAAAACTGCTTTCTCACTCATGTCAATCTAATCCCGTAATCCGGAGCGGACGGCGAACTTAGAATCCCCGGTCGCCGCTACTATGGGTGCCTTGAAGTAAATTCATCACGGACATAAGCGCGCCATGAGATATTCGAGGAATCGGAGCAACGTTTTCATACAATAGCGCTAGATCATCCACTACCCGGCTCCAGGTGAATAGAGTTCGAACCCGCTCTAGTGCAGCTATGGAGTACTCCTTGCGCAGCTGCGGACTTTGCAATAGCTTCGAAATGGCTACAGCAAGCCGCAATGGATTTCTGGGCGGCACAAGTTCACCTGTTTCGCCCGCTTTCACCGTATACTTTATTCCGCCCACTGCCGAACCGATTACAGGAGTACCGCTGGCCATTGCTTCTAACGGAGCGATTCCGAAAGGCTCGTACCACGGTGTGCTAACGAATACGTCTGATGCGCAGTAAAAGTGGTGGAGTTCAGCGCTGCCTCTTCGTCCGATGAATTTTAACTGCTCAATCACTCCCTCTTTTTCGGCAATCACCTTCAAGCGTCCGATCTCCGGAGTCGCGCTCTCTGTTGCTACGCTACGCTCTCCTCCGACTATGACGAAAAGCGGCCTCAACGATGTCCGGCGTTTGAGAATGGCAAGCGCTCGTACCACCGTCTCTAGTCCCTTCCGTGGAACAAGCCTTCCTGCATACAAAAGCAGTTGCCGATCGACTGGAAGCTTCAAGAGCTGCCGTGAAAGAATTTTTGAGTTCGGCTTGAATATCGAGATATCAACGCCACAAGGGATTGTCACTATTTTACCAAGCTGAGCAGAATAGTACTCCTGCAGGTCACTACTGTCTTGACTGCACTCGGCGATGATTGCATCGGCCTCCCGCACTATCTCTTCCTCAATATCGAATCTGGCATCCGGGAATCCATCTTGCTGCGCTTGATGCATCCGCCTTACTTTACCCAACGCATGGAAGGTTACCACGAATGGAATATGAGACTCCCTCTTCAAATGCATCGCCACCATGCCCGAAAGCCAGAAGTTTGCATGGATTAGATCGTAGGAGTGAATCCTCAAGTATTCAGAACACACCGAGGTAAATTTTCGCATGTGCGGTAGCAAATGCTCCTTCCTCACCGGCATCGGTGGCCCGGCGGGGACGTGTATAATCCGAACCCCCTTCTTCCATTGAACAATGTCCGGCTGATCCGGAGACTCCCTGCGGGTGAACACATCCACTTCATATCCTCTTTTGGCCAGTTCGCTGCTCACTGCAGCGACATACACGTTCTGCCCGCCACAGTCCGTGCTTCCCAATTCAGCGATCGGTGAAGCATGATCGGAAATCATCATTATTCTCTGGCTCATACCGCGCTCCTATCTTCAAACAAGTTATTGATTATCGGCCGGCGAGCAAGTACGCATACTTCTGCCAGAACTTCGTTCCACTCACTAATAAAGCGCTGCAAATTGAAGCGCTCCTCTGCGACACGCAGGGCTTGGCGGCCCATCTCGCGAGCTAAATCTCTATCTTCAAGTAGCAACCGCATGTATGGAATTAGCTGCCGGTAGTCAGTCGCTAAGAACCCGTTTATTCCGCTGGTTACCACGGTCACACTTTCGCTCACAGCCAGTGCCACTACCGGCATACCGCATGCCATTGCCTCAAGCATCTCTACCCGCATAGCTCCCCATCGCAGAGGATCAAAGAAGAACCGGTAGCGCGACAGCAACGATCTCAAATCGTCACGTGCCACATCACCGTCGGGCTGGAGTCCTAAGTCGGGCTCCACTTTATGCAATGCGACATATGGCCTTACTTTGCCGAAGATATCCTCTCCATACGCCCTATGACAGCTGCTAGAACCGGCGCCCAGCATCACACCACGCTCTATCTCCCCGGAGTATGCGCCTTGCGTGACATGCACACCGGGCTCCACAACTCTTGTAGGGGTGAGGCGGCTGTTCCACATTAGCTCGTTGAAAGCGGTGGTGTGAACAATTAGAACGTTCGGGTCGTTGACCCAATGAGGTTCCTCCACAGGATGATTGAAGGGAGGGTTGTGCTCGAGGTAGATCTTAGGCAGCTTGAGCTGCTCGGCGGAGAAAATTTCATGCTGATCTGCCAAGTACTGCCGTGGGTCTTGGTAAATGACACAATCCAGCTCGAGTTCACTGATGCACTCTACCGGAACCTCGTGCACATTTTCGCGCAGTCGCAACTTTCCTCCTTTTCCCTCATATCCTGCGCTTCTATCTTCATTAACCGGAAGGTAGATATCATGCGGGAGGCGGGAGAAATAGAGAAAGTACCTAGCAGAGCTGCCCCACGTGAAGATCTTGAGTCTCTTCATAATTCGCCAAGAAAATATTGCTTCAAAATGGCCGAGTGCCTACATGCACCGAGACATCACCGGAACAAGCACTCAGACTCAGCGGCGCCGGTCGTAGTCGTCATAGTAACGGCGATCTCGCTCTCTCAATCTCTCCCGCTCATATCGCTCCCGCTGCCTGCGCTCATACTCATCTTCATCATCCTCGGTCTCGCGCCCGATGAGATACCCCGCACCGGCTCCCGCGGCGCCTCCCAGAAGTGCGCCGGTAGCGGTATCATCACTCTGGCTTCCGACAATTCCGCCCAAAGCAGCGCCCCCCAGTCCGCCAATGGCAGCTCCTTTCTCGCGTTTTTTCCATTCCGACGGATTGCTGCTTGAGCAGCCTGTGACAAGAGCGCCGGCAATTAGCGCAACGGCTACGACAGCAGATAAATTACCCATCCCTCTCTCCTATTCAGATCCCTCGAGTTTAACCAGCTTATTGTACAGCCCTAGAATCAGAATGGCGGGCACCATCTGGGCAACCAAACTGGCATCCCGGTGTTGGCCGAAGTATCTTAATGCAGCAGCTGTACCCAGCGTCGTAATGGCCAAAGTGAGAAACGTTCCGGAAGGTATGGAACTGGTAAAATACTCCGTTGCCTTGGTAAGAGAGCCTTCTCCCCTCTCATGCGATCCTACCCCTCCGACCGAGTCGGTATAGGTTTGAGAGGCGCGTTGCTTCATACGGCGGCCCGCGCCAACTACATTCTGCCGCACGCTGCGCGCTTTATCCCTCGCGCGTTCGATATATCCTCCGTTTCTTTGCTTCTCTTCCATAATTGCTCCTAAGATTACGTACAACCAAACATCTGCTAAAAACTGCGCGAAGTACCTACGCCATGCTGCGCGGGGGCTGCTGCTCAACCTCTGAAGGCTGATCCGAGGCGCCTTCCTCAGTCTCCGAGATATCGGTTGCGCCGCATCTTTCCAGGATCTCCCGGGCTTTACGCTGCCAATCATCACCGTCACAATGAACAGAAAGCAAAATACCGCCCTGCTTTACGCGGCCCTCATAGCGATCCGCCACGTATTCGGGGATGCCTAAGCCGATCAGCGCACCGCTTACACCTCCCACCGCGCCGCCCAAACCCGCGCCTGCCAGTAAGCCCATGATTGGGCCCGCTGCGATAAATGGTCCGAGGCCGGGGATTACAATCGACCCAATGCCGGCAAGCCATCCCAGGGTACCGCCGACGATTGCCCCCGATGCTGCCCCGGTGGCCGCCCCCTCTGGCATCTTTGTCTCCTGCGTATGAGCAAATTCCTTAGTAGTATCAGGTGTGGGAAGCAGCGCGGAGACATCGTCCTGCCGGAAACCCGCCGCTTTTAGCTCCTTTACAGCCGCCTCGACATCGATTCGATCCTGAAAAATTCCCAACACTACTTTGTTCTCGTTTTTCATTGAGGTGTCTCCGAAAAATAAACTTGCCTAATCTTAATTTCAGCTCATCAAATCGCTACTCCGAAAACCGAATCGATTCGAAGTATAGTTGGTAAGTTGGCGGTGTATATGATGATCATCAAACATTTGAATTGAACCGCGTCTTTGCACCCCTTCATAAGGGATTTCGTTCTTCCGGAGGTCGTATGCTTGACATCATACTTTCGAGCGGCCGAATCAATAATTATCAGGCTTGACTCAAACTCAGGAATAAGCGCGCCGGCCTCCGTTGCAAGCGAGAGCCTGTGGGCAGCGGAGAAAGCAATGGCACCCGATAGAGAACGTTACTACCAAGAGGAGTTTCCATATAATCAGCATGACGTAAGGCCCTCCCGTGAGGAAAGGCGGCAAGACCGCTTTCCAGAGTGGGACCCTTACCGGATGATCTCCCGTCACAGGGAGAGGTTCGGAAGCGAGCCGGATTATCAAGCGTCGAGACCTGCGGGCTTCCGTGCTAAGCGCTTTCGCATTCCATATGGCGCCAGAATAAGGGAAGAGCCGATGGTTAGGCGCGAACGTGGAGAATTGCATAGCTCCTTCCCGGGTGAAGGCGCAGACTTCAGCCGAGCGGGTGAGGGAATACAAGAACAAAAAGGAGGGTACGGCGGATACGGTCTTTCGGGAGACTATGGAGAGGGATACTCAGAGTACAGCCGCTTTGGTTACGGAAGTAGACCAGGATTTTATGGTGAGCGTGATTACGATGATGCTACGCGCTACGAGGAGCCGTTACCCGAGGAGCAATCTAATGCGCAGACGACGGCCAGCAAAGGGCGTTACTACGGAGTAAGGGCAAAGCCGTTCAAGCGCAGCAGATTCGAGCTGACCGAAGAGATAAGCGAAGCGTTGGCTCGAGACGCGCGCATTGACGCCAGCGAAATAGAAGTTAACGTGAATGACGAAGGCGAGGTAACTCTAACGGGAGTGGTAGAGAGCCGCATGGTTAAGAAGATGTGTGTTCAGCTTTGCGAATCACTTGCGGGTGTGACCGAGGTTCACAATAAGCTCGTAATTAAAGGGCACGAAAGTCAATCCAAGAGTTGGTCCCTATTTGGATAGAGGGGCCAGTACCGGCATATACCAGTGATGGATGTCATCAAAATCTGAAGGTGTTCCGCCGCTACCGGAGCTATATTGGTCACATGAGACGATACTATTATTTCCTAAATTATCCCTCCAACCAGGAACAGAAAAAATCGCGCGGTCGAAAGGCGCTTGCATTAGAGAAAGCTCAGATAGGAGAGGAGCAGTCGCCGGAACTATGTATTAGAAAGCGATTTACAGATGGGGCAGTTCATCTATGGCACGCAGATTTGGATACTCACCGGATCTGAAGCAAATCAAAGCGTTAATGAGTAGGATCATTTATCACCCTGTTACAGTACTGGATAATAACACCTAACATTAAGAGTTTAATCTAATAGACTAAGAGGGAACTATGCTAAGTTGGACAATTACCTTTCTAGTACTGGCGATGGTGGCGGCTCTTTTTGGATTTACAGGCATTGCGGCCGGCGCGTCATCTATAGCTCAGGTCCTGTTTTTTCTGTTCCTGGTTCTGTTTGTTGTAAGCCTCATCACGGGACGCGGAACTGATGTAGTACGCTGAGAATAGTGAGGCAGGCGGCATGACAAGAGAAGAGCTGTTCGTACAAAGAATGATCGATTCTTTGCTAATGGCAGAACGCCCAAAGAAACGGCGGAAGGAGAGCGGTAAGGTCTACTGTGTCGACTTCGCCCGGGCAATAAGGGAACGCAGAGCGGCCGCTGCCGCACAGGATAAAAATCAACGTAGTAAGAAGTGATGCCTAATACAAGGAGCGATAAACATGCCTACCGGAAGCAAAAGCGATGATAGGAAAAACCGCGACAGTGAGCGGGGGTCTGAAAAATCATCAGACAGATCATCCGAGAGAAGAAGAGAACGCAAGAAGAGCAAAAGCAGCTGAGTAAACGCCCCTCTGTGGGATGCCTGGATGTAATCGCGCCCCTAATCAGGGCGAGGATTCTGTAACCGAGCAATCCCCACCGGGGCGTGCTCGGCCTTACCGTCGGCCGGGCGTCCTAAGTCACCAGGGGTTCTTTTTTCTCTTATTCATCCTGGCAATAACATCCTTAATAGTAAAAGAAGCAGAATCAACTCCAAGTTCGCGCCAGGATAGCGGCACCGCGACTGGCAGCCGCTCCTTGGCACGCGTCGAGTAGGCACATATACTCGTTGCACCTCGCGCGTTTCTCAGGTAGTCGATAAATACCTTTCCCTTACGCTTTGCTTTGGAGGCACTTGACGTATAGCGCTGCGGATCCTCGGCCACCAGCTGATCTGCAACTTCGCGGCAGAACCCTTTAACGTTGTTCCAGTCCGGCGAAGCGTCTAAGGCCCTCTTCAGCGCGGAGATGTCATTTACGATCAAGTGCAATCCCTTGCCGCCAGTCGTTTTAAGATGAGCTTTAAGATGCAGTCTGGCCAGTAAACCTCTTAGTTTTTTTGCAGCCTGTAAGGTGTCATTCCAGTCTAGATCCGTATCCGGATCGAGATCAAAAACCAGCATGTCTGGCTCTTCCAAACGATCGACCCGGGAATTCCAGCAATGAAATTCGATTACGTTGATCTGAACCAATGCAACTATATGCTCCGTAGTAGCAACGTAAATGTGCTGTTTTCGCCCGCTGGATTCCTTGACGGTCACTCTTGGAATCGTATCAGGTATTCCTCCGGAAGCATGCTTCTGGTAGAAACACTGACTGCTCCCCTCCGGACAGCGCAACAACATGAGAGGCCTGTTCCGTATATGGGGTAATATCCATCTAGAGATTGATTGATAGTAGCGGGCGAGCTCTAACTTCGACACTCCGCATCCGGGGAAAACCTCGCGATCGGCGTTTGATATCGTAATTCCCTCAATTCTCGGCGCACTTTTCATAGATGCCTTATGTAAGGATTCTACCGCGCGGGCCGCTTCAAAATGTACTGTCTCCGGCTCTTTGTCTTCACGAATCCCCTTAAAGGAGGGGTGCCGCAACTTGCCATCATCAGTCCACTCTGTAAACTCAACTTCACATACTAACATAGGACTTACCCATCTCGCTCCCTTGATATTGGCTGGAAGAGAGGGCGCGGGACGGGGCACCTGAAGCGCTGTAAGGCGCTTGTAAAGTTCCCGCATTTGCTTTCCGCTGAACCCAGTGCCCACCTGACCGCAATATGTCAGCCTGCTATCGCTCGCGAGTGCTAGAATCAGTGACGCAAAAGGCCGGCCTGTGGCGGCCGATTGAGTGTAGCCGGCGATTATAAATTCTTGCCTGTGCTGACACTTTACTTTCACCCAATCTCTCGTTCTCCGCTCATAGTATTTTGAATCGGCGCGCTTCGAAACAATCCCTTCTAAACCGGCCTTACATGCTTCGGCAAAGATTAGTTCTCCGCCTCCACGCACATGATTAGAGTACCGCACGCCCGTACAGCGGTGTGCGGCGAGAACTTGTTCAAGAAGGTGCTTTCGCTCCGATAACGGCAATTTGCGAAGATCTCTTCCGTCCTTAGAAACTATATCAAAGAGGTAATAGACCATATCTGAGCCACTGCTGCCCTTTACCGCCGATTGAAGAAGCTGAAAGTTCGAACGTCCTTTGGAATCTAGAAAGACTACTTCTCCGTCGAGCACCGCGTCCCGCAAACTCAAAGAGGCCAAATTCCGTGCCACCTCGCCCAGTTTAGAGGTCCAATCCTTGCCGTTACGGCTGACGAGCGTTATGCTCTCGCTTTTGCAATGAGCAATCATCCTGTACCCGTCAAACTTCACCTCATGAAGCCACTCGTCACCGCGCGGGACGTCATCAACCAGGGTTGCAAGCTCAGGGCGAAATTTAGACGGGTGAATATTTGCTGTTGGAAGCGATTTAAGGTCATGCAAGGAGTACGTGCTGTGGTCCTCTTTGAGCTCTTCAATTAGCTTTCCAGACACAACTGAACGCGGTCTTTCGTCGATGATGTTGTCCGTTGAAGCAGCGCTATCACTCTCCTTCTTAAGCATCCATTGATGATCCTGTCCACCAATCCTGAAAAGGTAAAACCTGCCTTTCAGTTTCTCGCCGTCAAGCGAGAACTTAAGCTTGCCGCGCTCAAGACCTTTATGGGGATCTTCCAGCGGCGTCCATCTGCCTCTGTCCCAGATGATCACTTCTCCACCGCCGTACTCTCCCTTAGGGATTACCCCTTCGAAGTCACCGTAATCGATCGGGTGATCCTCTACCTTGATGGCCAGCCGTTTGACGGATGGATCAAGTGAGGGGCCTTTTGGTATCGCCCAACTTTTCAGCACTCCATCCAATTCTAGTCTAAGATCATAATGAAGACGCCGGGCTGCGTGCTTGTGAACGACGAATCGGCTTTGCTCCGCTTCAACGCGGCCGCCCTTCGGCTCGCCGGTCCTCTTAAAGTCGCGCTTCTCATGATACGTTTCCAGGCTCACTTAAGGTTTGTTTGAAATTCACTGAGTTGAGTGAAGTCATCACGCCACTCGACGCTTCTTCCCTGAACGCTCCTTGCGCTTTGAATTGCCGCTGCGCTTCTTTTTCTCTTGCTGCGCTACGCTTCGCTGAAGCAGCTCCATTATATCTATTACCTTGCCGGGAACTTTAGCCTCATCGGCAGGGGCCGGCTTGTGCCTGGCGGGCCGGTGACTGATTTTCTCATTTATGATACGGGACAACGCGTCATGATAGGCGTCCACATACTGCTCCGGCTTCCATTCAGCGGTCATATCCTCGACCAATTTAATCGCCATATTGATCTCCTTCTCCGTGATATGAAGCGCCTTCAGGGATTCATGCGGCAGATCGAACTGGGATGGCTCCTTCAGTTCATGATGGTAGCGGAAAAGAATTAGAAGCAACGCATAGTCCTCGACGAACACTCCCGCCAGATACTCCTTCGTACGAATGGTAACTTTCGATACCGCCACCCTATCAACTCGCTTTAGTGTTTCTCGCAGCAATGTGTATCCTTTTATTCCGGCCTTGGTTGGCACAAGGTAATAAGGTTTGTCATAATATGCCGGTGGTATTTGCGCGCGCTCGACAAAATCTACAATATGCACGTTCTGAGTGCTTTCAAGACGCGCTCTCTTGAAATCCTCATCCGTCATCTCTATATATTGTCCCTTGTCATACTCGTAACCCTTGACGATCTCTTCCCAAGGCACTTCTTTGCCGGAATTTTCATTGACTCTTCGGTATCGCACGCGGGAATGATCGCGGCGGTCCAGCATAGTAAAATCTATCTCGTCGCGGGTCTCTGCGGAATGCAGCACCACGGGGATGTGGACCAATCCGAAGTTAATTCCACCCTTCCAAATGGCAGCCATCTTACCTTCATCATTGCTAGCCGGAACTTCTACTTCTCGAGTTCTTTTTTGCCGTACCCGCGGCGGCCACCTCCGTCTCCCTCCTTCTTCCTTTCTCCATCGACGACCGCGGATTTATCAGGCCCAACTTTGCCTTTCTTCTGGTCCCTTCTCCACCGCTCCAGATCAGCTTCTCTCGGATTAGCCATTTTACCTCTCCCTTAAAGTCTCGGATTATATATTTCAGGCCGCTTCAGATGAATGAGTAGAGTCATGCGGGAACAGGTGGTGTTTTACCTCAGAGCAATTACTTGCTACTACGAATCTACTCTCGGCAGAGAGATAACGTCTTAGATGGGACAATTTTTTCCCGGGGAGGTACAGGATTAATGGAGCATTTCTATTGGCGGAGTGAGCCTTTAGTGGGCCAATAAGTTCTCGCCGGTATTGCCCTAGGACAATGAGCCTAGCCTTGACATCGGACTGCATCGCCGCTCCAAGCTGGTCGCTGCCATGTATAACCGTAACATTATCTCCTTCAATCCCTTTTGCGATGATCGATGCTAAAAGGCGGCCATCTTCTTCTAGCGCCACTAATTCAATACCGCTTTTCGACTTAACCAGCTTAAATTCGGAGGCAATGCTACGAAAGCTGCGAAAAATGGAGTGTAGAGTCGCATCTTCAAGTCCGTCATGCTCATATTCTTCAAGCGCTGTCAGAGCCGCTGGTATCAGTAAACGATCGTATATTATAGATGTGTCTTCACCTCGGCTATACTTTTCTACCAGCTTCTCTACATCGGCGTGATCTTCCGCCAGCAGCCGTTGGTACAGCATCTCATAGTCGGCAAGCGGCGGTTCATCCCCCAGTAGTAAAGCGAGCCAGTGCAGACTCGGGACATACCTCCCAATCACAGCCAGACATACCGTGAGTGGAGTAGCGATCATGAGTCCAAGGCCTCCCCACAGCCAAGTCCAGAAGACAGCACTAAAAAGCACAGCCAGCGGATGTAGGCCGGTGGTTGCCCCGTATATTATCGGCTCGACAAAATTACTGATGACAAACTCGAGTAATACAAATAAAGCAATGACTGCAAGCGGTACACCCCACCCGGGCGACACCCCGATTGACAGCAGGATCGGAGGTACCGCCGACAGCCATGCCCCTATGTAAGGCACGAACCGCAGAGGGATTGTAATTAACCCGAACAGAAGAGCCTTGGGTACCGATAAAAAGTAAAGTCCCGCCGCAACTCCTGCCCCGTATAAGGTGCATACCAGAAGTTGCGCCAGCAGGAATTTGCTCACTCTTTCGGCCGTTTCATCCAGCGCCAATGTAGTTAGACCCAGGTGTCTTCCGGCAATAAGCCTGACCAGCCGATCGCGCAAATTGCGGCGGTAAAACAGAATGAAAATGGCAAAGACAACGACCAACGCGGCGGTAAGCAGCGGATTGACGATCGGTTGGATAGCTCTCTGAATAAACTCAACCGGCTCGATCACGTCTCCTACCACCTCTACCTGCACCGGCTCTCCACCTACTGCTTCTCCCTTATCGGCGCGACTCTTTAATCTGCTATAAAAGGATTGGAAGCGATGGACAGCATCTCCTATCGGCCCTCCGATATCGGAGATCTTTCTCTCAAGATTAACAGTGTAGCTTGGTAGTTCCCCGGTCAGTTCGACCAGTTGAGTTAAGCAGAACCAGACAAAGGAAGACGACACAGCAGCGGCAAACAATATTGAGAGCCACACTGCAGGAGCTCTCGGGATACGTGACCGCTCAAGCAGATCGACCAGGGGAGAAAGCGCAAAGCCGAGAAGGACCGCCAAGGCCAGCGGAATCAATGCTTGCCTGGCAGCATACAGCACGGCGGTTGCGATTATAACAGCTACCACCGGGTTCAAAGCAAAGGTCGGCGTTTTTATCAATAATTGTTCCGCCTTAGCGATTAGCTACTTCTTTACGTATTATCAACTGGTCCTCGACCGCTTCAGCATGCGATTGCGCGATCTCCTTTACTCGCCGGCGCTCATTGGCTGACTCTACGGTCCCTTTTAGGGTTACTTCGCCGGGTCTCAGCGAGATTATTTTGATATTATGTGCATTAAACGAGAGCGAGTCGTCATTAAGCAAGGAGCGTCGAATACGCGCGACCAAAGCATCGGAACCATGGTCGCTTTGGTTGTCGGCAGTTAAGCCCTCCGCTCCTCCATAACGGGCTCGCTCATCAATTTCGAAATCCGTCTCCCGATCAACCGCTGACCGTTGAGACTCTATACTACCGCTCCTCTTACCTGCCTCGGAACGTTCGGATTCGGCAACAACGCTGGAGACTGCGAAGACAGAAATGAGAAGTATAAATGAAATTTTTTTCATATCGATCCCTAATGACGTGGCTGATAAACGTGACGCGCCATTATAGAACTCTGCATTAGCACCTCAAATGATCACGCTTTCGACAGCGCTCACAGCGCCCAGATCCCCTCCGGCCACAAACACCTTTTTCCGGCAGGTTTCTGACCCTCCAACTATGATCATAGTCATGGCAGCTCCAGCGGTTCAGGGTAGTAATTTGCCGATGTTTCTGTCAGAAATGTCAGCATGAGTACGGCCAAAAGAATTTTGGTGGTGGAAGACGAAAGCCTGGTGGCATTTGACATCGAGCAAGGCCTGGAGCGGCAGGGATATAGCGTAACAGGCGTGATCGATTCCGGGGAACAAGCCGTGGAGCATGCAGGGCTTTACATGCCCGATCTAGTACTAATGGATATCCGGCTACGGGGAGACATGGATGGGATCAAGGCGGCTACTGAAATTCAGCAGAAGTACCAAATCCCCATAATTTTCCTGACTGCCTATGGGGATGAATCGACGCTGCAGAGGGCGATGGTAGCCGAGCCCTATGGATATATTCTTAAACCATTTGATCGAACGGAGCTGCGAGCCGCCATAGAAGTCGCCTTATTGCGCGCAAATCTTGCAAAACGCGGGACTCGCAAGATAGATAGCGCGATGTTAGAGCACAAGGTTCAGCCGCTGGAACCGATTACGGCTGAAAGCGGCCTGAAGGGCAAAATACAGCCGTTCCAATTTCTGAGCCGGGTGTCTCCATTTAGCAGTTTGCCGGAAAAGGAGCTTCGGGTCTTGGCATCGGCTTGCCAGATACAACCTCTAAAGGCGGGAGAGCTCATTGCGCACGAGGGAGATGACGACGTACCGTGTTTTATCGTGGTGTCGGGCCGGGTGGCATTAATAAAAACTTCATTGAACGGCAAAGAACTGATTGTGCAGTTACTGCCACCGGGAGATCTTTTCAATCTGATAATGGCATTAAAGCAAGATACAGCTCCACTCACTGCGAGGGCCCAGACCGATACCGACATTCTTAGAGTGCCGCTCTCTCATTTCATGATGATTCTTGATCAACATCCTGAGATTTACCGCATCTTTGTTGATCAGATGGCAGCTTGCCTGCGGGCCTCTCATGATTTTGCCCGTGGCTTGGCGCATGACCGGGTCGAGGTACGAATAGCATCGGCCCTGTGCGCACTTGTCCCGCGCTTCGCCAGCAATCAAGAGGAGGCTTATACCATAGCCATGACCCGCCAGGAGATCGCCGATCTAACCGGCACCACGCCGGAGACAGCTATTAGAACGACAAAAGCCATGGAAAGGCTTGCGATACTTAATCTGGAGAGGCCGGGAGTAATAAAGATATCGGACTTGGAGGGACTACAAGAGCTGGCTGAAAGTGAGTAAACTTTTGGAGCTCGTGTGGCAGAAGATTCACTTAGCTGTGCGAGAGGAGATGCCACAAAAAGTGACCAACATCATGGTTAGAACGGCCGTCCATCAATACAATTTTGCAGGTGCCACACGGCGAATAAGCCGGATTTAGAAAAACCGGATTTAATTGTGGAGATTAATTCGTCCGCTGGGTCCGGCCGGGATTCGTCGTGTGGTCATTCATTAGTTGATGCTGAAAAAGAATAAGAGGTGGGAGCACCCGCGACAGATCTTCTCCATCCCTACATCGGCTCAGGCACCTCGCGTCCCATCTGGCTCGAAAACTCCGGCATACTGGCTCACTCAAGGCTTACAAAGGATATCTTTGCGGAGGTCTGCATCATCGGCGGCGGGATTTCCGGGTTAACTACAGCTTACCTGCTTTGTAGAGCCGGTAAAAAGGTCGTCGTGATAGATGATAGAGGCATTGGCGGGGGAGAATCCTGCCGATCCAGCGCACATCTCTCCAACGCGGCAGATGCTACGTACAACCGCCTGATCAAAATTCACGGAGCCGAGTACGCAAAACTATTTGCGGAGAGTCATTCTAAAGCTATTGATCTGATTGAGCAGATAGCAATGGCCGAAGAGATCGAATGCGGCTTCCAGCGAGTCGACGGATATTATTTCTCTCCTCCACGCTCCAGACGCGGAGCCGAGCTAGTTGAAGTGGAATACGAGGCGCTGCAGCTGCTTGAAATACCGGGGGTTGCGCCGGTCAAAAAGGCCCCGCTTGGCAACGGCTATACTGGACCGGCCATTCGCTACTCTCATCAGGCACAGATGAATGTTCTGCAGTACCTTAATGGATTAGCTCAAAAGGTGCAGCGGATGAAAGGGAATATCTTCGGTTTCACCCGCGCCGTACGTGTTGAAGGCGATGAGCCGACGGTTGTCACGACTTCGCACGGACCAACTATAACGGCTGCGGAAATAGTAGTGGCAACGAACGCCCCCTTTTTGGATCGTTTTGTGCTTCACACAAAGCAAGCCGCATTTCGTACTTATGTTGTCGCGGGAAAGGTTGCGCGCGGAGTGCAGGCACCTGCTCTCTTTTGGGATACGGAGGATCCATACCACTACGTAAGAACCTATGCGCCGCATGAAAATAGTGAGTTTGAATGGCTTATAGTTGGAGGTGAAGATCACAAAACCGGGCGAAATGATGACGGAGACTTACGATGGGAGCGCCTTGAAAAATGGGCGCGATCGTATTTTCCGGGCATAAAAAAGTTCGATGCGCGCTGGTCCGGCCAGATAGTGGTGCCTGTTGATGGTGCGGCATTCATTGGCAGAAATCCGCGCGACAGCGAGCACATATATATCGCAAGCGGCGATGCCGGGATGGGCCTCACTCATGGAACAATAGCAGGAATTTTAATCAGTGATCTAATCCTTAAGCGGGAGAACGCATGGGTAAGCGTTTATGATCCTTCTAGGAAGCCTTATCGCGCGCTAGCCAGTTACACCGAACAGAACATCAACGTGATGAAGCAGTACAAAAATTACTTAACGTCGGGGGAAGTCGCTACTCTCGATGATATAGAGCCGGGCAGTGGAGCGATCTTAAGAAGAGGATTCAGTAAGCTTGCGGTATTCCGGGAGCTGGACGGCACCATTCGAGAATTCAGCGCAATATGCCCTCATCTGGGATGCTTGGTTACCTGGAACAATGCCGAGATGAGCTGGGATTGCCCATGCCATGGATCTCGTTTTACAGCTAGAGGCGAGGTAATCAACGGACCGGCAAACATAAACCTCCGGCCGGATTCAGAAATGGAATAAGTACATGACCTGCTTCAGCGAGCCCCCTCCAAATAACTCTCGAGATTTTTTTCAATGCGCTCCGAAACGGGCCCGACGGATGACACGAACGGCCTTCCCGCAATCCTTTCAAATGCGCTTATATAGTGGCGCGCGATATCGATGCGATGCTCGTCAGTGAATGTCGGTATCGGACCATCCCCCTTGAAGCCTTGCTCGAGCAGCCACTGCCGGGTGGGCTCTTTATCAAGCATTTCTGGAGTTTCATTATCCGCCAGCTTTTCAGTGTAAGTGTCAGCAACCCAATAACGCGAGGAATCTAATGTGTGGATTTCATCCGCAAGCACTAGGCGGCCCTCGTACATCCCGAATTCATATTTAGTGTCCACCAAAATCAAGCCGTTCTTTGCCGCCTCTTTCTGGCCAAGCCCAAACAAGGCCAACGCCGTATCGCGTATTTGGCCCCACAGCAAAGCACTTACCAGTCCTCGCGCCAGAATTTCCTGTTCACCAATAGGTTCGTCGTGCTTGCCAATCTCCGCCTTCGTGGATGGAGTAAGAAGCGGCTGCGGCAACTTTCCATGCTTACGCAAACCGGGAGGCAAGACAATTCCACTTACTGCGCGGCCGCTGCTATAATCTCGCCATGCGCTACCGGCTAAGTAAGCTCTTACCACAACTTCGATAGGTATAATTGCACACTCATTTGCTACAATGACATTGGGATCCGGAATATCGAGAATGTGATTCTCGATAATATCCTTCGAAAGGGTAAACCAGTGCACCGCTAATGTGTTCAGCACCTCTCCTTTGAAGGGAACTGTCGTAACTACCCTGTCAAAACAGCTAAGCCTATCAGTCGCAATAAGAATGCGAATTTTTCCACGCGTATAACTATCTCTGACTTTACCTTGGTGACGCTGTCCCAAAAAATCATACTTGGTAACGTTAAGCACATGTGGCAGCTGAGCAGAAATTTGTTCATCCGATAACATAATCACATCTCCATTTAATGTGCGAACTTGCCTTGTCCCGTCTTAAGGGTTCCTTTCCCCCTTCCCTTATTCGCTTTCTTACTTTTCTCCTTCTTGCCCTTTCTACTACGGCGCTCCGATAGTTTTTTTATATTCTTTGCCGCAAGTAAAGAAGCAAGGTTGTCGGCAGCAACGCCGGAAGCCTCCGGCATGACTTTGAAAATGTTCGGCTCATGCAGCGTGCGTAACGCCTGCAACAGCCTTTTTTGCGCAGCTTTCCTGAACTTTGGCTTGCCGGTCGACGCGTAGCGGGAGTACAGTGCCACGGCCATATTATTGTTAATTGCCGCTTTGAGCTCGCTGTTGTCACCACGGTTTAGGAGTGCAAGGGCGCTCTTATATGATCGAAGGGCGCAGGATAGGGCTTGCCTCTCTAAGCCAAATTCGCGAAGCGACGAAATGAGATAGCGGTTTCCCAACAGCCAGGCGGGATGGGCCCTATGCGCCGCGTTAGTCCAAAAGGCCCGCCGGGCAGCCGCTTCGAACAGTGCAATCTCCTCTCTTGCCTCCGAGTCAGCAGCCGGCATTCTGATATTAAGAGATAAGCCTTCGCTTAAGTTCGCCAAAAATGATGCAGTCGCCTCGATAGGCTCCAAGGACAAGCCTATGATCGGCACCGACTGAACTAACTTCATCTCCTGATGATTGGCGTAAGGAACGCCTAAACCGAGGGAGCCAAGCGAGGCGGACGGCCTTCGCTGAAAGCTGACATTCAACCATCGTTGACCCCCCCAAATAAGGGCCATCAGCGGCGGGTGCTCGGCAAGAAACGACTCTGCACTCTCCCGACTCTCGATAAAAGAGGGGATGCTTTTAACTCCGATATTGGAGTGCATTGCTTGAGAATTAATCAGCTCTCTGAAAATTCTCGTATGATTCTGCAAGTCGTCGTGTGATAGCCTTGCCAGTGCAATTCCTCCCGCCTGGTTGAGCGAGAACACATAGGTGTGAAGCAGACTAAAAGCGGCTCCTATTACGGCCAGCAAAAGAACAGCTGCGGGGATGCGAAAACCAGCAAGTCCAAAGCTAAAGAGACTCAACACCAACAAGGGAAAAAGCGCCGTCTGAGCAAGCTCCCTCTCAATCGGAAGTATTGAGCCGACCTGTAGATTAGTAAGAGCCAGGTACACAATACCCAGGAACGCGAGACTGCCGGCAAACGCTCTATGCTTCATTGAAAGATTAGCTAATTCGACTTATGCAATGACAATTGAGACAATCCCGCTCGAATTGTTACAAAGTCATGCCAAGAGCTTCACATTTTGCCTTAAGGAATGAGAAAAAGTCGAGAGAGCTTCCAGGATCAGTAATTTCCGCAAATTCCTCAATCGATATGGTGCAGTAGGTGATGCCAGCAGCTCTCAATATGGGCCTCAAGTAATGCTGGTGTTCGACATCGGAGACCGTTACCGATTCGCCAAAGCCAGAAAAGAACTCTATTACCATGCGCGGATCTCCGCTGCCGTTTACAATTGTAAAAAGGCATTTATTCTCCTTGGCCCATCTCGTAACGCGGCAAGGAGATGAGGGAAGCATTTCGGACCGGGTTCCTGCAAGGCCTAACTTCGCCGGCATCGAGTCCAGGCGGATCTCCTTATTTGGTAATGAATTCCGCGGGCGTTCGGCCTCGCCGTTCTCAAAAAGTGCCTGTAGCTCTGGCATCAAGTGGCGTTCAGGGAGCCCTCCACCACATACGGAGATAACACTCATATTTGGAATTACGTGATCGTGGCCGAAAAACGAGGTAAGCACACGGAAAAGAATCGCTTCATTGTGATCAAGATAAAGCATACTTCAATTATGCCATGCGCAAATATGCCGTACAAAACTTTTTAGCGGATTTTATTATTGTAAGAGGCACCTTTCCCGGCGTTCTATTAAGTTATAAAAAAATGTGCTACAATCTGCGGGCAGATGCCGACACTTCCAATAAGAATATATCCAGATCCCGTTCTTAAACAGGTGGCCGAAAAGGTGACGAGGTTCAATGACCAGTTGACTTCCCTCGCAAATGACATGGCTGAAACCATGTATACCGCCCGCGGCATAGGACTTGCAGCAAATCAAGTAGGAGTGCTTCAGAGAATTGCAATTGTCGATGTCGGGGAAGAGCAGAACGAGCGTATTGATCTTGTTAACCCGGAAATAGTCTGGAAAGAAGGTGCTGTACCCTCAGAGGAGGGCTGTTTAAGTATTCCAGATTATCGCGAGACGGTGCGGCGGAACAAAGAGATCGTAGTTCAGGCGCAAGATACCAGTGGAAAGGAGTTCGAATTAAAAGCAGAGGGCTTGCTTGCTATCTGCATTCAGCATGAAATCGACCATTTGAATGGAATTTTATTTATAGACCATTTAAGCCGGCTTAAGCGGGAACTGTTTAAACGCTGGCTTAAGAAGCGGGCGTCTGAAGACTAACCGGAACCCGGGGAAGGGCGAAGCGTGGCTACAATTGTCTTTTTTGGAACACCTGCATTTTCAGTTTCATCCCTTACCGCCTTAATCGATAACGGCTACAAAGTGGCTGCGGTAGTCACCCAGCCTGACAAACCGGCGGGCCGTGGATCGGCGCTCACGTCACCTCCGGTGAAAGTAGCTGCGATCAACCACTCCATTCCGGTCCTCCAGCCTCACAGTATAAAAAAAGAAATTAGTGCTTTTACCGGTGAACTCGCTCAGTTTGGCCCATTTGATTTAGGGGTTGTGGTGGCTTTCGGGCAGATCTTGCCGCGCACGATACTGGAAATTCCGCGGCTCGGTTGCATAAATATTCACGCCTCTCTACTTCCCCGCTGGCGCGGGGCTGCTCCCATTCAACGGTCGATTCTATGCGGCGATAGTGAGACCGGCGTGTGCATAATGCAGATGGATGAGGGGCTGGATACCGGGCCGGTATTTAGTTGCGAAAAAATTCCGATCTCTGACAGCGATGATGCAGGCGCGCTGCATGACAAGCTGGCGCAGGCCGGAGCCGCTCTTCTGGTCAACACCATTCCTTCGATTTTGGAAGGGTCTAAACAAGCGCAGCCTCAGAGCGAAGAGGGGGTGACATACGCCGGCAAAATATTACCCGCAGAGGGGCGCATCGATTGGACGGAGAGCGGCGAAAAAATTACTAGGCAGCTAAGGGCATTCTCTCCTTATCCCGGGGCCTATTCCTCAGTGAACGGAAAGAGATTAAAAATCTTCAAGGCTCAATGGAAACCTGATACAAATGTAGTGGCACGGCGGCAAGCCGGGGAAATTGCGTATGTTGACGGTGAACATCTTGAAGTACGGTGTGCTGATGGAGTGCTGGCCATTCAGGACGTACAGCTGGAAGGGAAGCGAAGAATGCCGGCGCCCGAGTTTTTGCGCGGATGCAGGTTAAGATTAGGCGATAAATTTGAGTGAAGCGTAAATTATAAAGGCAGCAAGCATGACCGCTAAAAATAAGACAATCGTTGCTCCATCGATATTGGCAGCCGACATAGGGAACTTGGCTGCTGAGATTGAAGATGTGGACAAAGGAGGTGCGGATTGGATTCATATTGATGTAATGGATGGATCTTTCGTGCCGCCGATCACGTTCGGCGACAATGTGGTTGCACGGGCCAGGAAGGCATCAAAGCTGTTTCTTGACGTTCACCTTATGATTGAAAAGCCTGAACGACACTTCGAAAATTTCGTAAAAGCAGGCGCGGATCGTCTCACCATCCATCAGGAGACCTCCCCTCACCTGCATCGTAGCCTCGCACATATCCGATCGCTCGGTGCTTCACCTGGAGTGTGCATCAACCCAGGCACCCCTGTTGAAAGCATCTTGCCGGTATTGGAGGACGCAGAGCTTGTTTTAATTATGACGGTTAATCCCGGTTGGGGCGGACAGCCGTTCCTGCCTTTTTGCCTCGAAAAAATTAGGAAGCTAAGAGCCGAAATTGAACGGCGCTCTTTAAAAGTTCTAATTGAGGTCGACGGCGGAATAAATCGGGAAACGGCATCGCAGTGTACCGAGGCAGGCGCTGATGTTCTTGTAGCCGGGTCGTTTATATTTGGACAGAAAGACCGCACCGCTGCGATAAAGGCTTTGCGCGAGCCGGCGTAAATGGAGCTTGTTTCCTACTTAATAACACTGATTCCTTTCTACTGCCTTGGAGCGGTTCCTACCGGCACTTTAATCGCTAGGAAAAAAAGGGTTGATCTTCACCTTCACGGCAGCGGAAACGTAGGGGCCACCAACGTCAGCCGAGTCCTCGGAACAAAACTGGGCCTGCTCACGCTGCTCCTAGACACACTTAAAGGTTTTTTAGCGGTTATACTCTCCTCCATCATATTTGGGGCGGGTGACTACTCGGCAGGCGCAGGAGTAGCGGCGGTACTGGGGCATTGCTTTTCAATCCCAGGAAAGTTGCGAGGGGGTAAAGGGGTGGCCACCGCGCTCGGAATTACCCTGGCTATCAGCCCGCTTTTGGCGTTTCTGGCACTCATCGTTTTCGCCACGATGTTAGTGATCTTCAAAATCGTATCGTTGGCCTCTGTATCAGCTGTATTGTTTGTGCCCGTCGTTGCGATGATGGACGCGGAATTAGCGCAGTCTTATCAGAACGCCCTGATGGTAAGCGCTCTAGTAGTTGTCTTTAGGCACAAAACAAATCTGATTAGAATTGCTCAGGGTCAAGAACCTCGCTACTCGCCAGCTAAGTCGCGCTCGTAGCTAACCACAACGCACTTTTGCTATTCTTTGACAACTTCTAACGTATCAGGACCGTGATAAGAGAAGGTACCGTTGTCCCAAAGAACCGTTACCATCAGCCCGCGCTCCCGAGCTTCGGGTGTCGTGGCCGTTACCTCTGTTTTTAGCTCTTTTACTACCCCGAGGCAGTTAGGCAAGCCGACACGCTTTACTCTGTCATCGACTTTTATCTTTCGATTAGGAGAAGAATTAGTGGACATGATTGAGCCCCGGATTCCTTAAGAAAAACAATATGTGGCGAAATTAGAAAAGCCACTCTAGCCGACTATATCCAATCGAGTTCTCGCCTGCAACTCGGCTAACTTACCGGCCTTTCAGAACATTAGACGCTAGATTTGAGGCAAAATTTGCATTAATTCAAGTACGAGAATCACCCACCCGGCATCTTTAAGCCATTTCAAATGCTTATCAGCCATCAAGTACGCTGCGTAAAATGTCGAAAATTTATATAGCCCGATCAACGGCCGGAGAACGGAAGTAGCCAGCTTTGCAACATTTTGCAGCAGAGCGCATCCCGCGGCTTGTGATTGAGCATCTGAATAAGAAGAAGCCGTTTTTTCGAGATGTGATGGTTTAGCAACTCTTCAATTCGCAGGTTCTGAAATGGCTAGAGATTTCGGCAAAAGCAGCAGCAACTTAATCTGTTCTTTCTGTGGAAAGACTCAAGATGAGGTGCGCAAACTCGTCGCCGGCCCCGGTGTATACATCTGTGATGAGTGCGTTGACTTATGTAATGACATACTCACCGAGGAATTAGAGGAGATCGGCTCTTTCACGCAACGATTTCAGATCCCGACTCCTAAAGACATCATGACGACGCTCGATGAGTACATTATCGGGCAAGACTTCGCCAAGAAAGTTCTGAGTGTGGCAGTTCACAACCACTACAAGAGAATCCAGAACAACTCACATGGGCGGCCAGAGGTGGAACTGCAAAAATCCAACATTCTGTTGATCGGTCCCACCGGCTCGGGCAAGACGCTGTTGGCTCAGACCTTGGCTCGTATTCTTGACGTACCTTTCACTATTGCCGACGCTACAAGTCTTACCGAAGCGGGATACGTAGGTGAGGATGTCGAAAATATAATCGTTAATCTGCTCCAAGCTGCTGACTACGATATCGAAAAGGCACAGCGCGGGATTGTGTATATCGATGAGATCGACAAAATCGCTAGAAAAAGCGACACACCTTCCGTAACGCGCGATGTCTCTGGAGAAGGTGTTCAGCAGGCGTTACTGAAGATCGTCGAGGGAACCAAGGCTAATGTGCCACCGAAAGGAGGACGTAAACATCCGCAACAGGAATTCATTCAAGTAGACACCACGAATATCCTTTTCATTATCGGCGGCGCCTTTGACGGACTGGAAAAAATTGTAGCCCAAAGAGTCGGAAAGAAGAGCCTGGGCTTTGGCACTACAGTGCAATCAGCGGCTGTAAGCGATAAGTTTCTTTGGGATCTTGAAACTGAAGATCTTTTGAAATACGGAATGATACCCGAGTTCGTCGGACGGGTACCGATTGTCGCTCCTCTGGATGATCTGGATAGGGAAAGTTTGATGCAAATATTGACCAAGCCGAAAAATGCGCTGGTGAAGCAATATTCTTATCTTATGGGAATGGAAGGAGTCGATCTTACTTTTACCGACGACGCGTTAATCGCCATTGCCGATAAGGCTCTTGCGCGCAAAACAGGGGCGCGTGGACTGCGCGCCATCATCGAAAACTGCATGCTCGATGTGATGTTCGACATTCCGAGCAATACCTCTGTAAAAGAGGTGATAATCACTCCTGAGGTTGTTAATGAGAAAAAGCCTCCGGTACTGGTGCTTCACAATGAGGCGTTAGCTGGATAGCAGCCCGGCCGCAGCGCAGTTTTTAACTACCGCGCCGGATTTTCGATTATAACTTCTACTCGCCTATTGCGGCTTCTTCCCGTAGCGCTCTTGTTGGAGGCAATTGGATCGCTTTCTCCGAAGCCCCGTATTGTAATTCGACGCTTATTCACGCCGTTGGCCGACAGCTCATCCGCCACCGACCTCGCACGTTCACGAGAAAGGCGGAGATTGTAATCAACCGTTCCCACCGAGTCCGTATGACCTTCAACTGATACACGCCGATCACTGGCGTTTCTTACAACTTCCGATATTTCACGGACGGTACTGCGTGCTTCGGGAGTGACGCGCGCACTGTCGAATTCGAAGAGCACATCGGGTAGATTGACGACTACACCTCGATCGGTTCTACGCACATCTGCCCCACGTGCCCGCAGTTCCTCTATCAGGCGGCGGTTCTCCTCCAGCTCCTGCTGCTGCCTAACTAGCCTCTCATCCGCCGCATCCATGGCCGCATCTTGACTATCTATTTCGTTTCCGATCAAAGCTCCGGAAATAGCCCCAATCGCCGAGCCGATAGCCACCCCTGCTCCCGCATTACCGGTCTGATTCCCGATAATGGCTCCTAGACCGGCTCCCACGGCTGCGCCGCCCAAAGCGCCCTTCTCTCTTGCTCCGAAACGGGCATTCTCGCAGGCCGGCAGCGCTCCGAGCAATGCGCAGCAAAATATAACGGAGATAGTACGCATAAATTACTCTCTTTAAAATCTAGAAGCGGTTGTCATCGTTTGATGTAACGAGTGCCTGCAAATTACGGCGCGCCGCCTCATGGCCCGGATTGAGAGCGATTGCCTCCTTGAATTCAAACTGCGCATCCTCGCGCCGGTTCAAAGTCAGATACACTTCGCCCAATGATGCATGGTAGTCGGCATTCGATGGACATAATCTGATGGCCCTCCTAAGATGAAACAAACGATCAGCCGCCTCTGCAGCAGAGCGTGCCTTAAGGCTCTCTGTCTCTGCCTGAGCGCACTCACCGGTTGCTTGGCCGGAAGCAACTCGGGCCGGCTGCATCGCCGGAGCTGGCGCGCCCTTCATTCCTACCCTCGTCGGTATCTCTGCTGTAGCGGGAGGAGCAGCAGTAACAGGTCTCTCCTTCAGCGCTTCGGGCGGCTGAACCACTGCAGCAGCCGGCCGGTCGAATAGTCTGGAGGAGTAACTTCCCTGTGTTGGCGCCCGGACCGCTGCCGCTGGAGCAGCTTGCGGCAGCTGCCGTGACTGATCGCGCTGCATCTCATGGCGCAGGCGTCCCCGCAGATTAGAACCATCCCCGTTCATTCTCCGAAGCTCCTCAATCTCAGCTCGCTGAGCTGCAATGATACGCTCCTGCCTTTCAAGAGCTTCCTTCTGTGTGCGAATGTTCTCGTCTTGAGCCTCAAGCGCATTGGCTATTAGTGCGCCTGTCCCGGCCCCTGCGGCCGCTCCGATAACCAGCCCGCTTCCCGGATCCCCGGTTTGATTACCCACTATCGCGCCTAACCCGGCTCCAATCACGCCGCCGGTGGCCGCTCCGATCTGCGTGGTCTCACCGGCTTCCGTGCAGCCGCCCAAAGAAGCCGCGCACAGCACCGCACATGCTATGAACCTTATCATTTCTCTCATAACCACCTCACCCATCATTTTTAATATCTAATCACTCCTTAGAGTGTGTCGATTCAAACCTTCTATACTGATCATCATAATGCTTCTGCCGCTCGATCTCTTCCAGCTCCTTTCGCTGCCTCTCCTGTTCCTTACGCTGACGCTCCAGCATCGCGTCATACTCCTTGCCTTTCCCGCGGTCTTCTAACGAGCTACCTGCTGCTCCGCCGAGCAGTGCGCCTGAAGCTGCTCCCACCACGGCTCCCGCGCCTGCATTGCCGCTTTGATGCCCTATCGCTGCTCCAGCCCCGGCGCCCGTGACGGCTCCGATCGCGGCTCCCTCCTGCATCTTGTGACGCGGGGTACAGGCTAAAAGCAACGCGGCAAGAAGGGATATGGTAATGCACTTCACTTTGGGCATAAGCTACGAGCATATTAGCCCATTCAGGCCGTTCGCAAAATATCATTTAAGAAGCAGTGGTGGCGGCCTTATCTCTCTCTTGGGCAGAGCGCGGCCTGCGGAAAAGGAGCACCACAACACCGCAGCATATGAAGCTATCCGCAAGGTTAAAGGCAGGCCAGTGGTACCCCGAGATATGAAAATCAAGGAAATCGATAACCATCCCCAACCGAACCCGGTCAACGACGTTGCCTATCGCTCCGCCCATGATAAAGGCAAGAGCAATACGAGCTACAGCATCATGGGAGTATTCGATAAAAATGAAGTATACGACCACAGCCATAGCGAGGCAGGTGGTAGCGGCTAAGACGAGCTGCCTGGTACCGTCCTCTAGATTGGCCATAAAGCCGAAAGCTGCGCCGAGATTGAAGGTCAACGTCAGATCGAATAAGCCGGGGATGACTTCAACCGGCTGCCCTGGCAGCAAGGCCCTCATCATTATGAATTTTGATAGTTGGTCTGCGACCGCAGCAAGAGCCGTGGTGCTGACAAATACCAGCCAAAACTTTTTGCTCAAATTTATGCCCCCACTTCAATTTCGAGAACGCTCCCGCCGAGACTCCCCGCCGCCAGCCGGCCCGCATCAAGAAACGCCACCTCATAAACTTTAGGCAGCTCGAACTCCTTTATCTTCTCCAACACAGCCTCGTTCGCTCCTACCACCGAGCTTGGCTTTATCTCAAGCTTCCAAACTCTCACAAATCCGTCCCGGCCAACTGATGCCAGGCGCCGCCCGTCAGGAGAGGACTTAAGATCCCTGATAGAACCCTTATGGGCTTGAACCTGCCCGATTCCCTTAAAGCCTCGCACCTGCCATACCTCAATCTGACCGGTTTCCAGCCCTACAAACAAGTACTGGCCGTCATCAGATACAGCCATCTGTTCGACCATTTCGCCGGCCGTTCTGGACGACTTTGCACGCTGGCTCTCCTCTGTAAACATTCCGCCCTCAAAAAGACTGACATCATACTCTCCGCGGAATTTGTCGGCATCATAAATTCTCCAGGCACTAACGACTCCCTGCCAATCGGCGCTAAAAAACATCCTGCCGAATGGATGGAACGCAACACTGCTTACCACTGAAGCATGAGCAATGTATCTCTCCAGAGAGCGCTCGCGCTCGGAACGGGTAGTTGCAATGCTTTCGAGGGCGTAGCGCCATCGATACACCATCCCGTCAGCTCCCGCTATTAGAATTGAATCCGCGCAGGGCGCAAAATCCATCGAAGTGACGCGGCTTTTAAGCAGATTAAGCGAGTAGAGCACGCGCTGCTCGCCGATAGAATAAACTTCGACAAGCTCAGGCCGGGCGCTGGCAAGAAGCCCTGCACCGGCATGAAGAGCGGTAGCATTCGGTTCGAAAGAAGTCTGGTAAATTTTGCTTGAGCGCCAAGCCCCACGATCTTGCTGCCACAAAAGCCAGATCCCATGCTTGTCCACCGAGACAAATCCGATTTTCTGGTCTTTGCCTAAAGGAAACGGGTATAACGCCATAATGTCGCGATCATGAAGCGCGGGGGAAGCGAGCGTCCCTTGCCAGCCTAACCCCTGGAACTGACTGATGATCTTGCGAACTTCCGCGCCTTCCTTCAAGCCCCCGGAAAGCACCTTTGAACAAATATCCGGTCCTATCCAGGTGCTCGCCTGTTTACTTTGCGGCCCAGTAAATCTATCCTGTTTTGAGGTCAAACTATTTAGTTTGCCGTTTGATTCGACCCTCTTATTAGCGATCGCCTCATTTTGGCGAGCAGCACCATTTTGGTGAGCAGCACCAACTTGGTGAGCAGCACTGAGGGTAGGACTACTGGGCGATTGGCCGGTAAAACCTAGGTGTTCGCCAACCAGGCTGCAGTGACTCAATAATAGACAGCTGCTTAAGATTAAGAGTCGCAGCGATTTGGGACGGCTCAGGCAAGTGCCGTTCCCCAGCTTCATACGGCAGGCGAAGATGAAATTGGTGGTAAAAGTCGAAAAACTCATAGCCGGCAAATTCGTACGAGGGAGTTCATATAACGCGACTCGGCAATCGAACGGGCACTGCTTCCCGAATCGAGTCTAGTATACATGCTAATAAAAGTACAAAGCCGATAGCCCTATGTCCGTTGGCCATTTGTCATAGCACTAGTTCTTTATATTCTTTATATAAACCTGAACCATTGACGGAAATAACATGCAAGAAGAAACAACTAATACTGAGCTGCCCAGCCAAGATAAGAAAGGTACGGTCGACCATCGTCACTATGAGGCGGGCAGAGAACTGCTGGCAAAACCTACTCTTCTGGGAGAACTGGTAGAGATTCAAGCCGGGGTGCCGATACTGGTGTATTGCAACACTCCATCCGACACGGATTTTGTGGAAGTAATGCTCAAAAAACGCGGCGTTTCAGCACAGAAGCTTATTGGCAATGTGCCGGCTCCGCGGCTTCAACGCGCAGAAGAGCAGGTTAAAAGCGGGGAGATTCAGGTTATCGTGTTAACTGATATCGCCGCCCGCAGCCTCGATCAGTCACTGTTCGAAGTCGTCATAAACTACTCGGTTCCACCGGATGTCGACACCTACCACATAAGGAGCGGAAGGGATAATGACGCCGCTGCGTTTAGTAAGGTCTTAACCTTGGTAAGCCCGCTTGAACTTGCCAATTTCCTATCTCTAAAGAAAACTCACGGCCTGGATATTCCGAAAGGTGAACAGCCGAGCGCAGAGGAGTTGGAGAAGGCTCAGACCGACAACTTAGCGGTAAAAGCTTCTAAGGAGCAGGGCGCCGGCGAGGAAAAGACCCGCAGGCTCGCCAATTTAATACTAACTCACGAAAAACGGGATGAAATCGTAGCCCTGCTTGTCCATAACAGCTTCACCGTTATTCCGGGGCTCAGGGCCGCGATAGGAAAGGCCGAGGCCGAAGAAGAATATGATTATGACGATGATCGCGGCAACTCCGACAGAGGGGAACGCGGCGACCGGGGGCGCTCAAGAGGTGAGCGAGGCGGCCGGCAACAGCGTGGGTCGCGTGATTCATTCCGCCGAGGCCGAGGGCGCGACGACTACGGTGACCAAGAGAGTTATGAAGGGCTGCCTGCCGACGCCTACGAAAGCGGCGATGAGGAAGTGCGCGATCACGGTAATCGCTCAGGTGGCGGCCGTGGACTGCGAAAGCGGGGCCAGCGCGGGAGCAGCGGTCCGGCTAGAAAGGACACTCGAGTATACCTGGGAGCCGGTCTTACTCAGAACCTGTCCAAGGATGGGCTGCTCGAATTGATTGAAAGCCGCTGCGATCTGCCGCGGTCGGAAATCAAGCACGTTAGCATCCGCAGCAACTGCGCTTTCTTTGATCTGCCGGAAGAGCAAGCGGAACAGGTACTCGAAAAACTAAACTCAGTCGGGGATTTCAGCGGCCATCCATTAATGCCGAAAAAAGCCATCAGCATTAATGCTGTGGTACCGGAAAGCTCGAACGGAGAACATGCTTCAGATGGGGGCGCGGCAGATGAAGCCCTGATCGGCGAGAGCGCGGATGATGAGGGGGGCTCATCAGAAGGAGGCTCGCTATCCTCTGATAATGGAAGCGAAGAGGACTACCTGGCATAGATTGATTTAGCTATGCACCAGAGAGTGCCGGCAGAGAGGCCGGCACTCATCAGCATTGGATACTACTAGAGCTGTCCGCCACACCCGGCTCAGAAAGGCATGTTCTTCTATAGGCGCTACAAGCCGGCCTATGCGTTAACTGACCAAACCTTTGAAACTAGCGCTAGAGATTAGCGGCCGAAGCAGTTGAACCTTCGTAAGACACCCATTCATTCCATAGCACTTTCGTAAGCGCTATGATAATAGGCCCCAAAAGCACCCCTATTAGACCGAAGGCCAATGTGCCGCCGATTACCCCGATGAACACGAAGACCACTGACAGCCCAGCGCGCTGACTGATAAAAATGGGGCGCAACACATTATCGATGGTGCTAACCACTAACACGCCCCAAAGCAAGAGCCCAAGAGCACTCCACCATGGCCCTCCACTCAGCAGCACGAAGGCACTTGCCGGAACGTACACAAATGGCGGACCGAAAGGTATCAATGACATCAAAGTTGTTGCCGCACCGAGCAAAACCGGCAGCGGCGCACCGGCCACAAAGTACCCGACTCCGGCCACCGCCCCCTGGATTATCGCTGTAAGCAGCAAGCCGTATACGGTGGCCTTCAAAGTGCCTTTGGCCGCATTCAAGAGGTGATCGAAGCGCTGACCTCCCAAATTCAGCAGCGCGGTGCGAAGTTGAATGCCCAGACTTGCTCCGTCACGAAAAATGAAAAAAGTTACGAAAAGAAATACTAGAAACTTGAAAACAAACTCCAGCAACTGCCTCGCGGCCAGTGTTACGACGCCGATAAGCTCCGACCCGTGAGTTTGGAAAGACTCAGTTGGGCGATGCTCGAGCTCTTGCAAGAATCTGGCTAAAGAAGGGCCGAAAAAAGGCCACTGCTCAATCTCGCTCATGAGCTCAACTTTACGCGGTGATTCCAAGAACGCTCGCGCCTGCATGATCGAGCTTTCAAATTCGTTGGAGATAGCGGCCCCCAAAGGGATAACCAGACCGAGCGCAAATGCCGCTAAGAGAACCGTCATTAAAAAGGCGGCGAGAGAGTGACGCAATGGAAGGTAAGTGCGCACTTTGGTGTATGCAGGCCAGACGGTAAGAACCGTCACGACAGCCCATGCAATTACCCCCAGGAAAGGCCGGAATACTACGTACAAACCACTAAGCAACAGCACAAGGGCGGCAAAAGTGAGGATCCATTTCACGATCTCAAGTTGCTGTGGCATAGCCTTATTTCGCTGGCAGGCCGGGATTTGCGATCTTACTTCGGAATCACAATCGTTTTGCCTACCGTCAAGTTATCCCCTATCAGATTGGCTTTGTTGGCACTTCTCAACTCATCAATTTTTACACCGAACTTTATGCTGATTGACCATAGCGAATCGCCCTTACGCACTCTATAGGTCTTTGTGGCCGTGCTTCGAACGGGAGCGCTTCTTACCGGCGCAGCTTTGGAGGCGCCCTGGCGCGGGGTCACCCTAAGGGTTTGCCCGATTCTTATATTGGATCCGGTGATGGAATTAAGACTCCGCAAGGTGGCTACTGATGTACCGAACTTCTTTGCGATTGCAAGCAGAGTGTCTCCTTTTCTGACTTTGTATTGGGTGCCGCCGTATATTGAACTAGCTCCTGCCGGCTCTATCAGCGGCTTAGGTGAATCAGTGCGCATGTATGCCAGATGTAATGCGGTGTCTTTATCGGGCACTTTTAACCTGTACCCCGAAGGCAAGTTATACCTGCCGTCCCAAACCGCCTTAGATACGGCATAATTCACCGCCTTCAAATCTTCGATCGGAACTCCCACTTGCTGAGACATTGCTCGCGCAGAGACGGCGCGCTTAATCTCAACTTCCTTGGCGTGGATTGGAGGATCTATGTGCAGATTCGGGAAATAGTGATGGTAATTATCGTAAACCTCCAAGGCCGCTAAAAATTCGGGATAAAAATTGTTCGAAGCAAAGCCAAAGACCTGCTCTTGTTGATTTTCAATAAGCCGGACAATGTCGGATGTCCCCATCTTGGCGACTTTCTTTGCCACCCCCGCCACTCCATGGTTGTATGATGTGATGGCTAACGGCCATGAGCCCAGCCGGCTATAAGCATCTCGAAGATATCTTGCCGCGCCCCTGCTAGCCTCGAGCGGGTCGCGCCGTTCATCTATATACCTGTTAACCGTCATATATAGCTTTGCTGTGCGCGGCATAAACTGCCAGATTCCAGCGGCCCCAACCGAACTGTAGGCGGTATAATCGAAAGATGACTCTATAAATGGCATCCTTGTCAGTTCAATAGGCAGCGAGAAGTCCTCCACGAAAATACGTTCAATCAACGGGAGATACCGCCCTGACCGTTTAATAGAAGCCTCGAACTTCTCCTTGATTCCTGTCTGAGTCCTAATGAGATCGTCTTTGAGCACCTCCTTGTATTTTGCAGTACCAGGACCGAGCATCTGCATCTTGCTCGAAATAAATTTCTGGAGATAAGTTTCGGGCTGCTCGTCTCGGGCAAGGTACTCAAGCGCCTGCCGCACCTCCTGTACGTACTTCTTCTCGGCGGCGGACTTGAGCTTGCTGAACGCAGCAGGGGGCATCTGAGCAGCTTCCTTGGATAGATCGACTGCCATGAAGACTATCTGCGGAAACTTGCGATGGTGAATTACAAACTGGCTCTTTCCGTACTTGGCGAATATGTCTTTCCAAAAATTAACTCTCGGACGGAGTTTCTCGGGAACCTCGAACTGCGAGGCACGTTGTGCCCCACTTGTTTCAGCGGCTGCTGCAGGTACCCTTGCGAGAGCGAGCAGCATAAGGCACGACGTTGCAGCGCGAAGAAAAGAACTAATAATAAAGATGGAGTTGGACAATGAAACCAGCCGCATGACAATTATTACTTGATAAAAACCAAAAATAGAGCCGCCCAGCTCAACCGTATAAATCTAAGCTAGCATCAAATCGTGCGTTTGCTTCTATTTTGTTAACGTTCGCCTAATTTATACCGCTCTTTGGCCAAAGCACCTTAGAAAACTCGATAAATAGATTCGACTATTTGATCCTCAAGGGCAAGAGCTTGTTCTCTGGAAGCAACTCCATTCTGCAGAATCGTAAAAGCCAGTCTGCGCCCCTTGGATGAAGTCAAAAACCCGGATAAGGTGTTCACTCCATTGAGCGTACCGGTTTTAGCCCGCACGACATTGCCGGGGGGATCGAAGGCCCTCTTTTTCAACGTTCCACTGCGGCCTGCAACTGAAAGCGACGCCTCAAAATCCGGACGGATCGCCTCATCGGCCATCCCGCTCAATAGGAACTTACTGAGAGCACGAGCAGTCAACAAGTTATCGTGGCTGAGGCCGGAGCCGTCCCTGATTTGCAAATGAGCGGCCGGTACCTTCATGGCAAGCAAAGCGGCTTTCATCCTTTCAAGTCCTTTTTCCCGGTCGTAATAGCCCCCATTCTCCCCCAACGCGAATACGATCTGCTCTCCTATGAAGTTGGTGCTGAAATGGTTGAGATCTTGGACGATGAGAGCCAGGGGCTTCGACTTATACTCGTAGACCTGACGCGCCGATGCCGGCGTCGCGCCAAATAACGGGGCAGAGGGAACATTGATTCCAAGCAATTTGGCAAATCCAAGAAAGGAAGCAGCGAAATACCTGCGCGGCTCATCAACCGAGCGGTATATTGCTCGGCAGCTCTCTCCGGCGCCAATCTCTCCGGCGACAGAAAACGCCAGCGAACCGTTCTGGAGCACTCGCTGCTGGACCGTGATCGGCTTTGCCGGTCTAAGGGCCGTCCTGATTGAACCTGATATCTGAATCGGGAGATCCCAAGGGTCCGGTGTGACAACTGCCGCGCCACTGGAGCCCGCCGGACACACTTCAAGGGCTATACTGTTGAAGTTGAAGGGTAGCGCAGAAGCAGTGCTCTCGTAGGCTCTCTGGCCGGTGCGCGAGGGACGTTGAACGAATGCTGTATCATCAAAGACAACATGCTCTATTTTTTTAATGCCCAACTTTCTGAGTTGTCTAACAAAAACCCACATCGATTCTGTTGTGAAGGAGGGATCGCCGAACCCTTTGACGTAGAGTTTTTTTACGCTCCCTGAAGCGTAACCTTCTAAAAAGAGCCGGGTTGCAAACCTATATGCGGGGCCGAGCTTCTTAAGAGCTATTATCGATGTGAGGATTTTTTGAACACTGGCCGGTTT
>JAGFJO010000115.1 GCA_024102635.1 Deltaproteobacteria bacterium
GGGGATTCACCTTACTAAACACAAGCGATAAATAGAAATGAGCACCATAGTCAATAGGCTAAGCGTCCCCAAGCCTCGCCGCACTAAGATCATAGCAACTGTCGGCCCGGCTTCTAGGTCACCTGAAAAGATCAAATCCCTTATTGATGCGGGGGCCAATGTATTCCGGCTTAACTTCTCGCACGGAAGTCATGGAGAGCATCTGGAGACACTTAAGACCATCCGGAGAGTGTCCGATGAATGCGGCGCATATTCGGCCATATTACAAGATCTCTCGGGACCAAAAATACGGATTACCAATGTCGCCGGGGATACGACTCAGATACCGGACGGGGGAACTATTCAACTTAAACCCGCAAAGACACCCGATAAGAAAGATGAGCTTTCAGATTCGAAATGCATTTATGTTGAAGGGGTAGATCCCACAAAGATACTGCAGGTGGGCCACAATATCCTTCTAGCGGACGGCATAATTATGCTGAACGTTGACGAAATTAAGGAGGACTTCGTTGAGTGCCGTGTCATCAAAGGCGGCAAGCTACGTTCTCGGGTCGGAATCGCTTTCCCTGATAGCGCTATCGATCTCCCCGCCGCAACGGATAAGGATCTCGTGGATCTTGCCTGGGGAATAAAAAACGAAGTTGATTATGTAGCGCTTTCGTTCGTGCAGAACGCCCAGGATATAAAAGCTATTCGCGACGTAATTCACCGTGAAAGCGGTAATGTCCGCATTATCGCGAAGATAGAGAGAAAAAGTGCCCTTCAAAACAGCTTCGAGATCCTCGATTCAGCTGACGGCATTATGGTGGCGCGCGGAGATCTGGGATTAGAGCTCCCTTTGGAGCAGCTTCCTATGATTCAGAAGCAGCTAATCGAGGAGGGAAACTACCGGGGAATCCCGGTCATCGTAGCCACCCAGATGCTTCACTCGATGATTACCTCGGTGCGCCCTACCCGGGCTGAAGTAACGGACATCTCTGCAGCAGTCATGGGCGGCGCGGATGCCTTGATGCTATCGGAGGAAACCGCAATCGGGGAGCATCCGGTTGCAAGCGTTGAGTATTTGAGCAGGATTGCCCGTGAGTCGGAGAAGAGCTTTGAATTTCAAGAGTACAAGCTGCGCTTGCGGGACGCAGATCAACAGTCAGTTCCGGATGCGGTGTCTTATGCCGCTTGCGCCGCAGCTGTAAAGATTAAAGCCGCAGCAATAATCGTCTGCACTGAAACCGGAAATTCAGCCCGCCTAGTGGCGAAATACCGGCCGCAGCAGCCGCTCTTTGCAGTCTCTTCCAACATGCGAACTTTGCGCAGAATGTCGCTTTGCTGGGGAGTGATTCCGATTTACAGCGCCTCGTCGGTCGACCACTACAATGAGACAGAAGCCGCCTTAAAGGCCCTCCAATCGCAGGATTTCTTGCCGGTCGGATCGCGCGCGGTAATCACCGGCGGACTGGCCGTTAATGTCCCCGGCGCAACCAGCATCCTGGAAATAAGAGAGATCCGTTAATAAGGAACACTCCCTGCTCCTTAGCAAAGCAAAGCGATTTTATCTTGCCAAAATCCTTTCACCTTATATCATCGATATAGCCTTGATTTCTAACGGGGCGCCTTTCCAAGGAGTTCAATATGGGATTTCACGACTTTGTTTCAGAGCAGGAAGCGGCCAATTTCGCCGGAGTATCCTCAAACACGTTAAGCCGCTTTGCGGAAGCAGGTTACCTGAAGGTTGAAACCGATCAGGACGGTCTTCGACTCTACTCTAAGGGAGAGCTTGAGGAGCTTTTCGGAATCTCAAAGCCGGCGCGGTTTAACGGCGAAATTGAGAAAAGCGTGGTTGATATGGGCACCACAAACACCGAGAGCGAAAACGACCCTCAGGAGAAGCTTTACTCCGCTGAAGTTGTGACCAACTGGGAAGATGAGCCGGTTGTGCCGAAGCCTTTAGAAAAGAACCCTGATGCTTCAGAACGGGTTGTCGATGAAGAATATACCGAGGTGACGCCATCGACAGTGACCGCCGCGCCTCAAGATTCCTCTGCTTCCTCGCGCGCTCTGTCGCACGAGCATGAGATCGAACTAATTAAGCTCAAGAATGTCGTGCGTCTTCAAGAGCGGCTGCTTGACATGAGAGAAGAGGAGCTCCGTTCACTCCGCAGGGAGTGTGAGTGGCTCAAGGGACGCATCGAGCGGTACGAGGAGAAAAACGATAGAGATCAGCTTCTGCTCCTTGCTGAAACGCAGCTCATTAGAAGATTTGTAGTGCTTCAAACTCAGAAAAAGCCCTCTCCTTTGAGAGCGGCTCTCGAGTGGATCGGGCTAGTTGAACCCAAGAAGCCAGATCTTCCGGCTATTAATCGGGATATTCAATCGTCCTGAATTCAGACGGCCGCACCACGTCCGTCCATTAACCACTTAAAAAGTTACCTGGGGACGAGAATAAGAATCTGGAGCAGGCGCGCGAGACCAGAACCAGGAGTATGACTTCCGCTACCAACCACTTGGTTGGTCTTGCCCGTGGACCCGAACCTTTGTCCTTCGTGTGCCTGGCGCCAGAGAGAATATCTGCCCAATAAAAAACCCCTCACAAAGGAGGGGTATTTATCATAAAAGCTTATGCTCTTAGTTCGGAGCGGCAGCTCCCTCGTCAGGATGGACTTCAACGCGGCGGTTGATAGCGCGCGCCCAATCCTCTTGCTCTGCATATACCGGCTGAGTCTCACCAAAGCTGACAGCGGAGAGTCTTTCAGGAGCAATGCCGGAAGTAATAAGCTCTTGACGGACTGCGTCAGCCCTATCCATTCCGAGCTTCTCATTATATGCATCAGACCCGATGTAATCGGCGTGGCCTTGCAGAACCACATGCACACTGGGCGAAGTCCTTAAGATTGCGGCGATCTGCTGTACACGGCCCTTGCCCAAGGCGTTAAGTTTACGGGAGTCGAAGTCAAAGTTTACATTGGGGAAGTACACCTGCTGGACTGTCTCCGTAATAACTTTTGCCTCTTCCATAACGGGCTCTGGCTCTGCAACGCCCGAGTCATAATTGAAGGGGCTTATTGTTCGGCAATCAGGAGTGCTGTCATCAGCAGAGAAACACTCAGGCTGGCGATAGTCGTAAGGCTCGCGATACCCCATTACGCTGCGTGTGGTCTCTGTGGAAGAAGCGAAATAACTAAGCGGCCGGAAGACGGCTTCCCGCATAACCCACCCTATCGGATGAACAATGTATGCAAATATCCGAAGCGGATGAGATTCGCTTTCACGGTATCGTGGCGTAGTATGATAAGTGGCAAGCCCGTTATCGGCAGGAAGAACATCCTGCGCAATCGCGGAGATAGGGAATACAAGCACCACAAATAAGACAATCGCTCGTTTCATTTTAATTTCTCTTTGAAAAAAGTGGGTTCGCTTGATGCAGAAGTAAACCTATAAAATGTAAGTACTTACATTTATATCATAAATGTCATTCACTATGATAGAGACTAAATCGACCGACCTCGCCTCATGCTAAATAATAGATTCAAGCGGCTCCGCTTCCTTCGCAAAAAGAATTATCAATTATGCCGGCGTTCTTTGCGCCCTTCGTCGTTGCACTGAGATCCCCCGCTAAGCAATTGAAATCAATAAGTGTTGGGACTCGGGCGGGTAGTAATATGCCGGCGGCGAACACGCATTGGCGCAAAACATTGTTGCGCATACGAGCGCTACTCCCTCGGCACGGCTGCATCTAATCATCACCAGCGCAAATTTCGGCTGGCAGATTTACAATGCAGCTTTATCTGCCGCCGAATGCTTCCGATACGAAGGGATAAGAACCATAAGGCAATTTGCGCGAAATTTTAATGGCTCGAGCGGCGTGGTACGAGGAATAAATTTCAATCACAATCTTGGCGTAGCGGTGCTGCTAGGAGTGGCGGTCTTGCTAACCAACCACCTCTCCTATGTCTTTAGCTCCTCAGCGTTCTTTGTGCCGGTCGGCAATCTTTTTCTCTTTATGAGCGCCGGGGCACTTGGTTTGGGCGGCGCGATGATAACGTTCGCAATCGGCATCGCGCCTGACACGTTAGCGACCGGCCGCCATATCGACTTTCTTCGCCTACTCTCATTATGCGCCGTGCTTGGCTACTCTGCACGCCGCTGGCCGCGCCTTCCAGGATTCTTGATTGCGCTGGCCGCATGGATATTTGTTTTTGGACCGGTTCTTTTCTGGCTTAGCGCAAGCTCTATTGATCAGCCCGAGCTTCGGCGACACTACATTTTTTTTACCGGGTTAACTGAAGCTTTACTGGTTTTAATAAGCGGCACCCTGCTTCTCAGTTCAAAAGTGTGGGCTACAATCTGCACTGTGCCTCGCCACTTGCCTGCGTCTTCTATACTGATTCATCTTATTTCGGGCATCTCAACAATGGCCCTTTTCGGAGCGCTGAGCTTATGGATGGGCCCGTTTACATCACTCCCTAAAGGAGCGGTGAACTACGATCTAACTTCTCTAGTCCTGATCTTGCTGTTTGGCATGGCCGCTCCTGCGCTGCTCGCCTGGCGGCTTTCAATTGTAATGACCCAGAACTTTCAGGAGCTGTTCTCAAGCGGCTTTCTGTCCGGCGGAACTGCCAATAAAAGCTTCTCCGGCCTCTCGAGCGAATTTTGGCGCAGACAAAGCAACTCTCAGAATCCTGAGCGAGTCGGTACTGACACAGGCACCACGATGACTGGGCTTGACACCCAGTCGGATGGTTCGGCCCGGCTGATTGCTCCCGATCAGGGGCTTTGTGCGCTTAACCGCAATGGGACCATTACGTTCGTTAACCGCCGCTTCAAGAAATACTGCGGCATAATGAGTAACGACGTAATCGGAAAAGACCTCGCCAATATCGATATGAACCCGGCACTGCGAAAGAAGATCCTGCAGCTGCTTGAGGAGACGTTCACCAAGGGGCCGAGGCTGGCTGAGGTAAAGATCAACAAGCTCCCGGAGAAGCTGCGGTTCTATGAGGTACGCACTCATCGCTCAGATGCCTTCGAAGGCTCCTCCTTAATAAACGGACCTGACAGCGCCATTATAACGGTCAAAGACATTACCGATCGCCGTACTGTAGAGACGCATCTGCTTCAGTCACAAAAGCTCGAATCTCTCGGCACCTTAGTTGAAGGGATAGCACATTCCTTCAACAATGCACTGACCACGATTACCGGGCTTGCAAGTTTTGCGCGCAAGAGTCAGGACTCCTCTCAGGTCGAGAGATCCCTTAACGACATCCTCAAGACCGCATTTAGCGCCGGCCTTGTGGTGCGGCAGCTGCTCGACTTTGCCAGCGGAAGGCCCAGTCACATGAAGGCGGAGAGAATGGATAGGCTGCTCGAGCAACGCATCGATCTCCTGAAGCGGCTCGCCGGGGACGGATGTGAATTGAAATTCGAAAAAGGTGATAGTCCGCTGAAGGTTGTTTGTGATTCAAACCTGATAATGCAGGCTCTAACGAATCTGATTGTTAACGCTAAAGAAGCCTATCCGAATCAGAGCGGAAAGATCACTATCACCTTGGACCTCGAGAGGATGGACGATGAGATGTGTGAGCTCACGCCGGGCACCAGGCCGGGCGACTACGCGCGGCTACGCATTAAGGATTCGGGCCAGGGAATGAGCAGTGATACTTTGGCCAAAGCTTTTGATCCGCTCTTTACGACCAAGTCATCTACCGGCCATACGGGTCTCGGACTGTCGATTACATTCGCCATCGTGCGGGCGCATGATGGATTCCTTACAGCGGAAAGTCACCCTGAAAAAGGCACGACCGTTTCGCTGTATTTCCCTATTTCTGACGGAGATAGCGAAGCGGAAGGCGAAGCTGAGTCTGTAACTGAGCAAAGTACGCCTGCCAGCTCCCTTAGCGAGCTAATGGGTAATCAGGAGAAGATTCTGGTTGTAGAAGATGAAAGCAATGTCAGGGAGTTAATCACCACAATGCTGACTACCCTGGGCTATCGAGTTACCAGCTGCATCGACGGGCAACAAGCCTATGAAAAGGCTTCCAACGAGCCGTTTGATCTCATTCTGGTTGACGCTGTTATCCCTAAAATGCGAGGTCTTGAGCTCATAAGTAAACTAAAAGAGTCGGGGGTAAAAGCCAAATGGCTGCTTATGACCGGGTACGGCCCTACCCTACAAAATGAGGTATCTGCAGAACAGCTTATACACAAGCCCTTTGATCTGGATACATTAGGCAAGGCGATTAAAACTTCTCTAATAAGTGAAAGTACTCCGCCGCAACACTAAAAAGCCTTAAAGAAATAGCATAAATATTCCGATCTCCTTCCTAAAGACGAAGTTGTCTGTGATCAATTGCTTCGTCCCCATAAGGCCGCAATATGTACGAGAAATTTGACACTCTGGTAATTGAGCCGGATATGTCGGCAAGGATCCGTATTAAGACTGCCACCACTGCAGTTCCTACCTTCGGAAAAGTGGTTCAGGTCAACAACATTGATGAAGGACGAGAGAAGATAAAGAGCGAGCGGCTTGACGTGATATTCGTCTCCTGCATTTTTTCTCAAGAGGAGACCGCCAAGTTCATTCAAGAAACAAAATCTACGGTTAACGGCCAGGATGCGGCGTTCGTCCTAGTGCTGAAAACTCAGGAAAAAGAAGCCTCCTCAGTGGCGCAGAATGTACTTGTAGGCGCAGACGGACTCCTCTTCGAGCCATACTCCGTGGATTCACTGGTAGAGATCACCCGTTTGGCCGCCCAAGTGAAAAAAGAGCGCGCCCAAACGCGCGAGATGGCGGCGATTAAAGTCATCTTGAACGATATTATGGAGCAGCTAAACCTGGTGGCTTATCTTAAGAAGATGAAAATAGAGACCGGCCGTCATGCCAAGAAATTAAAAGAGATGACTCACATCTTTGATTCATTCGATGAAACCAAAAAGGCTATTTATAAGGAATTGGTTCTGGACGCTTTCATCAACGCACCTATTCCGACTCCTCCCAAAAACCTCCCGACTTATAGCGGCGTTAGTTCGCGAATCAAAAAAAGAATCGAGGAGAAGATCGCCGCCAAGCTGGGAGAGAGTTAAAAGTCAAACAGGCAGCTGCAAGCGCCACTCGGATGTGACTACGCTGCCCAAATCCGCCTCGACTATACCCCTCTGATTAAGTTGCAACTTGAACCAAGGCAGAGGCTGCT
Organism: Deltaproteobacteria bacterium; assembly: GCA_024102635.1. Taxonomy (GTDB): domain Bacteria; phylum Bdellovibrionota_C; class UBA2361; order UBA2361; family JAGFJO01; genus JAGFJO01. Next base: position 7,185 of record JAGFJO010000115.1, read on the forward strand.
TAGCAGGCCCGGTTAAAATCGCTCCTTCTACTGTAAACCGGCTACCGTGGCAGGGACAGAGGAATCCATTACTTCCAGACTCAACTGTCAGCTGGCAAACCTGATGCGTGCACACAAGACTTACCGCTGCTATCCCCCTCGCGTCCCGCAACACGGCTATCCGTTCAATCTCCAATGCAGTTAATCCTGGAGCGAACTTCTCGGGCGGGCCTAAAGCAACTATACGGCTTACCGGCTGCTCCTGCCGCGAGCATCCCAACCCCAAGGCCATTAGGCAGCAGGACCCTTTCATCAAAAAATCACGGCGGCCATGCTGTCTACTCATAATGAGTCCTCCCTGAAGAACTCCAATTCCTCGATTTCCTACAATTTGTACGTGTAGTGCCGTTTTCCATAATGAACTAATTAGGAAAAGTTCTTAAGCAGTAAAATTAAAGTGTCGATTTACTATATGGGAGAGCGAACTAAGATAGAAGCTGATTATGGGCAAAAATGTTCTCTTGGTGGATGATGACCCTGTGATAAGAATGCTTGTCGGGGACTGCCTGTCAGCGGTCGGCCATGTTGTCGACCAAGCCAGCGGGGGAAATGAGTGTCTTGAAAAGCTGACTTTATCCACTCCGCAGGTCATAATTCTTGATTTGATAATGCCCGACCTAAACGGTCTAGATGTGTTGCAATCGATAAAAAGCGATGTAATAAAACGCTCTATTCCGGTGATACTTCTCTCCGCCGACCCCGACATTCAGCTCACTGCTTCAAGGCGGAATTTAAATGCAGACCTATACTTGCAAAAACCATTCGATATACAAACCATTATCGATGCTGTGAACCGATTGTAGAATCGCCGCTACAATAAACCGTGTGCTGCGCCGGACGGCGCCGTTCTAACATAGCCTTCCTCATGGCAAAGCCAATCCATCGGCACATCATGAGAAAGGGCCGGAATATGGTCCACAATCTGCAGCGACCACGAGACACCGATTTTGACGGCATTTACCATGCCCGGGAGGGAAAGAAAGCGGTCATAATACCCCTTCCCGCGGCCGAGCCTATTTCCAGAACGGTCAAACGCCATGCCGGGGATTACCACAGCGGTGGCGGCCGACTGAGTAATGTCATAAAGCTCTCCTGACCGCGCACCAGGCTCAGGAATCCCATACATTCCACTCTCTACCATCTCACCCCAGTCTCTTCCGATCGATATAAAATTCATGCTGAAATCGGGCAGCGAACGGGGCAGGTAAACTGAGCGCTTTTCGATCTGCTCTGAGATAAAGCTAGAGAGGTCCGCTTCGCCTGTAAAAAACTTTGTCCAGGCAAGCACTATTGATACGCTGCGTCCGTACTCATTCTCTAGCAGGCGATTGAGATTTTTACACACCTCCGTGCTGGCGGCGCGCAGCCAACGCTCATCATAACTTGCCATAATGGCTGCCATTTCCCGCCGTATGGCGCTTCGTTTATTACTCATCTTAAGCCGATCCGATTATGATTACCCTCTGCCCTCTGCACAAGTTGAATAGGTCAAAAGCGGCAGTATTTTTCCCAAACCGCCGCAATGCTTTATTATCTATCTAATACCGGCACAGCATAAATTACCTAAAATACAGCAGAAACTGAGAAGACGGATTTGATTATAGAACATTTCCTCAACGCAACTTCACGGCTAAATTCGATCAAGCGATCTACGATTTATTCCGATACTAATTCCTGTGGGGAAGCTTATATTGCTGCTGTTTGGGCGAAGTCATACCTAATCCAGCAAGGGATAGAAGCGCCAATCTTCGCGTCAAGCCCAAGGACGGCTATGGAGCCCGGAAGATAAGAGGGAATTTCGACCATGAGTGAAGCACGAGACGGTACAATAGCAATGTCCTCGGCGGATCGCAGCCGGGCATGCATCCTGATTGTTGAATCTGATTCGAATGACCGCAACAATATGCGCATCGCGCTTAAATCTCTCGGTTATGGCGGACTTAGTGATGCTCCGAATCATGCCGCCGCTCTTGAACGTATGACTCAGCGAAAATTTACTCACATTATCTTCGAAGCCAAACGCACCAACATGCCGGCCAAAGAGTTCCTGCATAAGGTATTCGAGGGAGATGATACAATCATCGCCATTCCATCCTCCTACGAGCCGAACGTCGACGACGTCTTCGATCTTCTAATCATGGGCGCCAAAGGATACCTGGTTAAGCCATTCACCTCTGAGACGGTTGAACAAGCGGTCGCAATGGCTACGAAAGGAGAGCCGATGTCGGATGCGGTCCTTACCGCTAAAGACAGAAACGAAGCATTGGTGGCTATCATGATGGCAAGCCTGGATAAGGCGGCAACAATATTGAGGCAGGCGCAGCAATTTGAAACCGCCCGGCGCGAGATTCCGCGGGCTCTTGTCCACCTACGGCGCTCCGCCGAGCTGGCTAAAACATTTGCCAAAGGGGGAGAATCAGCTTTAATGGATGCTCTTGAAAAGTTCTGTATTGAGCGCAGCAAAGGGCCTGCAACCAAATTGGGACGCCTAAGAAAGCGGCTTAAACACACGCGCGGCGATGAGGATGAGAAACCTGCCGAAGGCGAAGAGGGCCAAGAAGAGCAGCCGGCAGCAGCAGGCTCGCAAGAATAGCAGCGCGATCCACCCGCCAACACTAAAATCGACCGGGAAGAGCCGTGCTGGCTTGACAGCTGTCATTTTGCTAAAATCTTAATATGAGGTGCGCTTATATGAGGTTGTGTTCATTGCTGCTCGTTATATTCGCCTGCTTGTTTGTTGTAATAGAGCCTATTCGTGCTGAATCGCTGGAAGAGCTAATGCAATCTCCAGTTCTAATGTATCCCGACACAGCCGATGGAGATACCAATCGCCTTGATGACGCGAAATGGTTCGAGGGGCGGCCCAATTTATTCAAAATATTCCGATCGGGAGAAAAACCGGCGCTGCTTCTGCTGGATTGGCTCGGGGAGGTAGTATCGATTGATTTCTCTCTTAGCAGCAAGGACGTGGGGAGAGATCAAAAAATAGCTTCTTTGCATCTGATATATGAAGCTCCGGAAGAGAGCAGGATCAGAGTGGATCTATTGATTCCACACCCACTACATCAAGAGCAGGTCAAGCTGGGCTTGGTAACCGCCTTCGCAAAACTGGAACCCCCTACACTGCAAGTAAACTCATTCGAACGAATGGTGATAAGAGGCAACGAAGCTTTCCTATATGAACATAAAGATGGCGCGTGCTCCTTGCTGTTCAAACTTACGATGGAGGGAAGGCTTAACTTCTTTACCGACAAGTGCGAGCACTCAGCTCATTTGGTAAATCTCGCCGAGCAGAGCGATATTAGCCGGCTAAAGCACAAGTTGGAAGGATAAAGCATTCAATCCGGCTCGCTCTCTCACTACCTTTCAAAGGCGATTAAGAGACCGAGAATTCCGTGCTCTCCAGCTCGGCAGATAATATCGAAAATGTACGGGCGGCAAGCAGCGTAACTGGAGCGCTTGTCGGAGCCGCATCCCCAACCAATGAGCGATACTGGCTTACAAGCTCATACATCGCCGGCCGAGAAGTGTATCCTGCTTTTGATATTAGCGACGAGAGAGCTTCCGCTATTTCCCCGCCACGTGCCACAACGGTACCTTTGTCAGGGGACTTAACCAGTTCTTGCAGCTGAGTTTCCACCTTCTCAAGCATCGCCTTAGTTTGTCCGTCAAGGGCTGCGGACTCTTTCGCTTCAAGATATCTGGCGGATTGAATGGCGAACACCTGTTCAACCGACACGGTCTCTCCTCTCGGCTCACATCCTGCGAGTGTTAACATCAGGAAAGCGCATAAGGCTGGAACAAGTACTGACAAAGGTAAAATCTTAAGAAAGCTAGTCATATCATATTCCCGTAAATTGCAGCTGCCGCCGAATTGACTATTAATTTATAGCCGGATCGGGCCGCGGAATACAATTCCCTATGCTGAGCTATGCAAAAATTGTTTACAAGCGGCATGCCCTTCTTTGGAGGTCGGCCGCCATTCGCACATTTCTTGTGGTATTCGCGCTGGACCGATTCAAACGGCAATATAAGCTCTAATTGAAGTCGAGAGATATCAGCTCTCCATGGGCGTTAACCGGTGGATTCAGCGGCAGAGAAACTTTGAATTCAGACCCTTGCCCGGCTTGACTTGTCACATCAATCCTGCCGCCGTGCGCGGTTACGATACTTCTGACCACATAAAGCCCTATTCCGGAACCCTTTATCCCGCTATGGCGCTCCAGCCGGGAAAAGCGATCGAATACGCGCTGTACCTCGGCGGCATCCAAGCCGCTGCCGCTGTCTTTCACTGCCACCTGAAACTCATCGGGCCGGGCCTCAAGGGAGACCTCTATAGCTCCCTCTTTAGGGGTGAATTTCACGGCATTACTTAGCAAATTGCCGAGCACCCTGGCAAAACCGAGCCTATCAATCTTTGCCAATACCCTCGATTGAGGATGAGTAAAACTAAGAGTCTGCGACCGGGCCAACGTGATGGCCCGGTAATCAGCAAGAACTTCCTCAATAATTTGCGCAATATCCTGCTCGGACGGCCTTAGTATAAAAGTCCCCTCCTCTATTCTACGTGCACTCAAAAACTCATCAATAATATTGAGTGAATTGCGTGCCGACGACTCCACACGTAGCACCAGGTCTTTGGCGCGCTGCTTGTCTTCTACAAGCGGAGTAAGAAGTTCACACGAGATAAGGATGGCCCCTAGCGGGCCCTTTAGATCGTGAGTCGTTGTGGAGATTATCTCGCGCTGAAACTTTTCACGCCGCTTGGCCTCGCTTATATCGCGCACCCACACCACAAAAGACCGCTCACTATCGCGGCTTTCGGCACCGAACTCGCCGGTCAGCGACGAGACGCCAATATCAAATGCCGCATCCGGATCATCACTGAAAATTATCTCGCTTTTCCATACTCCTCCGCGCTCTAGGGTAGAAAGTGCCGTCGCTATTTCTCGTTCCAGCTCACTTTTACGTTTAACCGCATCCGAGAACATATCAGTAACACGGGTAGGACTTCCGCCGCAGCGCGCCGCAAATGAAGAGAAAGCGCGGTTGCAGTAACGCACCTCTCCGCTGCCTTCGACCACGGCCATGGCATCACTACTATTCTCGATGGCTACACGCAAAACATTCATCTCCCGTTGAAACTTTAGTTTCTCGCGCTCAAGTTCCAGCGATGTAAACAAACGGGATAGCGACAACTGCAACACTTCCTTGAAATCGCTGTCGAAGTTCTTAACTAGAAAATCGTGCGCCCCGCTTTTCATCGCCGTAACGGCATCTTCCAGCGAAGTAGACGAGGTTAACACCATGATAGGGAGATCAGGCCGCAGCTGCTTCATCTGCTCGATGTGCAAAGTCTCCCGCGAATCAGGGAGATTAAGATCTGAGATCACTAGATCTCCCTCGAATTCCGGCAGCGCCTCTAAGGCCCGGCCCAAGGAGGTGTGCAGTAGCACCTCATCCACTATTCCTTTAAGGGCTCGCCGGATAAGGAATGCATGGCTCTCATCGTCCTCAAGCAGCAGCACTTTGCTAAACAACGGCGTGTTATTCATTGGAGCGATCCTACTTGCCCTCAAAAGGAGTGGCAAGGTTTCTAACCGCTACTGTAGCTTTGCGTGTATGGGCTCAATTATTTTGACCTTAACCGGAAAAAACAATAGACTTTGCACGAAATGGCTCTACAAGCGATCCAATTGACCGCGTGTAGTTTTACCTTATACCTCTGAAGTATTAGACACATCCTCTATGATTAAGCCTGACCACTGGATACGGCAATTCGCTGAAAACGGCGGGATACTGCCGTTTAACCCAGAGCAGATTAACCCTGCCAGTTACGATGTAACTCTGGATTCACACTGGATCTGCCCCACACGGGATCCGGAAGAGATCAAGGGCGACAGCATAATCCTTTTCCCGGGCGAGGTAATATTGGCCTCCACCCGCGAGTACATAAAGATGCCTCGCGATGTGGTAGCTGATCTTAAATTAAAGAGCACTCTCGGCAGACTGTGGCTCAACCATAGCTTGAGTGGATGGATCGACTGCAACTTCCAGGGCCAGGTTACGTTAGAGCTTCAAAACTTAGGGCCTTATCCACGCACTCTGAGAGCCGGAATGCGGATCGCTCAACTGGTCTTTTTAGCAATGGAATCCCCTCCCGAGGTCGCCTATGGCGAGGGGGGCCGCGGTAATTACCAGGGTCAAACCGGTGCCACGCGGGCCTGGAGCGAAGACTTTTTCCCGATTGTTCATGATAAAAGAGAGCCGAAAAGCTAAGAAAATAGAGGGTGATCCGGAAGGTAATCGTGCCTTAGCGCCCTTTTTCATACCCTGCTCCTTGAGATAAACTCCTTTTTCTGCTAAGTTAGCTGCCATATTATTAATATTGGATTGTTGTAATGGCTAATCATAAATCGGCTATCAAACGTCACAAACAGAGCCTAAAGAGGCGTGCTCGCAATCGTAATGCCAAATCGAGCCTAAAGAGCTCTCTCAAGAAGGTAGAGGAAGCCATTAAAGCCGGCGACAAGGCCGAAGCTAAGAAGCTATTTGTACAGGCTGAACGCGCCCTCGCAAGCGCAGCCACCAAGAAGATTATTCATAAAGGCAACGCCAGCCGCCGGATCAGCAGACTTGCTGCAAAGGTTAACGGCTAGTTGAATTAAGGGCGCCTTGGAGCGAGAACCTCCAGGTTGGCAAAAATCCTCTACAATCGAACAGGCCGGGCTAGAGCCCCTTCGATAGAACTCAGGGCGGGCCAGCGCTCCCAGTAAGAATTCTCGCAAACTTGAGCGGCGAGCGACCTGGAGCGACCTCCAGGTTGGCAAAAATCCTCGGCATTCCAAGAAATCGTGCTTGAGCCAGATACTCCAGAAAACGTCGTCCGCTTAGATCGTTACGCTGACCGCCCAGTCGGCGCTCCAAAAATGGCGCCACCAAAGCGCCAACGGGCGAAGTGGCTGCGCAACGCGCTTACTGCTAGGCCAGCCAGTAACGCCACGGCATGTCCTTGAAAGCTTAGAAATGGCCAGTGCCTTTGCCATAAAAGGTAGGCAGTAGCACATCCCAGCAAGAGTCCCGCAGCTGCCAGATAGCCGTTCGTCCTCCGAATCATTTTGTTCAACGGCCAAGCAGCGGCGCCAAGCAGTGCGATGGCTGAATATGAAGACCCGAATATCAGCGAATCCGATGGCAGACCAAAGCCGTACAGCACTGAAACCGCAAGCATTGGTATCAGCACACTGATCGCCAATAGGAACGCAACCGGACCTTTTCCGTGCTTCAGTTCAAACCACGTGCCGCAGACGGCTATTACCGCAGCTGACGTGAGCAGGTGATAAATATCGTAGTGCACAAACGGAGCTGTTAAAACCCTCCACCACTGTCCAAATGTGAGGACCGCAAGCGGCGAGAACGCGCCGAAATTATAAATTATTACGATACGGCCGGGCGGCCCGTACCAGATTTGAAAAAGAAAAAAAGTGAAGGTCAGCAGGACAAATAGCAAACTTACCGGAACGCGGCGCCTTACGGTCGCGGCCGAGGCAAAGGCATAGTTAAAAATCAGGTGCAACCGCCTCGTCATATATCTTCTTTGCGACCTCGTCTGCTAATAACCTAAAAGTTTCGCCTTCCTGGCGGCGTGATATCTCTTTAGAGTCAAGCCGTGCCAGACTGGAAGAACCGAAAGTGCTGCCCACGAAGTCGGCGGAGGAAGCTACCACCTCGGAGCTGGAGGTGCCGAAGTCACGCGATACTTGGAAATTGGGATTACGCCACAACACCGGCCCTGTTACCCGCCTCAATTCCGCACCGAGAAATATGACGGTGTCGAACGATTGAGCGATGTCCGTATTGGAGGTAACTGTGCGAGTATCACGCTTAACTCTAAGAACCTTGGCACGCAGCACTGCGTCTGCCTGGGAAATGTCGTCCACTACTGTGACAACTCCGAAGCGCTCGAATCTGTCGCGCAGGGATTCTGTTAGCAAGTTAGATAAAGCTCTCTCAGTGGAATAGTTATCGACAAGCGGGATGTAGATATTACGCACATCGGGAGGAAGGACGCTTCCGGAACCCTGGAATGAATAGCCGCAAGATGTAAGCAGCACTAAAATGGGTATAAGCAGCCTCTTCATAGCACTACCCCTCTCTCGGTTTAATATAACTGATTTTTTTAGGCAAAAGATCCGTGTAAGCCAAAATCCCTTTACCGCGCTGCTTTAATTTTCGCAGCTCGCCCGGAATCTCATCCTGTAATCGCTGTGCCAACTCCGCGATTCGCTCATGTTTCGTCAGCAGCACGTTCACCTGATGACTGTCGATGGCTGGATCCTTGGACCTGATCAATTGTTCGCTTGCTGCAAACCAGAGGTCGAAAGATTTGCAGTAGTTTTCGAGCCGCTCCAATCCTTCATCGCTGGCCTTGGTATCCGCCAAAACTTCATCGGCCAGTCTTATCAGCTCTTGGAGATCCACTCAGTGATTATAGGCCCACAATACTGAAGCCACAATCGACATAAGTGACTTCACCGGTAACTCCGCTGCTAAGCGAACTTAGGTAGTAAGTAGCAGTGTTTGCAACATCTTCTGTGGTGACATTGCGGCGCAGCGGGGACTTCTCGGCAAAAGATGCCAAAAGCTCACGGAAATGAGGGATACCCGAAGCAGCCAAGGTCTTGATCGGTCCGGCGGAGATTGCATTAACGCGAATATTCTGAGAACCCAGATCGGCCGCCAGATATCTAACCGAAGCCTCTAAAGCCGCCTTTGCAACGCCCATCACATTGTAGTTGGGAACCGCCCTTTGTGAGCCAAGATAAGTAAGAGTAAGGATCGATCCTCCCGCGCTCATCATCTTTTGCGCCCGCCCGGCAACAGCTACCAATGAGTAGGCTGATACATCAAGCGCAACCCTAAATCCTTCACGGCTGGTTTGCGAAAACGGCTTCTGCAGATCCTCACGCTCGGCAAACGCCACCGAGTGCACTACTCCATCAAGTGAACCCCATCGTGCGCCAAGCTCCTCGAACAGGCGATCCAGTTCGGCATCCGATTGTACGTCACACGGCAGAACATTCTGGCAACCAATCGATTCAGCCAATGGCCTGAGCCGTTTTTCAATGGCGGCGTTCACATACGTGAAAGCCAGTTCAGCGCCGAGCTTATGCAGAGTATCGGCTATGCCCCAAGCAATGCTCTTCTCGTTGGCAACTCCCAGGATTAAGATCTTCTTTCCCTTTAAGCTGTCCAACATTTTACTATTCCTCTTTCTTGGACTTAGCAGCCTTCTTGGGAGCCTTCGCCTTGGCAGGAGCAGCCTTCTTTGACTTGGCCGCTGAGGTCTTCGGCGCAGCTTTGTTTTCGGCGGGAGCCTCTTTAGCTGAAGCGCCCTTCTTCGGGCCTTCTACAAACTCGATGAACGCCATTTCAGCCGCATCACCATGCCTAAAATTAGCGCGCACAATACGGAGGTATCCTCCGTTACGGTTCTTGAAGCGCGGGGCAATATCGTCAAAAAGCTTCTCCACTGCCTTTTTGTTCAGGATATATGAAAGAGCCTGGCGCCGTGCATGCAAGGTGCCGCTCTTGCCCAAAGTTATCAGCTTCTCCGTGACGCGCCGAAGATCCTTAGCTTTCTCAACTGTAGTCTTGCAGCGCTCCGTGAGCAGCAGCGAAGTAGCCATGTTTCTCAACATCGCCCTGCGATGCGAGGCCGTACGGCCGAACTTTCTCTTATCAACTTGATGACGCATACAGCATCCTTAATTAAAGCGGCCTAATGGTCCGGATGCTCGCGAATCTGCTCAAGATCCTTCCTTGAAGGGAAATCCTCAAGCTTCATTCCGAGCGAGAGGCCCATTTCGCCCAACAGCTCTTTAATTTCATTCAGCGACTTACGGCCGAAGTTTTTCGTTCGAAGCATCTCTGCCTCGGTCTTCTGCACTAATTCGCCGATATACTTAATATCAGCATTCTCGAGACAGTTTGCGCTTCTAACGCTGAGCTCTATCTCGTCAATGCGGCGGAAAAGGTTCTCGTTGAACTTCTTCTTCGGCTCTTCCTGCCGGGGAGCTTCCTCCTCCATAATTAGGTTTTCACCAACGAATATCGCCAACTGATCGGCGAGAATATGCGCTGCTTGAGCAACGGCCGATCTTGGATCAATGCTACCGTTAGTCCAAATCTCCATGATCAGCTTGTCATAGTCTGTGCGTTGTCCGACACGCGCATTGGTAACGACATGATTGACACGGCGAATCGGGGAAAAAATAGAATCGAGGAAGATTGTGCCCATCGGCGCGCCTTCAACTCGGTTCTTATCCGCCGCTACATAACCGCGTCCCACCTTGATTGTAAGGTCCATCTTCAAGCTGGCTCCATCGCCTAAGCTTGCTATATGAAACTGGGGATTAAGCACCTCGACGCTCGGGTCGCCGGTGATCATGCCGGCGGTTACCTCTCCCGGACCTTGAGCCTCGATCCTTACCCTGGCCTCTTCTTTATCTTCCAGGCGAACGACAACTTCCTTTAGATTCAGAACGATCTCAGTTACATCCTCAACTACTCCAGGAATGGTGGAGAATTCATGCATAACGCCTTCGATATTGATGGCGGTCACGGCTGCACCTTGCAGGGAAGAGAGTAGTACTCTTCTCAGCGCGTTGCCGATCGTGATACCAAAACCGCGCTCCAGCGGCTCCGCTACGAATTTACCGTAACGGCCATCCTCGGTGCCCTCGTCAACTTCTATCCTTTTCGGATGTATTAGGTCTTTTAAGCTAATGCGCTTCATTCGACGCCCTCTCCCAATAAGTGCAAAGATTGAAAAACTTTTACTATCTAGAATATAACTCGACGATCAGCTGCTCGTTCATATTCTGTGGCATCTGTTCTCGCGTTGGCAAGGCCTTGACCGTGCCCTTAACGTTCTGCTTATCCAGTGCCAGCCAATCCGGAATAATGCGCCCCTCTGCTGAAACCATGGCAGCATGAATTCCAGGAATCTTTTTGCTTTTCTCTACAACTTCAACCACGTCGCCGGCATTTATTAGCTGAGAGACGATATTTACAGGCTTTCCGTTAACTAGAATGTGTCCATGACTGACCAACTGGCGCGCCTCCCTGCGGGAGACGGCAAACCCTAATCGATAGACAATATTGTCTAGCCGGCGTTCCATATTCAACAATAGCTCGGTACCGGTTACGCCCTTAGTGCGGGCCGCGCGGTCGTATGCGGCGCGGAACTGTTTCTCAACCAGCCCATAAATTCGCTTCACCTTCTGCTTCTGCCGAAGCTGTATCTTGTAGTCTGAAAATGCCTGACGTCCCTTACCATGCTGTCCCGGTCCGCCCTCGCGGCGTTCGACGGCGCATTTGCTGGTGAAACATCGCTCGCCTTTCAGAAAAAGCTTTTCACCCTCTCGGCGGCATAAACGACAAACTGGACCTCTGTAGCGTGCCATTTTCTAATATACCCTCAACTTAAACTCTTCTGCTCTTACGCGGCCTGCAGCCGTTGTGCGGAATAGGAGTAATATCCTTGATCAAAGTAATATTCAGACCCGACGTATGCAGTGCCCTGAGAGCCGATTCACGGCCTGAGCCCGGACCCTTCACATAAACGGTTACCGATCTCACGCCATGCTCACGGGCTTTACGGGCAGCCGACTCTCCAGCCACCTGTGCTGCAAAGGGGGTGGATTTACGAGACCCCTTGAATCCGTTAGAGCCGGCGCTTGACCAGCTCAGCACATTGCCTATCGGATCAGTAATTGTAACAACTGTGTTGTTGAAAGTGGCATGAATATGAGCCACACCAACAGGCACATTCTTCTTGGTCTTTTTTTTCTTTACTGTTGTTGAACCAGCTGCTGCGGTCTTTGCTTCTGCCAAGGTACTAATCCTCCCTTCTACTCAACTATTTCTTGGTTGCCTGTTTCTTACCTGTAATCGGTGCGCGGCGCGGTCCTTTTCTCGTGCGCGCATTAGTGCGTGTTCGTTGCCCCCGAGCCGGGAGACCCTTACGATGGCGCAAGCCGCGATAACAACCGAGATCCATCAGCCGCTTAATCGACATCTGAACTTCCCGGCGCAGATCACCCTCCACTTTCTCGCGTGTCTCGATAATGTTTCTTATGCGAGCCACTTCCTCTTCAGTGAGCTTGTCGGTGCGGGTATCGACGCTCACCTTTGCCTCGTTAAGTATCTCTTGAGACTTGCTCAGGCCAATTCCGAAAATGTAGGTAAGACCTGTGACGACTCTCTTATTTCGCGGTAAGTCAACTCCAGCAATGCGCGGCATTACATCTCTCCAAAATAAAAAACTACCCTTGTCGCTGTTTGTGTTTGGGCACACGCTTACATACGACGTAAGTTACGCCCTTGCGCTTGACGACTTTGCAATATGCACAGATTGGTTTGACCGAAGCCCTGACTTTCATCGATTTTTCTTAACAAAAATATGAGCGATAGCAAAAACAAAAACCCCCCTCCTCACCATCCGCATTTCCGACGGTAAGCAGCGCGGCAATAGCTATCTAGCCCCAGCATTTACAGCGCAGTGTTAACTGCCCAGGATGCTTACTGCTCTTGAGAACAGCCGGCAAGGCCGATTCCTGCGAGGCGAAGCATCTTAGCATCATTTCTTAAAAGATAACAAGATCATGCGGGTCAAAATCCGTTTCCGTCACCGATTTTTGACCCACGTCAGGGGCGGCCTAGCTTCCATCAAAAGAATTGTCCTTACCGGCATTTATTCTGGTGATCGCTCTAACCAGCCGAAAACTGAGCTGTTCCCGGCCTTCTCGGTACTCCCGGACCTGGCACTTTCCTCAATCACAGGCCCGAATGGTGCCGAACTAGCAGCTGACGGCAGCGGACACCCTTTCGTGAACCTCCTCAATAGTCCCAAGTCCACTCACTTCACTTACCATGCCCCGATCTTTGTAGTACTGGGTTACCGGGGCAGTCTGCTCCCAATAAACCTGAAGACGCTTAGCACTGACATCTGCATTATCGTCGCTGCGGCCTGAGCCGCCCTCGCCTCGCTTTCTGATTCTCTCTAGCAGCACCTGTTCGGGTACTATTAGGTCGATAATATGAGTAAGCGGCTGATTAACTTTGTCGAGAAGCGCAGTGAGAGAGCGCGCCTGCTCTACCGTTCTTGGAAATCCGTCAAGCAAGAAACCGTTTGTGCAATCCGATTGGGAGATCCTCTCGCGGATCAAATCCACCACCACCTCATCGGGAACCAGGCTGCCGCTGTCCAGGTATCCCTTAACCTTGAGTCCGAGCTCTGATCCCGCCTTCACGGCGGCACGCATCATCTCACCCGTTGAGATATGAGCGATGCCGCACCTGCCGGCGATCTTGACCGCTTGAGTGCCCTTCCCAGCGCCGGGAGGACCCAATATCACGATGCGTTTGTTTGTCGAGCTATCCGCCATACACTACCTCCCCGGAAGCCTATAGCCACCCTACGGGCGCTTTACTTCCTAATAAGCCGCGGTCCCATCTTACCCATGGCTGCAACTCCGCCTTTTGACTTCGAGCTGCGGCTCATAAAAGCTTCATAGTTTCTCGCGACGATTAGAGACTCGATCTGAGAAGCGGTGTCTAGTGTGACGCCTACAACGATCAGCACGGCCGTGCCGCCGAACACGTATGCGAACTGCGTAACCCCAAAACTGAAATAAAACTCCTGCGGCAAGACGCACACGGCGGAGATATAAATAGACCCCCAAAGCGTCAATCGATTGAGGACACTGTATAAGAAGTCGGATGTCTGCTTCCCGGGCCGAACAGTTGGGATGAAGCCTCCATTCTTGCGGAGATTCTCGGCCACATCAACCGGATTGAAAACTACAGCAGTGTAAAAGAAGCAGAAAACCACTATCAAAACTACGAACATTATGTTGTAGCCGGCATTGCCCGGATGAAAGTGACTGCCTATATCCTGCCAAAACTCACTCGTACTGAATGAGAACATGCTGGCGAATAGCACCATAAATGCCGAAGCAAATATCGGCGGGATCACGCCCGACATATTAACCTTCAAGGGAAGATACTGGGTTTGAGCCTGCGCGAGCTGATTGCCCACCATGCGGCGTGGGTACTGAACCGGGATCTTACGGTGCGATCTCTCCACGTAAACAATCGCCATGATGGTTGCAATACAAAAAACTAAAAGGAGTAACACGGCAAGAGGAGAGATATCACCGGTTCGCGCAAGCGCAATGGTTGAAACCATTACCTCCGGCATACGGGCCACAATGCCGGCGAAAATAATTATACTTACACCGTTGCCGATGCCTTTCTCCGTTATTTGCTCTCCGAGCCACATAATGAATGCGGTCCCGGCAGTCAGAGTGAACATAGTAGAGATCCTGAAGGTCCATCCCGGGTCTACAACGAGTCCCTGGCTTTCGAGGCCGCGAGCTATCCAGAAGCTTTGGAAAAGCGCCAAAATAATGGTGCCGATACGTGTGTAACGTGTGAGCACCCGCCGGCCCGAATCGCCCTCTTTACGGAGCGCCTCGAGCTTTGGAATCGTAGGAGTGAGAAGCTGAATAACGATGGACACGCTGATGTAAGGTGCAATGCCGAGAGTGAAAATTGAAAAGTACTCTAAAGCTCCTCCGGAGAAGAGGTTAATCATTCCAAAAAGAGTTCCCTCGCCGGTGTCAAACATGTTGCGAAGCGCTTCGACGTTAACGCCGGGTGTCGAAACAAAGACCCCTAGCCGGTAAACGGCCAGCATAGAAAGCGTAAATATGATACGCCTATTAAGCTCAGGAATCCTAAACGCTTGGGCTAAATTACCTACCATTGACCTTTAACCAAAAGTAAAAAAGCACACCAAAGCGCTGCATAACTTGTATTGCGACGCCTTCAATGTGTGCTCTATATATTTTCACTTTGAAACTCAGCTGTCCTGCCGAGGCTGCCTACCAGAGCGGTCGGCTACTTACTAGAGGTCTGCTCGCCCTCTTGCCGCTCAACTTTCTCTACCAGCGTAACACTGCCTCCCAGTGACTCGATCTTTTTTCTGGCAGATTCCGAAATGGCATCAACCACCACGGAGACCTTTTTGGATAATGTCCCGCCCCCTAGAATTTTCACTCCGGCTTTGTTTCCTGCCTTCATTCTGATTCCCGCGGAAGCTAGCTTTTCGGCGTCAATCGTCTCGCCTTCGGCGAACGAATCCAATGCGCTTAGGTTCACCTCTGTATACTGATTAAGGCCAAGCCGCCTCTGACGAGACCTGAATCCCAGTTTCGGCAAACGTCTGTATAGCGGCATTTGACCACCTTCAAAGCCGGCCCGCACTTTGCCGCCGGTTCTCGCCGTCTGACCTTTACCTCCACGGCCCGATGTTTTCCCAAGCCCAGAAGACTCTCCGCGTCCCACTCTGACCTTTCTGCTGCGGGCACCTTTGGGCGGGGCTAATTCAGATAACTTCATGACAACTCTCCTCTTATTCAACAGCGCGTAGCCGTACAACGGGCGCGCCTTACCTCATGCCGCTATTTTTCGCTCACTTCCAAAAGATAATCGACTTTGCGAATCAACCCCATCAGCGCCTGGTTCGGATTCTTAAAGCTGCGCTGCTTGCCGATACGGCCCAAGCCGAGCGCGCTAAGCGTGTCTTTGACTCTGTCAGTCCGCCCTGCACTGCTGCGTGTCTGCCTAACCGTAACTTCGGCCGGCAGTATTATTGATCTACCTTTCTTACCGGTTCTTTTGTCGGAACTTTTCTGATTCATATACTTTACCGAGTCATTTAGTACGGCGCATAGCCTAAATCATCTATCGATACTCGCCTCATGGCAGCTGTAACCTCCGGCTCTCGCAGCTTCAGCAAGCCATCAAGCACTGCGTAAAGCACATTTTGAGGGCTTGTCGAGCCGAGGCATTTGGTGCGGATATCCTTTATCCCAGTTACGTCCATAACTGCGCGCACCACCGACCCGGCGATAACACCGGTACCCGGCTGCCCTGGCTTGAGAACCACTGAAGATGGACCAAACTTTCCGATCACGTCATGCGGAATAGTCACTCCTCGAATCGGCACACGAACAAGGCTCTTTCTGGCGCTCTCGGCTGCTTTGGAGATCGCGTCGGGAACCTCGGCGGCCTTACCCAATCCGAAGCCGAAATGCCCCCGGCCATCGCCTACTACCACCAAAGCGCTGAAACTGAAGCGGCGTCCGCCCTTTACGACCTTGGCGACACGGTTGATGTGAACCGTCTTCTCGGTCAGCTCCCCGACCAGGTCGCGTCGTACTCTGCGTTTATCGAATTTGTCCTTAAGTGCCATCTGCTGTCCTCGTTCCTATACCTTTAGTCCGGCCTCCCTCGCTCCATCCGCCACGGCCTTCACCCTGCCTTTGAAGACATAACCGTTGCGATCGAATACGACATGCTCAATTTTTTTATCAAGACTCCTTTTTGCCAGAAGACGGCCGACTGCGCGCGCCGAAGCTACACTCTTGGAGCTGCGCGCGTTATTATGCGAATCGTCCTTGCCAAGTGCTGACAGCTCAGCTTGCAGGTCCTTGTCCAATGTCGATGCGCTTACCAAGGTCTCGCCAGAAACGTCGGAAATGATCTGCCCGTAGATATGCTTAGAGCTCTTAAAAATACTAAGGCGCGGACGTTCCCCCGTTCCGACAATCTTCTTACGAATCCGAATCTTTGTCCTGAGGCGAGCTTTCTTTCTTTTTGCTAAAGCGCTCTCACTCATAATTAATACCTCCGAGCTTAAATTTACTTCTTACCGGTCTTTCCAGCTTTGCGGCGAATAGATTCGTCGCTGTACTTAATACCTTTTCCAAGGTAAGGCTCCGGCGGCTGCACCTTGCGAATTTTTTGCGCAATGGTGCCGAGCAGCTGCCTGTCGGCCGATTCAAGATCGATGATTACGGTTTTTTGCGCGGTCGTTCTGACTGCAGCCTTAACCTCCTTGGGTACCTCCACCACTACTTTATGCGAGAATCCTACCGAAAGAGTAAGTTTCTGGCCTTGCGCATCGGCGTTGAACCCTACCCCAACTAGTTCCAATGATCGCTTCCAGCCGGTGCTCACACCATGAACCATATTGTTGATGGTGGCGCGAGCAGTGCCGTAATCGGCTCTGATATTGCCGCCTCCCTGTTTACCGGCCTTCACGGTAATCTCACCGTTCTCGATCTGCACATCGACTCCCGGTCCCGGACGGAACTCCAGCTTGCCGCGCGGCCCTTCCACACTTACCACACCCTGCGAAAACGCTGCCTTGACCCCGTTTGGGACCGCGACAGGTATTTTACCGATACGTGACATGACAGTACCTTGCTAATTATAATTTTCTACGCTACCTGCGCTAATACCTCTCCACCGATCTTGCGTTTTCTCGCTTCACGGTCGCTCATAATTCCCTGAGAAGTGGACACGATTGCAATCCCCAGCCCGCGATGCACCTTGTCGAGGTGATCCTTGTTTTTGTATATTCGCAGTCCGGGCCTGCTTACCCGCTTTATGATTGAAATCGCCGGGTCCCCACTCCTGAAATACTTAAGATGGATACTGAAAGCATCGAAGTTGCCGAGCGCTTCCTTCTTAAGTTCGTAATTCTCGATGAAACCCTCCGACTTCAGCACTTTCAAAATGTTTTCACTGACCTTGGAAGCAGGCGCCAAAGTGCTCTTTTGACCGGAAAGATGCGCGTTACGAATGCGGGTTAAAAGATCTGCGATAGTATCATTGCTCATAATTTTTCTCCTACTTCCTGAACGGCATCCCGAGTTTAGCCAGCAGCGCCTGTGCCTCTTCATCAGTCTTAGCGCTAGTAACGAATGTAATGTCCATTCCGCGGATCTTATCCAGCTTCTCCATTTCAATTTCCGGAAACACTATCTGCTCGCGCAGGCCCAGTGTGTAGTTGCCGTGCCCATCAAAGCCTTTCTTAGGCACGCCCTTAAAGTCGCGTACACGGGGAAGGGCTACCGATACCAGGCGATCAAAAAAGTTATACATGCGCTTCTGACGCAGTGTGACCATACAGCCGATCGGCAACCCCTGCCGCAGCTTGTATGTAGCGATTGATTTCTTAGCGCGCGTTACCATCGGCTTCTGCCCGCTAATTTTGGAAAGCGCGTATTCGACATACTGCATCGCTTTGCCGTTAGTAACCGTCTCGCCTACTCCAACGTTAAGCACTACTTTCAAAAGCTTAGGCACCTGCATCGAGGAGCTGTACTTGAACTCCTCTTTGAGCGCCGGCGCTACACTAGTCTTATAATTTTCGTATACCCTGCTCATCTCCTGCTTCCTTTATGAGACCATCAACAATATGCATTCCCATCATACCTGGACGAACTGCTTGCTCTCTGGGTCGACATACCCCCTGACCTTTTTGCCGTCAGCGAGCACGCTGTGGCGCAGCCGAACAGGCTTCTTTAGCTTTTCGGCGTAATACATAACGTTAGAAATATGAATTGAAGCCTCTTTTTTCATCTTTCCGCCGGGCTTTTCAGGACTTGTCTGCCGCTGATGGCGTGTCACCATATTGAGTCCTTCGACTATCACGCGGTCCTTATTCTTGCCGACGATAGCCGTAACCTTACCGGTTTGCCCAACCAAAGGCCGCTTATCCCCGTTACCGCCCGAAATAACCATCACCGTGTCGCCGCGGCGAATGCTCGACTTCACTCGGGAAGCCCTGCTGTCTTTCAAAGTTCTTTTTTTAGATTTCAAAACTCGCATCTTATTCTAAGCCTCGACTAATTAAAGCACCTCGGGGGCGAGCGATACTATCTTCATAAACTTCTTTCCGCGCAGCTCTCTGGCCACGGGCCCAAAAATACGGGTTCCAACTGGTTCGCGAGCCTGATTGATCAGAACCGCGCTGTTATCGTCGAACTTGATATAGGACCCGTCGTCACGAGCAACCTCTTTGGCCGTTCTTACGATCACCGCCTTGTGAACCGTGCCTTTAGCAATCTTCGAATTTGGAATCGCCTCCTTAACCGCGACGACGATTACATCGCCGACAGTAGCGTAACGGCGCCTGGAACCTCCCAGCACTTTTACGCACACGACCCGTTTTGCACCGGAGTTATCCGCTACGTTCAATATTGATTTCATCTGTATCATATACCGACCTCGCTGCCGTTTAGCATAGCACCCCTCGCACCCTTACTCAGCATTAGGGGCGTTTTAGCTATACCGCCTTCGTAATAATCTCACTCACCTTCCAACGCTTTAAGCGGCTGGTGGGCGGAGTCTCGATGATCCGCACCAGATCCCCAACCGAGCACTCTTCTTTTTCGTCATGCGCATAAAATTTTACCGTGCGCCGGATGTATTTGCCGTACATGGAGTGCTTGATCAAACGTGACGTAGCAACCACTACAGTCTTACTCATTTTGTCGCTCACAACTACGCCCTCGCGCTCCTTTGAGAACCCCCGGCCACTCGCGGCCGTGGATGCTCCTTGTTCGCTCTTAGCTGCCTTGGACTTTCCCTTTTTCTCTGCCATATACTTCCCGCCTATTCACTCTTGGTTAAATCGCCGGAACCACCCTTGGCTTTCCTCGACGAGGTAAGGAGCGTCTCGACCCGGGCCAAATTACGTCTGATTTGACGCAACTGATGGCTGCGATCCAGCTGATTGGTTGCCTTCCGGAAACGGAGCTTCATAAGCTCATCTGCCAGCGCGCGAGCACGCTCTTGCAAATCTGTCGCGCTCAATCCCTTAATCTCTTTTAAATACTCTCGGCGTTTCATATCACCTCACACTAAGAAATCGCTACGCATCACTACCTTGCTGCGCACCGGCAGCTTGGCAGCGGCGCGCTTCAATGCCTCCTGTGCTACCTTCGGCGGCACACCAGTCATCTCAAACAACACTCTGCCCGCTCTCACTTCAGCAACCCAATGTTCTGGAGAACCCTTCCCGGAACCCATTCGAGTTTCAGCCGGCTTGATTGTGAGCGGTTTGTCCGGAAATATCCGGATCCATACTTTGCCGCCGCGCTTCACATAACGCGCGATTGCAATACGGCTCGCTTCAATCTGGCGTGCTGTGATCCACCCCTCGTCCAGGGTGCGCAGGCCGTAGTCACCGAAGGCCAGCTCACATCCGCGCGTTTCCGTTCCGCGCAGGTGTCTAACCTGCTTCATCTGTTTTCTGTAGCGTGGCTTCTTTGGCGAAAGCATCTCTTACTCAAGCTCCGATTAATAAAAACTTATAGCTGCATCGCCTCTACAGGCATCTGCTCCCCTGGAGAGAACTTCTCTCCCTTAAAGATCCAGGTCTTCACACCGATGACGCCCATCGTAGTGTCTGCCTCGGCGAAACCATAATCGATATCAGCACGTAGAGTATGCAATGGCACCCGGCCCTCGCGGTACTTCTCGGTACGGGCGATATCAGCGCCGTTCAAACGGCCGGCTACACACACCTTTACGCCTTCAGCTCCGGCCCTTAACGCACGGCCGACAGCTTCTTTCATGGCGCGCCTGAAGCTCACTCGGCGCTCCAACTGAAATGCGATACCCTCAGCAACAAGCTGCGCATCACTATCGGGCTTGCGCGCCTCGATTATGTTGAGGCTGACATCACGCTGCACGAGGTTCCGCAGGTCGCGTCTAAGATCTTCTATATCTTTACCCTTCTTTCCGATCACTAAACCGGGCTTAGCGGAGAATATATTAATCTTCACGCGAGCTGCCGCGCGTTCGATCTCAATGCGTGCAATACCTGCAGCCTGCAATTTGCTCTTAACGAACTTGCGGATCTTTAGATCCTCGCCGATGTAGCGCGAAAAATCACGGGTGGCGAACCATCGTGACTGCCAGGTCTCGATAACGCCGATACGAAAGCCCCGTGGATTTATTTTCTGTCCCATAGCTAGAATTCCCTTTATTAACGTCTCTCACCTAATTGAACGGTGAGATGCGAAGATCTTTTCTTAATGATATCTCCCCTGCCTTGCGCCCTAGGGATTAAGCGTTTGAGGGTACGTCCTTTATCCACCCATCCACCGGCCACCCAAAGCTTATCAACGTCGGCAGAGGCACGCTCGACCGCGTTTGAAATGGCAGACTTAAGCAGCTTTTCAAGGAAGCGAGCGCCTTTCCTCGGACTAAATCGCAGTGCCTGCAACGCCGGCTCGACCTGCTTGCCCTTTATGAGCCCGATAAGAAGCCGTGCCTTTTGCGGGGATATTCGAACATTTCTCAACGTTGCCGAAGAAACTACCTCGAACTTTCCGACGCGAACCACTACAGGCTCCTGAGCCGCTTTCTTAGCTCGCTGCTTGCGCGGGGCACTCTTCTTAGCGGCGCGCTTTTTTGGAGCCGCGCTCTTTTTTGCTTTAGAAGACTTCCCCTTAGCCGCCTTCTTAGGTTTGCTCTTTTTCTTTTCAACCATAAATCGAGCCTTTCAAAATACTACTTGCTTCGCTATCAGCCCTCGGCTTTCTTAGTACTGTGACCGTGGTAGGTGCGGGTCGGCGAAAACTCTCCCAGCTTATGACCCACCATATTCTCAGTTACGAAAACCGCATTGAACTTCTTACCGTTATGCACTGCAAATGTAAGCCCCACCATGTCGGGAGTGACCGTAGATCTTCTTGACCAGGTCTTGATTACCCCTTTGTGGCGCCCAGATTTTGCGCGCTCCACCCACTTAAGCAGGTGAGTGTCGATAAAAGGTCCCTTCTTTAATGAACGTGCCATGCGTCTTTAATCTCCTGCTCTAAATCGCCCTATTTTTTCTTTCCTCTACGGCGCACGATGAATTTATCAGTGCGCTTATTATTGCGGGTTTTTAGACCTTTAGCTGCAACGCCGGTCGGTGAACATGGATGACGTCCGCCTGCGCTCTTGCCTTCACCTCCGCCCATCGGATGATCGACCGGATTCTTGGTAACGCCACGGTTGTGAGGCCTCCTGTGCAGCCAGCGGCTCCGCCCTGCCTTTCCAATATCGATATTCTGATGCTCGGGATTACTTACCGCTCCGATTGTCGCGTAACAAGCAAGATGAGCCTTTCTCATCTCCCCCGACGGAAGCTTTATCAATCCGTACTCGCCCTCTTTTGCAACCAGCTGCCCGGAAACCCCTGCAGAGCGAGCGAGCTGTCCGCCGCGACCGGCTTTAAGCTCGATATTGTGAATCGGCTGGCCTGTCGGGATACGAGCAAGCGGTAGAGCGTTGCCTGGAGCGATCTCCGCGTCCGGGCCTGACATCACCTCTTGACCGACCCGCATTCCTTGCGGCGCTAAAATGTATGCTTTTGCACCGTTTTTGAAGACCAAAAGAGCTATTCTTGCTGAACGATTCGGATCATACTCAATTGCAGCTACCTTAGCCGGAATGCCCTTGTGAGTACGGCTGAAGTCAATCAAGCGATAGCGCCGCTTATGGCCGCCACCCGTATTTATGTTGGTGGCGCGCCCCTGATTGTTTCTTCCTCCACTGCTCGACTTACCGGCTATCAAAGATTTTTCCGGCGACTTCTTTGTCAGCTCGGAGAAATCCGCTACCGTATAGAAGCGGCGCGATGGAGTGTTTGATTTAAAACTCTTAAGTGCCATAACTTAATCCATTCTTGCTTAGAGACCCTCAACCACGCTTATGCTGTGGCCCTGTTTCAAAGTAATGTACGCTTTCTTGTATCCCGCTCTTCGGCCCGTAGAGCGCATGGTGCGCTTAACTTTGCCGATATAAGCGCAGGTTCTGACCCCTGCCACTTCTACATTGAACACACGCTCAACCGCACCTCGAATCTCCTCCTTGGTCGAATCAGGCTTTACGCGGAAAACTACCGTAGGGCCCGACGTTGCCGCGGACTGGCCTCCGACCATTGAGGACTTCTCGGTAAATACCGGAGACAACAGAACTCCGTAGTCACCTACTCGGGCGTTGCCGGACACCACCGCGCTCTTTGCGGCTTCCTTTTTTGCCTTGGGCTTCTTACCGCCCGCAGCCTTTTTACCTTCACTTTTTTTCTTGCCGAATATCATTTCCTATCCTCCGCTGCCTTATGCCGCGTTTTCGAACTAAGCCTTCTGTTTCAATCGCGCTTGCAAAGCTTCCACTGAACTTTTCGAAGCCAGCAGGACATCGCAGTTTAGCACGTCGTACACATTTACGCCCGCAACCGGCAGATATTTTACCTTCGCTATGTTGCGGCAGGCCCTCTCGAGCCCGTCGGATTGCTGTTCACCAACCACCAGAATCTTCTTGCCGGCTATGCCGAGCTTCTCGAACATAGCTACGCAGCTCTTAGTCTTCCCATCCGTTAGCTCGATCTTCTCCAAGATCAAAAGGCCCTCGCCCTTGCGCTTCACGCTTAAAGCTTCACAAAGCGCCTGCTGCCTTGAACGGCGTGGTAGCCGGCTGGTGTAATCACGCGGCTTAGGTGGGAAGATAACGCCACCGCCTATCCAAAGCGGAGAAGTGTTTGACCCTGCGCGCGCGCGGCCTGTACCCTTCTGCTTGAAAGGCTTTTTGCCGCCACCGCTCACCTCAGCCTTGGTAAGAGCGCTATGGGTACCGGCCCTGGCCTTATTGCGCTGCCATACCACTGTGGCATGCACCAAGCTGCGGCTGGGGGCGGCATCAAACACGGCCGGTTCGAGCTCAAACGCACCGGCCTCTTTGCCCTGCTGATTTATTAATTTTTGACTTACCCCGCTCATCGCGCCTCTCCTTTAGATCACTCTATGCCGCTTTGCTGGACGAATAATGCTTAATCGCCTTCTTTATTACGATCAGACCTCCGGTTGCCCCCGGAATTCCGCCGCGCACAAGTATTACGTTCTCGTCCGGGCGCACTCCCATAACCTTCAGGTTTTGCACGGTCACATTGTTACCGCCCATTCGGCCCGGCATGCGCTGATTCTTAAATACCCGTCCGGGGAACTTTCGGCAGCCGATGGCGCCGATGTGCCGGCGGTATTCGTGAGTACCACGAGTGGCAGGCTGGCCTTTTACTTTGAAGCGTCTCACTACCCCTGAAAAACCACGTCCGATTGATACGCCCGAGACATCAACCCAGTCTCCGTCTGTGAATACATCACTGACCTTCAGCTCTTGGCCCAGAGTGTTCCAACCCAAAGCATCTGTGTCGCAGCGCAGCTCCTGAACGTGATAAAAAGCCCCTTTGCCGCTGCGTGCGAAATGCCCCATCAGGGGCTTTCTCACTCTCTGCTGCTTTTTAGGTTCGAACCCCAGCTGCACAGCTTTATAACCGTGCTTCTCTTCATTTTTCAGATCAACGATAAAGCACGGACCAACCTGTATAACAGTTACAGGAACGGCATTCCCGTCTTCCGTGTAAATCTGAGTCATGCCCAGCTTTTTACCAAGCAATCCCTCTGGATGTAATTTCTGCGTCCTCTTGCCCGTAGCCATTTCTGCTCCACTCTAGCCCGTCCGTTTCGAACGGATTTCTTAAGGTATCCTCTCTTTCCGCCTCAGCAATCAGCACTATTCCAGTAAAACTGTTCCTCTAGTGCAGCTTGATAGAGACATCAATTCCCGTAGAAAGCTCCAGCTTTCCCAACTCATCAATCGTTTGCTGGGTCGGTTCAAGAATGTCTAATAATCGCTTGTGAGTCCTAATCTCGAACTGCTCACGAGACTTCTTATCGACGTATGGTGAACGGTTTACAGTGAACCGTTCGATACGAGTCGGCAGCGGAATCGGGCCTGCCACTCTGCCGCCGGTACGCCGCACTGTTTGAACAATCTCGGCCACCGCTGCATCGAGCAGCTTGTGATCATACCCCTTCAGCCTTACTCGTATTAATTGACCCCCCAACATGAGGACTTCCTTTTTAAATCACCACTAATTAAATGCGCGGGTTGCCTACTTTGCAGTCGCCTGGCCGGCAGGCAACCCACTTGGTTCCGGAGCTGCTATTCGATAATGTCCGTTACTACGCCTGAACCAACAGTTCTTCCGCCCTCACGGATAGCAAAGCGAACCTGCTTCT
Organism: Deltaproteobacteria bacterium; assembly: GCA_024102635.1. Lineage (GTDB taxonomy): Bacteria > Bdellovibrionota_C > UBA2361 > UBA2361 > JAGFJO01 > JAGFJO01. The sequence goes on from JAGFJO010000115.1 coordinate 32,219, forward strand.
CCATCGCGATCGGCTGATACAGCTCGACTTCAATGTTGACGTGATCGCCCGGCATCGCCATCTCGACGCCCTCAGGCAGCTTGATCGAACCGGTTACGTCTGTAGTTCTAAAGTAGAACTGCGGACGGTACCCGCTGAAGAACGGCTTATGACGGCCGCCTTCCTCTTTCTTCAAGACGTATGCCTCACCCTTGAACTTTTTGTGAGGCTTGATGCTGCCCGGAGCTGCCAATACTTGCCCGCGCTCTACATCTTCGCGCTTAAGACCACGCAGCAAGCAGCCGACGTTGTCTCCAGCCTGCCCTTCATCGAGCAGCTTTTTGAACATCTCAACACCGGTGATGGTTGTTTTCTGAGTGTCGCGAAGGCCGATAATCTCGACCTCTTGTCCGACTTTGATGATACCTCTCTCGATACGGCCAGTGGCTACGGTACCGCGGCCGGCGATGGAGAATACATCCTCAACAGGCATCAAAAACGGCTTGTCGATGTCGCGCACCGGAACCGGTACATACTCATCGATAGTAGCAAGCAGCTTATCAATGCTGCCTACGCCAATCTCGCTGTCCTCTCCCTGCAGAGCCTTAAGGGCACTGCCGCGGATAATCGGCGTATCGTCGCCTGGGAAGTCATACTCCTTCAAAAGATCACGAACTTCCATTTCAACAAGATCCAGAAGCTCCGGATCGTCAACAGTGTCAACCTTGTTAAGGAACACTGCGATCTTGGGCACACCAACCTGACGGGCAAGCAGAATGTGCTCGCGAGTCTGAGGCATCGGACCGTCGGAAGCACTGACCACCAGGATAGCGCCGTCCATCTGTGCGGCACCTGTGATCATGTTCTTAACGTAGTCGGCGTGACCCGGGCAGTCTACGTGAGCATAGTGACGCTTCTCTGTCTCGTACTCAACGTGAGCGCTGGCGATTGTGACTGTCTTAGACGAGTCACGTACCGTTCCGCCCTTTGCAATATCGCCGTAAGACTTGGCTGTAGCCATCTTACGGTTTGCCTGAGTATTAACCAGAGCGGCAGTTAGCGTAGTCTTTCCGTGGTCAACGTGTCCTATCGTGCCAACGTTGACGTGCGGCTTAGTTCGTTCAAATTTCTCTTTCGACATATTATGCTCTCCCTTTCTTAATGCATAACAAGCAAATCTTTAAAACCAAACTTCGGAACGCAATTTAAAGAAACGCATGCCAAGTGTTGACCTGGAGCACCTCACTTACTAGCAATGCTTTCCGCAATATGACTCGGCACTGGAGAATAGTGATGATACTCCATCGTGAAAACCGCCCGGCCCTGTGAGCTCGAACGAAGATCCGTAGAGTAGCCAAACATCTCCGAAAGCGGTACTTCTGCTTTTATAGCTTGAGCACCTCCCCGGGGTTCCATTCCGAGAATCCTTGCACGCCGCCTGTTAAGATCGCCGACGATATTACTTACAAAGTCGTCAGGCGACACAACTTCAACCGACATGATCGGCTCAAGCAGCTGCAGCTTGGCCTTGCGGCAGGCTTCCTTAACGCACTGGGAAGCCGCAATCTTAAAGGCCATTTCACTTGAGTCAACCTCATGGAAACTTCCATAAAACAAGGTGACTCTAATATCTATTACCGGGAAGCCCGCCAATATACCTCCGGCCAACGCCTCTTCGACGCCCTCTTCAACGGCAGGAATATATTCCTTCGGAATAACACCGCCCTTGATCTCATCAACGAATTCAAATCCACTGCCGGCCTCTCTAGGTTCAACACGGAGGAACACATGCCCGAACTGCCCGCGTCCGCCGGTCTGCTTGGCGTATTTATTCTCTTGCTCAACCTTGGCAAGAATTGTTTCACGGTAGGCAACTTGCGGCTTGCCTACTGTCGTATCTACACTGAACTCACGGAAAAGGCGCTGCTTTATGATATCAAGGTGCAGCTCCCCCATTCCGGATATAATCGTTTGCCCCGACTCCTGGTCCACAGAAACTCTGAAAGAAGGATCTTCCTTAGCCAGCTTCATTAGGCTGAGGCCCATCTTCTCTTCGTCAGCCTTGGTCTTAGGCTCGATTGCAATGCTGATAACCGGCTCGGGAGCGTAGATGCTCTCGAGCACCACCGGACTGTTCGGATCGCAGAGAGTATCACCCGTGATGGTTTCCTTAAGTCCTACTGCCGCACCGATATCGCCCGCCGAGATCTCCTTTAGATCTTCGCGCTTATCAGCATGAATTCTAAGAACACGGCCAATACGCTCTTTCTTGTCACGCGTAGCGTTCAAAATTGTCGTACCAGGCGTCAAGGTTCCCGAATACACGCGGAAGAAGGTAAGGACTCCGACGTACGGATCGGTAATGATTTTGAAAGCAAGAGCTGCAAAAGGAGCATCCGGATCAGGACCACGAACCACCTGCTGCGGCTCCTCGCCCTTCCTGGTCGCAGGCACCGTCCCTTCAACAGGAGGAACATCAAGCGGTGAAGGAAGGAAGTCTACCACTGCGTCAAGCAATGGCTGCACACCTTTATTCTTGAAGGCGCTACCGCAAAGTACAGGAAAGAACGCCATTGAAATTGTCGCTTTGCGCAGAGCGGCCCGAATTTCGTCGGCCGATATCTCCTCTCCGCCGAGATACTTATTCATGATGCTCTCGTCGGTATCCGCAAGCGCTTCGATCATATATTCGCGCGCTCTCTGGGCCTGATCTTCCATATCAGCGGGAATATCCTGAAGCTGGAACTTAGCTCCCTTGGCTTCATCCAGATAGTAAATGCCCTTCATATTGACAAGGTCGATCACTCCCTGGAAGTTGCTCTCAGCCCCTATTGGAAGCTGAATCGGCACGGCCTTGGCGCCCAAACGGTCGCGGATAGTGCTGACCGAGTAATCAAAGTCAGCACCAACGCGGTCCATCTTATTGATGAAGCAGATACGCGGAACTTTAAACTTATTCCCTTGGCGCCATACGGTTTCAGACTGCGGCTCTACGCCGTTCACGCCGTCGAAAACAGCAACAGCGCCGTCCAGCACCCGCAAGCTGCGCTCAACCTCGATAGTGAAGTCCACGTGGCCTGGGGTGTCGATGATGTTGATCTTATGTTCGGGTTTATCGCCGTCGGAGCCTTTCCAATGACATGTGGTCGCGGCTGACGTGATCGTAATGCCGCGCTCTTGCTCAAGCTCCATGTAATCCATGGTTGCAGCGCCGTCATGCACCTCGCCAATCTTGTAGTTAATACCGGTGTAAAACAAGATACGCTCAGTAGTCGTAGTCTTGCCGGCGTCAATATGCGCCATAATTCCGATATTGCGTGTCTTACTTAAATCTGGTTTCGCCACCGATCAATCCTCTAAAACCAATCTCTCTCTAAACTACCACCTGAAGTGCGCAAACGCCTTGTTGGCTTCAGCCATACGATGCGTATCTTCGCGCTGCTTAATAGCTGTTCCCTTGTTACCGAAAGCATCGAGCAGTTCGTTTGCGATGCGGTCAAAAAGCCTCTTCTCAGAGCGTGAGTTCGCCGAAGCAACAAGCCAGCGGATCGCAAGCGACTGCGCGCGCGGTCCCGGAACTTCAGTCGGCACCTGATAGGTAGCACCACCCACGCGGCGGGAGCGCACTTCAACTACAGGCTTAATATTGTCGAGCGCTTTGTGAAACACCTCCAGCGCATCCTGCCCCGTTTTCTCTGCTATGATCTCAAGCGCTTTATAAAGCGCAGTTTCCGCCAATCCCTTCTTGCCATCCTTCATGAATACATTGATGGTCCTGGTGAGTACGATATCGCCGTATTTCGGATCTGGAAGAACTTCTCGGCTAAAATCTCTTTTTTTGCGTGCCATACTTTCTATCTCGAATTAATCTATCTCAGATTGCTTCTTGCCTTCGCAAACGCGGCTATTAATACTACTTCGGTCTCTTCGCTCCATATTTTGAACGGCCTTGCTTTCTGTCCTGCACGCCGTGAGCTTCGAGCTTTCCTCTGATGATGTGGTAGCGCACACCGGGAAGATCTTTCACACGCCCGCCTCTAATCAAAACAACGGAGTGCTCTTGAAGATTGTGCCCCACGCCTGGAATGTAGCTGGTGACCTCCATGCCTGTAGTCAACCGCACGCGCGCAACTTTGCGCAGAGCCGAGTTCGGCTTCTTCGGAGTCTGAGTATAAACTCTGGTGCACACTCCTCTCTTCTGCGGACATCTTACAAGAGCAGGAGATTTGCTTTTTACCTTCTTCTGTCTCCTGCGCTGCCGTACTAACTGATTAATTGTTGGCATACTTTTCTTTTAACTCTCTCTTCACTCACTTCATCTGGGCGAGCCTGCACTGCAAACAGTAGCAAGCCGTTAGCTGCCGGTGAGCCGCTTGTGCTCGCGACGCCATTAACCACTAGAATAAATTTCCCGCTGCAGTTCCCGGAAAAGATTCTCAGTACGCATCCCCTGCACAGTTTGATTTACCTGCACAGTTGATTTAACTGTGCACGATTTAACTGCGCCGCCGAGGCTCAAAGCCCACTGGCCGATACTGGTATCTAGGCAGCACTCATACTGTGATAATTCGGCCAGGATGATTCCCACACCGGGATCGTGGCATCGCATCCTCATAACCCGCTATACGCACTAGTTAAACACAAGGCGCTTACACGGGTAGCTGAATCCCACAGAGAGGGCACATTGATATCATGTGATGGAGAAAAATGTCAATAAATTGGGGCAGAAAACAGTTGCTTCTGAAAAAGTCATGGTGACTTTTTCAGGAGTGCTTCAAGCTATCTCTGCGCCGAAACGGGCGCTGATTGCGGGTCGCGCCAGGCACTTGGGGGAGTCTACGCATTGCTTCGTGAGGAGGCTCATGGAAGCGTGTGCGGGGGCCGCAGCCCCTAGTACGGCCCCAAATATCTATTGATATGGCCATGCTATGGCCCGCCAACCAGGCGTGCACAGGCACTGAATCGGTAGCGTAAGTGCCTGAAGACGTGCGAGTAAGCGAGCGTGACAAGCTTATATTGAGCACGTAATGACTCAATTAAAATCGCGAGCCGGCCTTGCACGCGCCAAGCTTAGAGCGATCCCCGCAATAGCCATGGCGGCTATTGCGGGGACATGTTTTTTAGCTCTAAAGCAATCCTGCCAACGACTCAAGCGAGGTTTGGCTAATCTTATACTCCTGCTGTTTCGGGGCAGGCTCCTCGGAGTCGACCTTAATCTGCTGGTTAACGTACTCCTGAACGCCGGAACCAGCTGGAATCAGGCGGCCCATAATGACGTTCTCTTTAAGTCCGCGCAGGTGGTCTACCCTTCCCGATACCGCCGCCTCGGTAAGCACCTTGGTGGTTTCCTGGAAGCTGGCGGCCGATATGAACGAGTCTGTCGACAGCGAGGCTTTAGTAATTCCAAGCAGCAGCGGCTCGTAGGTGGCCGGCTTCCCGCCCTGAGCCACAATACGTTGATTTTCCTGAATAACGCGCCATCGCTCAACGTGATCACCGGCCAGAAAATAGGTGTCCCCGAAATCCGTGATCTTTACACGCTTGAGCATCTGGCGAACTATCACCTCAATATGCTTGTCGTTAATTCGCACACCTTGCAGACGGTAGATCTCCTGAATCTCATTCACAAGATAACCGGCCAGCGCGTTCACACCCTCAATTCTGAGAATGTCATGCGGATTGACGGAGCCGTCCGTAATTGCTTCACCTGCGCGCACCCTATCACCCTTTTGCACGGCAATATGCTTGCTCTTGGTTACAAGGTACTCACGAGGCTCGCCGAACTCAGGAACCACCAGCACTTTACGCTTTCCGCGTGCATCCTCTCCGAAATCGACTGTTCCATCGACATCGGCAACATGCGCGGGATCTTTTGGTTTGCGCGCTTCAAAAAGTTCGACCACGCGCGGCAAACCGCCCGTAATGTCCTTGGTCTTAGTGGTTGCCCGCTCTCTCTTGGCGATAACATCACCGGCATCAAGATCCGAGTTGTGCTCTACAACGACCCGCACACCAACCGGAAGATTGTGAACGCGTGTTTCGCCGTTCTCGCCGTAGATTACGATACGCGGCCGGAAATCGCTGGTGCGATCCTTCGATTGCACAATTTCTCTCTCCACGAATCCGGTGCGCTCGTCGGTCTTCTCCTCCATGGTGTATTCGTTGATATCCTGCCACTCCACTCTTCCCGCAACATCGCTTAGAAGAGGTATGGTGAACGGATCCCACTCTGCGAGAAGCTGACCGGCCTTAACAGCGGCATCCTCTTCAACCTTGAGGCGCGCGCCGTACACTAGCTGATGACGCTCGCGCTCGCGGCCTTCCTGAGGATCCACGATTAGCAGCTCGGCCTTGCGGCTCATGATTACGGAAGTTCCGTCACGGCGGCGTGCCAACTTGGCGTTCACCAGCTTGGCAACACCCGCGTACTTGGACTCGAGCGATGTCTGCTCGGCCCGTCCTGACGCGGCGCCTCCGATATGGAAAGTTCTCATGGTCAGCTGCGTTCCCGGCTCACCGATCGACTGGGCTGCGATTACCCCGATCGCCTCACCCAAGTTCACTAGATGTCCGCGCGCCAAATCACGGCCGTAACAGAGCACACAAACTCCCCGCTCCGACTCGCATGTCAGCACAGAACGAATCAACACTGAATCAAGGCCGGCCTGCATTATCTGCTGCGCCTTCTCCTCATCGATTTCTTCATTGCGGCGCACCAGAAGCTCTCCGGTAATAGGATCTGGAACGTCCTCTGCCGCGACGCGTCCTAGGATGCGGTTAGAAAGGGACTCGATCTCTTCTCCGCCTTCAATTAAGGCAGAGATTTCAAGGCCTTCCAAAGTTCCGCAGTCGTGCTCGGTAACGATACTATCCTGCGCAACATCCACTAGACGGCGCGTCAGATAACCTGAGTTGGCTGTCTTGAGAGCGGTATCGGCGAGTCCTTTACGCGCGCCATGAGTCGACACGAAGTACTGCAATACGCTTAGACCCTCGCGCAGATTAGCCTTAATGGGCTGCTCAATGATCGAACCGTCCGGCTTCGCCATCAGACCCCGCATACCTGCGAGCTGACGGATCTGCTGGCTCGATCCGCGTGCGCCGGAGTTCGCCATGATATAAACAGAATTAAAAGATGGGCCTCTTTTGGTCTCGCCCTCGGCCGACCGGAACTCAGTCGACGAGATCGCCTCCATCATGTCCTCTGCTACTTTGTCGCCGACGTCCGACCAGATATCGATTACCTTGTTATAGCGTTCGCCTGCGGTAATCAAACCTTCCTGGTACTGATTATCTATCTCCGCAACTTTAGCGTCAGCATCAGCAAGTAGCTGCGCTTTGGTGTCCGGAATAGTCATGTCGTTAATGCCGATTGAAATTCCGGCTGTAGTCGCGAAAGAATAACCGATGTCCTTTAGCCTATCGGCCAACAGCACCGTCGCCTTATTGCCCGCAACGCGGAAGCACTCATCGATAAGCTGAGAGATCTCTTTCTTGTTCATCAGCTTATTGTAGTTCTCAAAGGGCAGAGCGCGCGGCGTTAGATACCACAAGAGCAGCCGCCCAACGGTTGTGTCCACTCTCTTGCCCTCAATCCGCACCGTGATCTTGGCCTGCAGATGAAGTTCGTGAGCGCTCCATGCGAGCCAAACTTCGTCCGGGCTAGAAAAAAGACGCCCACTGCCCATCGCGAACGGCCGTTCACGGGTCATGTAGTAAAGACCGAGAACGATGTCCTGTGATGGAACGATAATGGGCTTCCCGTGCGCAGGACTTAAGATGTTATTAGTCGACATCATCAGAACGCGCGACTCGACCTGCGCCTCAACCGAGAGAGGTACATGCACAGCCATTTGGTCGCCGTCAAAGTCGGCGTTAAACGCCGTACACACCAGCGGATGAAGCTGAATTGCCTTTCCTTCGATGAGCACAGGCTCAAATGCCTGAATACCAAGCCGGTGAAGCGTCGGGGCACGGTTTAGAAGCACCGGATGCTCCTTAATTACTTCATCCAGAATATCCCAAACTACCGGCTTCTCCTGCTCCACCATCTTCTTTGCGCTTTTGATGGTGGTGACATAACCGCGCTCTTCCAGCTTGTTATAAATAAATGGTTTGAACAGTTCGAGCGCCATCTTCTTAGGCAGTCCGCACTGATGAAGGCGCAGCTCTGGACCTACCACGATCACCGAACGCCCCGAGTAGTCAACGCGTTTACCTAAAAGATTCTGACGGAAACGCCCGCCCTTCCCTTTCAGCATGTCGCTTAGCGACTTTAGCGGCCGCTTGTTTGGCCCCGTTATAGTCCTTCCGCGTCTTCCGTTATCGAATAGCGCATCGACCGATTCCTGCAGCATGCGCTTCTCGTTTCTAATGATAATGTCGGGGGCGTTAAGTTCAATAAGTCTCTTAAGCCGGTTATTACGGTTAATAACCCTTCTATAAAGATCGTTCAGGTCGCTAGTTGCAAACCTTCCACCATCCAAAGGAACCAGGGGCCTTAGGTCCGGTGGAATAACCGGAATAACATTAAGGATCATCCACTCAGGCCTGTTGCCGCTGCTCTGGAAAGCAGTCAAAACTTTAAGGCGCTTGGAGATCTTCTTTTTCTTAGCCTCGGAGGTAACGTTCCTCAGCTCTTCCCTAAGCTCCTTGCAAAGCCTATCCACTTCAATCTTCTTAAGAAGAGTTAAGATGGCATCAGCTCCCATTTGAGCTTCAAAGCCGGATCCATACTCCTCGCGCGCAGTACGGAACTCCTTCTCGGTCAGGAGATCTCCCTCCTTCAGATCGGTCTTTCCAGCATCGGTAATAATGAATGCTTCGAAGTAAAGAACCTTTTCCAAGTCTCTTAAGGTTATGTCAAGCACGCTGCCGATACGGCTCGGTAGGCTCTTTAGGAACCAGATGTGCGCAACCGGACAGGCCAAGTCGATGTGCCCCATACGCTCGCGGCGCACTTTGGACTGGATCACCTCTACGCCGCACTTCTCACAAACAACGCCGCGGTGGCGTAGGCGCTTATACTTTCCACAGATACACTCGTAATCCTTAACCGGTCCGAATATCTTGGCGCAAAACAAACCATCACGCTCCGGCTTCAGCGTGCGGTAATTGATGGTCTCCGGCTTGGTCACCTCCCCGAATGACCAGCTTCGAATCTTCTCAGGACTCGCAATCGATATCTTGAGCGCATTGAATTTGATCGGATTTTTCGGCTTCTCGAATAAACTAAAAAGATCGTCCATTTTTTCCTCGTCAGCTAAAAATCAGCCCTTTTCTCTTAAGATCCCTTCTCTCGCAAAAACTCTGCCAGGCCGGCCGCTGGCCGGCCTGGCTAACGTTCACTAAATGGTGGCTATATCATCCAATGCCACCGAGCGGCGCTCGCTCTCCTGTCCACCATCGAGATCCTCGTCGCCATCGACAGCTTTATCCTCAATTAGTTCAACATCGAGGCCGAGCGACTGCAACTCTTTCATCATCACGTTGAATGACTCCGGCAGACCAGGCTCTAAAACATGCTCGCCCTTCACTATCGACTCGTACATTCTAGTGCGTCCGGTTACATCGTCCGATTTAACAGTCAAGAACTCCTGCAAAGTATAGGCCGCGCCATAAGCTTCAAGTGCCCACACCTCCATCTCTCCGAGCCGTTGACCGCCGAACTGCGCCTTACCACCAAGCGGCTGCTGGGTAACCAGCGAGTAAGGCCCAATAGATCTAGCATGAATTTTGTCATCGACCAGATGGTCAAGTTTCAAGATGTACATCACCCCGACCGTGACCTTCTCGGAGAACGGCTCACCTGTGCGGCCGTCATAGAGCTGGACCTGTCCACCATCGTCGCATCCTGCAAAGCGCAGCAGCTCCCGTATCTCTTCCTCGGTCGCAGCATCAAACACAGGGGATGCAACATGCACTCCGCTCATTGTACGGCGCGCAAGCGCGAACACATCGTCATCGGAGAGCTTTTGCACGAATGCCTGAGAATCGTCGTTCTTGAAGGCACCCAGCAAGATCTCTCTTAAGCGCTGAGCAGAATCTCGCCTTACATCGGAAGGTACCGAACCACGCTCGGCTCCGGAACGCGGATCCATGACACGGTCGACAAGCTCTCTAATCTGGCGCCCGATATTATAGGAAGCCCAGCCTAGGTGCGTCTCGAGAATCTGACCCACGTTCATCCGTGACGGGACGCCGAGCGGATTGAGCACGCAATCCACAGGTGTTCCATCCGGCAGGTACGGCATATCCTCTTGCGGCAGCACCCTTGATAGTACGCCCTTATTGCCGTGCCGTCCGGCCAGTTTGTCACCGACCTGAATCTTGCGCTTGATTGCAACGAACACCTTCACCAGCTTAATCACGCCTGGGGCCAGCTCGTCGCCCTCTTTTAGCTTCTTAATCTTTTCATTCAAAAGAGTGCGCTTATTGTTCATAAGCTGCCCCGTTCGCACGACAACGCGATTTAGTACCTCTTGAATGCTTTCGTCTCCGACCTGAATATCGCGGAGATATTCAAAAGGAACCGATTGCAGCACTTCCGAATTAAGCGCTGTATCTTTTGCGATAAGCTGATTGCGCTTCTCGTCCACCAACCTGGCGGTTGTCGTACGGCCTATCAGCAGCTCTTCGATCTCCTTAAGGGCGGCGTCACGGATAATCCGTATCTCGTCCTTCTGATCCTGCTCCAGGCGGGCGATCTCTTTTTTCTCAAGCGCCAATGTACGCTCATCTTTCTCAGTACCCTTACGGGAGAAGACCTGCGCCGAAATGATAGTGCCTTCCACGCCTGGTGGCAGCCTCAAGCTGGTGTCTCTCACCTCTCCAGCCTTCTCTCCGAAGATAGCCCTCAGCAACTTCTCTTCAGGGCTAAGCTGCGTTTCACTCTTAGGAGTGATCTTGCCCACCAGAATATCACCCGGTTTAACCTCTGCTCCGATGCGGATGATGCCGGATTCGTCGAGGTTCTTAAGCGCTTCCTCGCCCACGTTCGGGATGTCACGGGTGATCTCTTCCTTACCGAGCTTGGTGTCCCGTGCAATACACTCGAACTCTTCAATGTGAATCGAGGTGAAATGATCGTCTTTCACCAGATTCTCGCTGATTAAAATCGAGTCTTCGAAGTTGTAGCCGCCCCACGGCATGAAAGCCACGATTACGTTCTGTCCGAGCGCCAGCTCGGCCATCTCCGTACTCGGTCCGTCCGCGATAATCTCGCCGGCCTTAATCTTCTCGCCCGCCCTTACGATCGGGCGCTGATTGATGCATGTGCCTTGGTTCGAGCGGCGATATTTAACCAGATTGTAGATATCGACCCCCGTGTCCATTGCGTCATCGGTTGTCTTGTCGGCCTTGATTACGATCCTCTCTGAATCAACAGAGACCACCTTACCGCTGCGTTTGCACACGATTGAGGTTCCTGAATCACGCGCAACTATGCGCTCCATCCCCGTTCCCACGAGTGGAGCCTGGGCGCGCAAGCACGGCACCGCTTGGCGCTGCATGTTTGAACCCATTAGAGCGCGGTTTGCGTCGTCATTCTCAAGGAACGGAATTAGTGAGGCCGCAACACTCACGATCTGCTTCGGACTGACATCTACTTTAGAGATATCCCCCGACGGCACAGCCATATACTCGCCGTTCCTACGGGAAGCAACGTAGCCTTCTTCGAACTTCCCTTTCGGGTCTATCTTAACGCTCGCAGGAACGATGGTCTCTCTCTCCTCTTCAAGAGCTGAGAGGTAAACAATATCGTCGGTAACAGCATTACTATTGTCGACAACGCGGTACGGAGACTCTAAGAACCCGTACTCATTGACCCTGGCGTAAACCGCCAGCGATGAAATAAGACCGATATTCGGACCCTCTGGGGTCTCAATCGGACAGATTCTTCCGTAGTGCGTAGGGTTCACGTCTCGCACCTCGAATCCGGCGCGATCGCGTGTCAAGCCTCCGGGTCCAAGCGCCGATAAGCGGCGTTTGTGGGTGATCTCGGAGAGAGGATTTATCTGATCCATGAACTGCGAGAGCTGCGAGGAGCCGAAGAATTCCTTTACTACCGCCGCTACCGGTTTGTAGTTAATAAGGTCTTGCGGCACCAGGGTGTCTACATCCTGCATGCCCATACGCTCCTTCACGGCGCGCTCCATCCTCACCAAACCAATACGGTACTGGTTCTCGATTAGCTCGCCCACGGCCCGCACTCGCCGGTTGCCGAGGTGGTCAATGTCATCGATCGAATAGCGCACCGGATCGTTCGAGTTCTTAAGCTCCAGAAGATACCGCACCGACTCTTTGATATCCTCAGGCGTAAGCACCCATTGATCCAGCGGAGGCGCTTCCTTACCCTGCGAGATGTACAACTTGTGGTTCATCTTATAGCGGCCGATATCAGAGAGGTCGTACCGCTCAGGATTGAAGAACAAGTTCTTGAAAGTAGCGCTTGCGGTCTCCGGCCGCGGGGGATCTCCCGGCCGCAGCCTGCGGTAGATCTCAATAAGGCTGTCTACAGTCGGCTTGCCTATGAGCCGGGAATAGAGGTCTTCTCGTGGCGGAGATAGCTTGTCCGTTATCAGCGTCTTCCAGAGCGCATCCCCGATATGGTGATCGTCCAGATAGAGCACCTTTATCTGATCAATCTTTTTATCACGGAGCTGCGAAATGCTGCCTTGGTCAACCACGTCGCCCTTGGCGTTAATCTTATCAGCGGTAAGTTCCTCGCCCGCCATTACCAAAACTTTGAACTTACAGCAGATATCCTGCGCAACCGTCTCGTCAAATTTCTCAACTATCGGGCCCAAGCGTTCCTTAATAGCAGCCCAACCAGCCAGCAGCTCACCTGCCTCGGCCAATACTTCGCCGCTTTTAGGGAGTTTAATGGTTTCAGTTGCCTCTAATATAGTCTCTGCAGCAACCATTCCAGGCACCGAATCCGGATCGATCTCTATCGAATCAATTGCTGCTTCCTTTAGCCGGCGAATAACAGCGCGGTTAAACTTCCCGCCCTGCTTTGCGATCACTTTTCCGCCGGCCTTAATCTCCCGGAACGCCTTCTGGCCTTCGAGCTGCTCAGGAATAAATGTCTTTGTAACCAATCCGCGTTTTCCGAATACGATGGTATCGGTTTTATAGTAGGTATTCAGAATATCGTCGGCCGACAACCCAAGAGCACGAAGCAATAAGGTTGCGTTTAATTTACGGCGGCGATCGATGCGTACATGCAAAATGTCTTTAACGTCGAATTCGAAGTCGATCCACGAGCCGCGGTAAGGGATCACTCTAGCAGAGTAAAGCAGCTTGCCGGATACGTGGCTTTTTCCTGAATCATGGTCGAAGAACACGCCGGGAGAGCGGTGTAACTGACTCACGATGACGCGCTCGGTTCCGTTCACGATGAACGTCCCGCGATCGGTCATCAGCGGAATCTCACCGAAATACACTACATCTTCTTTGAGGGCGCTTAAATTACGTGAACCAGTTTCAGGATCCACATCCCACAGAACCAGTTGGATTGTTACCCTTAACGGAGCTGCCCAGGTCATCCCCCTGTCGCGGCACTCATCTACATCATACTTTGGCGTTCCCAAAGCGTAGGAAACAAACTCGAGCGATACGGTATTGTTGTAGTCTTTGATGGGAAATACCGACTTGAATACCTTTTGAAGCCCTATGTCTTCCCGTTTTTCGGGTTCGACAGAGGCCTGCAAGAACCTCTCGTACGACTTCTTCTGAATGCTGATGAGATTAGGTATCTCGGCTACCTCTCTAATCTTGGAGTAACTACGACGGAGACGAAGGTTGGTTTTAATTTTCGAAGTCATACGCCTAACATTCTTTTTAATTCTTTAGGGTGCTCTTCACATGAATCGCATACCCTAAAGTTCCCACTCCGCCACCACAGCATGCAGTGACGAGATAATTTCTTGTTCGAAAGGGCCGCATAAGCTAATCTCGATCTGAGGGTTGCTTCGGCGCTATCGAGTACCGCTTTGTACTACTTTAAGTACTTCTTAAAGTTTAAGTACTTCTTAAAGTTTAAGTACTTGTTAAAGTTTAAGTACTTATTAAAGTACTGCGTACTCCACTAATTACGTACGAACCACTGCTACTGATACCTTAGATTCCGAAGATACCTTTAGTACCGATTCGTAGTACCGATTCGGTGCCCTTAGCCTTGCAGCCGGTCGGACCTTATCGGAGCCGGAATCTAGCTTTTCCGGTCGTTAGCTTTTCTGGAGAGACTGAACAGGGGGCGAATTCTCTGAATCCGACTTCGCATTAACCTGCAAACACTGCATTGTCCTTCAAACACTCGGTCTCAGTAACTGACGGCAAAATTCTTTTCGTCAGCCATGCACTACAATCACCGCGCTTCATGCGGCATAAACGGCATTACCAGCAGGAAGGAAAGTGACACCTCCTCCCATGCTGGCACTGAGCTAAATCTCCTTGCCGCACTGAGCTTCCGGGATCGTCCGGAAAGCTCTGTGCGCCTCGGCAATAATTTTTTTAATCGAATGAATGAACAAGTCGCCGCGTTCTTACCTTCTGGCGCATTCTCCGCCGCCGAACTCAATGAGATCTGCAGCAGCATCCAAAAGTGTCCCTGTGTTTAAGTCTCACCTAACTTCCGGTAATGTCCACCGTTTATTCTCGGAGCACTTTGCCGGATTATAGTCAGCACGTTAAAATTTCCGCAATAGAATCGAGAGCGTTGTTCTGCCCACGATCAGATGCGTACTAGCGTCACACAAACAAAACGCTATTTGAGGCTTGCCTTAGCTCCAGCTTCTTTGAGCTTCTTAACGAAGTCATCAGCTTCTGCTTTCGGCAGACCGTCTTTAACGAGCTTAGGCGCGGAATCAACCAGATCCTTCGCCTCTTTAAGTCCAAGACCGGTTATCTCTCGAACAACCTTAATGACCTTAACGCGCTCGGCGCCTGCATCATCCAAGTGCAATGCAAACTCGGTCTTCTCCTCAGCAGCAGCGGCACCTGGTGCAGCGCCTGGAGCGGCAGCAACCATTGCCACCGGTGCAGCAGCGGAGACCCCGAGCTCTTCCTCCAATTCCTTGACAAGCTTGGCAGCATCCATCAAGGACATGCTCTTGATGTACTGTTTAACCTGTTCATGTGTTACCTGAGCTTCACTCATCTCATTCACTCCTTTTCAGTTAGTAAAATTTATCCCTCTAGTCGATCTAATTACTTATCGAGTTATGCCGCGCTTTCTTCCATCTTCGAGCGGTGCGCTTCAAGAACCTGCACCACCTGGGAGGCCGGTGCATTAAGCAGGCGAACCAGCTGGGTACCCGGCGCAAGCAGCAAGTTGAGAAGTTTAGCGATAAGCTCCTCCCTTCCAGGCATCGTGGAGAGTGCATCTACCCCTGCCGTATCAAGAAAGGCCTGCTCGAACCATGCCCCTTTAATGGAAAGCGGCTCGAACGTCTTGGCGAGCTTAGCCATTACCTTGGCTGGTCCTATCGGATCAGAATCCGAGAGCACCACCAAGCTCGGCCCTTCAAAAATTCCAAGGAAGCGGCTCAACTGTTCCTCGGTAGCAGATTTGAACGACTCCTTGGCCGCGAGCTTCGCCAAAGTGTTTTTAACCACTCTAGCTCGGGCTCCTGCCCCCCGCAGCTCTCGCCGCAAAGTGGTTATCTGCGAAACTGTGAGTCCGCGCGAATCCGCGCACAAAGCCAGCTGGCTCTTCGTAAAAGCGTCTCTCAAAAATTCTACTTCGGATTGTTTCTCTGCACGGTTCATATTTACCCTCGCTCTGACTACATTTAGGGAGATTGATTAAGTTCTAAGCGGCGAAACATCTAGCGCCACGGAAGGCCCCATGGTGGAGGCCAGATATCCGGACTGTAGATATACTCCCTTGCTTGTGTTCGGCTTGGCCTTATTAACAGCCTGAATAAATGCTGAAACATTCTCTGCCAATTTCTTCCCGCCCAGAGAAGCTTTGCCTACTGCCGCATGCAGAATACCTGCCTTATCAACCTTAAATTCAGCTCTCCCCGCCTTGATGGAGCGCACTACTGCGCCTACATCGAAGGTAACGGTCCCGACCTTCGGCGAAGGCATAAGACCTCGCGGCCCAAGCACCTTACCGATCTTACCGACCTGCACCATCATGTCAGGAGTAGCAACCACACTATCAAAATCAAAGAATCCCCCTTTGATTTTCTCAGCAAGATCCTCTGAACCAACTATGTCAGCACCAGCCTCTTCGGCCTCCTTGGCCTTTTCACCCTTGGCGAAAACCGCCACTCTAACTGTTTTGCCCAACCCGTGCGGGAGCGCCACGCTTCCGCGCACGCTCTGCTCGGACTTGCGCGCGTCCACGCCTAAGTTCACAGCTATATCGATAGTTTCGTCAAACTTTGCCGAGGCAATCGATGCTACCAGTTCGCAAGCCTCCTCCAGCGGATAGAGCTTTGCCTTATTGATTTTCTGCTTCGCTGCTTTATATCTCTTTGTCTGTTTTCCCATACCAAATCTCCCGCGACTGCGCGCTGCCTTTTACTTAGATTCTAACGGATATCGATCCCCATGCTGCGCGCTGTACCGGCAACAATCTTGAACGCCGCTTCTTCATCGTAGCAGTTAAGATCCACCATCTTCTGCCTCGCAACCGCCATAACTTGGTCACGCGATAGCGAGCCGACCTTCTCCTTGTTGGGCACCCCCGATCCTTTTTCGATCTTGGCGGCTTTCATAAGAAGGTACGAAACCGGCGGAGTCTTGAGCTCAAAAGTAAACGAGCGATCCTTGTAGACGGTTAAAATCACCGGGGTCATCTCCCCTTGCTGCTTCTGCGTCTTAGCATTGAACTGCTTGCAGAACTCCATGATGTTCACGCCGTGCTGACCGAGCACGGGGCCGATTGGAGGAGCGGGATTAGCCTGTCCGCCGGCAATTAGTAATTTAACGACTGCGTTGACCTCTTTCATTTAGCACTTCTCCACTTGCATAAAATCCAACTCCACGGGGGTGGCGCGTCCGAAGATGCTGATAAGCACCCGCACCTTGCCCTTCTCCGGCTTGACCTCTTCAATCGTGCCGTTGAAATCCGTAAACGGTCCGTCAATAACTTTGACGGTCTCTCCCTGCTCGAAAGACATTTTGGAGCGAGGCGATGCTGTGCCGGCCTCAACCTGTGCAACAATTCTTGATACCTCATCTTCACTCAGAGGACTGGGATCAGTCGCATCGCCGACAAATCCGGTGATCTTCGGCGTCTCTTTCACAAGGTGCCAAGTGTCCTGGTTCAAAACCATCTGAACCAAAATGTATCCCGGGAAAAACTTTCGATTAGATGTCTTCTTCTGTCCCTTCACAAGCTCCACGACCGTCTCCTGAGGCACGTGAATCTCGCCGAAAAGATGATCCAATTTTTGCATTCGAATGCGTTCTTCAAGAGCCTGCTTCGCCTTCATTTCGAAGCCCGAATAGGCGTGCACAACGTACCACTTTGCATCAGGAGAAACTGCCTTTGGCGCCTCTTCAGACTGAGCTGCTTCTGCACCAGCTTGCTCCTGCGAATCTGCGGCAACTTCGCCCGCAGCGATCTCAGGGGCGGCACTCTCATGCGCGGCACCGCCTCCTTCAGCAGTAGCGCCTCCATCAACAGCTGTTATCTCGGGTTGGGCTTGCTCGTCTGACATATTCTGTTCTTCGTGATCAATTTGGTCGTTCATAGAAGCACTACTGGGCTACGCTCAATTATGTCAGCAAAGACATGAGCCAATTACACACCGCATCCAACACCATCAAACACACCGCAAAAAAAAGTATGATTACCACTGTTGCCAATGTCGCTTGCAACGTCTCCTGACGGGTTGGTGTGCTGACTTTTTTTAACTCCTCCACGCTGCCGGACAGGTACTCAGAAGCTTGAGAAAAAATCGATGCACTTTCACCTTTGTCCGCGCTCATTTCTCACCAAAATGCCTGCAAATTGCAGAAAAAAAGCAGTAGATCACCTATCCCTCACCCTGTTTGGGTCAGAAACGGATGCTCTATCTTTGAAAAAATTAGGAGGGAACACTAGCAAAATTGTGAAGTAATTGCAAACACCTACCGGCAAAATAATAGTGGGTATTCGGAGTGAAAATATGGGAAGCGGCTGAGAGAGTAAGCGGCTGAAAATATGGGTGATATTAAAGAAAAGATCGAGCAAGAGTCGCAAATCTAGAACACGCCCGGAGGGAATCGA
>JAGFJO010000133.1 GCA_024102635.1 Deltaproteobacteria bacterium
CCACCAGCACGCGCACGTCAACGCCTACTCGAACCCCTACCAGTACGGCAACAAGGACCGCAACTAGGACGGCGACTCCAACTCGCACGGCTACAGCCAAGTTTACAAATACGAGAACGCCGACCCCGACAGCTACGTTTACACGTACGGCGACTCCCACTCGAACGCCTACACGGACTGCAACAAATACCATTACTCACACCTTTACTCCGACTAGGACCTCAACTCCTACAGCTACCGGCACAGCCACATTTACTCCCACTCGAACGCCCACAAGAACTGCCACTGTTACAGTTACTCGCACCCCGACACGAACGTCGACCCCCACGCATACTGCGACCTTTACGCCCACAAGGACCGGGACTCCTACATCGACCTCAACTCGTACTCCTACAAGGACACCGACCTATACGCCGACCGTGACGGCTACTGCAACCGGCACACCGACGCGCACATCGACCCCAACCGCCACCGCTACTAGGACGCATACGCCAACCGCTACGTTCACTCGGACTCATACGCCCACGGCCACTGCAACTAATACTTTAACCCCGACCAGCACCAACACGGCGACAGCTACTTTTACTGCAACGCCTACTAACACAAATACGAATACTCCGACCGCCACGGCAACCTTTACTCCAACGGACGAGCCGGGAACACTTAGCACGCCGACTCCGACACCCGTTTGCACTGTAGTCGACAGTACGACTTTGCGGCGCCAGTTAGATCATCAGGCCAAACAACAGGAGCGGGTAATTATCCAATCGGCGCGCAGAGTGGTACGAGTAGCGGATCGAGCGCTCCGCTCGCAAGATCTAACGAAGCGAGATGAGCGGAAGCTACGCAGTATAGTGACCGAGGCCAGAGCGATACTTGTCGAAGCGCATCAAGTTCAGGTCGGAAATTGGACCCTCTCGTGGATGGGACCACGGCTCTTCTATACTTGTAGCGTGGGCGCACAGTGCTCGCCGTACGTCTTCACTATGGTTAAAGAGGAATACTTGCAGGGAGCAACATCACTAAAGGATTTTGTCAGGAAGATAGTGGACCTTAGAGTTGCGGTTAGGAAGATTTTGGGTGCATCCAGTATCCCCAGCAACAAGCGGGATAAGAAGTTCCTGAATACCGCAGAAGAGAGATTTAATCAGGCCATTGAGTTTTTGAAGAACGTCCCCGATTCTACCAACAATTGTGAATAGACAGCGTTGGGCCGTGCGGCTGCTCGGCGGCAAAGCTGCCGAAAATACGCCGGAAATAGTGCTGGTAGCGCCGTTTCGCCTTTCGATTTATCATAATAATTAGGCATGGCGACTAATAGAAGAGATTTTTTAAGAGCAATCGGGTTAGCCGGAGCTGCGTCGTTCGCCTTTGCAAGGGGTTTTACAACTCCCGATCTGCTTCATGCTGCGACGCGGGCAGATGATGATGATTCGGGTGCCAGCCGCCTACGCAAGGCAAAGCAGATCCGCGACAGAGCCTCGGCACTGGCGTTTAGGCGGCGCATGCCCACTCAAAAGCCGAACGGCGAAGAAAAGGACTATCCTTATATCGCAACCTTTACAAAAGGGCTGCCGCATAATGATCTCGGCGAAGTCGACAAAAGAGCGTATAAAAAGTTGCTCAAGGCGCTCACCTCACAAAAGCAGAGGGATTTTGAAAACATCGAAACCGGCGACAAAAGGCTTAAAAACCCCATGGCTGGGCTTACCTACCATCTGGAGGGTCCGGATCCTCAGCAGCTTGCCTTGCCCGCAGCGCCGCGCATAGATGAACCTGAAAATTCGGCTGAAATGGGAGAGCTTTACTGGCAGGCGCTTTGCCGAGATATTCCGTTTCTAGAGTATGAGAACTCCGCTACCATCTCAGAAGCGATAGACGATCTCTCCCGCTTCACCCGGTATAAGGGCCCAAAAGCCGGCTCTTCCATAACGCCAAGCGTCATTTTCCGGGGCACATCAGACGGGTGCTTGGTCGGGCCTTACATATCACAGTTCCTTTGGCTCGATGTGCCGATGGGAGTCCGGACATTGCCCGGCCAGCTTTCGTCGGGAACCCTTAGTCAGCGCTACCGTACTACGCTCGGTGGCACCGACTACCTCACTTCTTATGCCTTTTGGCAACACCGCAATAGCGGCGGGTTGGACGGCAATACTCCTCAGTATGACAGCGGGACATTCTATATCCGCAATGGAAGAGATTTAGCCGGCGCTGTTCAGATAGATATTCCGTTTCAGTCTGCAGTGAATGCAGCTTATATAATCTTGAGCCTCGGAATACCCTACGGGTCGGGTAATCCTTATCGCAGCTCGTTGACTATGGACCCCTTCTCGACATTCGGCTACCCGCACGTGGTGTGCTTGGTTGGCGAGGCCGCGCTGCACGCTGCTCACGCGGTGTGGTATCAGAAGTGGTTCGTGCATAGACGGCTGAGGCCCGAGACCTTTGCCGCGCGAATCTACAATCATCTAAGGGGTGCTGCGAACTATTCAATGATCGATAGCGAGATTTTGAACTCGAATGTACTGCCCAAAATTGCGGATTACAATCTTTCGTTGAACGGCTTGGGAGAGAGCACCTATCTTTTACCGCAAGCATATCCGGAAGGCGCTCCTTTGCATCCCGCTTATGCATCGGGACATGCGGCCATGATCGGCGCGGCGGTAACTGTTCTAAAAGCTTTCTTCGACGAGTCCTTTGCCTTTCCCAATCCGGTGGTGACAAACTCCGACGGTACCGCATTGCTGCCCTATAGCGGTACAGACGCGTCCCTCATGACCGTTGGCGGCGAACTTAATAAACTCGCATACAATATTGCGATGGGCCGCAATTGGGCAGGAATTCACTGGAGAACCGATGCCAGCGAGGGTCTCAAGCTGGGCGAAACGGTGGCTATACGGCTCTTAAAGGAGTTGTCGCTGACATTCCCCGAGAAACATTCCTACAGCCTTACCACCTTTACCGGAAAGCGGATTACTATTCGAAAACGGTGATCAATCTAATTGCAGACAATCCGAGACCGTGCGGGCAAGTGCCTTGAATTCGGCTATGCACTCCTTTTCCCGCTGCATAAATGTGGAGTGCGGCACTTCCAGATATAGCACTCCGATGCGGTTGGAGTGGCCGATAACTCCGGCGATGCCGCTTATTAGCTCCCCTGTAGGGGCCAAATTAAACTCAACGACAGGCTCCATACTCCTAAACGCCACAGAAACGCTATCAGTGTCCGACGCTACAATCGAATAATCGATAGGCGCCCCTTTTTTTAGCTGCATCTCACCGATCTTAGTTTGGGCCAGCAGCATCTGAACTCCAGGATCGATAGTGTAAATACAACCTGCCGTAAATCCGCTCGACGGAATCACCGTATGAACAAGCTCGGTGAGCCCTTTTTCGTAAAGGTACCCCTGTGGGTGAGAGATATAAATAGCGGTCAGCTTGGCTCGCAGAACGGGACCGCACAGAGCGAGATAGGGGTTGCGCGAGATAATGCAATCCTGCTGTGCTTGCGCAAGATGAAGATCCGGTTCGAGAATTGAAGCACCGGTAAAGATCTCGGGCATAAACGTAACGTAATCTTCGATATTATCCGCGAGAGCATCCTGAATCATCTCAAGGCCATCTTTCCCGAGTTTTTCCACTATCGCCTGTTTTGCGAACTCCCACTCGTGGGCGGCATTTGGATACAATTTAGGATTATTCGCGCGTGCAAGCGCCTCGCCGATGCGGCACAATTTTGCGAGAGATCCTGCCAGAATTTGATTGAAGGCTGCAAGTTCATCCTCATCGCCCT
Organism: Deltaproteobacteria bacterium; assembly: GCA_024102635.1. Classification (GTDB taxonomy): domain Bacteria; phylum Bdellovibrionota_C; class UBA2361; order UBA2361; family JAGFJO01; genus JAGFJO01. Next base: position 3,794 of record JAGFJO010000133.1, read on the forward strand.
CTTCCTCATCGTCCATCAAGAACAGTGCTTCGCAAAACTGGGTGGGGATGCCCCAGCTGACCAGCATGCGAATTGCAAGCAGCGTCGGGGAGAACCCGAGCCGTTCAGCAAGGGCTACGTCCAGCGTAGACTCGCCGTCTAAAGATGAAAGTGCCTCTTTGTAAACCGTGGGATAATTCCACGCGATAAGGGTATGTCCCAGTTGACGCATCAATGCCGCCGAGAAGCCGACCTCCGGCTCCAGCCGGAAAGAAGATGCCAGAACCTCCGCGCTGCTTGCGCTGACCATTGTTTCTTGAAATCTTGCTACTTGAACTTCGTCAATATCGTCAAATGAGTGACGGGAAATTCGGGACTCGTCGACATCAAGCAATTGTCTTAGCCGCTCGATTCCCGCCGCCCGAAGGATGTCCACAGGGTTCGAAAGTGGCGGAAGTTTTGCGCCTTCCCGTTGCAATGTGTGCAGCAACTCGCGAAGGCAGTACATGAAAAGGGAGAAGTCGCCCGAAACGGTGCGTACCAGGCTCTCAGGATCGAGATCATAAACACCGCCGTGCAATCCCAGTTTTATCTTAGCAAGCAGCTCCGGATTAACGGGAAACCACAGGTCACTGACATATTCGCACGCCTTCTGAAGGCGCCGTTCGGAGGCGTTGAAGTTTTCAGTTGTCTTTTGCATGTTTTGATATCCAGCTGTATCGGTCGGATGCAGCTCGATTACTCTTTAGCGTTTGAGGCGCTATTTAAGTTATATTCTGTGCATAAATTCACTATGCTAAGTAGCTGATGGAATTGGAAAAGGGGGTGTAATGAAAAGCCGGATCGCAGTTGTACTAGTGGAGCCTCAGACTAGCCGTAATATCGGCAGTGTAGCGCGCGCCATGAAGAACTTTGGTTATTACGATCTCCGCTTGGTGCGGCCGGTACACTTTTCGCAGACAGACGCGGCAGTTACCGCATGTCAGGCGGGTGATCTAATAAGCAGCGCTCGCTGCTACGATACACTCGAAGAGAGCTTGGCCGATTGCACTGACGTATTGGCGTTTTCCGCGAGGACTGGAAGAAACCGCAAGCAGATTTCACTTCCGGAGATCGGCGGTGAATTGGGAATTAATGGCATATCAGCGCTGCTTTTCGGGCCGGAGGACACCGGCCTGCGCAAGGAGCATCTTGCGTTGGCGCGCTTGGTGGTTGAAATACCGGCGGCCACAGACTATCCGTCGTTCAATGTATCTCAGGCCGTACTGCTGGCGCTGGCCGAGATTTTTCGAGCGCCCCCTAGTAGAGACGCCGCTTGCGATTTGCCGGAGCAGAATGAGTTTCAACAACTCGACCGTCTCGTGAAAGAAGCTGCATCGAAAAGCGGCTTCTATAGAGAGGGGACTCCCGAACCCATACCCCGCATGGTGCAGAGCCTTTTTCGCCGCGCCCGCCCAGACCTGCGTGAAATGCGCATCCTGCTAGGACTATTTTCTAGAATTAATCGTCATATCGACTTTATAGCCGGTAGCAGGGCCGCAGAAAAATAACCTGTATCGCCCCTTTTCCCATCGGCGAGAGGGCGGCAAGAGTACGGGAATTAGAAATAAGAAATCAAGATTTTTGAGAGCGCGATCATTAAGCGCACCCAAATTTACGCCGTTGTTATTCTTTGAAGGCTGGCGGTTGTGAGCCGGCATAGTAATAAGATGAATGGATAGTTATGAACGGAGATACCCCTTCCGATACTAAACCAGGCCGCCGGCGAGGCTTGACAGATCTTACTCTGGGCTGGCTGGCGGAACGCTTTCGTAAGGCTGAAAGCATAAAAGAAAAAATCGAGAGCGGAAGCTACAGAGTCGACACCGAACGAGTGGCAGCCTCGATTCTAAACGTGGATGAGCAAGCCAAGGAGAAGTAATTACTTCTTCGGCGGCAAAGTAGCCGCAACTACCGCCGACTCAAATCCGCAGCGGCCGTGTGCTCCGTCACAGAAAGGCTTGTTTTCACTCTGACCGCAGCGGCACAGTGAAATTGTAGTCCTGCCCGAGAGCTCATATTTGTTGCCTGCTCCGTCGTAAAGCTCTAAAGCCTCTCCCTCGATTCTAATCGATCCGTTAGTGTTGATCTTAATCTTTGTAGTCATAAACCCTCGCACCCATTGTTCTGACTACAACCAATAGCATATCACCAGGCGTCTATGAAGTGCGCTTTGCTGCAGCTTGCCCTTGCGGTGAGATCCTACAAGGTGTAACAATGTTCATCAAAGCTATGGGTGCTGTACTAATAAAGTGAGGGACTTAGTTTGAGCGGTCAGACGGCAGTACAGATTCCGCTTCCAGTCAAGCTAATCTCAGGGTACGGTTCGGCTGCCCAAGTAAAGGCGCGGACAGACGCCTGCCGTCCGTTTCTTAAATGGGCGGGAGGGAAAAGACAGCTTCTCCCGCAGCTCTTAAGTAGAATTCCGCACGAAGTTAATGGTTACTTTGAACCGTTTATCGGGGGTGGGGCGCTTTTTTTTGCTGCTTTCCGCCGATTTAAGAGAGCAGTACTCTCTGATATTAATCCCGAACTGATTAACGCCTATCTGGCTGTTCGCGATCACCCACAAGCTTTAATTCGCGATCTGCGAAAACACAGATACGATGAGGAGTATTACTACGCGCTACGCGACGCTGATAGAAGCAGGGCGTTTGCGCGCTGGGGGTCAGTGCGTAGAGCGGCGCGGCTGATCTTTCTAAACAAGACTTGCTATAACGGCCTTTACAGGGTTAATTCACAGGGGTATTTCAATGTTCCATTCGGCAGATATGTTGATCCGGTGATATATGATGCCGACAATATCATGGCTTGCAGCCGAGCACTGAAAGACGCCCGCATTATGAATGGAAGTTTTGACCAGATTGCGGCAAAAGCTAGAAGGGGAGATTTTGTGTACTTTGATCCCCCATTTGCCCCTCTAAGCAAAACGGCATCATTCACCTCATATACTAAGTTTGGTTTTAACGATCAGATGCAGATCGCTCTCCGGGATCTATGCAGGGCACTGGATAATAAAGGAGTGCGTTTCATGGTGTCTAACTCCTCTGCTTCCCAAGTTTTCGAAATTTATTCGGACTTCTTTATAGAGCGTGTCCCTGCTGCGCGCGCGATTAACTCTAACGGCCATGGGCGCGGTAAGATCGATGAAGTAATTGTGCGGAATTACCGTTAGCTGATGATCTGCTTGCGTAGATTTAGTTTAGGCCTGGAATATTGTTATCGTAACTTCTGAAGAATATTGGAAAAAGGCACTTTTTCAGCGTCAACTAATGAGATTCTTTGGCAACCGCCGGAGGGAGCTGCTGCTAAAGCGAATGTTTCACTCTTGATGGAGCGAATCTCGCAGCGTTGCGGCAAGAATTGGCCGGATTACCAATCTTTCCGTGACTGGAGCGCGGACAATCTCGATCTTTTTTGGTCTGAGCTTTGGAGCTTCTGCGGAGTAATAGCTTCTCATCCGTACGGTACCGTACTGAAGGATGGTTCAGCTATGCCCGGCGCGATATGGTTCGACGGCGCTCGCCTTAATTTCGCGGAGAATTTATTGCGCTACAATGATGATCTCCCTGCCATCGTGGCATGGAGCGAAGAAGGGCCCACGGCCCGTCTCACATATGCGGAGCTGCGAACGGAGGTGGAACGGTGCGCAGCTGGGCTTTCACGGCTCAACCTAGAGCCGGGTGACCGCGTTGCCGGCTTGCTTCCGAACATTCCGGAGGCGGTAGTTGCAATGCTGGCCTGCACTTCGCTGGGACTGGTATGGTCATCATGTTCCCCCGAATTTTCGGCGCAGGGGGTCTTAGACCGCTTCTCGCAGATTGCACCGAAGATTTTTTTTACTGTACCGGACTATCTTTATCAAGGCTCTCAGCTGTCTATTGCCGATAAAGTGAGAGCCGTTTCAACCGGACTGCCTTCGCTTATTTCAACGGTACTAATTCCACAGAGAGGAAGCAGTGCAGCCGATCTTCTGGACAGCATCGATACAGCTATTTTGTATGATGAGTTTTTAAGCGAAGCCCCCTTGAGATCTCTTGAATTCAAGCAACTTCCAGCCAGCCATCCGATCTACATCTTGTACTCGTCCGGCACTACGGGAGCTCCAAAGTGTATTGTGCACGGGGCAGCCGGTATTTTGGTTGAACATCTAAAGGAGCTGGTTTTAGAGGTTAACCTTACCCGTTCGGACAAGATATTTTATGCTACTTCATGCGGATGGATGATGTGGAACTGGCTGGTAAGCTCGCTTGCTGTCGGAAGCACAGTGATTCTTTTTGACGGATATCCGTTGGGTAATGAAGGAGATATTTTGTTCGACTTATGCGAGCGCGAACAGGTAACTGTATTCGGGACTAGCGCGGGCTACCTTCAAAAAATAGAAGAGATGGGGAAAATGCCGCGCAAGACCCATTCGCTCAGGGCCCTTCGTTCTATTCTATCTACCGGCTCACGCCTTAAGCCGCACTCGTTTGATTTTGTTTATAAAGCGATTGGAGATATTCACCTTTCTCCAATTTGGGGAGGGACGGACCTGTGTGGATGCCTGGGAGGAGCTTCGCCTCTCCTGCCCGTGCGCCGTGATGAGATTCAAAGCCGCGGGCTTGGGTTGGATGTGGATGTAGTGGACAGTAAGGGCAGCTCTGTGCGCGAGGAAGCCGGAGAAGTAGTGGTAAAAAAACCTTTCCCATCCATGCCGCTTTATTTCCTGAACGACCCCTCAGGAGAGCGCTACAAGGCAGCTTACTTCGAACACTTCCCCGGTATGTGGCGCCATGGGGATCTTGCAGTTCTTAAAAGCAGCGGGGGAATGACGGTGCTTGGGCGTTCCGACGATACCCTTAATCCTGGTGGAGTGCGCATCGGAGCTGCCGAGGTAACAGCTGCGGCCGAACGGGTAGAAGGAGTGATCGAGGCCATGGCTGTAGCGCAGAAATGGGGTGAGGACGAAAGAATACTTCTTTTTGTAATTCTCTCTGCAGGCACGTTGCTGGATGAGTCTCTCAAAAAACGCATTCTTGACGAAATGCCGTCACCAAGGCACAGGCCAAAGGAAATTGTAGCCGTGCCGGACTTTCCCACCACCTTAAGCGGAAAGCGATCCGCCAAGGCTGTCCGGGATGTGGTTAACAATCAGCCGCTGCTAAATAAAGAAGCGCTTGCTAATCCGCAGATATTGCAGTTTTTTGAAAATATCGGCGAGAGAGCGAACAACAAAAGAAAAGTCCGCAAGGACAACTTTTCTGAAGTATAAGAGCCGGAGTAATCTTGTTCGATGCGGCGCGAGTCAATGCTCATAATAACGATAGGACTCCTATTAGCGGTCCTGTCCAATTTTATCATGGCCGGCGCTTATCTCGGTTTCTTGCGCCCGGAAGTACATATTGCAGCTTTAGTGGGATTGTTCCTTGCGGCCCTTCCCGTGACAGCGATACTATCGAAAGTGCTTGCAAATGCAGCAAAGGAGAGCCTGGCCGCGACGGTCTTTATTCTCTTATTCCTTGCGGCGAATCTGCTCCTGTGTTTTACGCCACCTATTGCAAGAGATGAACTCAACCACCACCTGGCCTTTCCTAAGCTGATGCTGCAGCAGGGCGCATTCGTGCATCATCCGCACGCCGCCTATTCATTTTATCCGATGTTACTGCAGATGTTTTTCATCCCCGTGCTATGGCTGGGAGAAGATCATATGGCAAAAGTCATTCACTACTTTTTCGGAGTGATGACAGGTTTGCTAATCTACTTTTATGCACAGAAACGGGCCGGTGCTAAGCCAGCGTTATTCGCTTTCCTTATTTTTCTCTCGGTGCCGGTAGTTCAGAAGCTAATGCATACCGCTTATGTCGATCTTGCTTTGATGTTTTATTCTACAGCTGCGCTTTTGCTGCTGCTGCATTGGGGAGACGATCAGCGTAGCCGGTATCTCTTCTTGGCAGGGGCGGCATCCGGGTTTGCGCTGTGCTCGAAACCTAATGGGCTTATTGTCGCCGCGCTTCTATTTGTCGCGCTTATTATTCTTGCAAAGAAGAGATGCGCCTCGCTTTCGGGGGTATCAAAGGCAGCTTTACAGTTCGCTTTCATGAATATCTTATGTATTGCCCCTTGGTATCTGAAAAATTATGCGGCAGCAGGCAATCCGTTCTACCCGCTTTTTACTTCCTATTTTGGCAGCACGATTGAGCTCGGTGCCTATGAACGGCCGCAAACCAAGTTTACCGAATTTCAACAACGCGAGCTGATATATGGCGAATCTCCTTTGGAGATCATGCTTGTGCCGCTGCGGGTTTTTATAACCGGCCAGGATGCCAATCCCCGCCTGTTCGACGGATCGCTAAGCGCGCTGCTCCTCCTTTTCATTCCCTGGGCGCTCTTGTCAAAGGTAAACCGTGACAAGAGGTATATCTTATTTTTTACGTTAGGCTACTTCATTATAGCTTTTTTTAGCTCCGCTACCAGGGCCCGCTATTTAGCTCCAGCTGCGCCGGGCCTTGCGATTCTTGCCGCGTTCGGAATCGAGGAGTTAAGAAAAAGAGCACGAGCGGTACAAATAACTTTGGGCACATTGGGAATGGCGGCTATGGCCCATCATCTTTACTATGCGGCAAACAATCTCTCGAAACTTGACCCAATAGGCTTAATATCAGGAGAGGTATCGAGGGAAAATTACCTTGCACGGCAGCTCCCTTACTATTCGCTGCTCAGTTCAATCCCGAAGAGTCTTGCTTCAAGCGAAAGGGTCTACTTAGCCTTTGCCGGAAAGCAGATCTATTACATAGAGCAGAATTTCCATATTGATGAGCTGGAGTATCCGGACCTATTGATAGAGGTTATTCGCACTACAAAGAATCCGGCGGAGATACATGAACAGCTCAAAAAGCATGGGATAAGCAGTATCCTTATGCGGGCATCTCTCCTTTCGCGTTACTTCAATGATAATCTTTCAGAGGACGAGCGGGTCCGCTGGAACGGTTTTCTAAAAGGTTTCACGTTGCTGCTGGGACAGAGCAAGGACTATGCTCTATACCAGCTTAATGAGCGGGAAGGCGGTTAGAGCGCGCGGAAGGGGGCGCTCAATAGCCTTGGCAGGTCTGCCACCGTTTTTTATCGCCTGAGCTCGCTTTGTAGCGGTGTTTCGAGAATTATCGCGGCTAGCTTGACGATCCCAATTTTAGCAACTACAAATGGTTAGATCGCTATTGAAGTATAAGGGGGCCCCGGGGTAGTGCTCTCACGGAACAAATTTTGTAAGCTTCGAGCGGCCAAGTTAGTTGGCGTCTTCATGGGCCATATGAGGAAAAAACAGATCGGTCAGGCGGGACATGCTAAAAAATAGAACCGTTGCGGTGGTAGTGCCCGCTTATAATGAGGAGAAACAGATCATCTCTGTATTAGAGAGCATGCCCGATTTTGTGGATCGCATTATCGTCGTCGACGATCGTTCAACGGACCGTACCTTTGAAGTTGTAAAAGAATTCATCGACACCAAAGGGGCATCCGGGGCAATAATAATTAAAGACGTGTATGCGGATGGAGTTAAGCGCAACCGCTACAATAACGCTGATGTGGTCGTCAGTGAGATGCGTAAGGAAGAAGCGGTAAGGTACACTCCCAGCGAGATCTATAACAAGAATCAGGACACCGACCGGGTAATTCTTATCCGACATACTGAGAACGCATCCGTAGGAGCTGCAATCGCGACGGGGTACAAATGGTGCCGCGATCGAGGAATCTATTGTACTGCTGTAATGGCCGGAGACGGCCAGATGGATCCCGATGAGCTTGAAAGCATATGTCTTCCTATCATTGACAATAGTGATATTGACTATGTTAAGGGCAACCGGCTTTCCCACCGCTCGGCTTTTTTTGTAATTCCTAAGATCCGTTACTTCGGTAACTCTGTTCTCTCGCTGCTTACAAAGATTGCAAGCGGCTACTGGAGAGTCTCTGATACGCAGACAGGGTACACCGCCATAAGCCTTAAGGCATTGAATGCAATCCGCCTGTACGACATCTATAAGTCGTATGGCTGCCCGAACGACATCTTGGTTAAGCTGAACATAGCCTTCTGTACTATAAAGGAGGTCCCGATAAAGCCGGTGTACCGGGTAGGCGAAGAGTCGAAGATGAAGGTTATGAAGGTAATACCCCGCATAAGCTTCTTGCTCTTCAAAGGTTTTTGGCGGCGCCTATATGTGAAGTATCTCTTCCGCGATTTTCATCCACTCTTTCTTCTCTACCACCTCAGTTTTCTTTTGCTGATCTTGGACATCCCATTCCTTCTGCAGATTTTTGAGGCTGCCACCACAGAAATAGTCCTTTCAATACAAAGCCTGATAATCTTCGTGTTCCTTACGACCATAGGCCTTCAGTCGCTATTCTTCGCGATGTGGATGGATATGATGGATAATGATCGGTTACAGAGGGTTTAAAGTAAGGCGGGTATGAGAGTAATTTCCTTAGTTGGCGCCAGGCCGCAGTTCATCAAAGAGGCCATCATACATAGGGAGCTGAAAAACGCCGGCGTGCAGGAGATCTTAGTAAACTCAGGGCAGCACTATGACCACAACATGTCGGATGTATTCCTGAGCGAGTTCGAGATTAAGAAGCCCGACTACAATATGTCGGTAGGCTCCGGCAGCCACGGCGAGATGACCGGCCGCATAATGATTGAGTTTGAGAAAATTGCTCTCACGGAGAAGCCGGATTGGGTGCTGGTTTATGGCGATACCAACACCACCTTGGCGGGAGCGATCGTTGCCGCAAAGCTCAAGATTCCGGTCGCACACGTAGAGGCCGGCGTCCGCATGTTTCCGAAAGATATGCCGGAAGAGATTAATAGGACTCTGACGGATCGCGTGTCGAGACTACTTCTATGCGCCTCGCAGAAATCTATCGCCAATCTGAGGGCGGAAGGGATTGAAAGCGGAGTGCATTTTACCGGCGATGTTATGTATGATCTGTTCTTGCAGGTCCGCGAAAGTTTTAAGTTCGACCTGAATCGAGAGCATTCTCTTAAGGACGACGGATACTGCGTGCTGACGTTGCACCGTGATTATAATGTGGATAGCAAGGAGCGCCTTGAAGGTATCCTGGTCCGGCTTGATAAGCTGGCTGCAGAGATTCCGATCGTATTCCCGATCCATCCTCGCACAAAGAAGCGAGTGGAGGAATTCGGCTTTGGGACCTTGCTTAAGCGGATGATCGTAACTGAGCCGCTCGATTATCTGACTCTTATGGGACTTGTAAGCCGTTCAAAGTTGGTTCTTACAGACAGTGGGGGGCTGCAGAAGGAGGCCTACTATGCGGGGAAGCCGGCGCTTCTGTTTATGCAGGATCCGGCTTGGCATGAACTGGTCGAGGAAGGTGTTAACCACTTAGTAGGCGATCGCGATCTCACCGCTCTTGCGGCGAACTTGAAGAGTGGAGAATTCCGAGAGGGAATCTATGGCCGCGGCGACGCCAGTAGGAAGATCGTGCAACTTTTGCTCTCCCGGTAGGTAGAAATGATAGTCATAATTGACTATGACATGGGCAACGTTGGCTCCATCGCCAATATGATTGCAAAGGTCGGCGGGCAATCCGTTATCTCAAACGATCATGGGGCCATCAAAAATGCAGCTAAGCTCATTCTGCCCGGCGTTGGGGCTTTCGACACCGGGATGGAAAATATTGCAAAGTTCGGCCTGCTTGATCTTTTAAATCGGAAGGTAGTCGAAGAGCGCGCGCCCCTATTAGGAATCTGCCTTGGGATGCAGCTTCTCGGAAACAGCAGCGAGGAGGGCGTATTACCCGGACTCGGCTGGATTGATGCCAAGACGATAAAATTTCCCCATACAACTCCAGAGGGAGAGAAGCTTCGTATCCCTCATATGGGATGGAACTACGCAGTAGCTAAGAAAGAGGACAAGCTTTTCTCCGAGATGTACGAGCAGCCCAGGTTTTATTTCGTGCATTCTTATCATGTGGTATGCAGCGATGATGCCGATGTTCTAACTGAAAGCGAGTATGGCATTCGCTTCCATTCGGCGCTCAGCCGGGGGAATATATGGGGCACGCAGTTCCATCCCGAAAAAAGCCATAAGTACGGAATGAAGTTAATTTATAACTTCGTGCATAAAATTTAAACCGCCGTGATAAAAGCAAGAGCCATACCCTGCCTCCTTCTAAAGGATCAAGGACTCGTAAAAACCGTAAAGTTCGGCAGTCCGACTTACATAGGAGATCCACTAAACGCAGTACGGATTTACAACGAAAAGGAGGTTGATGAGCTGATCTTTCTTGATATCACAGCCACTAACGAGAAACGCGAGCCAAACTACGATCTAATTGGAAAGATCGCGCAGGAGTGTTTCATGCCTTTCTCCTATGGCGGTGGAGTGCGGAGCGTCGAAGCGATAAAGAAGCTATTAAGACTCGGTGTCGAGAAGGTGATACTAAATACGGCAACTCATGAAAATCCACAACTGTTAAGAGAGGCGGCTAAGAGCTTGGGAAGCTCTACCGTCATTGCTGCCATGGACATCAAGCGCAGTCTTTTCGGAGGCTATAAGCGCTATATCCGCTCCGGCACCCGGGCCGTGCCGGGTGATCTAGTCGAGTGCGCCAAGATGTTAGAGGAGCAAGGGGCCGGTGAGTTGTTCATCAATTCAATAGATCGGGACGGCGTAATGGGCGGCTACGATGTAGAGATAATAAGCCGTATCACAAATAGTGTTGGCATTCCCGTTATAGCATGCGGCGGGGCAGGGAATCTGGAGCATGTGAAGGAACTGATACAAAAAACAAATGTGTCTGCCGCCGCGGCAGGCAGTATCTTCGTCTATCACGGCCGCATAAAGGGGGTATTGATTAACTATCCCAAGCGCTCGGAGTTGGACGAGATAAATTCTATTCAAGATAGGAGAGTGGGGGGAGAGGTATAGAGACCCCAGAGGGAGATGTGAAGTGCAGGATTAGGATGATGATGAGGAATCGGGTTTTGTCTCTCCTCCCTCATCCACTCCCCATCTGCCACTCCTTAATCGCCTCCAAGGGATACAACAGCATAATCACGTTAAGCAGCAGGCTGTCGCGCAGAACAATTACCATCACAGTTTCGATTGCAATAAAAAGAGAGATCGAGACACTCCTTGGTACGCGCATGGCGACATAGAATCCCATGGCGCAAGAGAGCAGATCCCCCATTGAATTAAGAATGGAATCTCCATAATAGTTGAGGGACGCGGTTGCCGCACGGTATCTATCGATTATCAACGGAGTGTTCTCCAGTATCTCCCACCCTGCCTCAATCAGCAGCGCAATCTCTAGGTACGGCTTTTTAGCCCAGCATAGTAACGCCGCAAAAAGCAGCCCATGCTGAATATGCGAGAAGCTGTACGGATCAAGGAGGTGCTGAGAAGTGTGGGAGCTTGCGATATCGCCGACCCAGAACATATAGGTACCGCAGGCGCACCAGAACTTCCGCCCCATAGCGGAAAGGATGCCGAAAGATGCCACAATAATCAGCAGCGGCAGGAGAGGAGATACAGTCAGCTTTGCTTTCAGCTCTTTCAAGGGGCGTTACTCAATCTCCCCGAGAAGCTGTTCATCAACCGATGACTTAGCTCCTTCGAGCCGTTTTTCCGATTTATTGACAACTGACTGGCACTCCTTTAGCGGTTTGCTGGTGTCTCTGCAGATGCGGGTGATCTTTTCGATTTCATCTCTTGAAAGGTGTTTTTTACCTTCCTGCTTTGCTTTATCATTGCTCTTTTTTATGCGCCGTTCGAGCTCGAGACGCTGAGTAAGATCGAGCGTCGGAGGCTCAGTTGGTTTAGGCTTAGTAGCATCTATTATAATCGGCTGGTCAGAGGGGGGCAGTTCAACCTGAGATTCGGGTCTTGTTACCTCTGCAATGCTCTCCTCAATTGCGCCGCTGCAAGGCTTGTTTGTCCATTTGCCTTCGCAGTTGTAAATCTCGGCGTCAACCGGAGAACAGGCGAGCCCAATAACGAAGATAGCGATAAGTAAAAGACGCATCATAACTTAGATTTAGCACCGCTCAAGGTAAGCTAACAAGATGGACTCTCCGCGTTTTTCGTAAATTCAGGCCCTATCCGGGTTTGAATCTAAGTAAATTTACTACCGCAGTGCACTAAGGAAAGGAGGATCACACCGCTTGAATAGCTTGATTATGTTGTATGACTCTTCGTAATAAGTCCTCGTCAGCGGTATCTTTCACTAACGGCTCCCTTTATAAAGTCGATGCTTGCAAGTCATTAGATAACCTCCAGCAGCTTCATACGCTCACAAACTGCGGTCAGATAATTATTTACGACACCGAGTACACTGCCTGGGAAGGATCGGCAGAACGTAACTGGTCGCTTCCATGGGAGCATCGCGAGCTGATACAGATAGGTGCGGTGAAAATGGACCTGCATCCGATCGCCCGGGTGGTGGAGAGTTTTACTGTCATTATAAGACCCGGCATCAATTGCAAGCTCTCTAGCTATATTATGAAGCTCACCGGCATTACTCAGAAGATGGTAGATAAAGAAGGAGTGGATTTTGCCGATGCGATTGTCAGCTTCTACAACTTCGCCTCCGCAGGAAGTCTTCCGCTTTTAAGCTACGGCGATGATTTTGAAATTATTATCCGCAATGCCCGATTATATGGCGCGCCTCTTCCTGACTTCACAAGCGGGGCATACGACATCCGCCCGCTGTTCGAAGATTGTGGCATCGATACCTCTCGCTATTCGAGCGGGACGGTGCATCAAAGCTTCTCTATTCCGTTTGGTGGGGCCGCGCATGACGCACTTAATGATGCCACTAGCGTAGCACTTACCTTAGAGCAGCTTGTCAATTCTAATACCGCGTGGAGAGAAGCTGCAGAACGTAAAAGTGCAGCGTGAAGTTTTTACAGCAAGTGCTCGAGGCCGTAGTATAGTTCATCGGCGGTGACCACTTTCCTGCACGCAAGCACTACACCAGGCATGAAAGAATCCCGGCTAATTGTGTCGCTTCGAATAGAAAGCGTCTGCCCCAGGCCTCCGAAAAGCACCTCCTGGTGCGCCACTAGACCGGGGAGCCGAATGGAGTGGATGGCTATTCCCGCATGCACACCTCCGCGGGTATGGGCGACGATTTCGCGGCATTCTTTTGGTCCTGTTGTCTTGCCCAGCTCCTCCTCAATAAGCTCAGCAGTTCTAATGGCAGTTCCCGATGGGGCTTCCTCTTTGTTGTCATGATGCAGCTCGACAATCTCAACATCGCGCAGATAGCGTGCTGCGTCCTTTGCATATTTCATCATTAGGACTGCCGAAATCGAGAAGTTCGGAGCGATTACCCCGCCCACTTTTTGTTTTTTACACAGTTCTTGCAGCTTCTTTACCTGATCGAGGATGAATCCGCTTGTCCCAATTACCGGCCGGGCTCCTGATTCAATAATATCGAGCGCCATCTGGTAGCCTACCGAAGCCGCCGTAAAGTCCACGACCACGTCGGCCTTCTCCCGTCCTATCATATCGCGCAAATTGTCTCCGAGGTCTGCTCGCCCAACCAGCGAAAGTCCATCGGCTGCCTCCACAGCTTGCGCAGCTAGGGAGCCCATCCTTCCACTGGCGCCATTTACGATTACTTTAATGCTCATGCCGGTTCCTAACTTAAAAGGCCGCTAATAGCCGTCCCTGAAAAGGACAAACTAGTCTAGTTTTATGTATTCGCTGGCCAGAAAGCAATAACGGCGTATAAAGCCGCTTATGAAAAATGCCTATTAACCGCCTCTAAATCGGCTGGATAGGTTGGCAAATACTATTGAAAGGTCCTTTAGGTCCACCACCTTGTCCCCATTAACGTCCTCTTTAAGCCTTTTACCCCGCTTACCGAGACTTTTCATTACCGCCACAAGATCATGATGGTCCACTCTTCCGTCTCTGGTTACGTCGCTTGAGTTCTCAATTTGCATGTGGAGATATGCCGCGCTGCTCACAAGCTGCACGCCCGCGCTTGATAATAGACAATCATACGAGCCGGAATCCTTAGCCGTCACAGCGGCGATCTGCAAGCTGGCATTGGTAGCTCCGCTCACCAGTACGCCATCTTTTCTCCACTGATAAGAGATAGGCGCACTGCTTGATGCAGAAACGGTAAAACGGACCTGATCGCCGGCCACCGCAAAAGCGTCCGCCGGATGCTGCAAAATCCTGAGATCAGGGCGGCTGTCTTGCCCGAGAAGCAGCGCCTGCTTAAGATCCAGCATTCCTCCGGAGCTGACCGCTCCTTGCAAGCTATCAAGCCGCGCGAGCACTGAGCGATCCTTCACAGAGGCGATAAGGGCTTCCTTGGCTCCCCAAGCGGGCATCTCTTTTCGTTCGGCTAACCACAGCGCGGCGGCACCCGACACATGGGGCGCGGCCATTGAAGTGCCGCTAAGTGAAGAGTAGCCGCCAAAAACGGTACTAACTATGCGCTCTCCGGGAGCGGCGATATGCACACTGTTTGCGCCGAAGTTTGAAAAAGGCGAAAGTTTTCCGCCGGCGCCGATTGAAGCTACCGAGATCACATTCGGGAGATCATAGCCGGCCGGGTAAACCGGAGTGAGATCGTTGTTGTCGCCTAATCCGTCAAATCCCCCGTTACCGGCGGCCGCCACAACAAAGATATCTTCTGCAGCAGCGGCCTTGATGGCGTCAAACTCGGCCTGGGAAAAACCTCCCCCATGCCCAAATGAAGCGTTAATAACCTTGATGTTCGCTCCTCTGCGCCCTGCGCTTGCAGTGTACGATTGCTTAAGGGTAATAGCATACTGCATGCCCTCAATCATGTCAGAAAGTGTTCCGGAACCCTTCTCATCTAGAAACGCGATGGAGACGAGTTTCGTTTGCCACGCTACCCCGCTTACGCCGACTCCGTTATTGCCTCGGGCGCCGGCGACGCCTGCCACATGCGTTCCGTGATAATTATTGCTGTAAGGCTGCGCGCCGCAGTGCGACCCGCTTGCGGGAGAGAAAACTACGAAATTGCAGCCGTGCACATCATCGATGAAGCCGTTGTTGTCGTCATCGACTCCATTGGCGGGGACCTCTTCCTTGTTGACCCAAGCGTTCTGTCTTAGATCCGGGTGAAGAGGATCAAAGCCCGTATCAAGAATCGCTATAGCAACTTCATCGCTTGATGTGCGGATCTGCCAGGCCTCCTCTGCGTTTATGTCTACATCGGCTGCAGAAAGCAGCGATGTCCCATCGTTATTGAGCGCCCACTGCAGTGCTGCCTCCGGATCATTACTGCGTAAAGATGCATGCAGCTCAATATCCCGCTCTGCATAACGTATCAATCCGGCCGATTGAAGATACTCGGCGCTGTCATAGTCTATTTTTTTATAACTTACAGGGGTGATAAGCTTGGCGTCTATTAGGGATAAATGAAGCTGAGATCCACGCTGTATTTCGCCTGCCAACTTGCGCTTTAGCCTTCCTAAAGTAGCTGCCGCAACTGCTCTGGCTCTACCCGATGGGACCAAGGGGCGCAGCGCAGTCTCTAGTGATTTCTTCTTACGAACTGCCGCTTTCAAGGCGCCTTCATCGAAGGCGACTATTATCTTTGTTGCCGGTTCGTTTAAGGTTTCCGCTGAAGGCGAGGACGGTGCCGAAAAAAGTAGCGCAATAAAGGAGAGTAGAAAAAAGAAGTGTTTCTGCTCAGCCGGCATAGTTCATCCTCCGCCCGCGAGTAAGCGCGGTCAAAAGCTGTAGTTTTAATGTCGGGGAGTCAGATACTGCTAGATTACCCGCGCAAAGCGGAACTGACGGCTGTAAGCCGTTTTTAGTGGTAAAACAGCTTACAAGTAATGAAGATATATATCACTCATCACTAAACTGGTTATGATCCTCCTACCAGCAGTGTTGCATATTAGGGCGCGTTCACCTTCTGTATTATATTTCAACTTGCAGACCGATCTCTACCACACGGTCTGTAGGAATGTTAAAGAAATTTGTCGCCGGCCGTGCATTTCGGGACATTAACGCAAAGAGCCGCTCTCTCCAAAGCGCCATTCCGGGTTGGCCGGTTGCGAACACGGTTTCTCTTCCCAAAAAGAATGTCACTTGATCAAGATCATTTATGCGGTGTTCGCCTTTCATGGCCTGTAAGATCGCAACAACGTCAGGATCTTCCATAAAACCGAAACTAATCGTCATTAGCTGAAACCCGTTCTCTAACTCCGACAATTGAACTCTGCTTTCCTCTTCCAAGTACGGCACCTCTTCAACACTAACCTGAAGTAGGATCACTCTCTCGTGCAGCACTTTGTTGTGACGCACGTTATGAAGGAGCGCAGGGGGAACGCGCTGGTTGTTTTTGCACATAAATATCGCGCTTCCGGGTATGCGAGGTGGGGGATGGCGGCCGATACTTTTAAGGAATTCATCGAGCGGAATCAGAACCTCTCCGAGCCGCTGTCCAAGTATGTTGCGCCCGCGCCGCCAGGTCGTCATCACGGTAAAGATTACGATTCCCAAAGCTAGTGGAACCCAACCGCCGTCTTTTATCTTAATGATGTTAGCGCTGACAAAAACTAGATCGGCGATGAAAAAGAGTGCAATGGCGGTTATGGATGTGATCAAGGGCCAGTTCCAAACCTTGAAGGTGACATATAATATCAAGATCGTTGTAATCACCATCGCCGTTGAGACGGATATTCCATACGCGGCTGCCAGGCTGCTGGAAGTTTTAAACTCCAACACCAACCAGAGAGTCATGACCAAAAGTGACCAATTGGCCAGGGGCACATAGATCTGTCCGATCTCCTTTTGAGAGGTGTGTCTTATCTCAAGCCGGGGTAAGTACCCTAGCTGAACCGCCTGTCTTGTAAGAGAGAAGGCACCGGTAATTACAGCCTGCGAAGCAATTACGGTGGCGAGGGTGGCCAACACAACAAGCGGGATTACGAACCATGATGGAGCGAGAAGGAAAAAAGGGTTTTTAAGAGCCTCCGGTGATTGCAGCAACAGTGCACCCTGACCCATGTAATTGAAGAATAAACCTGGAAGGGCTGCAAAGAACCAAGCTAACTGAATTGGCTTTCTGCCGAAATGGCCCATATCCGTGTAAAGGGCTTCGCCTCCTGTGACGACGAGAAAAACTCCGCCTAGAGTATATAGGGATTCTACGCCATGCGTTACCAGAAAGGAGCCGGCATAAGCGGGATTAATCGCCCAAAAGACCTCAGGGTTCTTAATGGCCGCTGCAAATCCCAAAATCCCCATGGTAATAAACCACGCCGCAATAATCGGCCCGAACATCGCGCCGATGCGAGCAGTTCCGTGACGCTGCACCACAAAGAGGCCGACGAGAATTGCCATCGTTAAAGGAATCACGTAGGGATCAAATCTCTCGGTTACTATGTGAAGTCCCTCGACAGCACTGAGCACAGAGATGGCAGGCGTGATCACACTTTCGCCATAAAGCAGCGCTGTGCCGAAAAGGCCTAGAAAAATAAGACTGCGCTGAATTTGTGAAGGGCGACGCCTAGAGGCTGAAGTAGCGAGAGCCATCAAAGCAAGCATGCCTCCCTCGCCACGGTTGTCAGCTCGCATCACAAGCAGTAAGTACTTAATCGAGATAATAATAATAAGGGACCAAAATATAAGGGAAAGAATGCCCAGAATATTATCATGTGAGATGACTAGGCCGTGAGAGTGGGTAAAGCACTCTCGCATGGCGTAGAGCGGGCTTGTCCCAATATCTCCGAAGACCACCCCTAGGGCGCCGAGCGTTAGAGCCCAAGGTACACCGTTTTCTTTTGCCGAATTGCTGTTCTCCATTAATTATTCAAAATAGTACCGACTCTCGGCTCTTGTCTACGCTCAGAGTGCCTGATTATTGACTTTGCATCTGTTTGATCTGCATATTGAAATTGAAATCACGAGTTTCGGCAGCGTATTATGAGTGATAACGCGATAACGGACGCCAGAGAAACAAGCCGCAAAGACTCGGTCTTTTCATTTATCTCGGATGTTAAGAGGGTATTTCCGGCAGAGTTTCTAAATGCTTCGGTGCGAGCCACCCCCCATGGGCTTTTTGTCGAGGAAAGCTCGCTGGGTCGGATAATAGAGGGATACCAGAGCTGGCTGGCGCAGGCCACCGCAGGGGAAGTAGTTAAGAGCCCCGGAAAATGCATGAAGCGGCTCTTCGGGAGCACGGAACCGGTACGCCAGTATCTCATTGAGGGCAAGCAGTGTCTTATAGGGATGCTGATAAAAAGCGAGATTGCGCACGCCCAGTCACTCGGGCTACCGTACTTTTTGGGCAGCCTGACAAGTATGCGCGAGTTTATTCACCCGCGCGATCCGATCTTCTCTTCTCTTAAGAACATTGAGGTGGTGAACACCTCACAGGGATCGGTCTACCGGCTCTCATCGGCGGGACCAAATTACGACGTACCGGAAGAAAGGCTGCGCTCCTTCGCTTCCATTGCAGCCCGCTCAAGCATTATCTTGCGCCAGGAGCCGAAACTTCCGGAATCGCTTGCTGCGGCGCTGAGAGCCCTAATTTCAATGCTAGAAAAATCGAGGGCAGCCGGAGGTGACAAAGAGATTCTTGTGCCTTCACGCTTTAGTGATCAGGAGCGGTATAATTTTAAGATACTCGGGAGCTTTACGTTCGTATTTGATCGTAATAACACATTGCAGCACTGCTATGACCTGCGCTCTAGCAATCTTTTTAGGTTCATTCGCGAGGAGTTCAAACATTTCGGGCATCAGAGGACCATAGGCTT
>JAGFJO010000150.1 GCA_024102635.1 Deltaproteobacteria bacterium
CCTGCAAACTGCAAAGTGCAGCTCATGGTTCAGGGGGCACAGGACAGCACGGCGTGCTTTGCTCCTGTTATTGTAGACGGATGCAAGTTTGACTGTGCGGGCACGCTCAATGGATCTGTGGTTATAGATCGCTGCGGTGTCTGCGGCGGCGACGGCAGCTCATGCTTGGAGTGCAACACTGTGGACATCGCTTCTACACAGCTTCTGCTGGATGGAAACGCAAACCGCCAGAACGCGCTTATTAAGAAAGGGCTGCGGCAACTCCTGAATAAGAAGAATACCAAGTCGAATAAGATATTCGTGGAATCAGTAAGAAGCAGCGCTCAATCGCTTGCTACCGAGAGCTGGCAGACCGCTTACTCGATTCCTCAGATTATTACTTCGTGTGCCAACACAGTATTTTGCGCTCAAGTAAGCAATATCGCCCAGATCGACAAGTATAACGAGAACGCCAAGGCGCTCGACAGTCTGGTCAGATCAGTTGCAAAGAGGCTTAAGCGCCAGGGCAGCACGAAGAAGTTTGTCTCCCGCTACCTCAAGCAAGGAGATTTGCTGTTTACTGAATCTCAGAAGATCTCCGACTCGGTGCCTCGCACTAGTTCACAGTGTAACTAGAGGCTCCTGCAACTTGTAGGGCAATGCGTCGAGGCTTATCCCTAGAGGAAAAGAAGACGCACGGCGCTGGGATGCTCGCTCGGCGGTAAGGCACGCCTATCACCGCGGAGTCCATCAAGTAAGACTCAATTTACGGCAGCAGACAGGGGCAGCGGTGCTGGCTCAGGCCACCTTACAGCCGGAAATGGCTCTTCTTTTGCTATCACCATAATTGCCGTTGAATAAATCTCTGTACGAAGCTGATCCGATCTGTTCGAAATAGATTATTTTTAATTCAACTTCACCCGCCTTTCTAATATTCTGCCCGAAATTTTTTGGAGAACGGGAAACTTCTGCCTTTTAACTCCGAAAAGTGTTTTCGAGGAGATCGAATGACTCAAAGACGCCGCCGTGATTTTGGCTATTCTCTTTTGGAGCAGGCTGCTGCGCTGCCGCTTGTGCTGGTGCTTATCTTCGGGCTGATAGATGCTACTAGCATAATTCAAGGGTACAACGCCGTACGGCAAGGAGTTACAGCCTCTCTACGCTGTCTCTACCCCACGGATGGGGAGTGCACTTCAGCCTCTGCCGACACGAGAGACCCTCTATACAAAGTCACCCGAATCACTAGAGATTCGCATCCTTTCGGAAGCGAGGTTGACTATCGAGGAAACGCATCCTGGTTCTCCGTCAACCGCTATATATATGACAGTGCGTCTGTAAGCTACATCGGCTCGGCGTCCTTCGACCGCCCTCGTCCACAATTTGAAGCGCGGCAGGAGTTGACGGAAAACCCAACGGGATATGTCCCCTACGCGATACAACTTTATTCCTCGCCGTATGTATCGGGCACACAGTCCAATATCCGTTTCGGCACGCGCGGCCAAAACGGAAACCGTCAGGACTATCCCGCCGAGGCGATGAGATCGATCGCGATAACGGCATTAGCAAACGGCTCGACCAATCGTGTCTTCCCCACCAGTGATGTAGGGGTAAGAATCGCTCAGTCGGAGGAAATAACCCTGCCAAGCCCCTTTTTCCGGGCCACCAGCCCAAAGAACATTTATGTCGACAACCTTCCCTGCTTCGAGTCCAGCACCAAGGACGGAGTTGAACCCGAAAACAGCCCGGCGGACTTTACCAAACGGTGCGATACCTCGGGGGCGAACGTGATTTTATGGGTCACAGGTAATATAGGTGACAATCGCAGCGGAGCGAAAGGCGCCGTATTGATGGAACTCGAGATGTACGATGAAAAGGCCAAGGAGTGGAGGCTTGCAAGGCAACTTGGCGGAAGGCTGCTCGAAATGAAGGCGGGAAGCAATGATGATTTTGTACCCAGAGGGATGGCGCCGAAACGAGTAAGAGGCGATCTCGACTGCGCAAGCAGCAATATTCACAACGACAACGATCCTGTCGACCTTTACCACAGAGTTGACCCTGATCTTATAGCTTCTAGTCCATGCGAGCCGGCCCGCCATCACAACATCCGTCTAAAATGGGGCACGCGATACCGGCTGGCATTCCGTCTTCAGAGCCATGACGGAGGGACGGTTACTTGGAAGGGTGAGCGCGCAGTCGTAGCGCTCCCGCACTACATAACCGATGAAGATCCTGTAACCTGTTTCGGGACACTGCCCCGCTCCCAAAAGCTTGACCCTTCTACGTGTAGCGCCATTCATCCTGCAGGCCCGGTACGAGTTATAGATTCTGATAGTGGGTCATATAAGACCCAAACGAGCGCGATGCCCTGCAGTGTGGACACCTTGGTTAAAGCCCAAGCAGCGATCACCCTGTATGAAAATAATGATAGTTACACCGTACAGCCGCTCGCCCACGGAGCATGCGGATACGCCAGTGAATCTATTCAGTGCCCGCAAAACTACGGCCACCCAAGCATGCCGGCAGAGCCGGGAGCTGAGATAACAGAGCGATCTATCGGACAAGCGGTGTGTCCTGTTCCCATGAACGAAGGTGAATCTGACGCGCCGAGAAACTTACGCTGGATAGTTTCTAAGAAGACTGTCCAGTTTGCCCCCGTTACTTGGCAGCCGCCTACTTGCCAAGAGCTTGAACCCCCAGTATCGGCCCTGCCGCAAGAGATTACCCGGTACGCCCATTATCAGTTACTAGCTCCTCAGCCGGCATCACCCGGAGAGCTGCATACTCTGCCCATCTCACCGCTTAGTCCTAATGAGTTGAAGAAGACGTCTCAGTTTAGCTGCCCACAATTTACCACCGCTACCCGCGTATACGACTCACAGAACCGGGAAGATGACACCGAAGACAGATGGTTAGCCC
>JAGFJO010000092.1 GCA_024102635.1 Deltaproteobacteria bacterium
AGCTAATTTTGTCATGCAGCCGATAAACGCAGCGGCCAACCCGTGCCCGGTTACATCCGCTATCTGCACTGAAAGCTTCCCACCAGCATCCGGGTTCACGAAGTACCAGTCTCCGCCGACTTCGTCTAGAGGCTTATAAACGATGGTAAGATCATATTTATCGCTTTTCGGGAGCTTCCTGGGCAGCAGATTCTCTTGTATGCCGCGCGCCTGTTCGAGCTCTTTTTTGAAGCGCTCGTTTAGATCGCGCAGCGCAGCGTTCATCTCGGAGAGTGTCGCGCGGGCCGGATCTTCACCTGCAAGTTTGTGCAGCCGCAGCTCGGTGGCGATACGCGCGGCCAGCGTACCGATGGACGGATTACCAACGACAAGGTTGATTTTTTCCCCTCCCCTCTCCTTGATTGCACCAGCGTGTGCTTCATCACGTGCTAGGCATATGATGGGAACTCCGCTGAGAGTGGTTGCTGATCTTAGATACTCGCACAGATCAGCTAAGTCCAGATCGTAGTCATTATCAAGAAGCACCAAATCAACAAAGTTCTTGTCAAGAAACTCTTTGATGTTTCCCTGCGCCGCCGGAGTTTTCACGTCATATCCGATCTTCGTAAGAAACTTTTGCAGCTTCTCGTCCTGGTTCGAAAGTATCAGTATTGAGTCCATTTACTTGATTCCCGCAATCAGTCATGACTATTATCGGACTGGCCGCTTTACAGGTTAATAGCGATCGTAACTTATAGAACTGACAGCTTAATTTGACCATGCAGGGCAAATCCGGTGACGAAGCAAATTTAGGCGCTGAAAGCCCGGATGAAAGTCAGCCGGCCATTGATGCTATTCCTCTTGCTGCGGGTTTGCTTTGGAGCGATCGCCGCATCTTACTTCCGCTGTTCTTACTTCTCTTGATCCCCTCCCTCATCGAGAGCTTCTTTCGCGTAAGTTCGATCTCCGGGCTAATGGGGATGCTTGTATTGCAGCGCACAATACAGCTGGTGTTTCTTTTGATTATCACCCATAGATGGATCAACCGCCTTCGTCTGAAGCCGCAAGCATTGGCTGCCGGCACGGTAATCCGTTTCATGGCGGCGGGCTACCTCGCGTGGTTCTCTCTCATCTCACCGCTTATGTTTCAACTGGCTGAGACAGACGATCAGTCGAGGCTGGTGGGGCTGTTTTTGATGGTGCCGGTTATCTTCCTGTGGCTAAGGTATTACTTTTATTTTTTACCGATTGCATTCGGCATAAAAGGATGGCGGGAGATTCTGCATTTTTCGCACTCCTTGGTTCAGCGCAACTGGAAAACACCTTTATATACTATAGCGGCGCCTCTCGGAATCGTGGGGCTTATTAGCGGCTTAATTTACGCTCCTGCGCCGGACGGTAGAGTCGCCGAGCTGCAGTACATGGCTACGGTTACAGCAGAGTTTTTCTGGCCGATGTGCTGCTACCTGTCGCTCGCTTATGGATTCTCGATGATCGGCGAACGGGAGTGGCGAATGTTGCAGCTCGAGCCGTACAAACGCGATCGATTTGAAACTATCACAAAGGGCTCTCCGGGGATGTGGACCTCCGCTCTGAGGCCTCGAAACGGGGTGAAGCTGCTTTTCATCGCAGCGCTTGTATGGCTGGCAAATAAAATTCAACTCGAGACTACCCCCCCTGCTCCGGAGATTAAGATTGTGAACGCGTCCATGAACGATGATCGGGTAACTCTTAAATTATCGCTCTCCGACGAACGGTATCATTTTAGAGGATTTCAGCCGGTGCACTTCGTGCTAGCTGGAGAGAATCGTCACCTTGTTTCGGTGGAGCTTGAGAATGTCAGATCCGCGATCGGGGACCTCCCGGGCCTGCGCTTCGAGCTACCTTCCCGCTTTTCTGAGGTTGACCTTACATTGACTTTTAAAACCAACCGCTCCGGTGAGGCGCTTAGCGGGCTAAAAGATCTCTATCTTTGGTACAGGCTTTCTAAATTGGCCAAGGTAGATCTGAGTAGCTCCGCTACGCAGCAAGTCAGCCCTAATGCGGAGTGATTTAGAAACGTTATTTCAATCTTTTCAATAGTACTCCACGAAGCACAAAATTCCCGATGATTACGAGATTGTGACAACCGATTTTGGCCTCTTCTCATCATAACTATAAGCCGTAAAAGTAGGTCGAGCGCGACTTTCGGCCTGCGCCGCAGTGGATGAACAGTAATTAAGGTCTACAGAGTGATAATCCGCCGGCCGGTGCCGATTCAAGCGCCGCCCGGATGGTGAGAGCACTTGTAAATATTGTCGAGCTGAGCACACTCGGATAAGGTTATAAAGTAAGCAGTCGTAGTAGTGGGTTCCCAAATACTTTTTTGGAACCACTTCTAGCCAGTGCTAGATCTTTGACCTGACCGAGTGGTAAACGGATACCGCGATCTTAACCAGCAAGGGGACCCATGAGCGAGGATTTTCAAAAGATAATTCAAGAAGACCGAGAACATCGCAAAAAGACAATGTGGAAGGGAACCATGTTGGAGTACCTTGAGATCGTCAAGGACAATCCCAACACGGCGGTGCTTGCCCATAAGCGGCTCTACCAGATGCTCGTAAATGGCGGTGTCACCGATATCAACGTAGAAGAGAACCCCCGCCTCAAAAGGATCTACAAAGGCGAAAAATATAAAACTTATGATTTCTTCCATCAGTTCTATGGAATGGATAAAACGCTCAATCAGATTGTGCGATACTTCCACTCAGCATCACTAAAGGGCGAGGAGAGCCGCCAGGTGCTTTACCTCGTCGGACCGGTGGGTTCTGGAAAAAGCTCGTTAGTAGAAAGGCTGAAACAAGGACTTGAGCAATCCGGAGCGTTCTATGCCATTGAAAGCTGCCCGATGTCCGAAGAGCCTCTGCATCTTATCCCCCGCCACCTCCGCAAAGAGTTCAGCAAGATGCTTGGAGTGGAGATTGAAGGCGACCTCTGCCCGGTATGCCGCTATAAACTTAAGGAGGAGTTTCAAGGGCGATGGGAGGAGGTTCCGGTTCGCACTTACGAATTCAGCATCCGTGCTAAACGGGGCGTAGGTGTGGTGCCGCCGGTGGATCCTAATAACCAGGATACCAGCGTGCTGATAGGCGGCGAGGATATCTCTAAATTAGATCTGTATTCTGAAGGCGATCCTCGCGTGCTGGACCTTAGCGGCGCTCTTAATGTCGGAAACCGCGGTATGGTTGAATTTATCGAGGTTTTCAAGAATGAGACTGAGTATCTTCACGCCATGATAACCGCCACGCAGGAGAAGTCTATCCCTGCTCCCGGCCGCCACGGCATGATCTACGTAGATACCTGCATTATCGCTCACTCCAATGAAGCGGAGTGGAAGAAGTTCAAGAGCGATCACACTAATGAGGCTATACTGGACCGTATTGTCACTGTGAAGGTGCCTTACAATATGCGCCTATCCGAAGAGGTGAAGATCTACAAAAAGATAATTAGGCAATCTCAGTTTACGGCGGATATAGCTCCGCATACTATCGAGATAGCCTCGATGTTCGCCATCCTTTCGCGCCTTGAACCAACCAACAAGTGCGATCTGCTGACCAAGCTTAAGCTCTACAATGGCGAAGAGGTAGTTGAGAAAGGAAAGACCAAGAAGATCGACGTCGCGGAGCTGCGCGAAGAGGCGAAAAATGAAGGAATGACAGGAATTTCCACCCGCTTCATCATGAAGGCGCTCGATAATGCGCTTTCCGACAACGTCGAAGCAAATTGCATCCATCCAATCAGCGTTCGTGAAGCGCTGGTAAATATGGTAAAGGAATCGGATTACCCTGATGATGTGCGTAAGCGGTACCTTGAGTTCCTGCAGGACACGCTACATAAGGAGTATTTGGAGATCTTGGAGAAAGAGATCACCAAGGCCTTCGTTTACTCCTATCAGGAGCAGGCCGAGGCGCTCTTTCAGAATTATTTGGATCACGCTGAGGCATATGTGACCAAGAAGCGCTTTAAAGATCGCAACACCGGCGAGGAGCTCGAGCCGGATGAGGGCTTTATGAAGTCGATAGAGGAGCAGATTGCGATCATCGGCACGGCCTGTGACGGTTTCCGCCAAGAGGTGATAGCTTACCTCTGGTCGGTGAGCCGCAAGGGCGAGAAGATCTCATACGAGAGTTACGAGCCTCTCAAGGAAGCGATTGAGAAAAAGCTCATGACCTCCGTGCGTGATATCTCCAGAATTATCACCAAAGCCCGCACCCGCGACGAGGAGCAGGCCAAGAAGTATGACCGCATGGTAGAGCAGCTGATTAAGAACGGCTATCCGGCAAGTTGTGTGGATACGATTCTTAAGTATGCAGCCAACAATCTCTGGAAAGACTAACAGCACTTAGGCGATTTTCTTCAACGGATAGGGAGCGATGTCGACTATCTTTAGACCTTATACTCCCACGTCGCAGCGCTCGGATAGGAGCGCCCGTGACAGGGCGCGTCACCGGCAGAAGATTAAAGACACCATCCGCAACAATATTGGTGATATCCTGGCCGAAGAATCGATAATCGGCAGGGACAAAGATAAAATCATCAAAATTCCTATCCGTTCCGTCAAAGAGTACCGCTTCGTATACGGCGAGAACTCCCCCGGAGTAGCTCAAGGAGATGGCTCTCAAAAGCCCGGCGACGTGGTCGAAAAGGCCGGTGCCGGCGAGCCCAACGTAGGCCAAGGCGGCGGAGACCAGCCAGGCGTGGACGCCTTCGAGACCGATGTCACTCTCGAAGAGCTAATTAACATTATGTTCGACGACCTTGAGCTGCCCGAGCTGGAGAAAAAATCCCTTAAGAAGGTCATCTCCGATGATGCTCGCAAACGGAAAGGGATTAGGCATGCCGGAATAAGGCCGCGCCTCGATAAGAAGTCTACCGCCAAAAACCGCATCCGGAGAAAGCTCGCTGTGCGCGGCTCGCGCGGAATCGATTTCGACGAGGACGAGCAGCGCTTTCCCTTCCACAAAGACGACATGCGCTACTTTCACATAGTGCCGACCACAAAAGAGACTTCGAACGCCGTAATCTTTTGCATAATGGACACCTCAGGATCCATGGGGACTGTCAAGAAGTACCTGGCGCGCAGCTTTTATTTTCTCCTTTACCAGTTCGTACGGCAGAAATATCAGAACGTCGAGGTGGTTTTCATAGCTCATCATACCGAAGCTAAGGAGGTAACCGAAGAGGAGTTCTTTCATAAGGTAGAGTCAGGAGGAACTTATATATCATCCGGATATAGAAAAGCCGTCGACATAATTAATGACCGCTACCACCCCTCTCTTTGGAATATTTACGCCTTTCACTGCTCCGATGGCGATAATTTTTATTCTGATAACGAACGGGCGGTCCAGGCGGCATTCGAGCTTTGCGACCTTTGCAATCTTTTCGGCTACGGTGAGATTAAACCATCAGGCAGCGCCTACTACAGCGGCAGCATGCTGGAAGTGTTCTCGCAGGTTAAGCGCGAAAATTTTCATATGATAGTGATTGAGAAAAAAGAGGATCTCTGGCCCGGTTTCAAGAGCTTTTTAACCAGGGATCGGCGCGATACGTTCGGCTACGGAACCGATAAAGTGGCAGCCAGCGAGGGAGCGGCCTCGGCAACGCCATAAATGGAGAGCTAGCGCATGAGTTTTACAGTCGAGGAGCTGCAGGAGTGGGACGATCGCATCCTTGAGTGGGTCGAGCGTTACAAGCTCAACTGCTATCCTCAAGAATACGAGGTTTGCGATCACAATGAGATGATAGGCTACATGGCCTACTCCGGCATGCCCTCACGCTACTCGCACTGGTCCTATGGAAAGGGTTATGAGCGGCAGAAAACTCTCTACGATTACGGCGTCTCGGGGCTGCCTTACGAAATGGTCATCAATTCAAACCCCTGCGTCGCCTATCTAATGCGCGACAACTCCCTGCTGCTTCAGATTCTCACGATGGCGCACGTCTACGGCCATAATGATTTTTTTGCCAACAATTTTACCTTTACAAGCGGCCTCGATGCACGGTTTACCCTTGAGATGTTTAAAAACCACGGGTCAAGAGTGGACAGCTACCTCGAAGATCCCTCTATCGGAATTGACCTGGTAGAGGACGCGCTTGATCACGCCCACTCCCTATCGCTCCAGTGCTCGCGTAATTTAGCTATAAAAAAGCTCACTCAAGAGCAGCAGCGGCTTCGCAAATGGGAGAACGCTCAGGAGCCGGAAGACCCATACCGCAACATTCATCCTAAAAAAGAGTACGTGCCGCCAGAGCTATCAAAGGTGCCGCTCGAACCTGAAGAGGATATTTTAAGTTTTATAGCCGAATATAACCCTTATCTGCCGGAGTGGAAGCGCGACGTGCTGCGGCTAGTCGAACGCGAATCTAAGTATTTCATCCCTCAGATTGAAACTAAGATAATGAATGAGGGATGGGCCAGCTATTGGCATTTTAAAATTCTTAATTCGCTGAAACTTCCTCAAGGACTTCATCTTGAGTTCCTGGTTAAACACAATCAGGTGCTGCGCCCTACCCCCGGCGGACTGAACCCCTACCACCTGGGCTTTGTCATCTGGAACGACATCGAGAGGCGCTGGAATGAGGGCGATACCGGACGAGAGTATGACAGTGAGGACAAACCGAAGGTAGATATCTCTAAACTGGACGAGAACGATACGCCGGGGAGAAAGAAGATCTTCGAGGTGCGAGAGAGCGACCGCGACCAGTCGTTCCTGCGGCGCTTTTTAACAGTAGATATCATGCGCGAGCTCGAGCTCTTTCAACATGAAAAGCGCGGCAAAGAGCGGATAATAACAAAGGTTTCCGACGATGATAATTGGCAGCAGGTGAAGGACACCCTTATTAAGAGTGTCGGCACAGGCTCGATTCCGGTAATCAAAATCGATGATGCAGACTTCGGCAGCCAGCGTACTCTGTATCTAAAGCACTTCCATGACGGACGCGATCTTTTGCTTGAATATGCCGAACATACACTTCGGCATGTAAAGGCACTGTGGGAGAGAGAGGTGGTTCTCGAGACTATTGTAAATGGGAAAAAATCGATCCTGAAAATCGTCGGCGAGTCTTTGAAAGTCGAACGCGCTTAGCCCGCGCTCCGCCTAGCGGCGAATCTTCTCCGCGTGCATCACTACATACACTCCTCGGTTCCGGCAGCAAGACCGCTTTGAGGACCGCATGGCACCACATCTGTGACACTTCCCGCCGAACGCTCTCCTGACCTAATCGCCGTATTTTGTAAAAGCAGTCCGATAATCACAAAGATCGGGATTAGGATGCCAAGCAGCAGCACATACTCCGGAACGGCGGCACCGAGCTGAAAGTTACATGATTTACGCGCTCCTGTGGGCATAACTAGAACCTGATCTCCTTTTGTAAAATCCTCTCGTAAAAAATATTTCTGGCTTGCGCGACGATATTCTCGCCGGAGTCGGTAAGCAGGCACTCCCAGTAGTCTCTAAAGACCTCCCACTCTTCCTTGCTGAGGTCCGTCGCACAAACTTTGCCAAAAGTCGGGTCATACGGAGAGATATTGTAAAGCACGCTCTCAGCCTCATTGTGAGAGCCGCTTAAGTCATCAACCGTCACGGCGCCAAACGCCCTATAAAGATCCGCGGCGCCCGAGTCATTCAATGTAGTAGGAATATATACGACGGTGATCGGCCGCATCATTACTGGGTTCCGTAGCCTCATTGCTTCAACCTCAGCCTTGATATCATCTTTTTCCTCTTCCGTGATCGGCTGGTGGGTGACTATGAGGATATGAGACATGATGTTCTGGGTGGTGTGGTATTCGCCGGCTGCAAATGGTTCGGCGGCCCCCGGTGCGGCGGCCGCACGGACAGGCGCAATGCCGGGCCGATCTATCGCTCTAACGGTCGGCGGATTCACAACTCCCTGAAAAGATGGATTAGCCACATAGCGCATAAAACCAAGGAGATCGGGGCGAAGCTCCATTCGCACGCCGGAGGTTGCATTAATTGGCAGGAGTCGCTTACTCGTCGCATTTACCTCGTTAATTGTGGTAAGGGGACATATGGAACGCTCGATACCGGGGAATCTTGCTTTAACCTCTTCATTTAAGGGGCCGAACAGTAGATTAGGATCTGGATACGATTCAGAATAAGGACACATCTGTGTTGTGCCGAGAATTGAAACCACCTCTCCCGCTGTGAGCGCTCTATATTTCGCATTATCGGATGGCGAACTTGAGATCGGCGCTAAAGTATTGACATCCCAGTCGATAGTGCTTTGATCCCAGCGGTCCCCTGTTGCGTATGCAACAGGCTTTGGCCGGTCAGCCGTCATCTCGAGATCACTCGGTTCAAAGGCATGCCCTCCGAATACGGTGCCATAAAATGCACGGTACCTATCGAAATAATCAGAGCTTCCATACATATGGTAGCAGTAACGAAGCTGTCCAGCGATTAAAGCGTGGTGTTGTCGCCAATTGGCGTCACCGGCCACAAAGCCGGCCGGAACGGCGCTAAAGGGATTTAGCCAGCCATTTTTAGAGTACGTGGTAAATCCCAGATTGCGAGACCAGTCCTCCACAGGCGGAGTTTCAAAATTAATATCATCAATTCCTGTGTGATAAAAAATGTACGGCACATTATATAACCTTTGAGCGATATCTTCGCCGTACTTGGTGATAATGGCCGGGCTATTCGGAATCGCAGCACCTACCCCTCCCGGGAAGAAATCGGAATGCCGGTGCATCGGATTAATGTGCAGAATCTCCGTCATGTTCCTAAGCTGGCCATGGCGCGCAGCAAGCTCGACAATTGTGGAAAGAAATAGATTTCTTACAAGCACCGCCGGATTCATGCAGGAAACAAGCATCGACTCCCGGTCGGATGGAATATTGCCGGCGGCAGCGTCAACCATGGTCAGATGATTTCCAGGCAGGATGGATGCTGCATAATCAAACACGCCTCCGACACGAGTGATGGCACCGAAGTAGACGTCGTGGCGAGGCGGATTAACACCACTTAATGTCCAGCCGTTCCAACTAACCGGAGGCTGAGCCCCGCTCAGCACTCCATCCTGTTTCGCCATGAATTTCTGCATTGCATTGTAAGCTGCCAAAGGCGCCAGCGGATTAGGAGCCGATGTTGGAGCGCCGAATCTGAATCGCCCATCCCAGACAGATGTAAACATCTGGGTGCCAACTCCGATAGTAAGGCCGGGCAACGTGGCAATCTTGTCGTCAACGTCGAGGCTCGGCTTATAGAACACCGGATCGTAAGGGGCGACGTAGTCGCGATATAATTTCGGAGCTCGTACCGGCGCCCAATAAACGCTTCGAACGGTAATTTCATTAGCCTTCGGGTTTCTCACCTTCCCAAGAAGTAAGGTTCTAACCTTGCCGACTACCTCACATCCGACGGTATTTCCGGCGTTGCGCACCGGATCAAGAACGTTGGGGGGATAATTTGAGCTGTCAACCTCTCCCACAAACTTGCAATCGTTCAATGGGTCCTTAAGTGTGCAGCGCGGAAATCCCAGTGCAGAAAAAGTAATTTGAGTGACCTCAGGCGTTATGGCGGCGCCTGGAAAGGGATAGTGTCCCATCTGAGGCATGGTCGGGGTCACCAGCCTTGCTTCCAAGATGTCGGTAAACTTGATGTATTTGTTGCTTTGTATTCTTGAAATGTAGTTACGAAAAGTGGCGGCATTCTCTTGATAGCTTAAAGGAGTTGCCCCAAGGTCTTTGCAGATCATGTCAACCTTCGCCCGGAGATCAATCTGCGCCTGCTTAATCATGGACGCATCAAAACCAAGAGCGATCAGTACATAGGCAACTCCGAGCAGCGTCACGGCAAGAAGAGGTATAAAAACGCCGCGCTCTGATACTGCTCGTGACTTAATATGTTGAGTGATGGCTTTCATAGTATTAGCTGCATGGCGAATCCGGGCAGCACACCTCAAGAGTACCGCTCAATGTGTCTTCCTTCAGATAGCATAAGTGGTAATTGTCAAAGCTGGCTGCATGAGAGATCACCCCAAATCCAGCGCCGCCTGTGGTGCTTGTCCCAGTAACTATTGATAGCATGCGAAGAAGGGGGGTAAGCACAACACTTTTTGGCTTGTAGTCGCACCGTACTGCTATCCGCCTGGCCGCCGTCCCAGTGGCATCGAGCGGTGCAGTGTAAGGAGCATCGCTATACGTATCAGGGTTGACCGGTCTACACATAAGGCACCCGTCTCCATCTGCACCGTATGGATCACACGGGAACCTAAGCGCGCTACCGACGCTCATTCGCATCATTTGAACTGCATACGCTACCGCGTATGTATACTCAGGAAATGGAATCGACAACATGCCCCTGCCGAACGTGCTTGTCGCTTTTGCGTTATAAACATCAAATACCTCATGCGGGCTGACCAGCAGCCCGCCGGGGTTCCCGACTCGAGCGGTAGGCCCGGTAGTATGAGCTTCATCAATATCCGATATCGCACCGGCCCATGTATCCAACCCAGCAATGTTACCTACCTTCCGGTAAACAGAAGCCTTCCCCCTTGTGGCTGCTAATCTTACGCCATTAGTTACTGCGGAGATAAGGCTGGTTTTTGCGTTCAAACTGACGCCGTACCATATAAAAAAAAGCATTAGAAATAAAAATAACGGAAGAAGGAGTACAAACTCCACTATTGACGCTCCGCGGGAGCGGAAGGCACTATTCATATTTGGCAGCATACGCCCAGCCATAACTAACCGCTCAGATATTAAAACCTTTGACTCAACAGATCACCACCCTCCTTAGGCGGATTCATCCGGATCCATCGCGTTTGCACAATTCGGGTCATTTACTAGCGGATCAGGTCCGAAATCAGTAAATCCATCGCCATCATTATCGACTCCGTCACTGCACTCCGCACTACCCGGACCTGGCGATGGAGATCCGACCGCAATGGTCGGATCAGACCCGCCCCTCGGCGGCAGCCCAAGGAACGCCTCCTCAACTACAGGAGCTCCATCGGCTGCTACCGGAGCTTGTGCCTCGACCATCAAGGTAACCGCTCCGGGGAAGTTGGTCAGTGAGCTTAAGTTTCTTACGTATTCAAATACCTCAGATCTTAAAGGATCAAGCGCAGCGCCGGTCGGGCAGGCGCCAGGAGCAG
The DNA here is from genome assembly GCA_024102635.1 of Deltaproteobacteria bacterium. Lineage (GTDB taxonomy): Bacteria > Bdellovibrionota_C > UBA2361 > UBA2361 > JAGFJO01 > JAGFJO01. The sequence continues at coordinate 11,140 of JAGFJO010000092.1, forward strand.
GATCTGAACATGCCTCAGAAACAGGGCTGCCACACGCAGTTGCCGCGTCTCCGGCTAACCTGCACTCCCACAAAACTCCGACTATGGTACCAGCCTCCGCTGGCGACATATTCACTCGTAGTAAAGCGTAGGTTTTATTGACTCTAGCCTGAAGAATTCCATCGATCGTCGTCGCAGGATACTTCTCACCCGTAATGAATTGATAAGAATCCAAAAGCTTCATCGAACTTTCTATTCCCGACACCCGCGTCATTCGGTTCGACGGACTGTCAGAAGCTGACATTCCACCTATAAAATAAACGCCGAGCGGGATAAGAACAGCTACCAGGGTCAGTATAACAATCATCTCGATGATGGTTAACCCTGCGTGATGGGAAGATGGAATTCGGCGGCGCATGGCAGAGATGCGACCAAACAATGACTCACCGATCTTTTTATTCATGCGCTACTTCAACCAACCTGAGCGGAATGGCTTAACCAAAAATAAACTCTTCTAGGAAATACCCGCAAACTTTACCAGCTAATATTATCTCACGTCTTAAAACAGCAAAGCAACGTAATAAAATCAAGCCCATACCCATAATTAATAGACCAACAACAGTTGGGGCGAATGGTAACGAGAACATCTCTCCTACTCAACACAAGAGTGCCCAATCCTGTAGATGCAATTAATATACCTAAGGCCCACAGATAATTAATATTTTGCGGAACTAGACGCAGCCGCCTCGCCTTCCGGCGGCGCCGCTTCACGTCTGCGGCGCCGGGTCTCAGCGTGCTCGGACAACTTTGAAGAGCTCTCAATCTCACCATCCCCCGATATATCGAAGATAGCTTCGACAAAGCTCTCTCCGATAAAAGGCTTGAGGTCCTTTTTTCCCTCTCCAACTCCTATATACCGGATAGGTATTCCAAGCTCATCTTTGATAGCGACAACAATACCCCCTTTTGGGGTGCCGTCCAGCTTTGTTACGACAATGCCGCTTAGCGGAACAGCAGAGTGAAACTCTCGCGCCTGGCTAAGAGCGTTCTGCCCGGTGGTGCCATCTACGACCAGCAATGTCTCGTGCGGCGCATCGGGAAGGTGGCGGGTGATTGCATTTCGCACACCCTCAAGCTCCTGCATAAGGTTTGATTTAGTATGAAGCCTTCCCGCCGTATCGATTATAAGAACGTCAGCTCCTTCGTTTTTCGCCCGCACCATGGCATCAAAGACAACTGTTGCAGGCTTTGCGTCCTCCGCCCCCGCTACTACGGATACCTCTATCCTGGATGCCCACTCTTTTAACTGCTCAACGGCGGCTGCGCGGAATGTGTCGGCTGCCGCCAGCATTACCTTGGCGCCGCTCTGTTTGAACTGGTGGGCCAACTTTGCGACGCTGGTAGTCTTGCCCACTCCATTAATTCCAACCACCAGCACGACCAGAGGATCGCTGCGCCCTTCTTTTTTGAAGCGTAAAGGATCAATGGCACCAGCGGCGTCCCCCACCGACAAAATATCCAGTATTCGCCGCTTAAGTTTGCTTCGAACCTCATCTTGGTCAACCTGCTTACCCTGCCCGATCTCTTCCTTGAGAGAAGACATCAAACTGTCGACCATCTTCACACCGAGATCGCTGCTAACCAGCAGTGCCTCAAGCTCTTCGGCAAGCTCAGCGTCGAGGGTCGGACGCGACGAAAAAATGCTTTTTATCTTTTCAAAAAGTCCGAAGCGGGTCTTACGCAATCCGCTTCTTAGATCGCGCTCCTCTTCCGGTTTCTCTTCCGGTTTCTCCTCGGGTTGCGGCTCTTCAGGCTCAGCCGGTTCGGGTGCCGGAACAGGCATCGGGATCTCGAAGTCGCGTGCGCCCTCTCCTATTCTTTGCCCTTTAACCTCACCGGGAATTTCGAAACCCTCGGAGCTTATACCGGCTGAGCCGTCCGGCTCACTGCCGAGCAGCCTTTTAATCTCGGCAAGCTCCTGCTTGAAATAGCCGAGCTCTCCCTTGAAGATCTCCATGTTGCGGATCGCCTCGCCGCGAAACTCGTTCAGTGTCATCTCGAGTTTCTCGACCCTGCCTCCTATGGAAGAGACGCGCTCCAAGCTGGGCCCCGCATAATGACTTGAACCGCCGCGCCGGTAGACGATCAACGCCAGTAAAAGGGAGAGCAGAGCGCCAAGTATGCAAAAGAGCACCACGTCATTCACGACATTTCCGGAGCCGAATTGACCGGATGCAAACTCCAGAAAGTTAAGAAGGCGTGTTCCCAGATCGTTCATAGCGTTGCCCTTTACTTAAGATATGGCCGGGTTAGTTAATATATTGCGCCACCATACCAGAATTAATCAGAAATTCTACCCAACCCCCTTATTGCATGACCGCTTATAGCAATAAGGCAAATACGAGGAATTGCTGACGATTCTGCGCACAATTAGAGCCTATAACATCGCTTTGAGCCATGATTTCCCTAAACGTTACCGGCACTAGCCTGGAGGGAAAATCATTAATATTAGGCGACCTGGCTAAAAGCCTCTTGAAGCGAGACAGAGATCACCTTCGAGGCGCCCGGCTCCTGCATAGTCACGCCTATTAAATTGTCTGCCACCGACATTGACTGCTTGTTGTGGGTGATAATTACAAATTGAGTTTGCTTCGCCATCTCCCTTACAAGAGACAGGAGACGCACTAAGTTTGCGTCATCAAGCGGAGCATCCACCTCATCAAGCACACAGAGCGGGCTCGGTCTAACCATGAACATCGCGAAAATCAGCGATGTCGCACACAGAGCTTTCTCTCCGCCCGACAGTAGCTCTATGCTGCGGAGCTTTTTGCCGGGAGGACGCACCGCTATCTCTATACCGGACTCAAGCGGTTTTTGCGGATCCGAAAGCTCAAGGTCGGCCTTTCCTCCACCGAAAAGGCGCGGAACCAGTTGGGAAAAATTCCTGCGCACCGCTTCAAATGTAGCCAGGAACCTCTGCTCGGAGGTTTCAGTAAGGACCTCGACGGTGCGCTTTAGTGTGGCGGCGGCAGCATGCAGGTCATTTCTCTGCTCAGTTAGGTGCTCGAGGCGTGCGCTCTCTTCTTCGAAGCGCTCAATTGAGGTAGGATCTACCTCGCCTTCTCGCGCCAACCTATTTTTGAGGCGCACTGCTTCGCGCTGAAACTCCTCTCTCTGCTCGTCCGACAGCCGGTCGCCAGCGGCAGCGGCACTTATCGCGCTCCAAAGCTGCTCGCCGTAATCTCCTATAACACGCTCCCTCAAGGAATCTTCTTCAAGCCGCGCCCTTTGTTGCTCAAGAGTGGTATGTGACGATCTAGCGCGCGCTTTATCCAGCGCGTCGCGCGCAGCTTCAAGTTCATTTGCCAGAGTGGATAACTTCTCATGTCCCTCTCTGCGCGTGGAGTCGAGTTTCAGGTGCTCGGCCTTGAGATTTTCAAGCTCTTCCTTGACACGTACTTCACTATCGGGAACTAAAGATTGCAGCTCCTCTAAAACCCTGATCTCCTCCTGCCGGAAAGACTCAAGGCGAGATCCGCTTTCAGCGATCTCAGATTGCAGCCGCCGCATATCTTCTTGCACCTGCTGAAGCATGCGCTCCTCTGCTTCCAGGCGCCCGCGCAAAACACTTAACTGACTCTTAATCTCAAGAACTTCGCGCTCGCGCTGCTGGCTTTCCTGCAACAGCTGCGATTGGCGCTTCTCTAGCGAAACAATAAGCTCCTCGGCAACGCGGCATTCTTGCTCAAGATGGTCGTGCCTATCTTGAGTACGCGCACACTCGGACTCGAACTCTTCGAGTTTGGCGCGAAGCTGCAATACCCCTCCCTCAGAAGGAAAAGATACAAATGAATCGCGCGCTATTAAATCTCCCTCGACCGTTACAAAAAGATGAGAGCTATTGGGAAAAGTGGCAAAATATTTGGACGCCAGCTCGGGGGAATCAACTACTGACACACCGTGCAAAATAGATTTTACGACCCCTTCATAGCTCGGAGCCGGCTTGACTACCTTGGCAAGCAGAGTGCCGGGCGCATCAACATCAGCGCTCTCAAGCACTGGAGCAGCCTCGCGCCTTAGCGCACCCAAAGAAGGCGGGGTTTTGCTTTCAGCCATCACCTCCGCGCGGTGACGTACAAAGCGCGCACCTAGTGAGTGAGGCTCTTCACATACAAGGTATTCGGTGCGCTGGCCCAGAACGGCTTGGAGCGCCCTGACATAGCTCTTTTCTACTTGAATACAGTCCGAAAGTGAGATCAGATCCTGGCCGCCGGCCACCTGCATGACGCCTTCGCTAAAAATGGCTTGCTGTAGCTGAGTCAACGGAGAGAGCGCCGCAATCTGAATCTTAATCTGCTCAATCGCGCTCTTCTGGCTTACAACCTGGTCGCGCAGCTGGCGCAACTGCTTCTCTTTCTCCTTAAGCAGCGTTCTCTCTTGTTCCAGCTCGGATGCCACAGAGCGCAGGGCCTCATCGTGGTCGCTCTTGTCAAGCAGCTCGAGCTTAGCGGACATAGACTGCTCTTCATTGCTAATACGCGCGCGCTCACCACTCACCTCCTCCCGCCTGAGGGTCAAAAGCTCGAGCCTTTGGTTCAAGCGAATGCGTTCGTTCTCGGTAGATTGCGCAAGCGCCCTCAGCTCCTTGACTCTTGACTCGCCAGCAGAACGCATGCGGGCACGGTTGCTAAGCTCCTCCCTTATGGAATCGATCTTCGAGCGAACATCGTCGGTAGCTACATCGACTGTCAGAAGGGTGCTGCGAGCCTCCTGCTCGAGCGCTCTGATGCGCTCAAGCCTGCTTTCGCATCCTGCTTCTTCCCTGTCGTTCTCAGCCTTCTCATCTTCCAGAGCGGTGAGTTTGTCACGCAGCCCAATAAACGTATCTTTAAAAAGAGAGTGATCGAACTTAGAGATCTCGTCCTTTAGAGCTTGCCTGTCGCGGGCTCGAGCGGCCTGCCGCTTAAGCACCGCAACCTGACGTGACACCTCGCCGATGATGTCGTCGAGCCTAGAAACGTTAATGGCGGTGTCATCGAGCCTGCGGTTTGCTGCGGCGATCTTATCACGGAAACCGGAGACTCCCGCAGCATCCTCCAAAATCAACCTGCGCTCTTCCGGTTTAGACGTAACTATCCGCGACACCTCACCCTGTGCCACTACGGTATAGGCACGCGCGCTTAAGCCAACTGCGCGAAACAGATCTTTGATATCTTTAAGACGGCAGGGCACTCTGTTGATAAAAAACTCCGACTCGCCGCTCCGGTAAAGCCGCCGCGTTACTTGCACTTCACTTGTAGACTTAAGCCATGCGAATCTAGAAAGGAATGTAACAGGAATTTGCCTGTTAACTCTCTGCTTCTTATCCGGCTTGCTCTCGGGAGTGTGCTCTGAACTCTCATCCTGTGTGAGAGAAGAGCTAGTAATCTCTTCTTCGCGCTTCCCCAGATTTCCTTGTATCACCTTTAAACGGGGCCGATCCTCAGAATCAGAGTGCTCCGCCTGCCCCTCGCTCTCTTCAGACGCCTGGTTTCCCTGCTCACGCAGCCGCTCCTCTTCACTCTGCTTGTTGAGTTCTGTGACGAGTTGACTAGACGCGTGCAGCTCTTCCAAGATTGACTGAGATGCCGAGTCTGCATCTAAACTGGGAGAAGTTAGGTCGGCAAAAAAATCTTTGCCGTGCGATCTTAAGGTCAGTGTAACCTCCGCCAGGCCGAGCGGCCGAAGATTTTCGGTGCCGTTGAAGATAACATCCTCAAGAAGCTCGCCGCGAAGGCTGCTGGCCTTTGTCTCTCCGAGCACCCATCTGATAGCATCAACGATGTTTGATTTTCCGCACCCATTCGGACCGACTACACCGGTAATTCCTGAATCGAGCGGAAGAACCAATCTCTCCATGAAGGACTTAAAACCGAATACTTCAATTCTCGCTACACGCATTGTTAAACTAGATCCCTTATCTCTTTACAGAAGGAACGACTTCCTTCGGCCTTCAAACACTTAAAAGCCGGCTCTCGGCTTCAAGTGAGTTAAACTGACCTTAATACACTAAGTGCCTTTTATAAATACGGAAAGTGCCAGTATATCGGAGATGCTGCTCTAAACAAGTGAAGGACCGGCCGCCATGCTGGAAAATTAAATCGTTTTATCAGATAGTTGTACGATGCCTCTTAACTTCCTACAAAGTGAGCTAATCCAGATTCAAAAACCGGCTCAGTATCTCGGCGGTGAGTCCGGCTCGGTAGTTAAAGACTCCCAAGCAGTCGAATACCGTATCTGCTTGGCCTTCCCCGACACCTACGAGGTGGGCATGTCGCATGTGGGGCTGCAGATTCTTTATGATGTTATAAATCGAAATGAAAAATGGTGGGCCGAGCGCGCTTACGTGCCCCTGCCGGACATGGAGGCGCTGCTGCGACGCAAAATGCTGCCTCTCACTTCGCTCGAGTCAAAGTCTCCCCTTTCCTTGTTTGACACCATAGGTTTCAGTCTGCAGTACGAGCTTTGCATGTCAGGTATTCTGACCATCTTGGACTTAGGCGGTGTTCCATTACTGGCCAAAGAGCGAAGCGAACAGCACCCGCTTGTAATTGGCGGAGGACCAGTGGCTTATCATCCGGAACCTTTCTCGGAGTTCTTCGACGCCTTTTTGATCGGCGACGGCGAAGAGCTGGTTCCGGAGTTCATAGCCGTGCACCAAGAGTGCAAACGGCTCTCGTTAACACGCGACGACACGCTGCTTAAACTGGCAGAGATCGAGGGTGTCTATATCCCTTCGCTTTTCAAGCCGCTCTATGAAGATGGAGAATTCACCGGCTTTGAAGCGCTTCACCCTGCATATCAATCGGTGCGGCGGCGAGTGCTTCCATCGTTGGCCGATGCGCCTTATCCTACCAATCCTGTGGTTCCCAATATCGAGGCGGTCCACGATCGGCTTAGCGTTGAGGTAATGAGGGGGTGCGTCAGGGGATGCCGATTTTGCCAAGCCGGGTACTTATACCGCCCGCAGAGAGAGCGCAGCCCGGAACAGATTATGAAGATCGTGGAGGAGTCTCTCGGCAATACCGGTTATGAGGAGCTCTCCCTTCTCTCCCTTAGCACTGCTGATTACTGTAGCATCTTGCCTCTTCTTTCTTCACTGAAAGAACGGTTCGCCCAGAACGACCAGCTCGCAATCTCGTTTCCGTCTACACGGGTTGACGCCTTGAAGCCCGAGCTGCTGCAAGAGGTGCAGTCAATAAGGCGATCGGGATTTACCATTGCACCGGAAGCCGGCACACAGCGCTTGCGCGACGTTATAAACAAAGGGGTAACCGACGAAGAGATCATTACCACCTGCCAGAACGTCTTCAGGCTCGGATGGGGTAGCGTGAAGATGTATTTCATGATCGGACTGCCTTCCGAGACCGATGAAGATATTGAAGGTATCGTCGACATCGCCCGGCGAGTGAAAAAGATCGCCGGCCGCAGCAAAGACATTACGGTCAGCGTATCAACACTGGTGCCTAAACCGCACACTCCTTTCCAGTGGGCGGGGCAGATTAACAAAAAGAGAACGATTGAGATTCAGAACTATCTGATGCGCGAACTTAAAAGATGCGGGGTCAACTTTCGCTATCACAACGCATTCTCTACCTTTTTGGAAGGAGTATTCGCGCGCGCCGACAGAAGTTTGTCAA
>JAGFJO010000003.1 GCA_024102635.1 Deltaproteobacteria bacterium
AGCGCCGAGCTTCAGAAGAAAAGCCCCCAGCTTTCGACCGAGGTGGCATTGATGCAGATGCTTTTAGACCCGAATCAGAAGGTGTCGCTGCGAACGATGGTCGCGCAGCAGTTCGAGGATATGGATGTAATAACACAGATTATCGATGGCGAGGATGGATCGACCATCATAAGTGAACGTAATAAGGTCGCTCTGGATGTTTTGCGCAAGGAACTAGCCAAAGGGAAAAAACGGATAGGCATATTCTACGGCGCCGGGCATATGCCGGATCTGGAGCGCCGCCTTAAAAGCGATTTCAAGCTCAGCTGCAAGAAGCTGGAATGGGTGACCGCCTGGAACCTTAACAGTCAGTGATTTTCACCTCGCTTTTTGCGTAAAGTGCACATTAATTGATTTTATCAGCGAGACCTTCTTCCCGGCCGCAGAACTGATGTTAGGCAGCTCAACTATATTTCTCTCCGGAATGAATAACCTGAATAGTCTGTTAGATCGATCCGACGCAGCCAGTCCCGACCGCAGTCCCTGCGAGTCGCGGAATTTGCCTACTGTTATTTCCTTGTAACGTGGGATGAGGATTTCGGAAACAGCAGCTTTCGCGCCGCCCGCCAGGTCGCCCCTTATCAGATGCAGCTTAGCAGCCGACGCTTGTGCTGCAATATCAACCGCACCGTCCGCGTCGAAATCAGAAACGAAGATCTTACTCAGCTTACGCTTTGACTGGTAGGTGAAGTAAGGTTTTCCAAGTTTGAAGGCGTTTATGGTAGAAATCGCCTTGGTTTTACCCTTGAGCTGAACATTTTTGGTGCTAAGCAGCACTAGCTCATCAGCGCCGTCTCCGTCAAAGTCCGCACATGAAATATCGGATATCTTGCTCCCCTTGAGTCCCTTGAGCTTATATTTCCGTGTGGCATTTGATTCGGAGCTAAGGAAAGACACAGTGTTATTCTTAACTACAGCCATATCCGAGAGCTGACCTAAACCGTCGAGATCGCACCCAGCAACGATGGTGTCTCCCAGTTTACCAACGGTACGAGTTAAGATGGAATTGTCGGCAGAATTCAAGATGTTCCAATTCAACTTACCGCTCTCCGATGCGCTCACATATGCAAGCTGCCAAGAGGAGTCAGGCAGGTATCTTCCGTGGGCCGGCAGGCCGTCCTGAGAGCCAAATTCAATGGCGCCTGTTGCTCCGCTGCTGGAGTTTTGAATGAAATATTTGACGCGCTTGCCGGAGTTCGGCTTGGGCCGTTTGCCGCCGGAAACGCGGGCGTCTGATACTCCGATATCACTCTCACCATCTCCGTCGAAGTCGTTAGGGGCTCCGTTCAGTGCGGGTGGGGTGGGCGGAACTGGGGTGGGAGTAGGGGTAGGCTGAATTTCAAAATTGGCTGCTCTGAATACTCCGGCGTCAGGAATCTGTTGTAATGAAGAGATGCGATAAATTCCTCTTTCCGCTGTGCGGTAATCGTAGAATGTCAAAAGTGCATTACCGGCCGCGTCAATCAGTGGTTTATTATAAAACTCGATCACCCGGCCATCGTAGATCGGTGATAGGGCCGAGGTGTCATTAACTTTGAGAAAATCCGACAGTTCAAAGTAGGTTCCTTTGCGCCAAATATTAGCGCGCACACTGCTTGAGGTGGGGTAGGTAAGCCCGGCAACAATCTCAGCACCAGGCATTGCTCCGTAAGCCTCGCTAGCATAGAAGCGGTCCAAAAGGGGAAGACGCACTGCACCGGAGGCATTCCAGACTGTGGCATTCCAAGACCCTCGATTGTTGACAGATACCCCCAGGACTTCGCCGCTCTCAGTGATGCCCAGAGCATAAGAATTACGGCCGGCAACTTGAGCGCCTAAATCTTCCATGGTGACTGCCGCTCCAGTTCTCCATAACAAAGCCGTGTAATGTCCGCCCGACGATAGCTGGTATCCGATAATTACACCGTTGCTGTTTATGCCGAAGGCGAGGCCTTGGGAATTCTCAAAAGTAGGTAGTAAAACCGGTTCACCATTCCCGTTCCACATTACCGGCCGGGCGCCGGCGTTAGAATCGTAGAGGTAACCCACAATCAGATCGCCTTGCTCATTTATAGCGGTCGGGTAGGGGCGGGTATGCCCGGCGGGAAGAAGGAGTTCCACTACGGCCCCTTGTGTTATGCGAAAGGCCCTGGTCACACCACCAACCGATCCATATCCTATAATCTGCTCGGCATCGTTTATACCGGTAAGAAGTACGGTGCTGATAGTGGGGGAGATCTGCTCCCTGAGGGCGGGCAGGACATCGTAGAATGTGCCGTTAACGGCGGCAAAAGGAGCTGTAACGAAACTGTTTTCTGGATAGTAATATCCGACCGCGTCGCCGCCGTTGTTGGCGTCCAAGATCTGAAGAGAGCGGGACGGCAGCCTGACAAGCTCGCTCCCTTGTAAGGTGGATTTATTGAGGCCGATCTCAAAGTGCTTTCCGTAATGATTACCCGAAACATCAAAAAGCTCCGATGGCGCATAAGAGCCAGGCTTCTGTACTTTAATCTGAAAAGCCGTGCTTAGTCCGGATTCTTGCACAATAGTAAAGAAGCCGTTGGCGTCAGAAGTATAAGCGCGGATAGGATAACCACTGAAATTGCGCTGTTCTATCAGCGCGTTTGCAATGGGGTCTCCTGTTTCAACATCAGAAACTTTGGCTTTGATGGCGGTTGTTAAGTTGAAGTCAGCCGTCGCCGACTGTTGTATGTCTAGTGCGTACGGCTTCATCTCAATCGGCGTCTTGTCGACTGCGACGGCAAGCTCAAAGTGGCCCTGAGTTGCGCCGATCGTATACGTGCCGTCATCGGATGTGAGAGCGCTGCTCTTTACAGTGCCAATTGAGAATACTTCGACCTCCTTGGCCGGTTTCCCGTCCAGTAATATGCGCCCGGAGATCGGCAGAGGTGAATGTACCGGGATTATGATAGTAGATGTTACACTGAAGCCCTGCGGCGCTGTCACTTCAAAATTAAAAGTCAGTTCGCTCGGAACGGGCAGCTGCGGGTTAATGTAGACGATGAAAGGGTCCTGAGATACTGCGGTTTGGCCCGGCGCTACATTGCCGATTAAGGAGCCGCTTTTTACAATCTCTACAAAGGGGCTGGCACTTTGCAGCTTTGCGGTCACCTGGTCGATACTCGTGGCCGACGTATTTCGTACTGGGATGGCAAGCGCAAACGTCTCGGCCGGATTAACGACGTCATCGCCATTGCCTTTAGTACTTTCCCCTGTGGCATCGAGGATTATCACTTCTTCGGGAAAGAGTGTTCTTCCAGCGAGAAACGCCAGTGAGCGTTCTACATTAAGACGGCCCTTGCTGCTGACCTTTCCCTCAAGCGACTGCTTTACTTCTGCTGCGCTGAGCAGTGCTTCCTTAATCTGGGCGGCCGAGGCATTAGGGTAAGCACTCAGAAGCAGTGCCGCCGCCCCGCTTACGTGGGGCGTTGCCATTGAAGTCCCGCTCAAATAGCCATACGAGTTCCCTGGGAGAGTACTGTATACCTGATCACCTGGGGCTGCTAAATCGACGCTCGCTGGACCATAGTCCGAAAAATAAGCAAGCTCATCGTAGGGGCCCGTCGCTGCAACGCTGATTATGTTAGCTGCATTGTAGTTAGCCGGATAACCGGGAGCTACCTCGTGATTGAGACCACTATTCCCCGCGGCCGCTATAAAAAGTATATCTCTCTGACCTGCCCTCTGTATCGCATCTTGTAAAGCGGTGGAGTATCCGCCCCCGCCCCACGAATTGGAGGTAAGGGTGGCGCCGTTATTTGTGGCGTAGTCGATTGCTTCAATCGCATCTGCAAGAGTGCCGAACCCACTAAGGAACTGAAGCGGCATTAGGCGAACCTGAGGTGCTACTCCCGTAACGCCGGCATTGTTATCCGCTCTAGCAGCAATGGTGCCTGCCACGTGGGTACCGTGTACTAGAGTGCCGCTGGGGAGCGGGGAATTATTTACGAAATTCCAGCCATTAATATCATCCGGATAGCCGTTCTCGTCGTCATCAGCAGCAAGGTCGTTGGCCCAATTACAAGCGCTTCCATCGGCTAGCTGTCCCGTGCGGCTGCAGCCGTTTGTGTCTTCATCGATCAGTCCATCGAAGTCGTCATCTAGATTGCATATTCCAGGGCAACTGTCGGAGTTTGCATCTCCTGCCGTTTCATTAGGATTGATCCAAATATTGCCTGCTAGATCCACATGATTGAAATCAATGCCTTCGTCAATTACGCCCACCACGACCTGTGGATCTCCTCTGGTCGTCTGCCATGCTTCAAGCAGATCGATATCGGCATCGCGAGCACTGAAGTTAAACTGTCCGTTGTTCTGATAATGCCACTGCTTTGAAAATTCAGGATCATTTGGGGTGCTCTGAAGCGGATACACCAAAATATTCGGTTCGATCCCTAGCACTGCAAGCTTATTAGCCCGAAGTTTCTGCATAGAATCGCTAACAGTTGAGATCGAAGGGTTCTTATATTCAACCTGATAAAGATCGCCGCCGGCGAGGATTTTTACGACTGAGGCCCCCTGACTCGCAAGCAGCTCCTCGAAGTCGGAACGAGAGAATGCCGCGCTTCTAGTAACCAACAGCTGATTGGCCACCATAGCATTACGCTCGAGCACTACTTCTTCGCCCGAAGCCGGGTCTAGGATGACACGGTCCTCCAGCAGGAGATACGGGTGTTTGAAATCGCTTTTGACCAACCGCTTTCGCAGATATGCTCCTGTCTCGTCAGGGGGGCCGCTCTGCTCGTCGATTAGTGTGGTGTTCTTGAATGCTTCGAGAGATGCTCTCCAGTCCTGGCGCAGCTTTGACGAGACCTCCGGCCCGCCGATTGCAGAATTTGCAACGGCAATTGGACCAGTGGGTCTCTGAATCGGATCTAGTTCATCTTGGGCCCCGTCCGGTCCTTGCGGCAAAGGCGAGTCCCAGTCTTTTTGCAGATCTTGCGCTGAAACTTTGGAGCGCCCGGTGTGGAATCCGTAAACTAACCCCGCTACAAATGCTGCGGTAGAGATAAAAATCAGGAATCGGGACACAGCCCTTCTGTTCGGCGACATCTACACCTCCTATCTGGGACCTTTAAGAATCGGTTCCCCTAAGCGGACTCTCTGCGAAAGAGTAACCACTCGGATAGAAGGTGCAAATACCATGCCTGCCGCTTATTTCGCCAAACTACGGGCGGGTAGGCCGTGATGGTGAGCCAACGAAGGGGAAAGCGAGGAGAGCTAGAAGAAAAGGAGGGCAAAGCAAGGAGAGCTACGAAATACTCTTATACTCCAATCTGACAATTTCAATTTCTCGTGGTCCCTTAGGCGATCGGAAAGTTACAATATCACCCTCTTTAGCCCTAAAGAGAGACGATGCTAATGGAGAGACCCAGCTTATCTTCCCTTTACCGACGTCGATCTCATCTACTCCGACAATCGAGTAAGTTTTCTCATTATCGTCCTCGTCTCTGATGGTAACCGTGGCGCCAAATAGCACTTGATCAGAATTCACCGTGAGCGGATCGACTACCTCCATTGAGTCAATTCGTTTTCCAAGAAACCGGAGCCGTTTATCAATCTCCCGGAGGCGCTTCTTACCGTATATGTAGTCTCCGTTTTCAGATCTATCGCCGTTGCCTGCAGCCCAAGCTATAGTTTGAACAAGTTGAGGACGCTCTGTGTACCTTAATCGTCTGTACTCCTCCTGCAGCGCCTGGGCTCCGGCAGGCGTAATATAGTTTTTCTGCCCCGGCTTAAGTCCTGAGGGCACTTCCTGCGAGTCGTCGTCTTCTAGTTCGGATTCGCTCTCTTTTATGAAGGCTTTACTCATCAATCAATTGTAACTCGCTGCGGCCATGCACTGCAAACACGTGCTTGATTGATAACCTACTGTTCTTATTCACCAGCTTTGCGGGTAAGTGCTGTGGACAGACATTCAAGCCCTTCCTTGTCATTGTAAACAAATCATGTATACAATTCCCGAAGTCTGTTTTACACATCGGTTGCCGGATGCTTAAATTTCTGTACAAAGACGTCGTTATCAAAGCTATGGCGGTTGAGACTCCTCCTATTGAGGTGACTTCAGCCGAATTAGAGGACAAGCTAGCTCCATTATATGAGAGGTTAGGGATTCCTCTTGGAACTCTAGAGAAGCTAAGTGGGATCAAAAGCCGTTACCTCTGGGACAAAGAGGTTCGCCCGAGTCAGCCAGCCACTAAGGTTGCCGAAAGCGCGATCTCTACAGCAGGAATTGATAAGGGCGATATTGACGTGCTTATCAACTGCTCAGTGACTCGCGACTACTTCGAACCGGCGACTGCCGCGCTTGTACACCGTAACCTCGGACTCAAAGAAAACTCACTGGCTTTCGATATTACCAATGCCTGCATCGGTTTCTCCGATGGCTTAATTGTTTTATCTAATATGATTGAGCAGGGGGCGGCTCGCGCAGGAGTAATAGTAACTGCCGAGGCGATATCGCGTACTCTGGAGATCTGTATTGAGCATCTGATCAAAAGTGAGAATTTAGGTAGAGATAAACTTCTACAGCTTTTGCCTACCCTCACTCTGGGAAGCAGCGCAGTGGCATTTGTGGTCACTCACAAATCGCTGGATTCGGATGGCCATCGTCTGGTCGGTGCAGTCTCCCGTACTGCGAGCGAACACAATGAGCTTTGTATCGGCAACGACGATTTTGCCGCGTTTCAGGGAGATGACTTTAATCCGCTTATGGAAACCGAGTCAGCCAAATTGATAGCCGCGGCGGCTAAGCTGGGCGGGCGCACTTGGCGTGACGCCTCCGAAGCATTCGGCTGGAGTAGAGACGATGTCGACCATATCTTTTGCCACCAGGTAGGAAGGCAGGTCAACGACTCCTTCTATCAGGAGATGGGATTGGACATTAGCAAAGAGTTTACGGTTTATAAGAAGTACGGCAATCCGATCTCAGCTGCTCTGCCTACGGCTCTTGTTATAGGCAGTAAGGAAAAGCAGATAAGCAAGGGAGAGAAAGTCTTGCTTACGGCATTTGGGAGCGGGCTGAACTGCCGCTTCATCGGTATAGAGTGGTAAAAGATCTTTACAGTCGATTCGCTTGAGAAAAGTTTACGAAGGGGCAGGTCGGCACAACATTACCTCCGTTTTGACTACCTTGCATGACCGCCCTTGCGTCATGTTAAATGTAGCGGCGGCGTAGCCCGTGCAGTTGTCTATGCGAATTCAAATACCGCCCGAAGAAGACCAGCTAATTACGTCAAAGCCACTCCCATTCAAGTCGCATTTTCATTACGTGGGCGGCCATCGTTTGCATTATTTGGATGAAGGCAGCGGTCCGGTAGTTATCATGCTGCACGGGAATCCGACATGGTGTTACTACTACCGTAATTTAGTAGAGCGGTTAAGTGGTACACATAGGGTGATTGTGCCTGACTACCTCGGCTGCGGTCTTTCCTCTCATCCGCCAGGGGCGGCTTACCGTGCAATGGATAGGGTAGAGCAGATTGAATCTCTTATCTCGTCACTTCGGCTTGAAAAGTTTTCATTAGTGATGCATGACTGGGGTGGAGCTATCGGCACGGCTCTTGCCCTCAAGAATATCGATCATATTGAACGGCTGGTATATCTAAATACCACCATATCTGAGACTGAGAGTTTGCCGAAGGTTATCCGGCTTGCCGCCAAGCCGTTCATAGGAAAGTATCTCACGAAGTATTCGAAGCGCTTCTTGAAGCTGACAACCGATTGGGGGGTATGTAAAAAGCTGCCTAAAGAGGTTCGCGAGGCATATTTCTATCCTTATAGGAACGCCCGCCGTAGGGAGGCGATTTGGCAGTTCGTTTCAGATATTCCTTTTGACAGTACTCACCCCAGCTACGCCTTAATGCTGGAGATCGGTACCCGATTGCCTGAGCTCTCCAAAGTTCCGGTGCAGATCGTATGGGGTCTCAAGGATCCCTGTTTCCATAGGGGTATGCTAACGAAACTGATGCGCCACTTCCCTCATGCGCGCATACTTGAGATTCCCCAGGCGTCTCATTTGGTGCTGGAGGACGCTCCGCAAGAAGCGTGTAATGCGATATCCGATTTTCTCTCCACCGATCGTAATGAGCTTTTAAGAGAAGGTTTGTCAGGAGCCAATACCCGTCTACCCGTCATGGGTAGTGAGATCAACGCGCTTTATGCCGCATTTTGCGGCGTTGCCGAGCGTATGCCGCGAGCAAATGCCGCCGTTTCGCCGCTTTTTCTGGGGGACACTGTGCGTTACACACAGATGAGCTATGCCGACTTGTACGAGCAGGTGGCTAAGTATCAGCGCGGGCTGCATCAACTGGGGCTGCGAAGCGGTGATAGAGTCATAATGTTGGTGCCGGCAGGAATCGAATTTTTGGCTCTGACTCTAGCCGTGATGGCGCGCGGAGCGGTACCGGTATTCATAGATCCCGGCATGGGAAGAGAGAATCTTTATGCTTGTATCGAGGAAGTAAGCCCTCAAGTGCTAATAGGTTCTGTGAAAGCTCAAGCCCTGCGGCTTCTTAATAAGAAGGTATTTGCGGGACTACGATTTCATATAGTAGCAAGCGAATGGGTGCCTTTTGGCGGGCCGAATCTCTCGTTTCTAAAAAAGTTCTCAGCCAAGCCGATGGACCCGGGTAGTTCTAATGGTATATCGATGATTGCTTTCACCTCGGGCGCAACCGGTCGCCCGAAGGGCGTGCTTTATACCGATCGCATGATCGAGGCGCAGCTGAGAATATTCCGCGATCAATTCCAGCTCGAGGCGGGGAAAAAAGACCTTCCGCTGCTCGGAATCTTTTCAATCTTCAATGTAGCCAACGGCATCTGCAGCGTATTTCCGCCGATCAATGCCTCCAAGCCGTTGGCAGTCGAGCCGGCGCGAGTCGAGAAATTGATTCAAGATTTGGATATCCACTACTCATTCGGCTCTCCGACTCTGTGGAATAAGATCGCCGAATACTGTATCCGCACACGTTCGACACTGCCATCGTTAGAGAAAATCTTTATGGCCGGTGCACCGGTATCCGCGGAGATATTGGAGAAAGTTACTAAGGCCGCGCCTTCGGCAGCACTTGCTACTCCTTATGGGGCAACTGAAGCGCTTCCGGTTACGCTGTGCAAGGCAGAAGATGTTCTGGACCACGATCCTGCGCGTGCTGAAAGTGGCGAGTTTGGTGTTTTTGTTGGTTCACCGATCGACGGCGTGCAGATAAGAATCATCGAGATCAGTAATGAGCCGGTAAGAGATATCTCACAGGCAAAGATTTTGCCGCCTTTTCAGATTGGAGAGATTTTAGTGAAGGGGGATAACGTCAGCCCATCATATTGGGATCGGCCGGATGCTGATGAGCTGAGCAAAGTCAGAGATGGATCAGGTTTCTGGCATAGAATGGGGGATGTAGGGTACACCGACGAAGCGGGGAGATTCTATTTCTGCGGCCGCAAGGCCCACATTGTGAGATGCAAAGGGAGAGTGTTTTACTCAGTTCCGATAGAGTCAATATTTAATAGCCATCCAAAGGTGAGAAGGTCGGCATTAGTTTCGCTCTCAGCCGGCAAAGATGTCGGTATAGTAATCGAGCCGAAGCCCGAGGCGTGGCCCGAGTCTTACGATAGGCGAGAGGCCTTCAAGCAGGAGATGCTTCAGCTTGCCCGTAGCAGCGAGCTTGCTTCGCCGATTGAACGAGTCTACTTTAATCAGTCCTTTCCCGTCGACGCCCGCCACAACGCAAAGATTTTTAGAGATAAGCTCGGGGCATGGGCGACAGCAGAAGATAGCGAACTTGATTCAGCGGCCTAAATCCATATGGGGACCCAGTGATTAGGGCGAAGGTTGTAGTTACCGGAGGCTCAGGTTTCTTGGGCAAGGCGTTGGCTGCCAAGCTCGCGTCCGAAGGATACGAGGTCCATTCAGTTGCTCGAAGCGATGTTCCCGAATTTAAATCTATAGGCGTTCAACATCTCCGCATTGATCTTACCGCTCCCGGGCCCGATCTTCGCCGAGCGCTGGACGGAGCAGAAACCGTTTACCACACTGCCGCCAAGGTTGATATGTGGGGCCGCTATCAGGACTTTTTTGCAGCGAATGTCGAGGCGACACGCAATCTGCTTGATTTGAGCCGCGGGTGCGGGGTGAGAAAATTTGTTTTCACAAGCTCTCCCAGCGTAGTGGCTGACGGGAGCGACCTGTGCGGAGTGGATGAGTCTTATCCATATCCGAAGCGCTACTCGGCGCATTATCCCGCCACCAAAGCGCAGGCCGAACGGGAGGTGCTGGCAGCAAATGACCCAGGGCAGATAAAAACAGTGGCTTTACGCCCGCATCTCATATTCGGACCGGGCGATACCAATCTTGTGCCAACAGTACTTGAGCGCGCCAAAGCTGGGCGGTTGTTGAGGATAGGAGATGGCAGCAATCTGACCGACCTGACATTTATCGAAGATTGCGTGAATGCGCATATTTTAGCCGATACAGCTCTAGATAATAATCCTGATGCAGCAGGTAAGGCGTATTTTATCTCTCAGGGAGAACCGGTGAAGTTATGGAGCTGGGTCGATGAGGTTCTTACTCTGCACGCACTCCCCCGGATTAGAAGGCATATGCCTTATAAGCTAGCCTCCGGGCTTGCCGCAGCACTGGAAGTCATCTCTCGTATTCGGCCCGGCTATCCTGAACCTCTTTTAACTAAATTTTTGGTGTGTGAGATGGCGACCAGCCACTACTTCAATATTCAAGCAGCAAAAAGAGATTTGGGTTTTGTACCCAAATACTCCATCGCCGAAGCGATGAAGAGAACTTTTGCATCGCAGCCGCGCTCTATAGCAGTGAACGATTAATCTAGAATTATCAGACTAATGAAGAGGTTGTAATCCGAGAGTATGGCTTGCAAACCTATGGGCTCAGGTTGGGAATTTGTTGGCCGGCGAGTAGTAAATTTTTAACACGAAGGAAAGGAAGGACGCGGAGGAAGTGACGATCTTGCTTCTATTCCTGTAAGCCTCCATTGTCGCTATCCCATTCAAAAGATCTACCGCTGCCTTTGTCGTGAGAGGCAGTTGCAGTAAAGCTTCTTTCAGCCGCCTGCGCAGAGATTGAAACTCCGCGCGAAAGGGCCGCAATTCCTGGAAGGTTTAGGCACTCTTGATTGCTGCAGGTAAGATAACTTTCACTATCCATAAAATAGACCTCCTCGGCAGCAGCGAGATTCCTGAGATCACTCAGTGCTCGGAGGTCAAATGCGCGCTGGCGGTATGCCGAGAACTGCGGGACGGCAATTCCGGTCAAGATGACCACGATTGCCATTACTACAAGAAGCTCGAGCAGAGTGAAACCGCGGCTTGATGCGATTGTTTGTGATGAAATCATAAAAAATCAAAAAGCGTGCCTGCTGGCAGGGCAGGCTTCAGGCCCATCTATTATCGGAGGCCAGGAGGAATAGTTTCCTTATTTGTTCA
>JAGFJO010000026.1 GCA_024102635.1 Deltaproteobacteria bacterium
CGCACTTGCCGCCTCGTATAGGCACAAGAGATGGAAGGAGAAGAGGCGCGGTGAACGAATAGTGCTTGAGGAGGATAAAGCGCGTTCTATAAGGGAGATTGTTCTTGGAAGCCCATCGTCAGGGCCGCAAGAGAGATGGCTGCCGTTCCCTTCAATCTGTGAGGCGCTAGCGGAGCTTGAAATTCGCTCTCCGCGGCAGGTCGTGCTGGCGCCCGCAGAGAGGGTCACCAAGGAGCATCTTCGCGGATTCTCGTACCCTTTGGTTCTAAAACTTCTCTCCTCTGAGATCATTCACAAAACCGAAGTCGGCGGAGTAATTCTTGGGATCCGTGATTTTCAGGATCTCGAGCGAGCGCTGCGGCGGCTCAAAGCCGCAACGGCGGCGCTCCCCGGACATGTTGATGGCTATCTTGTACAGGAAGAGATACAGGACGGTGTAGAAGCGTTTGTCGGAGTAGCGCCCGATCCGACTTTTGGTCCGCTATTAATGTGCGGTATCGGAGGAACACAGGTTGAGCTGCTTAAAGATATCGCATTTTCTGTCGTGCCGGTCACCGACTCGCGAGCGGAGGAGATGATAGGGAGCCTTAAAGCCAAGGCGCTTCTTGAAGGCTTTCGGGGAGCGCCATCGCTTGATAAAGAGGCGCTTGTCGAGATCATTCTTAAAACTTCTGCGTTGGTAGAGGCGGTGCCTGAGGTCTCCGAGATCGATTTTAATCCTATAAAGGTTCTGCCTCGCGGTGAGGGTGCGGTTGTTGTGGATGCGCGCGTGCGGTTTGCCGCCGATGATTCGCGGCGTTCTTAGGCTAAGCTAATACATAAGGAGGGGAAATGGGCCGGGTCAGCAATAAAGTCGCGGTAGTAACAGGCGGAGCGCTTGGAATCGGCCGTGCCGCATGCGTTATGCTTGGAGCCGAGGGAGCTTCGGTGGCGGTAACTGATATACTTGATGAGCAGGGGCGGGAGGTTGCCGAACTTATAAACAGCTCAGGGGGCAGGGCCGCTTATTGGCATCTTGAAGTTACCGACGAGGCGCAGATAAAAAGCGCATTTTCAGAGATTGAAAAGCAATTCGGGCCGATCTCTATCCTGGTGAATAATGCCGGAATTACCGGAGCCAATAAGCCTACCCACGAACTGACGCAGGAGGAGTGGGACCATGTTATGAACGTAAATGTGAAGGGTGTCTTCCTCTGCACAAAACACGTTATTGGCTCTATGCGGCGCGCCGGGAGCGGCAGTATTATTAATTTATCTTCAATCTACGGTCTTGTTAGCGCACCGGACATTCCGCCGTACCATGCCTCCAAGGGGGCAGTGCGGCTGATGACAAAGACAGATGCCCTCCTTTATGCGAAGGATAAGATTCGAGCCAACTCGATTCATCCGGCTTATATATGGACTCCGCTGGTTGAAAAGTTCTTAAAGAGTCAGGGGGACGTTACTGAGCTTCGTAAGAAACTGGATACGCTGCATCCGCTGGGGCATGTAGGTGAGCCGGATGATATAGCGTATGGGATTGTGTATCTTGCGTCTGATGAATCAAAATTTGTGACTGGAAGTGAGTTAGTGATAGATGGCGGATATACTTGCAGGTAATATTCAACGCAAGCTAATCGAAATTTCTTATTGTGCTGCTGAGAGCGGCTGTGCCTCCTTGGACCCGTAGCGGTAGAGGGCGATCGATTTTAGTCCCTTCTCCCACGAACTCATATAGCAGGAGTAGAATTCCCGCCACTCTGAATCGTGGGGATATACGATGGTCTTTGAGATGCCTCCCGATATTAAGGGCTGAACGGCTGCTACCATCGAGATCTGTGCTTCAGGTGATATTGCGCGCGAAGCTCTACCCGAGGAGACAACACAGTCAAATATCGGGAGGTGCTCCTCTTTTAGTCCCGGTGCTCTCTCAATTGAGGCATGCGATTCAACATGCGCCGAAATCGCATTTATGGACTCTTGTGAGTATCCAAGGTTCTTGAGCGCATCTTTATATGCCCGGTTTTTGATCTGAAAAGCAGCGCCACTTGCCAGTAGTTTAGTTTTAACTAGAGCATACTCGGGCTCAATGCCTGTGGTATCGCAATCCATAAAGAGCGATATAGTGCCTGTAGGGGCTATGGCGCTAACTTGCGCATTGCGGAAGCCATGCAATCTTCCCTCGCTCATGGCATCCTCCCATAGCTTAAGTTGAGTGGTGTACATGGCTCGCGGGACTTTCCGAGAATCGATCTCTCTTGCGTTGTCACGGTGCATGGAGATTACCTTCAACATGCTGGTGCTGTTCTCTTGATACCCCTCAAAGGGACCGCGCTGAGCAGCCATGCGGGCGCTTGTCAGGTAGGCCTGCGCGCTCATTAACGATGCAAGCGAAGCGGCGTAAGCTCTTGCGCTCTTCGAGTCGTAAGGGATCCCGAGCGTCATAAGAAGCGCTCCCAGATTTGAGAATCCGAGCCCTAAAGGTCTTAGCCTGCGGGTGGTTGCAGCAATATCATTACTCGGATAAGAGGAGCGGTCGATCAGTATTTCTTGTGCAGCTATCAGGAGCGAGACCGCACGCAGAAACTCATCGACCTGAAAGTGCCGGCCTGCGCTCAAAAATCTCATCAGATTGAGGCTTGCAAGATTACAAGCGCAATTGTCGACGAAGAGAAACTCGCCGCACGGGTTGCTTCCACCGATTTCGCCGCTCGTGGGACAGGTATGCCAGCGGTTGACGGTATCCTTGAAGTGTAGGCCGAGATCGCCCACCGCGTGAGCGCAAAACGCAATAAGCTCAAGAAGAGATCGGGCGCCAAATGTATCGCTAACTTTCCCCTGGGTTACAAGGCGAGTTGAGAACGGAGCATCCTCGACAGCCGCCCGCATAAATGAATCATCGACGCGGACACTTAGGTTAGAGTTTCGAAAGGGTGAGCTTTCAGCCGGCGAGCTATCCATCCAAGGCAGGGAAGGGAAACGGAGCCGGGCCTCGCGACGATCTTGCTGCGAGAGCTTTGCAGTTACGAACTCCAAGATATCGGGATGAGTCGCATCAAGAATCTGCATCTTAGCTGCGCGCCGCATTGCACCGCCCGACTGAATGACGGCTGCCCATGTATCGTAGGCACGCATAAAAGAGACCGGGCCAGAGGCTAGTCCTCCGGCGCTAAGCTCCTCACGTGAAGACCTGATGCGCGAGAGGTTGCTCCCCGCACCTGAGCCGTGCTTAAAAATCTTGGCCTCCGTGCGCTGAAGTTCAAGCAATGCATCGAGCGAGTCATCCGCCGCCACGATAAAACATGCGCTGCTCTGCGGCGCCGGGTCTAGTCCGACATTGAACCAGACAGGAGAATTGAAAGCGGCTCTCTGGGTGACCAGAAGCCGGGCAAGCTCATTTCGAAAGATACGAGATTCCGCCGGAGTATGGTAGCCATCTTCAAAACTCCAGCGGCTTATTGTTTCTACAACCCTTGTGATCAAATGTCGAACGCTGCTTTCGCGCGATGCGCCGTCCTGCGAGCCGGAAAAGTATCTATAGGCTGCAATGGTCACTGCGACATCGCTCCAGGAGTCTGGCGCTTCTACGCCGAGCTGCCGAAAGACAAGCTCGCCGGCCGCATTGCGCAGCTCGCAATTACGCCTTGACCACCGCACGGATGATAGAGGGTCGGGTTCGCTTGACATGCTACATTTTTAAGCAGCCGCGGACACCAGCGTGTGTTTTTTTGTATGATGGTGCGCATCAGGATTGCTCTTGTAAGAGGCCAGGCGGTTAAAGTGAATAAAAATTATTTAGCTCCGGATCGTTAATGATCCTGATTTATAGCCGACCCTTGTATGTACTTAGAGAATATCTATTCGCCAAATTCCCAAAGAAAGGCCGGCACTTAAATGCCGGAGCAGTACCTCTTTATCTTTTTTCTCAATAAAATCCGCTAAATAATCGATTTCCGATCCAGGAGTAATCTATCCGGAAAGCCCAGGAAGGGCCCGGTAGTATTAAGAACTGTGGTTAAGATCGGAAGTAACATAGCCTCTTTAAGCGCCCAAAGGCGGGTAAACGAGACCTCGACGTCGCTTTCTAAGACGTTCGAGCGCCTGTCGTCAGGAATGCGGATAAACTCCGCCAGCGACGACGCGGCGGGGCTATCTATAGCCGAGAGCCTTAGGTCCGATAAGAGGGTCTATACCCAGGCGATAAGAAACTTAAATGACGGACTTAGCCTTCTTAATATCGCAGACGGTGCTATTCAGCAGCTCTCGTTAGTTGCCACGCGTCTTAAGGAATTGGCAGAGCAGGCTGCAAACGGAGTTTACGGAACTAAGCAGAGAGCCGCGCTTGATTCCGAGGCGCAAGCATTATCAAGAGAGTATTTCAGAATCGTACAAAGCACGGAGTTTAACGATCAGAAACTCTTCGCGGGAAGTTTTGGCGAACTGAGGCTGCAAACCGGATATGGAATTGATGGAGGGATTCAATCAGCTCTCGGCGGCGCTATTGGTACAGGAAGCTTTGCCGGCGCAACTAGCTATGTAACTCAGAGCACTGGTTCCACGTCTGCCTACTTGGGCGATCTTAACGGAGATGGAATACTCGACCTGGTGAGTGCCGGCAGCAGCGGTGTCTCAGGTTCCATTTCGGTTATGCTCGGCACAGGAAGCGGTACGTTCGGAAGTTCTATGTCGTTCGCCGCGATGGCCGGCGGCAATTTCAATGCTGCCACACTTGGAGATATCAATGGTGATGGCATTCTAGATCTGGTAGCTGCAGGGACTACCGGTGCAGACGGCTTCGTGGAAGTGCGCCTCGGAAGAGGGGATGGCACCTTTGATGTTGCGATATCGTACGGGGATCCAGAACAAAGCTATGACGTTGTATTAGGTGACCTAAATGGTGATGGAGTCCTTGATCTAGTCTCCACGGGAAATAACAGCATTACAACGATTAGGATCGGAAAGGGGGATGGAACCTTTGGTGCAGGTACGTCCTTCTCAGACGGACTAGCCGCCCCCTCATTGAAGATGTCGTTAGGGGATATTGATGGAGACGGCATCCTAGATATGGTAACTACAGGATTTGGCGGCGCTATTGTAAGATTTGGAAACGGGGACGGTTCATTCCGCGCCGGAGCGTCCTATACGATGGGGCATATCTACTCTACCGATGTTACATTGCGTGACATAAATGGAGATGGAGTTCTTGATCTTATTGCCGCTGGACAGAGCGGGGGCAATTTTGGCAGCGCGACGATTAGGCTTGGTGCGGGTGATGGCACCTTCGGCAGCGCTATGTCTTATACTACCGAGGGTACGGCGTCCGCAGCAGTTGCTTTAGGCGATCTTAACGGCGATGGAATCCTTGACCTTGTCACTACCGGTTTGGCGGGTGCTGCGGGGTATACGACAGTAAGGTTAGGGAGCGGCGACGGTTCATTTGGAGCCGCTGTATCGTATGCCGCCGAGAGCGGGTCCTCCGCCGACGTGGCGCTTGGCGATCTTGATGGTGACGGGGTACTTGATCTTGTGACAACCGGAACGGGTGGCGGAAGTGGACGAGCCACTGTCCGGTTGGCCTCTGTGACAACGGGCATTTCACCGCTTCTTGAGTTCCGGCTTACCTCCCGCGCCGATGCTCTTCAAGCTCTTTCGCAGTTTACAAATACACTGAATAATCTTGCAGAGCAGCGCGGCATTATAGGGGCATTTCAATCTAGGGTACAGTTTGCTGCGCAGAATCTGCAAACTATAACCGAGAACCTGGCAGCAGCGGCAAGTAGAATTACAGATGTCGATGTTGCAAGCGAATCTGCTGAGCTAATAAGAACTCAGCTCCTGAGGCAGGCCGCGGCAGCTGTACTGTCCCAAGCAAATCAGCAGCCGGCACTAGCATTACAGCTACTAACTTAATGGCTCACTGTCGCTAATGATCTGATAGCGGAATCCTCTCAGTTTGAATCAGATTATCTTTTCTTAAGCAGTGCGTCGATGCGCGGCTCAAGCTCCAGCTTAGTTTTTATCGCTTCTGCTTTTAGCTTTTCAACTTCCGTCAGGAATTTATCGGCAGGGGTGTTGCCTAGCCGGAAGGAGAGAAGCACATCGTGATCAAAGCACGGGAAGTCCTTAAGTATTAGAAGGATCTCTTTCGCCATCCTCTCATCGCTTAGGCCGCGGTGATCCTCATGAGGCCGCAGGTTCGGCGCCTCGCCCCAGAGAGTGGAGATAAGGGATGAAAGGAAGATCATCTGGCTGGCTTCCGCATACTGCTTCGCAATCTGGTCAAGCTCCTTATCCGGAGTTTTTAGGTCTAGCCAGCTTTTGCCATGACGGTGAGAGACCAAGGCTTCCCTGGTATAGAAATAAAGGTCCGCATAGGCAGAGGGCTCGCCTTTAACCTGTACAGGGGGAAAGTGGCGCACCTCACCTACTTTGCTTGCATATCTCCCCTCCCTGGAAGCGATTCTCACGTCAGGAAAATACTGCCCGAGCTCCTTCCTTCGCCACTCCATATATTTTACTGCTTCAAGAGCATATTCATGGCGCGTAAAGTCCGCTGCAAGAAGAGCTGCTGCTGCCGCTGCGCGCTTCTCGTCGTTCCATGCCCCCGTTACTGAGATCCCCAGCTCGGTACGGACCCTCTCCCTTACTGTCACGAGCGCCTGAAATGGATCCTCACTTTTGCCGGGCGCAGAATATGGGTCCACTTTTTCTGCCGGTTTACATTCGTCGCATAATGCCTTATCGACACCTGCAAGAACTCCGAGCGAAAAATGCAGAGCAGCCAGCCGCAGCTCCTGGGAGCGTTCCCAATCTGCGGCGGTCTTCAGCTTGCCGGGCCCTCCCAGCTCCGATGCGCTGCGGCCTGTGAGAGCATGGCGCAGCGCCGAGCATACAAAAACCTCTCCGCTTTTTGGCTGCATCTCTTGCCCGGTTTTACCCGACCGTTCACCGTTAACGACCGATAAGAATAGCAAGGCGGCATTTGCCGCCTCTTCACGCCGCTCATCAGGGGTCTTGGAGCTAAGTAGAGCGTTGCCGCAAAGAGGTCCGAGTAGTTGTCCTAGAAGCAGATCTGCATCCGGACTGCCTATATACTTTCTGCTTGCATCTGTTAGTAGATCGCTTTGCGGCGCTGTGATCTCAAAGGCCAGGCAGAGGCGCCGCACTGCCTGAAACGTCTCCCGGTCGAGGCTATCTCCTTTTCTCATGAAGAGAGCCGTGGCATAGTTCAGAGCCGATTCAAATAGCTCCGGATTTGCAGCGAGCTTAGAGCTGGAGGATATTCGCGAATAAAAATGCTCTATTCTGCTTAGGACCGACTCTTCCGGGCAGCTTAAAACCTGCTCTCCATAGAGCCGTGCGGCCTGCTGCAGGATCATCGGACTTTGAAATGCCTCGCTCCAAAGAATATCGCCTAAAAGCGAGCGAGTAGAGTATTCCAGTTCATTCCTCTCCGGATGCCCGGGCCCCATCATGCCTATTCGCTCAATAAGGGCCGCATGGAGAGTCAATACGTTCTCTGCGATGAAAAGTTCCTTTGTTTCGGGCGGTAGCTTTTTGTAGAAGGAGTGAACATTCAACTCATAAATGGCGAGGTGCTGCGCGGTCTTGAGCTCCTCGAAGGAAAAGTCAGGCGATTCTTTCAATGCTTGGCGGTAGTGAGAAAGTTTTTCTTTCAAGCTCTCGCTCCATACGATTGCGTCCTTTGGACTCTCATCCGCAAGCGAGCAGATCTCGCCTAGCAATTTCATCCGCTCGGAACGGGAAAGGGCAGCGCCCTCAAGCGGTGCAGTTTGGGAGAGGGGAGTAAGTAGAGGACCCGGCTCTTCGGCCTTTGAAACCGCGGCGGGTAAAGAAAGGCTTGCCAAAAGCCCGAGCGTCACCGCTGTGCTGCTTCTTTTGTCGTTAAATGCCGTGGCCGCCATTAGATCTCAACTATAAATGTGGCATGAGTATTAACAAAGTGGTTTGTTAGAATACTATCTCGCTACTCAGACTCGTGGAGGTGCAACCGCCGTTTCAGCAAAAATGAGGGTGACGGATTGACCCGGCGATAGTAAAGGTTATTATCCGGGCAGAGGCAGAGTATGGCGCCGCCATGACATAGGGGGTGCAAGAACAGTATATGAGGGTAGTTTAAGATGAGGAAGTTGGTTTTTGCTTTTGCAGTAACGGTTAATTTTTTCCCGTTTTCAGGCTTGCAAGCCGAAAACGCTTCATCAAGTAAGAATCCGGGAAGCGTTGATATGGCGCTTGTCGAGCGCGGACGATACTTGTCCCGCATTGCAGGGTGTAATGACTGTCACACGGCTGGGTATTTAATGTCTGAGGGCAAAGTCCCTGAGAATCTTTGGCTTACCGGGGACAGTTTTGGCTGGCGCGGGCCTTGGGGTACCACATACGGATCTAATCTTCGCAACCTTGTTAATCTTCTTACAGAAGAGCAGTGGATAGCGACTGCGCGCGCCCTTAAATCGAGACCGCCGATGCCTTGGTTTACCCTCAATACCATGGAGGAGCAGGACCTAAGGGCACTTTATCATTTCATTAAATTTCTTGGCCCAGCCGGTGACCCTGCGCCTGCCTATGTGCCGCCGGGAGTTGAGCCAAAAACTCCTTATGCGCTTTTTCCTTCACCGCCCGCGAATAAGTGATTGACCACTTCGCATAAGCTATAGGGGGAGCTGCATTGCTCGTGCGAGATGCGAATTCCGCGCCACATTTATTTTGCGGACTTTCTTGCCGGAGAAGTCTCTGTTAGATGATTGATTCGCTCCACCATGGCCTTAACAAGATGCTGCGTCTGATTCTTGTTAAATCCGATCTCGTGAACTCGATCTAAGAATGGCCGCGATTTTTGGCAAATCGAACTGATTGCGTTTACTACGGCCTTTGCGGGAATGTCGAAAGCTTGGCCAAAAGCGCAAAAATCATTCAGCTTGATATTGGCATCTCGCCCTTCAAGCTTAAGCGCCATTTTCTGATCGCCATAGGGCAAAGTTGAAAGTAGATCATAATAGGGTGAAAGCTTAATTATCCCTTCATCTTCAAGAAGGCTGATATTTTTGCCGTGCAGGTCTCCATTGCATATAACATATGAGAATGCCTTGAGCTTAATAAGATTCAAGATATCGACTTTGGGTGAAGTGCAGTAGCGGCGGATAGCCGAAGCAATCTCGCGCATATTCAGCCGGTATTTGTCCTGAGGATAGCGGTTGAGGAATTGGCAGGCATCTTCTTGATGAAGTCTACGAAAGGCTTTTGCCGCGTTGTCATACTTCCTATCAAAACGCTCGACTAAAAGGCCGGGCTCTCCGGTTCGATCTCTGACCATTGTAGTAGCTGCGGACTCGAGTCCGCATTCCCTTGCCATAGTCATAAAAAAATTTTCGTTCTCAATAAGCAGGGGAATCTCCGGAGGGTTTAATTTAAGGATATAGCGCTTTTTCCGTTTTGCGACCGCTATTGGGAACGAGACCATCTGCGCCGAGACCTTCGGGTGAACACCGGCTATTGATGGGTCTCTTAGTCTTGCGGAGAATTCGCGTGAATGAATGCTGGCCTGAAAGAGATCGTAGAAAGATAGCTTTTCTATTTCTTCGGACCTATGGAGCGCTTCGACGTCTTCGAATTCAGCCGCACTTACGAAGACATCACCTACTGTCTCCTGGCCTGAAGCCGCAAGCAGGGTGAACATATCATCCGCCGAAGTCTTTACCGCCTTTATGAGCGCTCGCAAGCGCAGCCCCTCCGGCAGGAGCCCGGCAAAAAAGGGATGAAGATTATCGCCCTTAGTTTCGTACGCTCTCTGAATAAGAGGTAAAGAATAGGCAGCGCCATTATAAATGGCTTTATGCGGATTATTGGGATCGTAGTGCCTCTCAAAGTAGTCGTCACGGTACTGAAGCACGCAGCCGGAGGCCGTGCGATAAAGTTCGCCGATCTCTTCACCGCCCTTGTACACGGATAGGCGATCGATCTCACGTGCAGTATCAATCTGCATCTAAGTCCTCGCGGCGTTCAAGTTCTATGGTTCTGGTGCCGCTCCTGGCAAAAAGGCTAAGCCCTAGGACTTCCAGGACGGCCAGAAGCTTATCTAGGCGTACAGTTGCCTTTCCCCTTTCAAGTTGAGATATGAAGTTAAAGCCGGTACCGCTAAGGTCAGCGAGTTCCCCCTGGGTAAGTCCTCTAGCTCTGCGCTCCTCTCTTACAACCTCTCCTATGCGCGATCTATTTCTCATAGAAAACAGGGTTAAATTCATTCGAACGGATGAATATTACCATATTTAGATTCAACTATGACAGTTTTAAGTTCATATTTCATTCGATCAAATGAAATATGAGCTTAAAACTAATAATTTCGCAAATATAGGCCAGTTTTCACGCGATCGGATTAAGAAAGCGGAGAAAAGATTCGGTTAAATATCCAGACGCCCAGCGCGGTGCCTTACGCTGACTTACTCAAAGTCTTTTCGAACTGACTTAAAGGCGCCTCCGTTCGGAGAGATGGCGATGGCCTGGTCAATATCGGCTAGCGCGCGGTCTTTATCTCCTGCACTCTTTTTTGCCATGGCACAGTTAAAAAATAGCATCGAGTAGTGCTGATTAACCTCCATGGACTCTTTTAAATTCTCGGTGCCCCCTGGCTGACGAGTCTTTCCGCTCTCAGCTAACTTCTCATACCATCAAGCTTAATTGCTTCCGTGTAATCAGCTTCGGCCCCGGCGAAATCCCTTTTCTGAAACTTCACCCGTCCACGCGCCAGGTAGAGGGCGGGCTCTTGCTTCTCTTCCGTTACGGCCTGATCATACACTTCAACGGCTTTGTCGAACTGCTTGTCGGCATAAAGATCGGCTGCCTTCTGATCCAACTCCTTAACCTGCAAAGGGAGCTCCTCTTTCGGTTTTGGGGGCGGTGCCGGTAAGCTCTTCTTCTGAGAGCAGGCAGCAGCTCCAGAAACTAAGAGAGCTGCTATGCAGATCCTAATGAACGGCTGAGAGCTCGGGAGATAACATTTCATAGTGGTCACTCATTTCATATTAATGATAAAGAGAAGATCTTCACGCCTCGACACTGCACCCGGGTCAGCCCGCCAAAGCCTTATGGATGCCCGAGCCGGAAGAGATTGAATCTTTAGCTGCATCTCTTCCTGATAAGGGCTCATGTTATTGCATCCTCCCGGATATCCGCAGCTTCCCCCCTTATGAATATAGTGCCTAATGGGGACCGGCTTAACGGGGCGGCTATCTACATCTATTCCTAGCGAGTTTGCTGGGTCAACATACAAATAGTTGTATCCAAAGTCGCGCGCATTATATGCAGAGAGCGATACAATTCGATTCTGATATCCGCTGTACCTGTTGCCTTCAAGATGCTTTAGATAGCCGCTGACGTTATAAACGCATTCAGCCTTGGCTTCACTTGGGAAAAATATGAGAGAGCGCGGGGTAGGGAAGTATTCTTGAAATGCGGCTGGCTGAAGCCGCGTTACCCAGGCTCTCGGCTCCAAAAGCCCGACAAGCAACAGCGGGTTATTGATGAATCGCGATTCCTCTGAAGGTCCTTCAATGCCTTTCTCCCCCGGGCCATAGAAGTAGAGACCGTGCAAACCCCACCAAGGAGAGCCGTCCACTATCTCGCCAAAAACGTGAGAGCTGGGCCGGTAGGAACTTCCGGTAATTACGGCGTATTGCTCAACAACGCGCTTTCGAATCTCTAATATCTCGCTTATAGATCTATAGTCGAATTCGGATGGCGGGTTCAGCTCGATTCGCAAATGCTCATCATTGGGTGCCAAACTCCCAACCAGCAGTTTTCGATGGCGCGCTTCGAAAAAGAATTCCAAACTGTCATATCCGACGAAAAAATTGACAACTTGAGGGGTGGTAAGAGTTAGATACGATAAAGCAATCAAGAGAAGGCCGGCCAGAGCAGCTATGCGAGAACCGTTTCTGCCGCAGGTTGCATTTGTCATTACTTGGCGGGTCCGTTAATTGAATGCCTGAGGCTAAATCAGAAAGCAGTTCGCTTTAGTAGATAAAATAGACTATAATTGCCGCATTGAATCAACCGGGCTATTTAAATTGTCGCGGGATATACCAGGTCTTTTACAACAGAGATTATGACGGGTACTTCGCGCCTCTTAGGAGCTTCAATTTTTATTGAAACTCCCAAGAGGTGCGGTAGGTAAAGAAAGGTTTTCTTCGGCGTGCTTTGAGATTACCGGCGGTAGTTTGAAAGCACGCCTGTTATACGCCATTACGGAGTAATTCTTGGCCGGAACCAAGAGATGACGTAACAGCAGGTGTACATAGGAGGCACGAAAGTGTCAGACACACAGCTTAGCACCAGTTATCCCGTGGACTTGGACCCCGGCAAATTTTCCCATCCGCCTGCCGGTGATTGGGAAAATCTGGAAGGGTACTATGGAATCACTCTTACAGGCCAAGCATCTTTGTGCATGCCTAGTAGGGGTAAAGAACCATACCTTCACATCCTGTTGCACGCGGAAGCGGCTGATTCCTCAAAGGGATGGGCCGATGTGATGAAGTTGTTCCGTCTCCTGCCGTGGATGATTCACAGCAGGTACATGGACGCCCTTTCTGGCGGTTGGAGCGAGGATATGGAGATCGCCGTTAAGCCGATTGTGGCAAGAGAAGGTAGTATCAATATCATCCTTCAGCCGCCGCAAGGATGCTCTGAGCATCTTGTCCCGCCTGACCACAGATCCAATGGTGAGGCTCCACGCCGCAGGCCGAGCGCTATTTCATAGCGGCTATCGGTCGAGCAATTAACGTTGTCTTTCTTGGCGCGGTCGCTAGTGTTCACATTACCTGCCGCGCCTTTACTTTTGGCTTGTTTAGCCGCTGCTAAATTCCCTCAAAGCTGCCTAAGGATCTCTTTCCGTTTGGACTCATATTCTGATTCTGAGATCATCCTTGAGCGGTAAAGTGATTCCAGCTGCTGAAGTCTCTGAGAAGGATCGCCGGAGAGATGTGTGCCGGAGCCTCCTTGCAGCTGATTAGTGATATCGGCATAAACAGGGGTCACCACCCGAACCTTTCCGCTCGCAATCCCTTTCCTGATGGAGATGATTATACCGGCAAAGAGGCACGCAAAGCCGGCAAGTGATGCGCCGGTACCGATCATTGCTGTGCCGAAAATTCCTTGGGCGAAATCGGTCGCCTCTCTCCCTAAGCCACTTAGGAATCGCGGGGTGACATCGCGCGCTTCCCCTTGAGCATTGACACAGGTGTAGGTGGTGCTGCTTGCATAAGTATTAGTTCCGGGAATGCGCGATGAAGCGGAGCTGCTTTTTTTAAGTGTCTCGCCGCTACTGCACAGCTCCGATTCTTTCGGTTCACTTATGCCGGGAATCCTGAGGCCGATGGAATTGAGACCTCCCATGCTGGCGCCAAATGGCGCGAGAAAACCGGCAGCAATAAGTAACACTCCAACTATAATAAGTAGCCGTCCCATCAAATCTCCGAAATCTGAGTCTTCACGATATAACAAGTCATTAACGCCGCAAATAGGCGTTTTCGGGGGCTGTTGTCTTATTCGATCCTCCCTTCCTTCCAGATCCTCAATCTAGCGTAAAAGGCCGAGTACTATGGAATGCTGAGCCTGACTATTTGTGATTATGCTCGCTGCCGTTTGTAGAAGGATGCCTGCCCGGATAGACTTGGCGGCCTCCTCTGCAATATCCGCGCTTACTATTCTGTCGCGGGCCGCTGCATATTGTTCACCCTGGACCGCCATTACTCCTATGGCAACGTTCATGCGGCTCATGGCGGCTCCTATCTCGCCGCGCACTGCGCTTAGGTCGTCGAGCTTGTTTGAGAGGGTAGTTAGGGCTGAAGCTGCCCGTCCGGCGGAATCAATCCCGGTAAATGCGAGCGCTGTGGGACGGTTATCGCCTCTAAGCTCGGGATAGTAGGCACCAAGCGAGTCGGTCAATCTGTAAGAGAGGCCGGTGAGGTCAAATGAGATTTCAGCAGTAGCACCTGTGTCTGAAAAGGTTAGGGAGTACGAGGTAGTCGCAGATGAACTTGCAAGGTCTAGTCCTGGGCTAGATTGCAGCATCGATTCTAATCCACCGTTCCCAAGATCAGTAAAACTTTCCAGATTAACCAAGGTCGGAAGGATGACAATTAATCCAGCAGAAACCGATATGCCGGTGTAAACCGTGCGTTCCTGTCCATTCGAGTCGACAATTGTGCTTTTAAGCAGTACGCCCTGAAAAAATTCGTTAAGCTCGTCAAGTGTGGCCGTGCTGGGGAAATTTGGACCGCGCCCCGTCAGTACCGTGTCCGCAGCACTAACGGTGCCGCTGGCGTTTCTGTCTGCTTGTGCCTGAATCTCCCCCATAAGAGTTGCAGTATCAGCCAGAGCTACAGTAATTGTACTTGCTAGCGAGCTGTCGATTCCGCTCTGAATAAGAATCTGCTCGTCGTTAGTATCAAGGAGCTTTTGTCCATTAAAGGAAGTAGCTTCGGCGATGCGGTTATACTCCTCCATCAGCGATGTGTACTCAGTGTTCAGAGCTTCGCGCTGAGTGTCGGAATACACTCCATTGGCCGCTTGGACGGCCAGCTCTTTCATCCTCTCGATGATGATGACCTGTTGGTCAAGGGTGGATGAGGCGATATTGAGCATAGATATCGCATCGTTAGTGTTCCTTATCGCTTGAGTTGAGAGACGTTCGTTAACGGCAAGCAATGAAGAGATCGCTAGTCCAGCGCCGTCGTCACTTGCTTTGTTTATCCGTAAGCCGGACGAAAGCCGTTCAGATGCTTCGGCAAAAGAGCGGGACGAGCGTCCGAGCTCGGCGAGCGCTCTTAAAGAAGAGATATTCAATCCTAGCGTAATGCCTGACATGACAACCGTCTGGGGTTTACAGATCCCCAATACCCATCTCTATTGCAGCCCCTAAAATGAAGGCTCGACTCAAAGAAACGTCAGAAATGCGCAGGTTAGTTAGAAACGGAGTCTATTTTTGGGCATAAAAGGTAGGTCTGTCTTGTTGGGCTCACCTCGTGTGGCATGGATTGCAATGCTATCAGGGAGATAGGGAATATACGAGAATTTCTTATGGTTCCAGATAGAGCTGCCGCGCTTGGACATGCTATCGGCCAGCTATGGCGAAGACTCATCCCAATGGGAGAGAGTCTTCGCCTTATTTTTGTCAGCACTGGTCGCTTGCTTTGGGCACCAGCTCTGCGTTTCTTTCATTAGCGTCAGAGAGGCTTTGTGCTTTCTTTTTGATTGCAGCCGCCTGTTTCTTAGCTTTCTTTGTCTTGATGGCGCCTATTCTCTTGGCGATCTCTTCCGCCAAGACACGGAGTTCATCGGAGTGGCGCCGATACTCGCTCAACGTCGGAACGTTGGAGGTACTTACGCATTGCGTATTGTTCTCGCAGGTCGTAACGAGGCGCGGCAGCGTCCAGGTTGTGGACCATGCCTGCTTGTATACGGCCATTGATTGTTTCTTCGTTCTAGCAGCATAGCTCCTTTCGCTCGCGTTGAGCTTGATAAGCTGCTTGGCAGCCTGCTGCACCAGCTTTTGCTGCTGCCGCGCGCCTGAGTCGAGCGCTATAAGGAGCGCCGTAATGTCGCTGTCCTTGCAATTCGGCTGCTGCGCCTCTTCCGGACAGAGCGGTGTCGAAGAGCTGGCAACAGCGGTATTGGTGCCGAGCTGCCATGTCAGCGGAGTTCCATCGAACGGTACCGTGAAGGTGTCCGCAAAAAGGCCGCCAAGGAATACCGTCGGCTGACTGCGATCCGCAGGAGCCGGGGTAAACCCGTTAAGCGCGCCCACCGGTAAGTTCACCGTTGCTCCGGTGTCGTTAAGGTAGCTGTAGTGTGCGACATAGCTGCTGTCGGCAATCTTGTCGACACACTCAACGAAGGGGATGAGCTTAGAGAGCTGATCGCTTTCGGAGTTATCCCCCGGGCTGTCACATCCAGGGTCGTTGCCGAAGTCAACGAGGCCGTCGCCGTCGTTGTCTGCGCCATCTTGGCACTGTGAGGTTCCGTCACTCTCGTTGTTATCCTGAGGATTAGAGCATCCAGGATCGCTGCTATCAATCAGTCCATCTCCGTCATTGTCGGCACCGTCTTGACACTGAGTGGTGGCAGAGCTCTCGGAGTTATCCTGAGTGCCGGAGCACCCTGGATCTGCAAGGTCGATTACTCCATCACCGTCATTATCAACGCCGTCCTGGCACTGCGACTTTGGATTGGTCTCATCGTTGTCGGTACGGCTCGAGCAGCTGAAGTCATTCGGATAGTCAGCAGCGCCGTCGCCGTCATTGTCAATGCCGTCCTGGCACTGAGTGGTGGCCGAGTTCTCGGAGTTGTCTTGCTTGTTTGAGCATCCCGGGTCGGCGAGATCGACTACTCCGTCTCCATCGTTATCAATGCCGTCCTGGCACTGAGACTTGGGATTAGTTTCATCATCATCGAAGGCGCTGCTACAACTAAAGTCTTGGCCGTCCACGGCACCGTCGCCGTCGTTATCAATTCCGTCGTTGCACTGTGAGAATTCAGAGTTGTCATTAGGCCCGGTGCAATTTACGTCATGAGGGCGCTCATCCTCATCCCATGCATTGGCGCATCCGGGATCGGCAGGGAAATCGGTCTTGCCGTCGCCGTCATTGTCCTTGCCGTCACTGCACTTAGGGATCTTGTTGATACAAGTAAGCGTAGTGAGCCAGCGGTTCCCTGCATCGCGCGCGTTGCGTGTCCTAAAGTTGTTAATGGATGGGTCCCAATTGTCCAAGCGGTTATCGCTAGGCGAGTACCAACCGCATCTCCCTCCGTCGTAGACGCTAACGCAGTCCATCGACGCTACGCCGGAATACCCGGCGAGGCGGCAGACAAATTGCGCTGTGGTGGCGTCGAAGTTCAAGGCGCTGCCATCACCGATAGGTCTGAATCCGTATTCGGCGGCTTTACTGTTAACAAAGCCGACCAGGCCAAATGGATCTTTGTGCCAGCTTCTCGGCGCCGCACTGGCGGGGTCGGGCGCATATAGAGCGTCAACTCCGCCGTCATTATCATTATCCAGCCCGTCACTGCATTGCGGCGCTGCGTTGGCAACTCCGCCCATTAGTATGGTAATGGCAAAAAGCGAGAGGCAAAAAGATCTTATAGATCCAAAGCGATCAAGAGAAACTTTCATCTGACTTAACTCCTGCTGCGAATGTTAGTAAGCCCCCGTAAGCTCCGCGCAGAACCTGAAATGAAACCTATTTATGAGTGGAAAACCTGAGGAAAAACGGACAGCTTGAGCTGTTAGCCGTGGATTACAGATGTTGTGAGTGAAATGCGGAGGATGTGCCTTAATTTGTACTGATTAGATGAAAATAATCACTTAACGAGCTGCTGCCCCTCAGGGTTCAACAGTTTAGGGGTGGCGGGAAGGGTGAATTTCGAGCGGCATGGTAAAAATGGGCTGGGCAGCGAAAAGCCCGGAGGAAGGCGATCCTTCCTCCGGGACTTGTGACATGTCTTAGTTAGTTATAGGACAGCACAGGATGCTAACGGTCAGCGTGTAGGTACCCACCAGCTTGTAGGCTCGTACTGAAGCACCGACCGGAATTCCGTTTGCGTCGAACACAAGCAGATTCCTGGTGATATTGACGCCGTCATTATCGGCAGAATAACTTACGTTCTGCACGTACTGATTCGCGCCGCAGGTCACCTCCTGGGTTTCCTCCTTGCTGCCGGTGCGGGCCTGAGTTACGGGAGTGCATGATCCGATAGCAACTATGCCGGCAGGTCCTTGCGCTCCGGTGTCTCCCTTCGGGCCTTGGTCGCCTGTATCACCCTTGGCACCTTGCGGTCCGGCCGGGCCAACATCTCCCTGCGGTCCTTGAGGTCCGGTCGGTCCTTGGGGGCCAGTAGCGCCGGTTGCTCCGTGTGTACCTTGTGGGCCCTGCGGACCGATATCGCCCTGATCGCCTTTATCTCCCTTTGGACCTTGTATTCCCTGAATCCCTTGTGGACCCTGCGGACCTTCCGGACCGGTGTCTCCCTGAGGCCCCTGTGGTCCGATCGGTCCTTCAGCTCCCTGCGGCCCAACATCGCCCTGAATACCTTGAGGTCCCTGAGGTCCGACTGGGCCCTGCTCACCTTGTGGACCCGTCGCGCCGGTCGTTCCAGCTTCACCTTTCAAAGTCTCAATGTTAGTAAGAACGAAATTTTTGGTGATGTTCTCAACGTCGGCATATGAGGGGAAGGTAAAGAGTTTGCGGAACCCTTTTGGACATTTATCGCCTGCTACAAATTTAGAGGTTAGAACCTGACGATTCGATCCTCTGCCGGACTTCTTTTGGCAGAAGGAATCAGCTTGAGCCTCTGAATAGTATCCGATTAGGGCACACGAACTTAATACCGCGGCGAATGCAGCGCGGCTGAAACGTTTCTTAGACATACCATCTCCTATCTTGTAAGTAGTAATTGAACACACTGAACGTAAAAAGCTGCGAGCCAGTGATTCGGCCACACTTCCGCGATGTAAGTAATTTGCTTCATCGTCTGTTCCGACCGGGTTAGATTTGAGTATTTGACCTAGTGAAAATGATTAATCGGCGAGGTTCTCCCTTGATATATTGCATTAGAAGGGGAGTGTAGAAGAACGGGCGATCATAGCCCTCTCGCTGCAGGAAGGATCAACATTTGGAATTGTATAAGCGGCAGATCGAGATTATTCACCCGGCGAGGCTCTCAGAGATAGACTGATTGTGAATTTAGTCAAAGGAGATAAGTGAATGGCTAATTTGGTAGAACGACACGTTGAAATCTTCCTTAACAGAACCTTACTTGACGGAGATCTGGTAATTCCGCGCTATGCCCGAGGTCTGGTGCTTTTCGCACACGGTTCCGGCAGCAGCCGTCTAAGCTCACGAAACAAGTTTGTTGCTAAAAGACTGCAAGAGAGGCAGATAGCGACGCTCTTATTCGATTTACTAACGGAATACGAGGATCGCGACTATATGACGCGCTTTAATATCGAGCTTCTAACCCGCCGTCTGGTCGATGTTACTCATTGGATTATGCACGAGCCGGACACGGAAGGATTGTCCGTGGCTTACTTCGGTGCGAGTACAGGAGCGGCAGCCGCACTTAAGGCGGCAGCCATCATGGGAGAGGAGATCGAGGCGATAGTATCTCGAGGAGGTAGACCGGACCTTGCAGGATTGGATCTCTACAACGTTCGCAGCCCGACCCTCTTTATTGTAGGCGGCCAGGATACGGACGTATTGAGATTGAATGAGGAGGCCTTCAAAAGGCTTCAATGCATTAAAGACCTCCGGATTGTTCCGGGGGCCGGACATCTTTTTGAAGAAAAGGATACGCTTTCACAAGCTGCTGAGCATGCGGCTGAGTGGTTCGCCCGCTTCATGCTTAGAGATAAGGAGTCTAATCGGGCCTTTGCGCAAACTTCCTAGACACTCGCCGGTGTATATGATCTGCGGCAGGGTGGTTTACCATTCAAAGTGCTATTTATAGCTCCGCACGGAACCTCATTTTAGTGGAGCTAATATGCATCAGACAAGAAATCACTCTTATATCACCACTGTTATAGCTGCTGCGATTCTACTGATACCCGCACACTCTTCAGCACTCCTTCCCTCGAAGGGGATACTTGCTGGAATTGAAAACGAACTTGAGGAGAGCAATCTGAGAAATTATGAGATTGAGATAGCCGCATATCGTAACTCGGTCACTTTGGACGGAACCGTTCAATCACAGCGGGATAAGGAGGTTGTCGAGCAGATCGCCCTGCGTACGGCGGGGGTCCGGTCTGTCAAAAACAATCTAAAGGTAGCGCCATTGCAGGACGCTCGGGCGTCGATTCGGCTTGATGTGACGGAGAGAAACGACAAGGATATTTCAGATGCAGTACGGCAAGCAATCGGCAGAACAGTTCCTGCAGCGCTCAACTCGGTGCGCCTCGCGACTGAGGACGGCGTGGTCACCTTAAAAGGCTCTCTTCCCACCCGCTTGGCTATTGACCACGTGCTTGCCGTTACACTAATGGTTGATGGAGTTAGTGATATAGAGAGTGAGATTCTCGTCAACGGAAAGACCTATGCGCAAAGTTATAGCCAAAAGCCAAGCTAAAGACCGCTCGACTCTCTCTGTCGGTACCAGTCTCTCCGCAGGTGACTATGCGGCCTCGTCAAGTACTGGGCTAGTTCGTTCTGCGGCCATGTTCTGTGGGTATTCATGCCCGCAGCCGGCCTCAAGCGCGCTCTTTAAAGACTGCATAAAGATAGATGAAATGATAGAGCGCCTCTTCCTCGTCCGCTCTTTTTCACTAAGACAGTGACGGCAGCGGCAAAAGCCGAGAAGTCTGGAGCATCGGTTGGAGTAGTCTCCGATCAACATATAGCGCACCTATTATCTAACATTCTCAGGTATGTGCACCATACTTAGGATCGGCGTCATTCGCCATACAGGGCGAATGATCAAGATCACAGCATCTATAATTAAAAAGATTAACCGTCCTTTTTACCTATTCCTATAACCCCACATGCGATCCGTTCACCAGCACTGCCGGCAGGTTGCGTGGTGAGATCGTCCGCGCGTGAGTGGACCACGAGCGAGCGCCCTACGATGGACTTGGCGCCTTGCAACGCAATGATCTCATCTTCAATCGAGACGGTGGCATTGCCTTGTGGCCCGGCCTCTATGTTGCCGAGATCTCCTACGTGCCTTTTCCTATCTTTAGGAGCACCATGCTCCTGCTCGAAAGGTGCGAAATGCCCTCCCGCCGATTGCCCATCGGGCGACGAGCAGTCGCCGTACTCATGCACATGGAATCCATGTTTTCCGGGTGTAAGACCGGTGATTGAACCTTGTATTCGGATTTTGCCGCCAGACGGAATGAACTTCACTGTCCCGGCAGCTTCAGAGTCTTTAAGCGGCCGTAAAATCGCGATAGCTTCTTTAACCTCGGTTGAAGTTTTCGCTGATTGCTGCGCTAGGACTGACGAAGGGAAAATTACGATAGTTGCTGCAATTAGCCTACGGAGCGGCGGTAAAAAATGACGTATCGAGCCAATTTTTTTTTGCATCCGATTCTCATATACTAATTTAAATTAAAGGGACGGCTGTAACGTACCATTCCAAAAGATAATTAATGCCGAAATGGAGAGGCCATGACGGGGATCAGTTAATCGAGTCCGGGAGGCAATTTTTAAGCCCTATAACGGTGAGGGTGCGCTTAGTTCCTCCAATTTACCCTCGATATTGTCATTTATCCATTTGGCATCCCACCATTCGATCGGTGTAATGGGCACTTCCCGCAGCCGGAATTCAAAGTGCAGATGATCACCACCGGCTAAGCCGGTTTCGCCGCTTCTTCCGATCTCTTGCCCGCGTGAAACTGTGTCGTCTTTCGATACCGCCATTGAGGAGAGATGGCCGTATAAGGTGAAAAGTCCCAAGCCGTGATCTATCAATATAGTGTTCCCGTAAATTCCGAACTCTTCCGCCAGTACCACAACCCCTTCATTTGCCGCAACGACTGCGTCGTTACGCACCGATGCGAGATCTACGCCATTATGAACAGAATTGCCAATATTGCGGCTCTTGTAAGTATATGTGCGTCTCTCGCCGAAAGTTGACGACGTAGCCGACGGCATTGGCTTTATAAAAACCTCTTTCCATAGACGTGGGCGATTGGACTCCCTAGTGATCTCCTTAAGTCTTTCGTCCAGCATTCGCCGGTAGTCCCTGTTTACAAGCATAAATTGCCATGCCGGTTCCTCCATGCTGTGGTCTCGAACCGGCTCTTCGATGCCATTTTCGGCTGCCCACCGTTGGTATCCCGGAAAAAGTTCAGGATTCTTACGCATTAAGAAATCATCGCTGAGGTTGATATTAGTGTCCCTCTGAGCTTTTGATTCAATCCGGAAGTTGAGGGTGACAGCAGAACGGTTGCCCGAGCTGTCAAGTGCAACCAGCTCTAGTTTCGACGATGTGCGCTCAAATCCGAGAGGCAGGGCAAACAGTGAGGCATATATGGAATTATCGCTAGCTCCCTTAAAGCCGGCATCAGAAATCGCTGCACCTGGAAAAAATATCTCTCCAACCTGCACACCGTGCGTCAACAGATTATCGTCGGATGCTTTGTAAGTTATAAATTCGGCTCCACCCTGCGCCGCAACGTGCTGAAGACTGATGACCTGAAGGCGTGGAGGCTTAAAGTCGACGAGGAAACTTTCGGACTTCTCCGAGGTGTTTTGCCAGAAGGAGGAGTCCCAAAGTTTAACTTTAAGCTCAACGGAGCCCTCTTTTATCCCTTTTACGCCTCTTATGGATACGGGTGCTTCTCCCCGCGCCGGACTTCCTTCGAACCTCTTACTAAGCAGCGGGAATGTGTTCGCTTCTTGGGTCGCCTCAACCAATAATGTATCTAGCCCCGCCCCAACATCTGAAACAGAAATCGTGTAACTGAGGCTCTCACCCGGCACGGGAGCGATTACAATTTCAGGCGGCGTACGCTCAACGGGGGTGAGGCCTAGGTTGCCCCCCCAAAAAATAATGCTGACGCCAAGTAGCAGAAGGAGTATGGTCGTTACTAAGATTTTCATGGATTGTTTTAGCCATTAGCCTATAGAATTTTCTTTAATTGCGCCAGGTTAATGAGGCGTCTCTCTCTCCTTTGAATGCGGAAAAACATCGGAACTCAAGATGATGCGCTAACAGGGCTCGACTTCCTAACTCTGGTATATTTGCTGGTACCATGGATCGTATTCGCCCTGAGCTGGCTCTCGATATTTCCATCGCTATTCATAATCGGCTTGGTTCTGACAGTTTTAGTATTTGAACTGCTCAGAATAAAGGAGGCTGGATCGCCGACCGCCTTTCAATCGGCTTTGTCGCTTATAGTACTCTGTCTGTGGCTGGGTTGTGCCGGTGTGGGCGGACTCGGAGCGCAAGAGCATGACTGGATAAAGCACAATTTTTTCCTTTCCGAGCTATCCAGCTCTAAACTTCCGCCGTGTTATCACTACGGCCAGGGCAAAGAGGGGGAGTATTTCTCACTGTCATATTCGATTGGCTACTATCTTCCTGCATCGCTTATAGGGCGTTATTTTGGATGGTTTTGGGCGAATGCGGCACTTCTTGCCTGGACGGCGGCTGGAGTTTTTTTGGCTTTTCTACAGCTCTTCAAAATGCTTCCGAACGCCCGCTGGTCCATTCTTTTGTTCCCGCTTTTAGGGGGGCTTGACGTGATCGGTAAGTGGTTGATGACCGGCAGTATAGATTGGAATCATTCAATGGAGTGGTGGACTAAGTATCAATACTCGGGCAATACCACGCTATTATACTGGGTGCCGCAGCACGCGCTACCTGCTTGGCTTGCCACACCTCTTATCCTAAAGGCTGCGGAAGAGAAGCGCTCTAATGGATACTCTCTACTAATAGTAGGGGCTGCCGCGTTGTGGTCCGCTTTTGTTATGATCGGGCTGACGGCACTGGCGGCATTAGCTGCGCTACGCACGAGAGGGCGGGGGGCGCTATGTTATGCGAGTTTCGTCGGCATTACGCTGCTTTGTGTCATGGCAGTTTATTTGAGCTCTAACTTGCGTGACTTCCCGATACAAATTCAAGAGCTGTCTTCCTTGGCGGCATGGAAGCAATGGGCTCTTTTTTGTGTTTTGGAATTCGGAGTGTACGCGTTGCTTTTAATGCCGCAAATGCGTGAATTGAGAATGTGGTTAATGGCTGCGGCGGCGGTCCTGCTACTGTTGCCGGTTATGCGAATCGGGATACACAACGACTTGGTAATGCGCGCCTCGATTCCCTATCTATACATTATTTGGATCTTAGTCTTAAGAGAACTTGCAAAAGGCGGGCGGCGTTGGCCTGAGCGGCTCAGGCGGTTGTTTCTGGGAACTGTAATTTTCATCGGAACTTTTGGCTCAATAGGGCAGATTCGAAAGAGCAGCGGAAAGTTTATGACTTTCTCACTTCCCGAGTACAGGGCAGCTTATAAAGGCGAACTAAATGAGCCGTTGATAACCCAGGCAGGACTTGGAAACTATCTTGCCGATCCTGACACCGTCTTTTTTCGCTATCTATCGTACCTAGATTGTCCGCCTGAGTGAGCCAAATTGATGTGCCTACCAAGTTCCGTTGTAACGAGCTGCCCAA
Organism: Deltaproteobacteria bacterium; assembly: GCA_024102635.1. Classification (GTDB taxonomy): domain Bacteria; phylum Bdellovibrionota_C; class UBA2361; order UBA2361; family JAGFJO01; genus JAGFJO01. Next base: position 24,157 of record JAGFJO010000026.1, read on the forward strand.
AACAGGAATATGATCATCCCGGCGATATGCAGTACCGCACATAGAGCACCAAACGCTTTGCCGCTCCTTGGCAGCGATCCGATACTGATCCAGAAGGGAAAGTTGGGCAATAAGTACCGCGGAAAGGATTGTGGAATTCCCGAGATCACCGGTACTAGCATGGAAAGCATACCGGTAAGCTTATAGGCTGAATCAAGAGGCCGATTATGGCGGCGGCGCAGTAGTAGCATCGCAGTCACGAATAGCGGAAAGGACGCGGCGATGACAGCGACTTCATATTAGGCAGCAGCCAAGTTTGCCTGAATGTAAGCCATGAACGATGAGACCGGCCCTTCAGGTGCCAGTCTTCCCCAAATCTTATGAATTGTGAACACGCGCAGCCATTCTCCCGTTTGCTGTCGAATGCTCATGATATGGGCCAGAAGCGGCAGATAAGCGACTAATGACAGTGCTGTTGAACATAAAAGTAGTTTAATGCCCCTTATTCTCCTTGAGTATAGCATTGACGCGATAATTATAGGAGCGAGTACGATGCCAATCATGCGAGTAACGGCGAGCATCGAACAAGCAGCAACGCAAGGGAGAGGCGCGCCACGCTGCCCAAAAAAAAATGCGCTGATTAGCAGAAAGCAAAATACTCCCTCGGTCAGAAAACAGCTGCCGTAAAAACTGAATGGATTGATAAACAACAACAGAGCTGATCGGAAGGCGAGCGAGCGGCCCCAGCGAGGTTCTAAAAGTTCATACAGTGTGATGCCTGCAAGCAGGAAACCAAGGTTCGAGATCAACAAGCCAGTGACCAGGACGGCTTCGAGCCTTGAAGAACATACCGATGCCAAATAAGGAAACAGTGGAAGAAAACCATCCAGAGGAATATCGGCCGTTGCCCGCGATTTCTCGTATCCGTTTACCGCCAGTGATAGGTAGGCGCCGCTATCCCAACCGGTCCAAATGCCGATCAAGGAATTTTCCGCGTACGTCCATCCTCCCTCGTGAGGCGCAAGGAAGATGGAATAGTCGCGCTGCAATACCCCTACAATCAGGAAACTGACCCTTGAAAGGAAGAATGCAGCCAATAAGATGAGCCAGGGGAACGAACTTCGGGACGAGGGAGCTAATTCCGGCTCAGCGTCTTTGCAAATTAATGAATCGGGCATACTTTCGGCCCAAGTTTATAGAATTCGGAACGCATCCACCAGATGGACAAAGCACCAGCGAAGAACGAAGATAGGGAATACTCACCGCTGCAACAATTCAACTATGCCTAAGGGTGCACGAGAAGCGCAAAAAGCAAGCAACAGCCGAGCCAACAAGAAGAATGTGGACTTTTTTTTGTTCGGATTCTACAATCGGTATGAGATTGCTTCGAATTGCTAGAGTGTGCGGTTCGATTAATACCGCAGGCCGAAAGGCCGCGATATACTTATCCGCCGCTTTGCCCGACAGCACTTCGAATGTCCATGGGGGGAGGAAGGTCGAGGCGGTTTGTCTTGTAGAATGATCGTGGATTAGCCTTCAAGAAACGTACAATCTCTGGCAAGATTCGCCTTATGCTCCTGCGATTTCTCCATCCAAGAAGTCGAGCTGCTTTACCGGTGTCAAGGGCGTAATGACTGCCGGCAAGATTGGTTATCCAAGGGCTGTTAAGCGGCTTCATATCTTTCGAGAGGCGTACACGCATCCATGCACCGACCTTTGCCACCACAAAAGGAATGCGGGCAGTCTCCCAATCCGCTTCCCCATGAATGTGGTAGCCCAGCAGCCGCTGAAGATGATCGTAACTCAAGGTTTCATCTTCGCCGATCAAGATCGTAACTGACGGAGGAAGGCGATCTCTACAAGTGATGGTTGAACGCATGGCGTCGGTCAAGTCCTCAATGTAAACCAGTGCCTGTCCGCTTTCTAAGTCTCCCGGATAAATATGGCCGGTAAGGCGATTCTCAAATATCCTTGCGATCTGGTTGGCGAGCGATAGATTGCGGCAGTGACTGTTATAGACACCGGCTATTCGAAGAATGGCATTTGAATCCGCCGGACTGCTCTGCAAGATTATCTTTTCAGCTCTCAGCTCGTGCCTGCTATGACCAATTCGAGTTTCAAGCGGCGAGTTTTCGTTGATTGTTTCGCCGGGCCGGCAGGGTTCATGCACGGTCATCGAACTCAGAAACACGAACTGCTCCACATTACTGAAATTGCGCCTGATCCCCGCAAGCAGGAGACGCGTCCCATCGACGGTAAGTTTCTCAGCCGCCGCTGAAAAACGGTGCAGATGATCGCAGTAAGGCGCCGCCAAATGGACGACAGATGCAAGGTCGCTGCCGAAGGCTGATTTGGCCGATCTTAGCGCCTCATGGGTGGCGCTTTCCGACAAAAGATCAGTTTTGATAAAGTGCATGCCACAGTGGCTCGCATCAAAGCACGGAGGTCCGGCGCGGCGATCGATTCCGACAACCTGGTAGTCCTTGCGAAGAGAGGCGCAAAGGGCGGTACCAATAAAACCACTGCATCCAGTAACCAGCACGACTGGCTTCATGGCGTGCTTACTCACTTTCATGAATCTTTAACGCCTCAAAATATTCTAGATTTAAGTAAGAGTTTTATAAAAATGAACAATGGGCCGCATGAGCTCTCTCGACGAGGAGGAGTCAAGCGCTCTAGGTGCCGCTGTCAGGCGGCGGTAAGCGGGGTCTTATTACCTCCAAGAACAGGTCTGCAATCAACTGATGGCCTTCATCACTGGGATGGAACCCGTCATTGCTGACCTGAAAATTCTCTATATCGACGGCAGCAAGGTCTACAATTGGAACACCGTACTGACCTGCCAAATCCGCAATTATTGAATTAAACTGAGCAATGCGGGCAGGAGTGACGTCCTGGTCCGGGTTCTGTTGAAATCGGGGAAGCTGGGTCAGATCTGGAAAATTGGCGATCACCACCAGAGCGGGGGTTTCCGACGAGAGACGGCGCAAGATCTCATCAAGATCGCTTCTAAAACTATCTGGCGCCACGCCCGCTACCAGGTCGTTAACTCCCGTAAAAATCGTTACCAGTTCCGGGTTCTCTTCCACCGCCACGGGCAATTCAATCTCTTCAACTTCATCCGTTTCTGCGCCGGGAATTCCAAGATTAAGCAAACCCACATCGTACCCATCTGCTTCCAGCGCATCTGCTATCTCAAACACGTATCCTTCATCTAACGGTGTGGCTCCGATTCCGGTAGCGTCGCTTGCCCCCATGGCGACATATTCGAATTCACCGCTGGAAGATCCATCGCATGATGCTACTAGCCAGGGAAGCATCAGAGAGAGGAGAGCCGGGAAAATTTTTTTCAATGTCATCGGAGCAGCAATATCACCGGCGTCGAGCTCCCGACAGGATGTGGATCATACCGTGCCTAGTTGGCAAGCAGCGGCAATACAATCGGCCAGAATGTGAAAAAAGCAATCATTGTTATGGCGATCCCTAGGAGATCAAAAAAGACGCCGGCACGCAACAGATCCGTGCGTGGGACCTTCTTTGTGCCAAAAATAATTGCGTTTGGTGGAGTTGAGACAGGCAGCATAAATCCGAAGGAGCTGCCAAAAACGCAAGCTAAGGTCAGCATCAGCACCATATCCTGTCCCTGAACGCCAAGTCCGCCGAGAAGAACCGGGATCATAATCGAGGCAGCGGCCGTATTGGAAGCGAACTCGGACGTCAGTAGCGATACTACAACAATTAATAGCACTGTTACGGCAAGTGAGTTCCCCCCAAGTGTGAATAACAATGTATTTATCTCTCGCGCTACACCTGTATGCTCCAGCATGGCACCGAGAGTAAGTCCGCCCCCAAATAGAAATAAAGTTCCCCAGTCAATGTCTTGACTGTCGCTCCAGGTCAAGTTTGTCTTACTGCTTGCCGAAGAGGCAGGAAGCATGAAAAGCAACGTTGTTGCCGCGATAGCTCCCACTCCAAGGGGCAAGCGATCTGCAATTGATTCTAGTATACGTGAGCCGGGGAAAAGCCATGAGACAGCCTCTGGCAATGTCCAGAGTGCGACCGCGCAGCTGAAGGCGAACATAACTTGCATCTCTTCTCGCTTGAGTGGCCCCAGATCCCGAAGCAAAGCTCTAAAATGGTGCTGTAGCTGCTTTTGCGATGCGCTTTTAGGTACCGGGAAAAGCCTGCGTATCAGAAAAATTAGAGCGGCTAGCATGAAGAGCGAGCACGGAAGTGCTACAGACATCCAACCGAGAAAGGAGACGGCGATGCCCCGCTCTTCCAACAGTCCGATTGCTATTAAATTAGGGGGTGAACCTATAGGAGTTGCAAGGCCGCCGATGCTGGCGGCAAATGCCATTGTGATGAGCAATTGCAGGGTGAAGTTCTTGGTGACCGTTTCATCAAAGTGAGGGCGATATACCTCGACAATGCCGAGGCATATCGGCACCAGCATTGCACATGCCGCCGTGTTGGAGATCCACATACTAATGATCCATGAGAATAAGGCAACGCACGCAGTGACCGAGGCTGCCGAGGAGGCCGCCCACCTAATGGAGAGAAAATAGTACGCGAGGCGAAGATGGAGCCTATGTTTCTCCATGGCTTTGGCTAAGAAGAAACAGCCGAGAAAAAGGAAAATGATCTCATTGCCGAAATTTGCGAATGCCGCCTTCGCAGGCATAATTGCGAGCACCGTGATAAGCACAGGAATAAGAAGTCCGGTTACAGCCAGCGGCAGCAGCTCGCTGAACCACAGAATGGCGACAGTAAGAAAAACCCCCTTCGCCTCCGCATTTTGTACCGATAGTGCGACTAGTATCGCACTAGGAAGGCTTATGATAAGGAGCAGCGTAATTACTCGTGCCATGTCAGCTCGCGAGGAACTAGATCATTTTAATTATTCGCAGAGAGAGCATCCTTAGAGCGATGCGCACCCCCTCGAATAGGGGCCACCTCATTCTAGTAGATTCAGAGTGATACCTGACAGTCACGGGTATCTCTCCTATGCGAAGCCCTTTGGATGCCATCAGGCAGCAGCAAGCCGCCTCGAAATCATATCTGTCGGGGCAGTCGAGCAGGAGAGGGACATACTCAGGGCGAATGGCCCGGAAACCTGACAACACATCGGTTAGGTGCCGGCAGGACGGAAACAAGATCCTGAATATAAATGTTAAAGCCATACCGCCGCATCTTCTTGCAAACGGAACGTCATTGCGCATGGCATACTTGCTTCCGATGATGCAGCTAATCTGCGGGTCTTTTTCCAGAGCGGTTATCATGCGCTGGATGTCCACAGGATCGCGCTGGTTGTCAGCTCCCAAAGTGACGACACAGTCGGGCGCATAGCCGAGCGAGCATCGAAGACCGCTTTTGAACGCCGCGCCGCTTCCCATATTAGTGGGATGGGTAATAAGACGAGCACCCTCAGCAATAGCTATCTCTCCTGTACCGTCGCTGGATCCGTCGTCTACGACGATCTTAGGCGCGTCCGGATATAAATTGTTCAAATCTCTCAATACACTCGCTATCGTAGTGGCGGCATTGAATGCGGCGATGACTATAACGAAGCTCGACTGCGTATTCATTTATATGTTCTTACCACAAGGCCCTTTGAATTGCTGCATAACACTTCAAAAGCCCCAGCATTCGAAAGTTGCGGGAGGTAGCTTCTAAGGGTGGGTGGTATGACGGCGACGATATCGCCGCTAAGCATCTGGTCCTCGATCCAGCTCGCAATAGTTTTCACAAAATCCCCCTGCCAGTTCGTAACGATACTTTCATAATCCTCTGGAGCAGGAGGAGTGCGAGGGAATAACAGTGCTTCATGCCATGCTCGATCGTATCTGCCGCCCAAAATATAAGGGCCGCGTTCGGTTCTATTATTGAGCAAACACTGCAGTATCTCGCGGCTCTCGCCATTGAAAGCTGCATTGTGTAATTTGTATGTTGGAGCAAATTTATAAAGAACGAAAAAGGCAAATGTGGCTGCAGCAAAGTAACCGGTTCGCAATAGGGTCTTGCGCCCTTTCCCGGCGCTGCAAAGGGAAGCGGCGATTGGCAGGCCAATGATGGCCGATGAAAGCAAGAGCTTGTCGCCCCAATATCCGTGAACGGAATAAATATATAGAGAGACGCCATTAATAAGAACTATAAGAAGTAAAAGAGCAGCAAAGCACACCTGGCCGTCGGCAAGTTTCCGCATCAGCAGCGTGTACACTGCTACCGGAATTAAGGCGGCCAGAAAGACTGCCACAGTGGCGTCATCAAGTATATCAGGCCCACCATGATAGGTGAGCCGGTTCATTTGAGCCCGCCATGACAGCAGCACGAATGCTGACGAGAGCGCAGTCAAAAAGGCAGCGTTCATCAGAGCTGGTATGACCGGGCGTTTGAGTAGTACAATCCAGTAGATTAGTAGAGCTGAAATGAGCGGAGGGACGTAAAGAGGGTAAATATAACCCATGCCGATGATCAGTAGCCCTGTGGCGAGCCGGGCCGCGATCGAAACGGATGAAAACGGTGCTGTACTCATGCAAGCGAGCAGAATCAGAATACCTGCCGATTGGGTCCAGTAGTTTCTATAGATGAGCACGCTAATGAGCATCGCGGCAATAAAAGCGGAAGCGGCAGCGAATACCGGGCCGGAACCCATTCTAATCGTAATTGTTCCGACAGCAGTTATAATTAGAAAGTTGCAGATAAAATGTACCAGCGCTGCTGCTTGCGAACTTTCGAGCTGGAAAAGCTGCGCGACGCCCGCAGTAACTCCTGAGAAGCCCCAAGGATAGGTCCAAAGACTTCCTCCCCAATGAAGAGAATATTGCGCTTCCATCACTGTTTTATGTGATTCGTAATGCAGAAGTGCAGCTGTAATTCCGATTACATTCGCACCATCCCAATCGATGCTAGCTGGTGACCATATGTCGAACCCTACCGGCCAGAGCAGGAACGTAACCGCACCAGCCGCGCACAATAACAAGAAGGAGGAAGGCGCTTCTGGGAGAGGAACTGCACGCATGAGGAAAAAAGTCAGTACCAGTGCCGCTGGAAATGATAATAGAGAGATCTCCTTGAAAGGCACGCTTGGAAGAATGGTATCGGCCAAGAAAAGGGCGGAAGAATTGATTGAAAGAGCAAGAGTCCAAACAAAAAAAGCTGTTTGGAGGAGGCGAGCGATAATGTCGCGTAGTTGCAGCCGCCTAGGCCGGAGATCGCAGTCCATTAGCTGCATAATCCCGCAGCAGCATGAGATTGTCACTCCCTTGTCTCGCTCAAAAAAGTAGTATTCCTTCCGCTGCAATCCTTGTACATCAGAGAACCTCGTGGTAGTAGCAGGAAAGAGTTGAGACGCTCTGCGATAATATCAATGGTTAACAAGCTCTTCATAGCTCGACGTAGGCGATGGTGTTGAAACGGAAAGGGCCGTTAATTTCTGCAGCAATCTTAATCGTTGCGGCTTTATGGTGGATGGTAACCGTGCCAGCCAGCGTGGCCCGGACGTGCCGGGACTGCGCAATAATTCTCGTGTCAATCGATACCTTGCGGTCGGATAGGTTGGGATCGTACGGATCTGCATTAGAACTTACCCCCAATATAGACAGGTTCAGCCGCGATTCTGCAGTGTTTAGGACAGCTATTGCGCAAGCGCCCTCGACTGCCGCATCTCACGGATCCATTTTTACCTCATTAATCCCCTCGGCTCATGGAGGTTCGGTGAGCAAGAAGGCCCCGCTATCTCAAGCTCATCCGGTAATGGCTGAGATCTTAAGTGAGCATGGATTCAGAACTGCTTCATACAATGGCGGTGGCCAGATCTCGTCTACATTTGGATTTAATAGGGGGTTCGAGATCTATGAAAGCTATTCCGAGGGAGACTACGAGAAGGAGTATCTCGCTGACCGCTCAAAGCCGGCCCTGAAATGGCTGGAGGCGATGACCGGCCGGCCCTCCTTCCTGTTTCTCCATTCCTATGAAGTTCACCATCCTTACGCGCCGGCCGAGGAGTTTTGCGATGACGCTATTCGCAGCTATGCCGGGCCTCTTCCCCGCAGCGTAGACGCGAAAATTTTAAGAGCCATTAATAAGACGCGTATGCCGGCCACTGACGGCGATCGCGCTTATGTTGAAGCGCTTTATAACGCTGAAGTTCGATCAGTCGATAAAGCTTTCGGTGAATTCATAGATGCTTTGAAAGGTATGGGCCGCTATGAGAACTCACTCATAATTTTGACTTCAGATCATGGGGAAGAGTTTGGAGAGCACAAGGCGATCGGCTGGCATTCTCACACCTTGTATGATGAACTTTTGAAGGTTCCGCTTATAATCAAATTTCCAGAGGGGCAGTTCGCGGGCAAGGTGGTTACTCAGCAGGTAAGAAGCATCGACATATTGCCGACCGTTCTTGAGCATTTTCATATCCCATCAAACAAACACTTCCAAGGAGTTTCGGTGCTTGGGCTTTTAAGAGGAGAGAGCCTCAGTGAGGGATTCGCCGTTAGCCAAAAGGACGTGGACCGGCCGACACTTCCTGCCGCCATTCGGAACTCAGATTGGAAACTGAACATGGGACGGCTGTACGATATGGTTAATGATCCGGGAGAGCGAAGAAATCTAGCGAAACAGCGCCCTGAGATTTTCAACGCGTTCAAGGCAATGCTTGATTCAATCGTGTCATCCTCGGCCTCTGACGGTAATGAGGAGGTGCAGATTGATGAGGGGGCCGTAGAGCAGCTGAGAACCTTGGGTTATCTGGACTGATTAAACGGCAAACTCGGTGGTTGCGGCCTTCTGCGATGCCAATATAATGGAGGCTAGTCAGCGTGAAGATTGCCGATGCATCCTCTCTCTACTTTAGATGTCGTTATCATACTGTGTTTTGCCGGATATGCCGTTTTTAACGGCCTAAGATCACGCAAAAGGGCATCCCTCGACCTACAAGAGTACTTTTTGGCCGGCCGCTCGCTGCCCGGATGGAAAGCCGGTATCAGCATGGCTGCAACTCAGTTTGCGGCCGACACACCTTTACTCGTAACCGGACTTATTGCGGTCAGTGGCATTTTCGCACTTTGGCAGCTCTGGGTTTACGCAATCGCATTTTTGATGCTCGGATTCATTTTTGCCGCGCAGTGGCGCAGGGCAGGGGTGTTAACCGATGCCGAACTGACTGAGCTGCGATATGGAGGAAGAGCCGCGCTGCTTCTCAGAGCATTCAAAGCGATATATTTCGGAACGATCTTTAATTGTGTCGTGCTTGCCTGGGTGCTGTTCGCGGCCGCTCGCATCGCCGAGCCGTTCTTGCCTTGGAATGAGTGGCTTCCCGCTTCCTTGTTCGATGGGGTAGTCCAGCTCGTTAGCTGGGTCGGCGTGCCGCTTGCCGCGGAGGCAATCCCCGGCGATACGATGACATGGGTACGTACCGCCAATAATTTGATATCAGTGGTAGTCCTACTCACGGTGACGGCCTTTTATTCGACAGCCGGAGGGCTGCTCAGTGTAGTGGCTACAGATGTGGCGCAGTTTGCTTTCATGATGGTCGGAACCTTCGCGTATGCCACGGTTCTTATCTACGAGATCGGAGGGTTCGGCGAACTTTGGCACCGCCTCGGCGAGTTGTTTCCGCCGGGCGGAGCTCAAGGAATCGAGTGGCGGGAGCTTATAGCCTTCACACCTTGGCACGGCAAAGATGCTACTGCGGCAGTAGTCGCTCTTTTTGCCGTGCAGTGGCTCATCCAGATTAATGCGGATGGCACCGGTTATTTGGCGCAACGTTCGATGGCTTGCAGGTCGGAGGGTGATGCCAGGCGAGCTGCGGTGGTATTCACTTTTCTGCAGGTGCTGCTACGGAGCTTAATGTGGATCGTAATCGGACTCTCGCTTTTGGTGATGTATCCGCCCGAGGGCGTAATGACTCAGAGCGTCCGGGAAGGTACATACGTGCGAGGGATCGCGGAGTTACTTCCTAGCGGGATCAAAGGAATACTGGTCACTGCTATGTTTGCCGCATTCGCCTCGACAGTTGATACGCACCTGAACTGGGGATCTTCTTATTGGACTAACGATATCTTCAAGCGATTGATCTGTGAGAAAGGGCTGGGACGTTCACCTTCTCCCCGGACGCTGGTGACGGTTGCAAGATTGTCCAATTTGCTTTTGGTCATAATTGCCCTTGTGATAGCAACGAAGCTTACATCGATCCACACTGCCTGGCAGGTGAGTCTCTTGTTCGGTGCTGGACTTGGTCCGGTACTGGTTCTTCGTTGGCTGTGGTGGCGGGTCACAGCCGTCGCTGAATTGGCTGCGCTGGGGACCTCTCTATTTAGCGCACCACTTCTTTTGCTCTATGTCCCTGGCGATGCGCTTAGGCTCCTTATAGCCGCGGCTGTTTCTTTGGTCGCGGTTTTTGCAACTGCAGCGGCGGGACATAAGGAAAAAGAGGCTACTTTGAAGCTTTTTTTTCAAAGGGTCCGCCCAGTTGGTTTTTGGAGACCGGTTGCTGCAATGTGCGGAGAATCTACTTATGACGGACATCGCCGCTTGGCATCCGGGCTAATTGCAACTTTTAGCGCGTCCCTTACAGTTTTCTCATGGCTCATTGCGGCTGGCGGGGTGTTGGCCGGAGGCACGGCACCTTCATGGTTTCCCGGAGGGGCAGGCCTTTGGTTCGCTTCTGTGTTTGCGCTGGGATTGCTTTGCTTGCCGATTTGGCTTCCCCAGCTTCGGGGGAGTGAAGCGCCTGAGCCGCTCAGCGGCCGTTCATGAAAAGAGCGGGTTCAATGCCGGCACTATTCAGCACACTAGCTATTCTCTGACCGTCACCGCTGCGAAGCGCCACTCCCGGGGGCTCGTGTCCTATTATTGATTTCATGCTGGCACGATTAATCGGACCCTGCACTCGCTCTAGCTCCTTCACCTTTGCGCTTACCTCCCGCAGAAAGGTGCCGCGCTGCGGCTCAGAGCTGAGGTCTGTAACATAATTGAACGCCAGCAACCCTGCGGCCGAAAGTTTCTCCCCGCATATTTTCTCACATTCGGTCTTTGTAACCGTACTGTTGTGCCGCACCTGCTCCGAGAAAAAGCCGGGCGCATCAATGCCTGGATCCGGAACGAGCCCGGGCGCCTGCGTTCGGAAGTTTCTGCAGAAGCTTTCGTGGTTCTCACGCAGGGTGGCCTGATCGAGTTGTACTATCAGTTGATTGGCGCGTCCGTCAATCTCAGTACGGTCCCAAACTCCGCGATAGTAAAGCAGTGACAGTCCCTCAGGCAGCTTGCCCTCTTGCAGAAGCTCCATTGCTGCAACTTCGACAGTATTCTGAGTGATTGCATGCGCCCCGTGGTCCATAAAACCTTCGCCGTTAACGACAAGCAGCCTCGGCTTAAAGTGAAGAATAATCTCTTTTACACGCTCTATATCCGAAGTTCTTGCCGTTCCGTTTCTTTCCACCCCATACCAGCTTGACTCAAGGGGATAGTTGATGTCCGAGTGATCTACTCCGCGCGCCATCAGTTCCGTTTGCTCCTCCACAAAGCGAACAGCAACTTTCATCTCCTTCACAATCTTCGGATCTTGTGAGCCCCACTGCGGCCTAACGCGTTCATATTCCGCGATTGCATCACTGAGGGCGGCGATTCTATCTTGGTCGCAGACTCTTCCGCTTAGGCATGAGGAGTGTTCCATGCGCAGCAGGAGAAGCTGCGCCCTCAGCTCTTTTTCTCGCGGAGTTAAAAGCTTCCATGTCTCGTAGTTGGTCGCATCCTGATTATAAGGAGCACTCTGCAACTCTCTGATCAGTTCATTGAGCAGCGCCCGGTCCATGAGCTGGAAAGCAGCGGGATCCTTAGCGGCCTGCGATATAAGTGCAAGATCCGCGGCATCAGCGGATCGTAAAGTTTGCAGAAGCTCCACAACATAAGGAGTAGCTACCGCGGTATAGCCGGAAGCCGTGTAAAAGGAGACCAATCGCTGGCCCTGTCGGCACCACTCATCAACGAGAAATTGCGCCGCCAGAGAGAGATCATCGAGATGTGGGCCGATGTGAAGAACAAGATCTCCTTGCTCAAGTCCGAGGCGTTGAGGAACCTGAGAGGCAGAGACTAGGTTATCCCGAACTTGCCGCGCGGTCATCCGGCGAAGCTCATCCCAGCTCCCCTCGGAGAGCAGGCTGTTCAAATTTTGCCGCCGTATCTCACGAATAGGCGCCGAGCTCGGCGCAGCGAGTAAGAAATCGCTTGGTTCTAAGCGGTCAATGCTGCGCCCGGAGTGCAGCGCCATACTGATGAAGAACTTTGCTTTGAGATCATCGTTCCATTCCACTGTTCCGAAGTCCCAGGGATGCATAGCTAGGCGCAGCGCTCCCGCTGATGCCGGTTCGAGGATTATCGCGCTTCCCGGCGCGCCCCTTTGCAGCAGCGTGGCGGGCAGGGACGGATCGGCCGTCAACTCTACCAGCGCCTTTACGGTTTCACGCTTCTCTTTTCCGGTTACCACGGTGATAAAATTCACATCTTTGTTGGAGGTAAGGTCCGCCGGACCAAGAGTAATGGACCCGCACATCGGCAGATGATCCTTGCTGTAGAAATTGTGCATGCCGCAATTGTCTTTTATGTTGCCGGCGGCAGCGTGGTAACTTAGAAGATCAATCGCGACACCTTGGCTCCATGGGGTATTGGATTCGTTGAAGGCGATGTGCCCTTGTCCCTTGTACGAGCCGCCGACACTAAATAGCGCTATATCGGGGCCGCCATCGGACGCTACCAATTTACCATACGATTCGGCCTGCCTCTGCATGCCGAGCAAGAGTTTGAATTGAGGGTGAGCCTCACAAAGCCGCGAAGGCTCGGCTATCAGCAATCCTTCTTCTTGAACAGAGTTCATAATGAGACGCCACTCGGCACGTGAGGCCTCGCGAAATCCCACCTCATCAGGATCGGCTACCACGTCACCGTATAACATATGGCGTTTGGCGTGAGGGATCCCGAGCTTGTCAAAAATATGTGATAGCTGATTAGCGTAAGCATTGTGGGCGCCTCTTAACTGGGGAAAGATCGTATCCAAATGAGTGGCTACCACTCGGTTCATATCCGGTTTATTGTGTAGATCGGCATTGCATTCGACCAGGGCTGACTTCATCCCGCCGGGCAAATCGTCCCACCGCTGAAGCATCTCAATCATGGCGGTGAGCCCCAGCCACTGTGTTCCTCCGGTTGCAAAGACTATCTTGACGTCTTGCTGCGGGCCTTTGTTCTGAAGCTTCTTTTGCAAAGACGCAATAAGGCTGGCGGCTTGCAGCTCACCCGCGCGGCTAATGTCTTCGGCTATATATATCACCGACTCGCGAGCGCGTGAGCAGAGATTCTGATAACGCTCCAGCGCAGAGTGATCATGACTGGCCCTGCGCTGTCCATGCACAGCATCAGATAATCGGCCGCCCCGCCAATCTATATTGCTGAGGTGCCCGTTCGAGGAGCGTGGATCGTTGCGTGGGCCGTTCTTACCATGCTCAGGATCACGGCCTTCTTCCCTATCTCGTCCAACTGCCTGCTTCATCTTTTCGCTCCAAAACTTTTACGCCTTCAACACCGTAAACCTTACGCATACTATCAAGACCGCCGATGACAAGGCCCTGCCTTACGCCGCTCTTGCTTAGAAAAATGCCGTCGCCTAACGAAATTGCAAAGTGATGCGCTCTTTTGCTTAGTAGATCGTAGATAATCACTGCATACGACGCAGGCACCGTTGATCCGGCTCGAAAGTCAGATCGGGTCCACTTACTAAAATCGAAGCCAGGTTCAACCGTATCACCAAAGATCTGTTGTACGAAATTCTTGCAGTCGAATGGCTCGGGTGGGGGAGAGGTGAAATAGCGGGCCAGATTTTGCAGCAGCTGAAAATGCAGCGAGATCCCTTTACTTGTGTCCTGATTGACGATGGCAATGCTTACCCGATCAACCGGCCCTAGAGCAGGGGCAGTGTGCAGCGGGTACGAGCGACCGTTACATTCAACTCTGGCAAGTTGGTGGGATATCAAGAAGCGGTGATCTATCGCAGCTAATTTCAGCAGTGGATGGGGGATTACGATGCGCAGCTGACCATGCTGAGGCCGTGGACCGAGAGAGAAGTTCAATCCCTCTGTGTCGTCCGGCAACAAATGAGGGACTGGCAGGTAGTTCTGGTTCTGCCAATTATCAGCTTTTGTTGCGGCGTGTGACATCATACTTCCTTAGGCAAGAGATTCCAGTATAAGCGATATCAATGCTGATGCAAGCGACGCTTGTGCCGGACAACGCCTGATCTTTGAGCTTTTAAGTCTTTGATGTAAAGTTGAGTTCGACTAGTACGGGTGGCTGGGCGTAAGTGTAGGATTTATATGACATTGCGAAATAGGCTGCTCCTTCTGCTTGTGGCCGTTTTAACAGGCCAAGCCGAAGCTTTAGCCGAGCGAATCAAACTTCTGAATGCGTCTTATGATCCCACCCGGGAACTATATCAAGAGATTAATTCCACTTTTGTTGCCGAGTGGAAGAAGGGCCATAGCAGCCATATTGACGTACTGCAGTCGCATGGCGGAAGCGGAAAGCAGGCCCGCTCGGTGCTGGAAGGCTTGGAGGCCGATGTTGTGACGCTGGCGCTGGCCTATGATATCGATCAGATTGCCAAGCGGGGCGGACTGATTGCGCTAAATTGGCAGAGCCGGCTGCCGAATAACAGCTCACCCTACTTTTCAACGATTGTTTTTTTGGTTCGAAAGGGCAATCCGAAAGGAATAAAAGACTGGGAGGATCTCGTAAAGCCGGGGATCTCGGTCATAACGCCAAACCCAAAGACCTCTGGGGGAGCGCGTTGGAATTACATAGCTGCATGGGGATATGCCGAGAGGAAGCTCGGACTTTCGGAATCGCAAGCAGAGGGTTTCATGAAAAAACTTTTTGCAAATGTCCCGGTCCTCGATACCGGAGCCCGCGGCTCGACAACAACCTTTGTGCAGCGCGAGATAGGTGACGTGCTTTTGGCCTGGGAGAGCGAAGCATTACTCGCAAAAGAAGAATTGCAAGCCGGCGCATATGAGATAGTCACTCCCTCGATGAGCATTATGGCTGAACCGCCGGTGGCCGTGGTGGACAAAGTTGTCGATAAGAAAGGGACCCGCCTTGCTGCGGAGAGCTATCTTCGCTACTTATACGGTGAAACGGCGCAAGAGTCGGCTGCAAGGCATCACTTCAGGCCACGCAGTGAATCACTAACTGTCAAGTATGCCGAAAAGTTTCCTCTTATAGAAATGCTGGAGATCGATCGCGATTTTGGCGGGTGGGATAAAGTGCAGGCCAAGCACTTCGCCGACGGGGGAGTTTTTGATAGGATTTATGCTCCGTCGTCGTAGGGCGCCACATATTAAGAACTTCCATGAATGCACGGCACAAACAGGGCAGAATTCTTCCCGGATTCAATATCACATTCGGGATCACCGTACTTTACCTCTCGCTCATGGTGATACTGCCGCTTTCTATGATCGTTTTGCACCTCGCCTCTGGCGATACTCAAGCTGCTTTGACATCATTAATATCGCCGCGCGTGTTGCACGCCTTGCGTTTGTCGTTCTCGTTATCGTTGGTTGCGGCATTCACTAATGTCATATTCGGCCTGCTGCTTGCATGGATCCTGGTGCGTTACCGCTTTCCCGGAAGAAGGCTAATAGATGGGGTCGTTGATTTACCCTTTGCTCTGCCTACAGCTGTGGCAGGCATCGCCCTGACCACCCTTTATGCGCCCAACGGCTGGCTCGGATCGCTGCTTTCACTATGGGGTATTAAAGCGGCGTTTACACCTCTGGGAATATACGTGGCTCTGATATTTGTCGGGCTGCCGTTTGTAGTCCGAAGTGTTCAGCCGGTGCTCGAAGATTTCGATTCCGAAGTCGAAGAGGCCTCCCTAAGCCTGGGGGCCGGCAGAGTGAGGACGTTCTTCGCCGTCATTCTTCCTGTATTGTGGCCCAGCTTACTGGCCGGATTCTCGATGGCATTTGCCCGCGGCTTGGGCGAATACGGCTCAGTTGTTTTTATCTCGGGCAACATGCCGATGAAAACGGAGATTGTCCCTCTGCTCATCATGAATCGTCTAGAGCAGTTCGACTATATGGGCGCGACCTCTTTGGGTCTTTTGATGTTGGTAGTATCTTTCGCGCTGATGTTCGTTGCGAATGTGCTCCAAGCCAGACTAGGTGAACGCGCCGCGGGGGTACGGTAGGTATGCTTGCGCGCCTTTCACTGAACGACGGCACATGGGGAGAGAGAGCGCTGCGATATGGGCTTCTTTCCGCCGGCGCATGCTTCGCAGTTCTCTTTCTCCTATTGCCGCTGCTGGTGGTGTTCATCGAAGCGTTTTCACAAGGTTTGGCTCTCTACATAGTCTCTATATCGGACGAAGAAGCACTATCAGCTATCCGGCTTACCCTTGTCGCAGCATTCTTCGCGGTTTTCTTTAATCTCATTTTTGGCGTCGCTGCGGCATGGCTGATTGCCAGATTCACTTTTAGGGGACGAAAGCTTCTTCTGACTCTCATTGACACGCCGCTTGCGGTTTCCCCTGTAATCGCCGGATTGATATTTGTGCTGCTTTACGGGGCTCGTGGTCCGCTTGCTCCCGCGCTTGATGCTCTTGGAATAAAGGTAATTTTTACCATCGGTGGAATAGTGGTCACCACTATGTTCGTTACTATTCCATATATCGCCAGAGAGTTAATTCCCTTCATGATGGAGCAGGGGAGCGTTGAGGAAGAGGCCGCACTGACGTTGGGTGCAAAAGGGCATCAGGTTTTCCGCTTTGTCACACTGCCCAATATTAAATGGGCTCTGCTGTACGGAGTGATTCTCTGCAATTCGCGGGCTATGGGGGAATTTGGAGCTGTCTCTGTCGTGTCCGGACATATAAGAGGAGAAACGAACACTGTGCCGTTGCACATAGAGATTCTCTATAACGAATATAAATTCGCTGCTGCTTTTGCGGTTTCCTCCTTGCTGGCTCTTTTGGCGCTCGGAACCCTGCTGCTTAAAGCTGTGTTGGAAAGAGGGGGGCATAACGGCCTAAAGTAGCATGACGATAAAGCTTAACAGCATCACGAAAAATTTCGGCGAATTAGTCGTTATATCGAACGTTACTCTTGAGGTGAGAGATGGGGAGTTGTTCGTGTTGTTGGGAGGGAGCGGCAGCGGTAAAAGCACAATACTTCGGATTATAGCTGGATTAGTAAATCCGGACTCCGGCGCTATATTCCTTAATGGACGCGATGCCACCGATTGGGCCCCGCAGCGGCGCGGTTGCGGGATGGTATTCCAGCACTATGCTATTTTCAAGCATATGAACGTGGGAGAAAATGTCGAGTTCGGTCTTCGCGTTCGAAATGTTCCTTCGGCAGAGAGGCGCCGCCGCCGGGATGAGATGCTGGAGCTGGTTGGTTTAAGCGGCTTGGCGGGGCGTATGCCGCTTCAGTTGAGCGGCGGGCAGCGCCAGCGGGTTGCTTTGGCGCGTGCTCTTGCCTTCGAGCCGAGCGTTCTACTGCTGGACGAGCCTTTCGGCGCACTGGATGTAAAGATCCGTTCACAGCTTCGCTCAATGCTGCGCAAAGTTCAAAGCGAGCTAGGGGTCACTACCATTCTCGTGACTCACGATCAGGAGGAGGCGTTCGAGCTGGGAGATAGGATAGGCATTCTTGAAAGAGGGCAGTTGGTGGAGGTGGGCGATCCGCAGGCATTATACCATGGGCCGGCTACTGAAACAGCGGCGACCTTTCTCGGATCCGGAAACTTGGTGGTGGGGCGGATTGAAGGGGGAAAAATAAGAATGGGAAAACTGCTCCTTCCGTTTCCTGCAGGTGGACCGGCACATGAAGAAGGTGGCCCCGTTAGAGTACTGTTCCGCCCTGAAGCGATTGAGATATCGGATAAAGAATTTTCTTCTCAGGAAGCCGTCGTTTCT